>JBFLXA010000001.1:0-465419 GCA_040757575.1 Pseudomonadota bacterium
CCCGCGAGGCCCGAAAAACCCAATGTGAGACACAGGGCGCTCACGCCCCTTCTGTACACGTTCAATCTCTGCGCTCCCTACGCTCTGGGCGTTCCACTTTCTCGGCTTTTTCCACCTTCTCGACCTTTTCGACCTTTTCGACCTTTTCGACCTTTTCGACCTTTTCGACCTTTTCGACCTTTTCGACCTTCTCGACCTTCTCGACCTTCTCGACCTTCTCGACCTTCTCGACCTTCTCGACCTTCTCGACCTTCTCGACCTTCTCGGCCTTCTCGGCCTTCTCGGCCTTCTCGGCCTTCTCGACCTTCTCGACCTTCTCGGCCTTTTCGGCCTTTTCGGCCTTTTCGGCCTTTTCGGCCTTCTCGACCTTCTCGGCCTTTTCGGCCTTTTCGGACTTTTCGGCTTTCTCAGTCTTTTCGGCTTTCTCGGTCTTTTCGGCGTGCTCCTCCCGCTCCATTCGGCTCACGCTGTCCACCCCTGCCCGCTCCACAGAATCGCGGTCATTTTCCCTCCCATCACGCTCAGAGGGGCGTTCTGACGCGGGGGGCGTCCTCTCGTCCCTATCCCCGTCATGATCGTGATCTTCGCTTTCCTGCCGGCCCGGGTGACCCGGACCAGGAAGGTCATGGCGCCCCCAGTCCTGCCGATCCAGCCGCTGGATTTCCAGTTTTCCTTCTCCCCCCCGGACCACTTCGACACGAACCCATTGTCCTGGCTTCACCTCTGCCCGCCCGCCCAGACCGGGTTTGAGCTGGGCATATCCGAGGTCGATACCTCCGTCCGCACCCTTGCCCAACACCACCCCCTGAAGCACGGCGCGGTCAACCCGATCCAGATCCACCGTGGCTCGAACGGGGGTTATCCGGTCTGCGATCAACGCGCCGCCGGAAAGGCGCCCCTGTACTTGCACAAAGTCCTTCTTGGCCTCCTTGCCCGCCCCCAGCACCGGCTGATTGCCTATGCGTCCCCCCGGATCCAGACGCCCGGTCAACTGGACCCGGGCCGAGGCCTCTGCCAGATCCACGCGGCTTGCCAGCAAGGCACCGCTGGCATCGCGTATGCCACTGACCCGCACCATCTGTCCGGGCTTCAGGTCCCGGGGTCCATGGGCAGCGTTGGGCAGTTCGATCTTGTTGAGGCGGACTGTCTGCCCCAGGGCCACGATCGTATCGCCTCGGGGGGAGACCCAGGAGACAGGCCCCACCAGAGCGGACTGGACGGCAATGGCCCGGGCCCGCAGGCTTTCGCCCTGGCCGTGGGTCTTGACGGACACCCATTGCCCCACAGCCAATCCGCTGGCGGAGGCCGGCTCGCCATCCTGGGTTACTGGCGTTCCGCCGTCGTAATGGATTTCCACACCATTGACGCAAATGCTGCCGAAACCGGTGATGATGCCCACCACTCCGGTGCCGCCTACGCCGCTGCCATCCGTCTTGCCGTTGTTGGCCTGGTTACCCGTCCCCCCCATGCCGGAACCCGACCGGTTGCCAGTGCCACCGCTGCCGCTCCCATCTCCGCCGTCCCCCCCAGGGCCGGGAGCCGTTTCACCCGTCCCTCCCATACCTGAATCCAGCGGAACCAGTCCGGTGCCGCCCATGCCCCCGGCCCCTCCCAGGGCACAAGGATTGTTCCCGGCCCAGACGGGGGCCTGCAGCAGGCCTGCCAGCAGGAAGACAAACCCTATCCGGGTCAGCCACGGCACTGACCGCATCGTGGGGCCTAAAGGACTACTTGCCGCCGCCACGTTCGTCTTCCGTCGCGTAGAAATAGGTGCCGAAGGTCACCCGCCGATTGGCGCCCTCCCGGGCACTGTCTGCCGCCTGGAGCTCCAGCGCCTTGGCGTTGACCTCCTGGAGGGAGCGGGCGGCCAGTTCCCTGGCCAATTGTCTCAGCAGTTCAACAGATTCAGGCCGCAAGCCATCGTAGTAGGTCATGCGATCCAGAAACGGGGGATGCAGTCCCAGTACGTTGTGGGTGGCAGCGGCCATGTGGTCATGGAGCCCCTTGCCGAAGTAGAAGGCCTTTTCGTCGAACCCCTGCACGGGTATGAAGGCCGTCTCCAGCAGATGCACCCGGTCTTCGTCATCCAGCCGGGCCACGCCGAGGCGCAACCATTCGTCCAGCACGGCCCGGGGCCGGATGTCCTTGCTGACCCCGGCCACCAGCCGTTCAAAGGAAACATCTCCACCCTGACTGGCCAGCCGGGCCAGGGGTAAGGGGTGGCGCTGGGCATCCATGAAACGGGGATCAGCACACCACCGGGCCACAATCTGCGCCCCCAGGCTCACCGCTACCGGCGCCGCATGGGAACCGCGCATTTCCTCTCGCAGACGTTTCACTTCACGGCGATGCACACCGGACAACAGGCTTACCTGGCTGTCGGTGATCGGCCCGCCCTCTTCGCGAAAATCGCCTACGGCCGCTTCGACGAACACCCCCTTGGCCAGATTGGCAAAGGCCGGGTAATTCACGCCAAACGCCATCAACGCCCGGGCCAGGGGACGCAACAACCTGCGCACGGCCTGGATCAGGGCGGGGGGAGGAGTAAGGCGTACGGTGACTTGTTCCACGCCCCAAGTTTATATCACGCGTGCAGTTTGCACACGAACGACAAACCCATATGTCTTGCCCAGCCTTTAAGGTTCAATTAATCAATATAAAAACATCATGTTGTGAACTTTTTTACGGGACCGGGGAAATCCTGCTTTGACGTGTGAATATTTCACACATATAGTAACCACACGACAAGCCTGGAATTCAGGTTACGTCCCCGCGTTGTTGAACCCCTGTGGAGGAGAAGGAAGATGAAAACTTTGCGCATCTGGTGGCTGATACTCGTCTTGCCACTCATGGCCCTCGGGGCCCAGGCAGTACAGGCAGCACTGACCGTCGTACCGGCCAGCACCAAGGTGGCAGTGGGCGCCACAAGTACCATGCAGGTCAGCGGGGCTTCCGGCACGGTGCGGGTGAGCTCCTCCAGTACCAAGGTGCTGGCCGTGTCCTACCAGAACGGGATCATCACCCTGACTGGCAAGAAGCCGGGCACTGCCACGGTGAAGGTGCGCGACGCCAAGAAATCCCGCAGTTTCAAGATATCCGTGACCCGGGCAGCCACGACTGTCATGACGGTCAGCCCCTCCAGCGTGACCCTGGCGGATGACGCCAAGACCACCCTGAGCGTCAGCAACGCCAATGGCTCGGTACGTGCGACTTCCTCCAACGAGAAGGTGGTGAAGGCCGAATACAGCAGCGGTATGGTCAAGCTGGAAGCCGAAAACCCCGGCACGGCCACGGTGACGGTACGGGATAGCAGCACCACGGTTAATGTTGCCGTCACGGTGACGAGTACCAGTGGCGGCGGGGGTGGAACAACGCCTCTGCCGGGTAGCTACACCCTGCTGGCCTGGAACGACCTGGGCATGCATTGCATGGACGGCGATTTCTCTGTGTTCTCCATCCTGCCACCTTTCAACACCCTCCACGCCCAACTGGTGGACAGTGCCAACAACAAGCTGGTGACCGCCAACGTGACCATGACTTATGAGGCCATGGCCGACGCGGATGGATCCATCAACTCCATCTCCTCGACCAAAACCAATTTCTGGCAGTACGCCAGCCCCCTGTTTGGCGTAACCCTGCCCAACGACATGGGCCTGGCCGGCAACCCCACCGCGTCCCTGACCCCCGCCGGCATGAGCTTCGAACAGGCCGCCGGCATGTTCAAGGCCGAGGGAATTCCCATCACCCCGGTGGATGATGCGGGCAACAAGAACTTCTACCCCATGGTGAAGGTGGTAGCCAAGGACAGCACCGGCAAGCAACTGGCCCAGGCCCGGGTCGTCCTGCCGGTGTCCGACGAGATGAGCTGCGCCAACTGCCACGCCTCCGGTTCCGGCGAAGCAGCCAAGCCGAAGTCCGGCTGGGTCTACGACGGACACGTGGAGCGGGACTACAAGAAGAACATCCTCTTGCTGCACGACGACAAGCACCTGGGGCAAACCAACTACCAGAACGCCCTGGCAGCCAAGGGTTACAGCGCCGCAGGTCTCGCCAGCTCCGCCGCCAGCGGTAAACCGGTGCTGTGTGCAGGCTGCCACGCATCCAACGCCCTGGGCACCCAGAGCGTTGCCGGCGCCCAGCCCCTGACCACCGCCATCCACAAGCTGCACGGCCCGACAAAAGATCCCAAGACCGGCCAGCGACTGGATGACATCACCAACAGGGATTCCTGCTACCAGTGCCACCCCGGCTCCCAGACCAAGTGCTTGCGGGGTGTGATGGGTACGGCCACACTGGCGGATGGCACCCAGGCCATGCAATGCCAGAGTTGCCACGGCACCATGTCCAACGTGGGCAGCAGCACCCGGGTAGGCTGGCTGGATCAGCCCAACTGCCAAGCCTGCCACCATGATGGCAAGCGGGAGGTGAGCGCGGTCAGCAGCACCGGCATACTGAAACAGTGGCTGGATACCCGCTACGCCACCAACCCCAATGCACCGGCCAGCGGCTTCTCCCTCTACCGGTTCAGCAAGGGTCACGGCGGCCTGCAGTGCGAAGCCTGCCACGGCTCCACCCACGCGGAGTACCCCAGCGACCATCGCAACGACAACGTGCTATCCCAGGACATCCAAGGCCACGCCGGCACCATCAGCGAATGCTCCAGCTGCCACAAGAACGTGCCCATGACCACAACCGGCGGCCCCCATGGCATGCACACCGTGGGCAGTGCGTGGGTTAAGGGTCACGAAAGTGCCGCCGAGAAGGGCACCGCAGCTTGCGCCTATTGCCACGGCGCCGACTACCGGGGCAGCCCGCTGTCCACCGTGAAAGTGGCCCGCAGCTTCAACGCGGACGGCAAGACGGTGAACTATGCAGTCGGCCAGAAGGTGGGCTGCTACGACTGCCACAACGGGCCGAAGGGCGACTGACCCTGACCTTCACCCCCAAACTGGCCGCCATGTGCGGCCAGTTTTATTTACGGCTCCAGAACGCCAGGCATTTCAGCGATTGAAATGGCTCACTGCCTTGTCCATCGCTTCCCGCATGGCCCCCCAGGCCGTTTCCGCACCCGCAGCCAGATCCCGCCAGGCATCTTCGCTGCTGGCCTGGAGCGCCTTGAGCTTGGCAGCGGCTTCATCCCGCTGCTGGCGCAGCTTTTCCAGGCCCATTTCGTAGTCGATCTGCAGGTCGGTCCTGGCGACTTTGGCCCTGGCTTCAAGTCGGCCCAGGTCTTCGTTCCAGACATCCAGCTTCTGTTTCAACTGCTCGACATATTCATTACGTGTGGTCATTTCGCCTCCTCGGGGTCCAGGAACGGCCCCTTTCTTTCAGCATATGCCATCCCGCGCCGGATGGGCGGACAAATGCCCTGGCTAGCCACACAGGGCTGCGTGACGGTCTTCTGTGGATTAATTGCCTGGCCTGCGAGGCGACATCGAATTGTCGTCACAAAAAATTCATAGGCTTACCCAGATGGCAGAAAGAAACTCCTGACCACTCATTTAGCCCCACCGACCAGCGTCCGATTCCGGACACGAGGCGTATTCGAACCGATAAACATGCACGGACATCCTCGCCAGGCCACCTCCCCGCTGCTGGTGGGCCACGACCAATCTTTCAGGCCGCTGACCTATTCCCTCACCGGCCTGATGCAGGCCACGCCCGCCCTATTGGAAACCGCCACCTGCCTGGATGCCCTGGAACGGTTCCATGCCGACCCGGGTATCTGGGCCATTCCGGTCGTGGACGGTGAACAGCGCCCCCTGGCCCACATCGACCGTTACGTCTTCCTCGAATTTCTCAGCAGGCTCTATGCCCGGGACCTGTTCGGCCGCTATACCTTGAGCCGGATACTGGCGGAGCAGCCCAAGGCGATCGGCCTGGGCACGTCTCTCATCGTGGAAGAGTCCGCCAGCCTCGACGACGTGGCCGGCATCATCATGAGCGAAGGCATGCAACACATGGTGAGCGGCTTCATCGTGACGCGGAACGGTGTCTATGCCGGCATAGTCAGCGGCCATGCCTTGTTCGAACAGATTGCCCTGCGCCGCCAGCAGGACCTCTATTACCTGGCCCATTTCGATTCCCTGACCCGGATTCCCAACCGCATGCTGTTCACCGACCGGTTGAAGCAGGCCATGCGGGACGCCTCGCGAACGGGTACCAGCCTGGGTCTCATGTTCATCGATGTGGATCGCTTCAAGCAGATCAACGATTCCATGGGACATCGTTTTGGGGATGACCTGCTCATCGGCGTGGCCCGGCGCCTGAAAGTCTGCATCCGGGACTGCGACACCCTGGCGCGCCTGGGCGGGGACGAATTCGCCCTGCTGATGGATGGCATCAAGTCTCCCGAGGACGTTGACATCCTGGCGCGGCGCTGCATCGAGGCCATGGGCAAACCCTTCGTCATCATGGACAGGGAGATCAAGGTGACCCTGAGCATTGGCTCGGCCATTTTCCCTGACGACGACGACGATGAGGAAGCCCTGCTGAGCAAGGCAGATGCCGCCATGTATGAGGTAAAACTCAACGGGCGCAACGGCTACCAGCGCTTTTCCCCCACCATATCCAGCTATTCCACGGACCTCATCTCCCTGGAATCCGACCTCCGACATGCCCTGGATCACAATGAATTCACCCTCTGCTACCAGCCCCAGATAGACCTGAGCACCAACCAGGTCATCGGCGTGGAGGCCCTGCTGCGCTGGCAGCACCCCACCCGTGGCCTGCTGACGCCGGGCAGCTTCATCCACATCGCCGAACAATCCGGCATGATCATTCCCATCGGCGAATGGGTGCTGACCGAGGCCTGCGCCCAGCAGCGGCTCTGGCGGGACGCGGGGCTGCCCCCCATGCGCATGGCCATCAACATCTCGCCGCTTCAGTTCCGGCAGGCGGGCTTCGCGCAACAGGTCCAGAATCTGTTGCAGGACACCTGCGTGGATGCGGCCTTGCTGGAACTGGAACTGACGGAAGGCATGGTGATGTGCACCGAGCCCCATGTCCTGCAAACCTTGCAGACCCTCCAGGCCCTGGGTGTGCACCTCTCCCTGGATGACTTCGGCACTGGATTCTCCAGCCTGGGCTACCTGCGCCGCTTCCCCATCGACCGCCTGAAGATCGACCAGTCCTTCGTGCGCAACGCGGACAAAGTGCCGGTCAACATGTCCATCATCCAGGCCATCGTCGCCCTGGCCCGCAGCCTCTCACTCAAAGTGGTGGCGGAAGGGGTGGAAAGCGAAGCGGAACTCCAGGTTGTGCGGGATAGTGGCTGTGACGAGTGCCAGGGCTATTTCTATGCCCGCCCCATGGAGCCGGAGGCATTCCAGTCCTGGCTGGAACAACAGCCCCGCTGACGCCCTCCTGGGCGGGGAAACTGCTCAGTCCCCGAAGCTGGTGCCCACTCCCCGGGCACTGGTCACCCAGGGGTGGTCGTCGGGGACGTAGTTCACCTGGCCGGCCACGTCTTCCAGTGGCACGGGCAGGGCGCTGTCGCCCCGGGCCGCCACCATGACGCCGTAGTGCCGCTGGCGGATGAGTTCCGCCGCCGCGGTGCCCAGGCGGGTGGCCAACAGGCGGTCGGCGGCGGAGGGAGTGCCGCCCCGTTGCAAATGGCCCAGGATGGTGACCCGGGCCTCCAGGCCGGTGAGCCTTTCCAGGTGGTGGGCCAGCAGCAGGGTGCGCTCGGCATAGACCAGTTCCGGCTCGGCGGCGGTGTCCTTCAGGTCCTTGGGTTTCTTGACCTTCTTCTTGCCGATGCCGGTCTGTATCGCCTCGAATTCCTGGCGGGACATGGCGCCTTCCGCCACAGCGACGATGGAGAAGGGTTTGCCCTTTTCCTTGCGGGCCTTGATGGCTGCTGCCACCTGGGCCACGTCATAAAGGATTTCCGGAATCAGGATCACGTCGGCGCCGCCGGCAATGCCGGCCCCCAGGGCCAGCCAGCCAGCCCGGTGGCCCATGATCTCGACGACGATGATGCGGTGGTGGCTATGGGCGGTACTGTGCAGCCGGTCGATGGCGTCGGTGGCTATCCCTAAGGCGGTGTCGAAGCCGAAGGTGGCGTCCGTCAGGGCCACGTCGTTGTCGATGGTCTTGGGCAGGGTCACCACATTGAGACCCGCCTGCTTCAAGCGCAGGGCGTTCTTCTGGGTGCCGCCGCCCCCCAGGCAGACCACGCAGTCCAGGCCCAGGGCGTGGTAGTTGGCGGCGATGGTGGCGGTCATGTCCTGGGGCCGGCCGTCCACCATCATCTTGTGGGGCTTTTCCCGGCTGGTGCCCAGGATGGTGCCCCCCTGGGTGAGGATGCCGGACAGGGCCTCGCCCCCCAGGTCCATGGTGCGGTTTTCAGAAAAACCCTTGAAGCCGTCCCGGATGCCGACGATGCCGAAACCCAAGGCCTGGCAGGCCTTGCCCACCCCCCGGATGGCCGCATTGAGACCCGGCGTGTCGCCGCCGGAGGTGAGGATGCCGATTTTTTGCGTCATGGTGTCGATGAAGATTGGTTGGCTGAATTTTCGGAATAAGGACCCCGCAGCAGGCTCAAAGCGACCGCCTCCGCCGCGCGGATGCCATCCACCCCGGCGGAGAGGATGCCCCCCGCATAGCCGGCCCCCTCCCCCGCCGGGAACAGGCCCCGGGTGTTGAGGCTCTGGAAGTCTTCCCCCCGGGTGATGCGCACCGGCGAGGAGGTACGGGTTTCCACCCCGGTCATGAGGGCATCTTCCATGGCGAAGCCCTTGATCTGCTTATCGAAGGCGGGCAGGGCCTCGCGGATGGCGGCCACCACGAAGTCCGGCAGGCAGGCGGACAGGTCCGTGAGGTGGATGCCCGGGGTGTAGGAAGGCTCCACCTTGCCCAGGGCCGTGGAGGGCCGGCCAGCGAGGAAATCCCCCACCTTCTGGGCCGGGGCGGCGTAGTTTTCCCCACCGGCCTTGAAGGCGGCTTCTTCCAGGCGGCGCTGGAATTCCACCCCGGCCAGGGGGTTGCTGGCTGCGTCACCGGGGAAATCCTTCGGGTCCACGTTCACCACGATGGCGGCGTTGGCGTTGCGCTCGGCCCGGGAATACTGGCTCATGCCGTTGGTGACCACCCGGCCCGGTTCCGACGCGGCGGCCACCACCTGACCTCCGGGGCACATGCAGAAGCTGTAGGCGGCGCGGCCGTTGCCACAGTGGTGCACCAGCTTGTAGTCCGCCGCCCCCAGTTGGGGGTGGCCGGCAAACTTGCCGAAGCGGGCCTGGTCGATGAGGGCCTGGGGATGTTCGATGCGCACGCCCACGGAAAAGGGCTTGGCCTCCATGAACACGCCCCGTTCGAACAGGGTCTGGAAGGTATCCCGGGCGCTGTGGCCCAGGGCCAGCACCACATGGTCGGCGGCGACGCGCTCGCCGTTGGCCAGCACCAGGCCCCGCAACCGGCCCTGGCCGCTGGCATCCCGCTCGATGTCGAAATCCGCCACCCGGCTGTTGAATCGGATCTCGCCGCCCAGGCTTTCGATGGTGGCGCGCATGTTTTGCACCACCCGCACCAGGCGGAAGGTGCCGATGTGGGGCTTGCTGACGTAAAGGATCTCCGGCGGCGCGTCGGCGGCGACGAACTCCGTCAGCACCTTGCGGCCCCGGTAGCCCGGGTCCTTGATCTGGCTGTAGAGCTTGCCGTCTGAAAACGTGCCCGCCCCGCCCTCGCCGAACTGCACGTTGGATTCCGGGTTCAACTGGCCCTGGCGCCACAGGCCCCAGGTGTCCTTGGTGCGCTCCCGCACCGGCTTGCCCCGCTCCAGGAGGATGGGCCGAAAGCCCATCTGGGCCAGCAGCAGGGTGGCAAACAGGCCGCAGGGCCCGGCGCCGATGACCACCGGCCGGTTGCCTAAGCCCGCCGGGGCCCGGGCGACAAAGTGGTAGGACGTGTCCGGGCTGGGACTGATGTGCTTGTCATGACGCAGCCGCTTCAGCACCGCCGCTTCCCGGGTCAGCTCCACGTCCAGGGTATAGATGAAATGGATGTCGGCCCGCTTGCGGGCGTCGTAACCGCGACGGAAAACCGTGTAGCGGATCAGCTCCTGGGGCGGAATCTCCAGCCGGCGCAGAATGGCCTGGCGCAGGGCGTCTTCGGTGTGATCCAGGGGGAGTTTGAGTTCGGTGATGCGCAGCATGGCAGGCATTTTAATGGCACCCAAGGCATCTAGGCGTCTGTCGGGTGAGTGGCTGTACGCGGGTAGGGGTGGGCTCGCCCCTACAAACCGGCCACCGCGGGAAATGGATTAAAGTTTATGCGCCCCGTGACGAGATAGGCGTAAGTGCAACCGGCGGGGCCATTCGGAATGCTTCCTTCAATTTTCCGCAGGTATTTTGCCTATACGGGCGAGTTGAAGTGCCGCCATTGCGGCAGCAGCAGCGTGCGCATATCGAAAAGCCTGGACAAGCGCTCCCCCTTCCATATCTACCGCTGTAGCGCCTGCGGCCGCCATTTCAAGGCCGGACTCAAGCAGGACAAGGTCCTGGGCTATGTCATCGGCATCGTCTTTGTGCTGATTCTCCTGACAATGCTGGGCTCCATCATTTACCACGGTTTTGCAGACACGGAAGAACTCGAACCCGGGATGACAATCGACGTCCCGGCCCAGTTGCCTTGATCCACCCCATAGCGGCCGCCCTTGGGGGCAGGGTGTTCATTGCCTGAAATCGGGCAAGATCCTCCGGGTTGAAGTGCACCCATCGCCGATAATTCTGCAAAGATCACGTCTCCCATCCAGATCGGACAGCCAATCACAGGTGACGCACCATGGAAGCGACTGACTACACAGGCAGCACCCGCTGGGAAGATTTGACCGTGAACCGTATTCCCCCGGGCCAGCCCTTTACCTGGCTTGCCAAAGGCTGGCGGGACCTGCGCGCGGCGGGCATCTACAGCCTGCGTTACGGGGCGGCCATCGTGGTGGTGAGCGGGTTGATTACCTGGTTGGTCTGGAGCACGGACACCCTCTTCCTGCTTCCCTTCCTGGTCGCCGGGTTTTTCCTGGTCGCGCCGCCCCTGGGCATTGGCCTGTACCTGATGAGCGCCCATCTGGAGCGGGGTGAGCCCCTGGCAGGATGCAGCGCCTATCAAGCCTGGAAGCGCAATCAAAGCCAGGTGGCCATGGTCAGCACCGGCTTCACCATCCTCTTGAACTTTTGGCTGGTGGCCAACGTGGCCTTGTTCGCGCTGCTTTATGAAGGGAGTTACCCCTCCTTCGACACCTTTTTCGCCAAGGTGTTTTTCTCCGAGGCGGGGCTTAAGTTCTCCCTCGCCAGTCTCGTAGTGGGGTTCGTGATCGCCTGGAGTGCCTTCGCCATCAGCGTCATCACGGTGCCCATGCTCATCGATCGCAAGGTGGACGGCTTCACGGCCATTCGCTTCAGCATCAAATCCGTACTGGGCAACCTGCCAGCCATGATGCTCTGGGCCGGCTTGATCGTCGTCATCGTCGGGCTGGGCCTGGCCACCTTCTATTTGGGCCTCATCCTCGCCCTGCCCCTCATCGGCCACGCCAGTTGGCATGCCTACCGCGACCTGGTGCCCGCCAGCCAATAGGGTGCGCTTCCCGGTCAGTGCAGCACCGGGTCCAGCCGCATCAGCCGCCCGTCTGCATCATCCGTCAGCAGATAGATCAGGCCATCCGGCCCTACCCGCACGTCGCGGATGCGGTCTGCGTCCTGGAGCAGGCGTTCTTCGGCCACCACCCGCTCGCCGTCCAGGGTGAGTCGCACCAGCATGCGGTATTTCAGGGCGCCCACCAGCAGGTTGCCGCGCCAGTGGGGGAATGCCGTGCCCTGGTAGAAGGCCATGCCCGAGGGGGCGATGGAGGGGGTCCACTGGTACAGGGGCTGGGCCATGCCGGGCTTGTGGGTGCCTTCGCCGATACGGGTGCCGATGACGTAGTTGACGCCGTAGGTGATCACTGGCCAGCCGTGGTTGACGCCGGGCTTCAGCACGTTGATCTCGTCGCCCCCCTGGGGGCCGTGCTCGTGGGTCCAGACCCGGCCCGTGGACGGGTGCAACGCAGCCCCCTGGACGTTGCGGTGGCCGTAGCTGTAGATCTCCGGCCGGGCGCCGGGGCGGTTGACGAAGGGATTGTCCCTGGGCACCCGGCCGTCGTCGTGGAGGCGGATGACCGTGCCCAGGTGGTTGCCCAGGTCCTGAGCGCCTTCCTTGCGGCCCCGGTCCCCCAGGGTGATGTAGAGGAAACCCGCCCGGTCGAACACCAGCCTGCCGCCGAAGTGCACCGGGGCATCCACCTTGGGGGTCATGCGGAAGATGGACTGCACGTCCGTGAGCCGGTTGCCCCTCAGCCGGGCCCGCAGCACCTCGGTCCCTTCCCCCGGCCCGCCGGGCGCCGCATAGGAAAGATAGAGCCAGCCGTTGCGCGCGTAGTCCGGGTGCAGGGCCACGTCCAGCAGTCCCCCCTGGCCATGGGCCTGGATGGGGGGCAGGCCGGCCACGGGCTCCGGCAGCAGGCGCCCCTTGTCGATGATGCGCAGGCGGCCTGGGCGCTCGGTCACCAGCCAGCGGCCATCCGGCAGGAAGGCCAGGGACCAGGGGTGTTCCAGGCCTTGCACCAGGGTCACCACCCGGAAGTCGTGGCGTTGGGAGCCAACGACTTCCCCCTCCCCCGTGGCCTGGCAGCCGGAACCCAGCAACATCACCAGGCAGAACAGCAGGCATCTTTTGACCATGTTCAGACCCTCAGCAGCACCATCTTCAAGGGCGGATTGCCATCCCGGCTGGGGAAATCCGCCTCGGGCAGGATCCATTCCGCTTCCCGGATGGCCCGCCCCGCCTTCCGGGCACTGCGATGCAATTGTTCAAGCCATGGTTCCCGGTCCACTTCGGCCACGTTATTGCAGCAGAAGAGGCTGCCCCCTTCTGCCGTGGCCAGCAGCGCGGGCTTGAACAGGGCCGGGTAGTCGTTCACCAGGTCCACCACGCCGAAGGGGCTCTTGGCATAGCGGGGCGGGTCCAGGAACACCAGGTCGAATTGCTGGGGTTCCAGCTTGGGAAAGGCGGGCAACAGCTTGCCCCTTACCCGCCGGGCCTGGCCCAGGCCCGCCAGCTGACGGATGGCGGGAAACACGTCGCTGTGCACGAAACGGGGCCGATGGGGCAGATCGTTGAGGCGGGCGTTTTCCTTGCCCACCAGGAGGCTGGTTTCGGCGAAGTCCACGTTCATCACAAAACCGGCCCCGGCCCGGGCGGCGGCCGTGCCCACGCCACAGGTGTAGGCAAAAAGGTTGAGCACGGTCTTGCCGGGGGCCTCGGCCATCACCCGCCGCCGGCCGGCCCGCAGGTCCAGGAACAACCAGGGGTCCTGGCCTTCGTGCCGGGCCTGGATCAGGTATTTCACCCCCAGCTCCCGAGCAATGCGGGGTCGCTGGGCCTGGGCCAGGGCTTCGCCGTCCAGGATGTTTGCAATGCGGGAATTGGCCTGGGAACGATCGTTGTAGACCCACTCCAGCCCCGGCAAGGCCTGGGCATAGAAGTCTTCCAGGGCCATCAGTTCCACCGCCTCCAGGGCTTGGTGGAAGCTCTGCACCAGCAGCAGCTCGCCGTAGCGGTCCACGGTGAGGCCCGGGACGCCTTCCACGCTGCCGTGAAACAGGCGGTAGGTATCCGTATCCTCTGCCCCCAGGCGGACAAGCAGTTCAGACCGGGCATCCAGGGCCTGGGCCAGCAAGGAAGGCAGCGCAGTGGACAAGGTGGTATCTCGTTTATGCCGATTGACGATGCCGTGCAGTCTACTCTGCCCCGTCGGGAACTCCGGATCGGGTCTATCGATCCACACACCGGTACAATGCCCGTTCTTCCACAGGAGCCTTAACCCATGAAACGTGTTTTCCTGAGTCTGTTCGCCCTATTCATCGCCTTCGCCCTGCCCATGCCGGATGCGGAAGCCAAGCGCTTTGGCGGCGGCAAGTCTTCCGGTTTCCAGCGGGACAACATCAGCCAGCGCCAGGCCACCCCCCAGCGCCAGGCCGACGCGCCCCCCGCCCAGCAGGGTGCTGCCGGCGCCGCCGGCCAGGCCGGCAAGCGTTCCTGGATGGGCCCCATCGCCGGCATCGCCGCCGGCCTGGGCCTGGCCGCCCTGGCTTCCCACCTGGGCCTGGGCGAAGAGTTCGCCAACTTCCTGCTCATCGCCCTGGTGATCATGGCGGCGATCTTCCTGTTCAAGTGGTTCAGCCGCAGCCGGCAGCAACCGGCCGGCCAGCAAGGCATGCAATACGCCGCCGCCGGCAACGCCCCGGCCTTTGAACCCAGGCCCGCCCCCAGCGCCGCAGCCCCCCTGGCCGGCAGCGTCGGCGCCTTCAACACCGCAGCCCAGGCCGCCAACGACCTGCCTGCCGGTTTTGACGAAGAAGGCTTCACCCGTCAGGCCAAGCTCAACTTCCTGCGCCTGCAAGCTGCCTACGACGCCGGCAACCTGGACGACATCCGGGAATTCACCAGCCCGGAGATGTTCGCCGAGATCAAGCTGCAACTGGCGGAGCGGGGTGACGCGGAACAGCAGACCGACGTGCTGAACCTGGACGCCCTGGTGCTGGAAGCCCTGGAAGAAGACAACCGCTACGTGGTCAGCGTGCGTTTCTCCGGCCTGATCCGGGAAGAGAAGGACGCCCCCGCCACCGAGTTCAACGAAATCTGGCACCTGACCAAACCCAGCACCGGCAAGCAGGGCTGGGTGGTGGCCGGCATCCAGCAGGCCCAGTAAGCCTCGAGTTGTCGCCACGCAAAACAGCCCGCTTCAGCGGGCTGTTTGCATTTCAGGAGGTGAATCCGACCACTGGGCATCTCGTAGCGTGGTTCGACAGGCTCACAACGAACGCAACCCATTGATTTATCTGTCACCGTTCGCGCTGAGTCTGTCCAAGTGAGGGGTTGTTCGAGCTACCCCACCCTTGGGGGTATCAGGCTGGCCTCAACACTTCAGCGGTACCCCGTAAGCCACCTTGCAACTGTTCTGGGCCACCGGCACAGGCCGGGGCTGCATCACCAGGGCGGTCAACTGGCCGGGCCGGTAGCCCTGGGCGGCCGGCGTGGAGGCCGTGTAGGTGGCCCCTTGTACGCCATGGATCAAGTTGGAGGCGGAATAGGCATGGACACTCGCGGGTGCGTAATGCGCCGGGGCCTGAGCCGGTACCGCAACATGGGCCACCGGCATGCTGGCCACCTTCTGGGCCTGGTTGGCATCGATCAGCTTGTGGGCCAGCCCTGCCATGATGCCCTCTGTGGTGACGATCCGGTCGGCCATGAAGCCGATGCGGTCCGCCATGACCCCGATCCGGTCCGCCATCAGTCCCGGGCCGTTGGCCACGGTCTGGAAACCGTCGGACGCTGCGTCGATCGTGTTGTTGGTCACGCTTTCCGTGCTGTCGATGAGGTTGTTGGTCACGCTGGTCAGCCCCAGGATCAGGGTTTCCATGAAGGCGTGGGAGGGGGCTGAAGCTACGGAGAGCACAAGGGCAGCGGTCAACATTTTCAAACGGTACATGGCACACCTCTCATAAATTCACCTAGATCAGGCATAAGCGAATTTTATGCTTAATAGTTGTACGTGTGCAATTTATATGTACAGATTTTAGCCGCCTAACTTGTCGGCTTCATCCGCTCCCAGACCCGGCTGAAACCCTTGGCGCCCAGTAGAACCAGGGCCCCCGCCACCACCCCCGCAAGACCATTGACGAGCAGGGGCACCAGCACGGACCACACGCCGGACAGGGATTCCAGGGTGTGAAGCAGTCCGTGGGCTCCCGGCAGGCCATGGAGCAGGATGCCGCCCCCCACCAGGAACATGGCTGCCGTGCCCACCACCGCCAGGGTCTTCATGAGATAGGGCGCCCCGCCCAGCAGGCCCCGTCCCAGCAAGCCCAGGACGCCCTGCCCGCCGGAGCGGTTCACCAGGTGCAGGCCCGCGTCATCCATCTTGACGATTGCCGCCACCAGGCCGTACACCCCCACAGTCATGGCCAGGGCGATGCCCACCACCACCGCCACCTGGCTCAGGAAGGCCGCTTCCTGGACCGTCCCCAGGGCGATGACGATGATCTCGGCGGAGAGGATGAAGTCCGTGCGGATGGCCCCCTGGATCTTGTCCTTCTCGAAAGCCACCAGATCCACCGCCGGGTCTTCCAGGGCCTGGTGCAAGGCAGCTTCATGAGCCGCGTCTTCAGTCCTGGAGTGGAGGAACTTGTGGGCCAGCTTTTCAAAGCCCTCGTAGCACAGGAAGGCGCCGCCCACCATGAGCAGGGGGGTGATGAGCCAGGGCAGAAAGGCGGACAGGGCCAGGGCCACGGGCACCAGAATCAACTTGTTCTTCAGGGACCCCAGGAACACCGCCCAGACCACCGGCAATTCCCGCTCGGCCCGCACCCCCGCCACCTGCTGGGCATTCAGGGCCAGGTCATCCCCCAGCACCCCGGCGGTCTTCTTGGCCGCCACCTTGGTCATCACCGCCACGTCGTCCAGAACAGTGGCAATATCGTCGAGCAAGGCTAACAGGCTGGCACCGGCCATGGAGGACTCCCTGTATGGAAAAGCCGCAAGTCTAGGAGACTGCCGGCCTGAATGGGAGACCAGTTTCAATCCTTGCATTCCGCGAAATGGCGCCGCACCCACCAGTCATGTTGTCCTGAGGCCTGGTCCTGTTCGAGAGCAAGGGCAGTAATACAGACGAACCGGAAGCAATCAGAAATTGATCGACAGTGCCGTCATCAGGTAATTCGTCCTAGTTGAAGCATGAGCAGGCCAGGATACAATCAAGCCACTTATCTTCAGATTGCGCCCACTTGATCAAGCCAGGTTTTCGCTCCGCGACATACTTATTTCTGCTGGCCATTTTCATAGCGGTGCAGTGGGCATCTCCCCACGTGCACCTGACAGGGTCCCATGAGCATAGCGGTACCCTGCACCAACACAGTGCTGAAATCCACGCCCATCATACGGTCGCGGCACACGCTGGGGCCTTAGACCAGGGCGACACAGGCCATCTTGACCTGGCCGACGCTTGGATAGTCGATCTGGACCATCCGCAGCTGCCATTGGGTGGACAGCAACCGGAAACCCGTTCGCTTGCCCTGGCAGAGAGCCAACTTGCTCCACCTCTGACCGACTTAACCCCTTGCACCTTTCCTAAAGCGCCAAATCCATTGCCGGACTTGCTTCCGGCACACATCGGCCAACCGCGAGCGCCACCCCTTCTCGCCTGACCCATCCGTAGCAAAGTCAGATTCTCGCAGTCCGAAATCTGCGAGTGCGCGCGCGTTTCTATTCTATTCAGGGGTATTCATGGTCCGTGCAACAAAACCTTCACGGTGGCTGACCGCCTTGGCCATCGTAGTTATTACCAGCCAAGCCTTTGGCCATGGCATGTCAGAAGCCGAGAAGCAATCCATTCTCGATGGTGGTAACTGGAGCTACCTATGGCTCGGCGCCACCCACATGCTTTCCGGCTACGACCATCTATTGTTCGTTTTCGGCATCGTGTTTTTCCTGTCCAGCTTCAAGGACATCGTCAAATACATCACAGCTTTCACCATCGGCCACAGCGTGACTCTGATCTGGGCCACGTTTAACGGGGTCCAGGTCAATTACTTCCTGATCGACGCCATTATCGGCCTGAGTGTCAGCTACATTGCTTTCGCCAATCTGGACGGTTTCAGACGCGCATTGGACATCAAGCCCCCCAGCCTGTTGGTCATGATCACCAGCCTCGGATTGATCCACGGCCTGGGATTGTCGACACGGTTGCAGCAGTTGCCGCTCAACAAGGACGACCTGTTGATGAACATCATCTCGTTCAACGTCGGCGTCGAGGCCGGGCAGGTCCTGGCCCTGGCGATCATGCTGATGTTCCTGGCTGCATGGCGCAAGCAAGCCTCCTTCAAGCCTTTCAGCCTGGCCGCAAACTACACGTTGGTTGGCGCGGGGATGTTCTTCTTTCTGACGCAAATGCATGGTTATTCGCACACCACGAACCCAGATGAGTTTGGATTCAGTGCCGACAACCATATCCACGAGCACATCAAGATGGAGCAAGATGCCGCCGCCCGCCTGCTGAAGGAAAGCAACCGTGAATCCATCGACTGAATCGACCGGAGCACCCATGCATCAATTGTTAGCCCCGCTGTTATGCGTCACCGTCCTGATGTTGGCCGGATGCGATTCCGGTCATAGCCATTCCCATGACCACGGCCACTCACATGAGCACCAGTCGCCCGCGCCGCAACAGCCGGCCGATCATCACAAGACCATCGACTAATCCGGAAGGAGTCATCATGCGCATTCTTTCAACTACCTTACTGACATCGGTCCTGCTTCTCTCCATTCCTGCATTAGCCGGCACCGGTCACGAACATGGCCCCGGCGGCGCTCATACCCATGGCCCCATTTCCTCCAACTCGGCGATGAAAAAGGCCGAGGCACAGGTCAAGTCCCTGGTCGAGCGTGGCAAGCTGGGCAAGAACTGGGCCGGACTGAAAGCATCCGAAGCGAGCCAGAAGAACTTCGGCAAGGGTAACGAGTGGGTGGTTACCTTCAAGAATCACAATGAAGCCGATCCCGCCAAGCAGACCCTGTATGTGTTCTACACGCTGAATGGGACCTATCTGGCGACAAATTTCAGCGGGAAATAAGCCTGGCCGGAGGACGCGAGCCGTCCTCCGCCAGGTTCGCCTGCCATCGCAACGCCCTGCCTCCGGTGTGAGCCTTGCGGGCCGCTAAAGGGCCTCACGACGCACGACATGGATTTATCTGCCAGGACTCACATTGATGGGTACCTGATCACCAGCAAGCCCTTGCGCGGCCAGATTTCGTGGGATTTTTTGTCGCGCACAAGACTAATCGCATCAGACTAAAGCCCAACCCACAATCCAAGCCGCATTTCGCCAGCTTAATTGGGCCGTTTGTCCTGCCCGTGATGCACCAGCAACCGATGGGACATCAGTGCAGCCACGCCCCCTACCGCCAGAAAAGCTGTCAAAGGCACCGCCGAACCATCGTGAAAATGGCTGATGCCCACGCCTGCCAGGGTCGCCAGGCCGAATTGCAGGGCGCCCATGAGGGCAGAGGCCGCCCCGGCCTGCTGGCCGTGGGTGGCCAGGGCGCAGGCACTGGCGTTGGGGGCGATTAAGCCCAGGCTGGCCACGTAGGCAAATACCGCCACCAGAATCAGGGGCAGGCTGAACACGCCGGTGGCCGTGACCCCCAGGGCCAGGGCGCCGGCCAGCAGGGGCACCCAGAGGCTGCGGCGTAGCAACCAGGTGGGTTCCCGGGCTTTCAGCAGCCGGGCATTCACCTGGCTGGCCAGCACGAAGCCCAGGGCATTGGCGCCGAAGAACCAGCCGAAATCCGCTGGCGGAATGCCCCCCAACTGAATGAAGACGAAGGGGGAACCGGCGATGTAGGCGAACATGCCCGCCATGGCGAAGCCACCGCTCAGGGTGTAGCCCAGGAAGGCCCGGTTGCGGAACAGGCCCCCATAACCCGCCAGCACCCGGCCCAGGTGCAGGGGCGGTTCATGGCGGGTGTCGTGGCTTTCCGCCAGGCCCAGGGCCACCGCCAAAAACAGGGCGCCAGCAAAGGCCGCCAGAAGCAGAAAGATGGCCCGCCAGCCCAGGGTTACGCTCACCCAGCCCCCCAGCAGGGGCGCCAGGATGGGGGCCAGGCCCATCACCAGGATGAGCAAAGAGAAGGCCCGGGCCGCTTCCCGGGCGGTGCAGCGGTCCCGCACCATGGCCCGGGTGATGACCATGCCCGCCGAGCCCCCCAGGGCCTGAAGCAGCCGCCAGCCGGTAAGGGCCTCGGCGCTCTGGGCCAGGGCGCAGCCCAGGGAGGCGACGGCGAACAGGCCCAGGGCGAAGTACAGGGGCGGCTTGCGGCCGAACCGGTCGCTGATGGGCCCCCAGAACAACTGGCCCACCGCCATGCCGACAAAGAAGGTGGCCAGGGTCAACTCCGCCGTGCCCGGGGCCGCCCCCAGGTCCGCCTCGATGGCGGGGAAGGCAGGCAGATACATGTCGATGGACAGGGGGCCAATGGCGGTGAGGGCCCCCAGGATCACCAGCCAGCCGGGGAAGCGGCCGGCATTCATCCGTAACTCATCCGGCGCGGCTGGAACGGGGGTGGAAGGTCATCGGTACAACGGAAGGGGGCGGCTGCTTGAGGATGTGCTTCTTCATCCGCCCCATGACGTGCATCTCGCAGGCCCGGCAGTCGAACTTCAGGGTCAGACGCTCGCTGCCGTTCACCAGCACCATGGGCTCCGCCCGAACCTGGCCCTGGACCCCCGTCACCCCCTTGGCCTGCTTGGGGCAGAGGCTGAAGGAATAGCGCAGGCAGTGCTTGGTGATCATCAGGGACACCTCGCCGGCCTCCTCGTGGGCCTCATAGGCGGCAGCGATGAGTTTCACCCCATGTTTTTCATAGAAGCGCCGGGCCGCCGGGTTGTAGACGTTGGCCAGGTAGCTCAGGGTTTCCTCCGGATAGGCCACAGGGGGTTCCACCGCCGGCCGCCGTGCCAGACGCGGGTGTGCCGCCAGGCGGGCCATGTCCAGCTTCTCCACCGCCTCCCGGCGCAGCTTGTTGAGGGCAGAGGCCGGCAGGAACCAGGGCTGGGTCCAGTCCACCGCCAGATCAGTCAGCTGGAAGTCCGTGCCGCCGAAGCGGGCCAGTTGTTCCCGCAGGCCGATTTCCGCCTTGTCTGCGTCCCGGGCGGGCTGTTTTTCGAAGGCCAGGGCGGCGCTGACGGCGATGCCGTCTTCATCCGTCAGGTCCAGGGCAAAGCCCGTGTCCGTTTCCCGGAACCGGGCATGGACATCGATGAACCGTTCGGCGGATTTGCGGGTGAGGGCCTGGTCCCAGGCGTGGTCACGGTTGCGGCTCAGGGCCGTGCCCGGTTTGAGGCCTGGGAGCAGGCTCAGGGGTTCGTTGGGAAAGACGCGCCAGACCCGCTTGCCCTGCTTTTCCACCACGTTGGCCTGCACCCCCACCACCGTGCGCTTGTTCAGATAGGTCAGGCCGTCGCCGTTGGCCAGGGCATCCCCCGTCTCCACCTCGAACCAGTCCGGCCCTAGCCGGGCCACCGTGCCCAGGGGCAGGCCCACGAAGGCGGGGGTATCGAAGGCGCCGATATCCGCCTTGCGGCCGGTGGCGAAGTAGTCCGTGCTGCCCCGGTGGAAGGTCTTGTCCGGGTCGGGCGTGAACAGCAGGCGGGTGCGGCCGCTGGAGGCCCGATGCAAGTCCGGGCGCCGATCCAGGATGTCGTCCAGCTGGCGACGGTAATGACCGGTGATGTTCTTGACGTAGGCCGCGTCCTTGTAGCGCCCCTCGATCTTGAAACTGCCCACCCCGGCGTCGATCAAGGCTTCCAGGTTCCGGGTCTGGTTGTTGTCCTTCACGGAAAGCAAATGCTTGTCGAAGGCCACCACCCGGCCCTGGCCGTCTTCCAGGGTGTAGGGCAGGCGGCAGGCCTGGGAGCAGTCGCCCCGGTTGGCGCTGCGGCCCGTGTGGGCATGGCTGATGTAGCACTGGCCGGAAAAAGCCACGCACAGGGCGCCGTGGATGAAGTACTCCACTACCACGTCCTCCGGCAGCTTGGCGCGGATCTCGGCAATCTGGGGAATCGTCAGTTCCCGGGCCAGGACGATCTGGGAAAAGCCCACGTTCGCCAGGAAGCGGGCCTTCTCCGGGGTGCGGATGTCGCACTGGGTGGAGGCATGCAGGTCCATGGGGGGCAGGTCCAGTTCCAAGAGACCCATGTCCTGAATGATGAGGGCGTCCACCCCGGCGTCGTACAGTTGCCAGATCAACTGCCGGGCCGGCTCCAGCTCCGCTTCGTGGAGGATGGTGTTGAGGGTGGCGAAGATGCGGGCATGGTAGCGATGGGCGAAGGCCGTCAGACCGGCGATGTCCGCCACGCTGTTGCCGGCATTGTGCCGGGCGCCGAACTCCGGCCCGCCGATGTACACCGCGTCGGCACCATGCAGGATAGCCTCCCGGCCAATCTCGGCAGTCTTGGCGGGGGACAGCAATTCCAGGGAACGGACAGGCATGGACACAGGCATCAGGGATTCAATCGGGCCGGGGCTGGATTATCCCCGGATTTTCGGCCCGCAACCCGGCATGGGGTCTTTGGCCTGCATGGGCCTGGTACATGTGCATCTTTTCCTGGCCTGCCTGAGTGGACGGATAATGGCCCCACCCCGGCCTGCACAGGCCAATCCGGGCCTGCCTATTTCAATAACCCAGGAGCCCCCATGACCCACTTTCGCATCCTGTTCCTGATGGCCGCCCTGCTGGGTCTGGCCGCCGGCCCCGTCCGGGCCGATCCGCCCCCCGGCTACGATTTCGTGGATTTCAATACCGGCCTGGCAAGGGCCAAGGCGGAAGGCAAACCCATCTTCCTGTACTTCGGCCGCTATGGCTGCGCCTGGTGCGACCACGTGAACAAGAAGACCTTCACCGACCCGGGCCTCAAGAAGACCTACAGCGAAGGCTACGTACTGGTCTACGTGGACGCCGAGGGAGGCAAGCGCCTGCGCCTGCCCACGGGGGAACGGGTGACGGAAGCGGAACTGGGCACCCGGCTAGGGGCCTTCGCCACGCCCCTGTTCGTGTTCATGACGCCGGAAGGCAAACAGGTGGCCAAGGTGCCCGGCTTCAAGACCGTGGCGGATTTCAATGACTACCACCGTTACATGGCCGGCCGGCATTACGAAAAACAGGGCCTCATGGACTTCCTGAAGGGCACACCATGAACGGCCGCGTTCACGGTTGCGTTTTTGGCCGCGTATTCGGCCATGTTCTCGGCCCCCTGGCCTTGTTGGGCCTGCTTGCCCCCCAGGCCCAGGCGGATTGGGACTTTGCCCCCGCTGTGGACGTGGCTGCCGGCAAGGGCCTGTTCCATCATCTGGAAGCCTCTGGCCGCCAGGCCCTGGCCCTGTCCGGAGACCGGGTGGCCCTGGTCTGGGAAGACGACCGCAGCGGCAACCCCCGTTGCTATCTGGCCATCAAGACCGACGGGCAGGCCCCCTTCAAGGAGCAGGCCTTCGGCCAGGGCGAGTGCTTCGCCCCCGGCATCGCCGCCCTGGACAACGGGCGGTTCGCGGTGATCTGGGAGGACGAGACGGGCATCAACACCGCCCGGGTGGACGCCGCCCTGGGCCCGGCCCTGCGGCTGTCGGACAAAGGCGGCCAGGCCGCCCTGGCCTGGCACCCGGCATTGGGGCTCCAGGCCACCTGGACCCGACCGGAAGGCCGGCATCAACGCCTCTGGCTGGGCCGGCTGGAACAGGCCGATCACGGGGCGCTGCGCCTTTCCACCCCGGAACCCCTGGAAGCCCAGCCCCCCAAGGACGACCAGATGTATCCAGCCCTGGCGGCCTGCGGCCCGGGTTTCACCCTGACCTGGGAAGACCGGCGCCTGGGGCATACGGTGATTTTTTCCAGCACCAGCCCGGACGGGCGGACCTGGAGCCTACCGACCCGGGTGAGCCACAACGCCACGGGCAAGGCCCAGGGCACGGACCTGGGCCGGGGCACCGGCGCCATGCGCCCGGCCCTGGCCTGCGCGGGGGAGAAGCCCGTTACCGTCTGGCTGGACAAGCGAGATTTCCTGTCCGGCTACGACGTGTATGCCGCCCTTCCGGGCCAGAAGAAAAACACCAAGGTCCAGGACAGTTTCGGCGACGCTATCGCCCAGTGGCACCCGGCCGCAGCCGGCAACGCCCGGGGAGATCTGGTGGTGGCCTGGGACGACGACCGGGACGGTACCCAGGACATCTGGCTCAGCAAACAAACCGTAGACGGCAGCTTTGCCGAGAACACCGCCCCACCCCCGGCCGCCGGACCCAACCAGCAATCCGACCCAGTGCTGGTGCTGGATGGGATGGGTACCCTGCACCTGGCCTGGGTGGAACGCAGTCCGGAAGGTGAGTCCCGCCTGCGCTACACCACGGGCCGGCCTGTCAGCCAGCCCTAACCCTCGTAGGACCCCGGCGGGGTCCCCGGGGCGGGTGGGTCAGAAGCCTTCCAGCCGGGCCTCCAGTGCGGAGAGCGCCGCCTGGGCGCAGGCGGCGTCCTTCTCGCCCCCCGGCGCCCCGGACACCCCCACGGCCCCCACCAGGGAACCGGCCGCCCGCACCGGCAGGCCGCCAGCCATGACGATCAGGCCCTGCATGTGGTTCAGCTCGGGACGGATATCCCCCCGGGCGTCCCGGAAGCTGCCCGTGTCCGAGCCGGACATGATGGCCATGCCCGCCTTGCGCTCGGCGATTTCCAGGGTGTGGCGGGCCGCCAGGGCATCCCGCAGGGCAGCCTGGACGTTGCCAGCCCGGTCCAGCACCACGGCGGAAACATTGTAGCCGTCCTTTCGGCAGGCTTCGATGGACAGGGTGGCGATGTCCCGGGCAGCTCCATGCCCATCTGCTTGACGGGCAGCAGATCCACGGTATCCGCCGGAGCGGCCAGGGGCACACTGAGGGCCGCGAATAAGCCCAGGCTGCGCAGCTGAATCATAAGAATCTCCTCAATATCAATAAGTTATAAAAAAACGGCCATCAATCGGGCACCGTAAAAGACACAACAGTCCTGCCGGGTAATGACCCCATGATACCGATTAAAGTTTTCCTGAAATCCGCCGTTAAGGTGATCACAGTGTGTGTAGTACGACCTGTTCCAGGGCAAACCCATCGAAAGGTGGGGACGCAAAGTCACCGGTCTAAAGGGCTCCGGCCCCATGACAGCGGGATCGCCAGGTAAGCGTGCCGTCTTTCCGCCCGCATTCCTCCTGTCCTCCCCGACTCGCGCTCCCACCCGTTTCGTACCCTGATGCACCTCATGTCCCGCCTCCCTGCGGAACAAACAGGCGCATCAGGAATCGATGGAGTAACGGCCTGATCTTCAGGTTCGGAGGACGGAACGATGGATGCTTCAGGCAAAAACCCCAGCGGCCCCAACGCCGCAGACAGCGCGAAAACCATGCGCGATCTGGCCCTGCCCCTGCGGGAATGCGGAGAGATCGCCACTCTGCGCCTATCCGCCGCCCTTTCCGATGCCCTGGAACTGGCCGTCGATCACTTGTTCGAGGAAGCTGCCCGGTCCCCCAGCCCCCAGGAACGGGAAAGCCTGATCGACGCGGCAGAACTTGCCCGGCAACGGCGTCACGCCTTGGTATGCGACTTCATGCGTCACTTCGAAAACCGCTTCACCCGGGCCTGCCTGCGTAGACATGACGTGCTGGCCGGGGACCAGATCGACTTTGATGCCGACCAGCTCCAAGTGGTTGAACACCATCTGCTGGACGATTCCCTGGACCCAGGAAAAATCGCCGAGGCCATCCAGAACACCAGCTGGCAAACCCTGCAACGACTGACCACACAGTTCCAGCTCATGCTTCGGTCCCAGTACCTCATGCCCATCGACCTGCCCGTGGGCCCCAAGGCCATCGAGGTGGCCGTCTCCGACGCCATCCAGGACCAGCTCTGGCGCCAGCGGGCAAAACCCAAGCTCGCCCGGGCCCTGCGCTGGCCCCTGGCGGCCCGGGTGGGGCTTTTCTACCGGGATCTTGGCGACCACCTCAATGCCCGGGACCTACGTATGTATGCCGACCTGGGTCGCAGCCCCGTTGGGGTTACTGTTGCTTCACCTGCCGTTGCCCCGGCGTCCGTGGTCACGTCCCCGGAGGCCGCCCCGGTATCCAGCCCGGTGCCTCCCCCTGCTCCTGCCGAACCCCCGGCCAGAATGCTTCGGGCCACCCAGGTTGCCGCACCACGGTTCCAGGAGAGTGCTGTTACCTTGGCAGGAACTGCCACAAACCCAGACCAGGCAAAGCCTGGTCCCCTCACCCAGCCCTCTCCCGGGGGGAGAGAAAAACAACGCGCCATCGAAGGGAGGACGGACGAAAGAGTGGGCCCTGGCATGGCATCCCACGAAGCGGCAGCGGAACTGGAGGCCCTGACCCGGGCCATGGAAGCTGCCTACCAGCATCAGGTAGCAGCGCCGGACACAGCGGAACCTGCCGCACCGCACAGCGCGCCCGAGGCCGCCTTCCAGGCCCCCCCCGTGGGCACCTGGCTGAGCTACAGGGACCGCAGCGGGGTGAGCATGGAATTGAAACTGGCCTGGATCAGCCCCCGGGGCAGCCTCATGCTGCTCACCAATCGGGCCGGCCAGCGAGCCCTGTCCCTGACGGCCGCAGAGTTCCGCCTTGCCAAGGAAGAAGGACGCCTTGATATCTTGTCCAAGCCAGGCCCCGACGAAGAGACAGGAGAAGTGACCCAGGCGCAAAAAATGCTGCGCCGTTCAGCCTGATACGGGGGTGCCCGTCAGGGCCAGAGGGCCAAAGCCCAGATCAGCACCACGTTCAGCAGGCTGATGAACACTGCCGCGCTGCCGATATCCTTGGCCCGCTTGGCCAAGGCATGGTTTTCCAGGGAAATGCGGTCCACCGTGGCCTCAATGGCGGAATTGACCAGTTCGACGATAAGCACCAGCAAGACACTGCCGATCATCAGGGCCCGGGCCAGGTTGCTGTCGGCGAGCAGGAAGGCCAGGGGTACCAGGAGCAGGGCCAGGATCGTTTCCTGACGGAAGGCATCTTCGTGCTGCCAGGCGGAGCGCAGGCCATCGAAGGAATAGAACATGGCATTCCAGACCCGCTTCAGGCCGGTCTTGCCTTTGTGGGGGCTTTCCTGGGGAGGGGTCATGGGGCGATCCCGTGTTGGAAACAGGGCATTGTCGCCAGACTCCATGACCGATTCGTTAATGCCGTCATCCCACACCGATTCAGCCTTTCCAGACCAGGTCCAGTTCCCGGGCCGCTTTCACGTCATCCATGCGCCGGGCCGGCAGGGTATGGGGGGCTGCCTTCACCAGGTCCGGCTGGCTTTCCGACTCCCGTTTCACCGCCACCATCGCCGCCACGAAGGCGTCCAGGGTTTCCTTGCTTTCGGTTTCCGTGGGCTCGATGAGCAGGCACTCGGGCACCAGCAAGGGGAAGTAGGTGGTGGGGGCATGAAAGCCGTAATCCAGCAAACGCTTGGCGAAGTCCATGGCCGATACGCCGGTTTCGTCCTTGAGCTTTTTCAGGGTGACGATGAATTCGTGGCTGGCCCGGCGCTCCGGGTAGGCCAGATCGAAACCGGCCTTTTTCAGTTCTGCCGCCAGGTAGTTGGCGTTCAGGGCAGCATATTCCGCCACCCGATGCATACCTTCTGCCCCCAGCATGCGGGCATAGACGTAAGCCCGCAGCAGTACACCCATGTTGCCGCCGAAGGCGCTCATGCGGCCGATGCTTTGCGGGCAGTCCCCCTCCTCGGCCCAGCGGTAGAAGTCCCGTTCGTTCAACACGTAGGGGATGGGCAGGTAGGGCTTCAGGCGCTCCGCCACCCCCACGGGGCCTGCGCCGGGACCACCGCCCCCGTGGGGGGTGGAGAAGGTCTTGTGGAGGTTCATGTGGATGACGTCGAAGCCCATGTCGCCGGGTCGCACCCGGCCCAGGATGGCGTTCAGGTTGGCGCCGTCGTAGTAGGTGAGACCGCCGGCTTCGTGGACGATCTTCTGGATGGCGACGATGGTCTTCTCGAACACCCCCAAAGTGGAGGGGTTGGTGAGCATGAGACCGGCCGTCTGGGGACCCACGGCGGCCTTGAGGGCCTCCAGGTCCACGTTGCCCTGGCGGTCCGTGGGAATCTCCTTGACCGCATAGCCGCACATGGTAGCGGTGGCCGGATTGGTGCCGTGGGCGGCGTCAGGGACGATGATCTCGGTGCGGGCGGTGTCGCCCCGTGCCTCGTGGTAGGCCCGGATCATGGCCACGCCGGCAAACTCGCCGTGGGCACCGGCCATGGGGGCCATGCTCACCGCCGCCATGCCGGTGACGTCCTTCAGCATTTCCTGGAGTTCATACATGCTGGCCAGGAAGCCCTGGCCCGTTTCCGCGTCCGCCAGGGGGTGGCGGCTGAGAAACTGGGGCAGCATGGCCAGGCTGTTGCAGGCCCGGGGGTTGTATTTCATGGTGCAGGACCCCAGGGGATAGAACTGGGTGTCGATGCTGAAATTCTTCTGGCTCAAACCGGTGTAGTGGCGCACCACATCCAGCTCGGAGCATTCCGGCAAACGGGGCTTGTCCGCGCGTAGCTGGTCGGCGGGCAGGTCGTCCGGCAGGGGCAGGGAGTCGGGCGCCTGGGCCTGGGCCCGGCGACCGGGATGGGCGTGTTCGAAGATGAGCATTTTTCTGGGGATGGGGAATGGGGAATGGGGAATGGGGGAAACGGTTTTACCCATTCCTCATCCCCCATCCCTCATCACCGTTTTAAAGGGGTTCGCCCTTCGCGGCGGCCAGGGCGGCGTCGTAGTTGGGTTCCTGCTTGATCTCGGGCACCAGCTGGGCGTAGACCACCTTGTCGTTCTCGTCCAGGACGATGACCGCCCGGGCGGTGAGGCCGGCCAGGGGCGGGTCCATGATCATGACGCCGTAGTCCTTGTGGAAGTCCCGGCCCCGCAGGGTGGACAGGGTGATGACGTTGTTGAGCCCCTCCGCACCGCAGAACCGGGCCTGGGCGAAGGGCAGATCGGCGGAGATGACCAGCACCACGGTGTTGGGCAGGCCCCCGGCGGCGGCGTTGAACTTGCGGGTGGATTCGGCGCACACCGGGGTGTCCAGACTGGGGACGATGTTCAGCACCTTGCGCTTGCCCCAGAAGGAGGACAGGGACACGTCCTTCAGTTCCTTGTCCACCAGCATGAAGGAATGGGCGGTGTCGCCGGGCCGGGGGAAGTTGCCGCCTACGGAAATGGGCTCGCCGCCCAGGGTTACGGTTGCCATGTCGTCTTCTCCTTAAATTGACGTCGTCCCCGCGCAGGCGGGGACCCGGAAAGTGCCATCCATAGCGCCTGGATTCCCGCCTGGGCGGGAATGACAGACGCAACAGGATTGCTCACTTGTATGCACAGGGGGGCGCCTCACGGCGTCGGCTGAGGATGCGTTCCAATTGTTGCCCATAGGCAGCCAGGTCGTCATCCGTCTTGGTTTCTGTAGCGCAGACCAGAATGCAGTCCGCCAGTTCCGGATAGTCGCCGCCCAGGCCATAGCCCCCCAGGATGCCCTGGGCCCGCAGGGCCCGCAGCACGTCCGGCACAGGGCTGTTCACCCGGATGACGGCTTCATGGAAGCAGGGGCTGGCAAACACCCGTTCCACGCCGGGCACGGCGGTGAGCACATCCAGCAGGGCCCGGGTGTTGGCATGGCTGCTCAAGGCCACGTTCTTCAGGCCTTCCGGCCCCAGCAGGGCCATGTGGATGGTGGCGGCGGTGACCAGCAGGCCCTGGTTGGAGCAGATGTTGGAGGTGGCCTTGGCCCGGCGGATATGCTGCTCCCGGGCTTGCAGGGTGAGGGCGAAACCGGGCTTGCCGTCAGCGTCCACGGTGCGGCCGACGATGCGGCCGGGCATCTGCCGCACCAGGGCCTGCTTGGCGGTGATGAAGCCGAAATAGGGACCGCCGGAGGACAGGGGCACCCCCAGGGGCTGGCCGTCGCCCACGCAGATGTCCGCGCCCTTGCTTCCCCATTGGCCCGGCGGTTTCAGCAGGGCCAGGGCCAGGGGGTTGACCACGGCGACGGCCAGCAGGTTGTGGGCATGGGCCCAGTCCGTGAGGGCATCCACCGGTTCCAGCACGCCAAAGAAGTTGGGCTGGGGGATGACCAGGGCGGCAGCGGGAGTGGCTGCCAGGGCCTCCAGGGCCGCCAGGTCGGTCTGGCCCGTGGCCGGGTCGTAACCCACGCCCACCAGTTCGATGCCCTGGTTCTTCACCGTGGCCTCGGCCACGGCCCGGTAGCGGGGATGCAGGCTGGCGGGCACCAGCACACGTTTCACACCGCCCTTGCTTGCCCGCACCGCCATGAGCACCGCCTCGGCCACGGCGGAGGCACCGTCGTAGAGGGAGGCGTTGGACACATCCAGGCCGGTGAGGCTGGCCATCATGGTCTGGTATTCGTACAGCAGTTGCAGGGTGCCCTGGCTGGCCTCTGCCTGGTAGGGGGTATAGGCGGAGTAGTACTCGCCCCGGGTGACGATCTGCCAGACGGCGGCGGGGATGTGGTGCTCGTAAGCCCCGGCGCCGATGAAGTTGCTGTAGAAGCCGTCCTGGGCGGCCCGCTGGTGCATGAGACGGGTGACCGCCATCTCGGACAGGCCCGCCGGCACCGCCTTCAGGCCACCGCAATTCAAGTCGGCAGGAATCTCGTCAAACAGGGCATCGATGGACGGCGCACCGATGCTTTCCAGCATCTGGGCGACATCGGATTCGGTATGGGGGATGAAAGGCATGATCGGGGGATGAGAAATGGGGAATGAGGGATGGGAAAGCGCGAGGGGTTTCCCCCATCACCCATTCCCCATACCCCTTTCCCGTTAATGGGCTTCCGATTCCACATGGGCGGCATAGGCGGCCGCGTCCATCAGGCCGGCCAGGTCGCCGCTGGGTTTCAGCTTGAACATCCAGGCGCCGTAGGGGTCCTGGTTGAGGGTCTCGGGGCTGGCTTCCACGGCTTCGTTCACCGCCACCACTTCGCCCGCCACGGGGGCGTAGACGTCTGAAGCGGCCTTGACGGATTCCACCACGGCGCATTCTTCGCCGGCAGCCAGGGTGCGGCCCAGGGTGGGGTTTTCCACGAACACCATGTCCCCCAGCAGGTCCTGGGCATGATGGGTGATGCCCACGCTGACGGTGCCATCAGCTTCCTGACGGACCCATTCGTGGGACTTGGTGTACTTCAGATCGGCGGGAATGCTCACTTAACTCTCCAGGGAAACGGGAAACGGGAAACGGGAAACGCGGGAAACATATGGGGTTGAATCTACCTTTCCCATTTCTCGTTTCCCTTTTCCCGCCTTCAAACCAAAGCCTTGCCGTTGCGCGCGAAGGGGTATTTCACCACAGCCGCCCGCAGTTTCTTGTCGCGAATTTCCACTTCCACCGTGTCACCCACGTTCACCCCGGCCGGTACCCGGGCCAGGGCGATGGAGGCGTTGAGGGTGGGGCTGAAACTGCCGCTGGTGATCTCACCTTCCCCCTGGGGGGTATGAACCTTCTGATGGCCCCGCAACACGCCCTTGTCCAGGAGCTTCAGGCCTACAAGCTGCCTGGTGCGAGGCAGGCGCAGCAAGGCGTCCTTGCCGATGAAGTCCCGCTCGGACTTCAGGTCCACGGTCCAGGCCAGGCCCGATTCCAGGGGCGTGGTGGTCATGTCCATGTCCTGGCCATAGAGGTTCATGCCCGCTTCCAGGCGCAGGGTGTCCCGGGCCCCCAGGCCGATGGGCTTCACGCCCACGTCCAGCAGGGCCTGCCAGAAATAGGGAGCGGCCTTGGCGGGCAGCATGATCTCGAAGCCGTCTTCGCCGGTGTAGCCGGTGCGGGCCACGAACATCTCCCCCACCACGACCGCGTTGAAAGGTTTGAGGGGCGCGGCCACCTCGTCCAGGCCGGGCATGGCTTCCCAAAGCCTGGTAGGGGCATTGGGGCCCTGGACGGCGATCATGGCCAGGTCCCGGCGGGGGGTGATCTGCACCCCGGGGGCCAGTCTGGCCCGCTGTTCTTCCATCCAGGCCAGGTCCTTGTCAGCACAGCCGGCGTTCACCACCAGGCGGAACCAGTCTTCCCGCATGAAGTAGATGATGAGGTCGTCCACCACGCCGCCGCCTTCGTGGAGCATGCAGGTGTAGAGGGCCTTGCCCGTGGATTGGAGCTTGTCCACATTGTTGGCCACCAGTTGCTTGAGGAAGGCGCGCACCCCTTCGCCCTTGAAGTCCACCGGCAGCATGTGGGAGACATCGAACATGCCGGCATCGTTGCGTACCTGGTGGTGTTCCTCGATCTGGGAGCCGTAATGGATGGGCATTTCCCAGCCGGAGAAGTCCACCAGCTTGGCCTTGGCTTCCCGGTGCTTGGTGTTGAGGGGGGTTTGCTTGAGCATGGGTTAATCCTTGGGGGAAGCGGGAAACGGGAAACGGGAAACGCCAGAAGCAGGGTGCGAGGGCAAGCGGGATTCCGTTTCCCTTTTCCCGTTTCCCGTTTCCCGCACTTGTTCTTCTTCCGCGTAATACGAACTGCGCACCAGGGGCCCGGCCTTCACCCAGGTGAAACCCATCTCCCGGGCGGTGGTTTCGTATTCGGCAAACTCTTCCGGCGGCACGTAACGGGCCACGGGCAGGTTATCCAAAGTGGGGCGCAGGTACTGGCCCAGGGACAGGCGCTGCACCCCTGCATCCCGCAGATCCGCCAGCACGCTCATCACCTCCTCCCGGGTTTCCCCCAGGCCCAGCATGAGGGCGGACTTGGCTTCCATGCCGGGTTGCCGGGCGGCCAGGGCCAGCAGTTCCAGGGAACGTTCGTACCTGGCGCCCTTGCGGGCTTCCTTGTACAGCCGGGGCACGGTTTCCATGTTGTGGCCCCAGATGAGGTGGGGCGTGTCGTGAAGCGGGAGGGGGTGGGCCTGGATGGCAGCCTGGAAGCTTGCGGCTGCCTCGGCCTGGACGTTGCGGAAATCCGGGGTAAGGAATTCCACCCCCATGTCCGGTTTCCGAAGGCGCAGTTCCCGCAGGGTGTCGGCGAAGCAGCCGGCGCCGCCGTCCGGCAGGTCGTCCCGGTTGACGGAGGTGAGCACCACGAAATTCAGGCCGAGATCGATGCAGGCCTGGGCCACCCGACGGGGTTCGTCCCCATCGGCCCAGGTAGGCCGGCCGGTTTTCACGGAGCAGAAGGCGCAGGCCCGGGTGCAGGTGTCCCCCAGCAGCATGAAGGTGGCCGTGCCCCGGCTCCAGCATTCTCCCCGGTTGGGACAGCGGGCTTCCTCGCAGACCGTATTCAGCCCCCGGCCGTGGACCGCCAGGGCAGTACCGCCGTAATGGCCTTCCCGGCCCAGGTTCTGGCGGATCCAGACGGGCATGCGGGCGGCGTTGCGGCTTGCCGGCGGGGAATCTGGGGAAAAAGGCTGCAATCGGGGCTCCAAAATGGGGAACATGCCAAAACACGTCCACCCCGCTGTCCGGTTACCTGAGAGATTTGCCCCATCGGTGGCGATGCGTGCTTAGAACCCACACCTCGCGCTCTCCAGCGTTGCCCATTTCTCGCGGTCCATTTGCCTGAGCGGTTGCGGGTGGCGTTGCGCCTTCGGCGGCTCCTGAGAGCGCTCTCCCGCGAGAACGATAGCGGGGCAGACTATACCGGCGGAGCGGAGGGCTCACAAGTCACCTCAGGCTACGAGAGTCTTAGCGGGGGTAAGCCACGTCCAGCAGGTAGCTGGCGGCGGAGAGGTTGCCGATATCCAGGTCCAGGCGGACTTCCTGTTCGCTCTGGGCGGGAAAGCCGGCCCGTGCGCTGATGCCCTTGGGCAGGTAGTCCTGGGGGGGCAGAGCTTTCTGGGCCACGGGGGATTCCCGCAGGTCGATCAGGGTCAGCACCACGTGGGGCCATTCCTGAGCCTGGCCAGTGCGGTTGGCCAGCAGGAAAGTCAGCCGTATCCGGGATTTCTGCTCCACGTCGTGTTCCAGGCTGGAGGAGACGATGGCCTGGCGGGTGAGTTGCCGTGGCAGAGGCACGGCGCATCCCAGGGGCTTGCAGAATTCGGCCAGGAATGGGCGGCTGGCAGGCATGGTGGCGGCCAGTTCGGCCCGCAGGAAATAGGCCAGTTGCCCCAGCAGCAGCGCCGTCAGCAGCAGGATCAGACCCAGGTAGAGGGCGTGTTTCCAGGCCGGCAGCGCCGCCCGGGCTGGCTGCTTGTTGGGTAACTCGGAGAGCAGAATGGCGTCGGGGGTTTCCGTGGCGGGGGCGGTCCCTCCATGCCCCTCCTCGGCCGGAGACTCCGTCTTGGCGGACAATTCGGGGATCGGGGCCGATTCAGTCGCCTCGCCGGGTTCCGGACTAGCCGGCTCCAGGGGTAAGGAACTGGTATCTGCGTAAGCGCCCAGGGCCTGGCGATTTAGGATGCTGAGACCGGGGGTGGCCTCGGCGACGACTTCGTCAGCTCCCTTGGGTTCGGTTGCCTCCAGTTCCGGTCCGGGTGACGCCACGGCCACAACCTCCGGGGAAGCCACTGGCGGCAAGCCATCCTGTACGGGCGAGACTTCCGCCAGGGGCGCTCCTTCCAGTTCCGGCAGCAGGGTGTCGTAAGCGTTGAATACGGCGTTGCAATTGCCGCAACGCACCAACCCCCGGCGCAGACCCAGTTGTTCCTGATGGACCCGGAAAGTGGTGTGGCAGGCGGGGCAACTGGTTTGCATGGCTTATGCGCGATGCGTAAGGGGCAAGGCGCAAGGCGGAATGTTTATCATCGTTTCACGCCTTCCAGACATACCCAGCCCTCTTCCTCGCGCCAGAGGGCCATGTCGAATTGCTGGCCGTAGATGCCCAGGATTTCCGTTGCCTGGTCCGCCAGGATGCCGGACAGGGCAATGCGCCCGCCGGGCCGCACCCGGGCCGCAAGCAGGGGCATGAGGGCCCGCAGGGGGTTGGTGAGGATGTTGGCCACCAGGATGTCGTAGGTGCCGGCCGGCAGGGCGTCGGGCAGGTGGAAGCTCGCGGTCACGCCATTGCGCTGGGTGTTGTCCCGGGAGGCGGCCACGGCCTGGGGGTCCAGGTCCACCCCCACCACCGGGGCGGCCCCCAGGCGGGCGGCGGCGATGGCGAGTATCCCCGAGCCGCAGCCGTAGTCCAACAGGGATTCGCCCCCCTGCACGTGCTGCTCTAGCCAGGCCAGGCACAGGCGGGTGGTGGGATGGCTGCCGGTGCCGAAGGCCAGGCCTGGGTCCAGCTCGATGCAGATGGCCTCCGGGTCCGGGGGTTCATGCCAGGAGGGCACGATCCAGAGCAGGTCTGAAATGCGGATGGGGTCGAACTGGGATTGGGTCAGGCGCACCCAGTCCTGCTCCTCCACGGTTTCGATCTGGTGTTCGTGGTCGGTGGCCAGACCCAGGGTGGCCAAGAGGACAGGCACGTCCGCATCCGCATCCAGCAGGGCCACCACCCAGTTGCGCCGCCAGGCCTTTGGATCTGCCAAACCCGGCTCGCCGAACTGGGGCGCTTCCGCTTCGGTGCCCGCGTCCCGGTCCTCGATGGATGCGGACAGGGCACCCGCTTCCATGAGGGCATCCGCCAGGGCTTCGGCCTGGTCCTGGCTGGCGGCGAGTTTGAGGGACAGCCACATGGCAGGTTCAAGGCTCAAGGAGCAAGGCACAAGGTAAAACGCGCCGACATATCAGGCCGTTCCTTGATCCTGGCTCCTTGTCCCTTGCCCCTCTCAATGCTTGTTCAAACCCAACTTCTTTTCCAGGTAGTGGATGCTCTGCCCCCCCTCCAGGAAGGCCTGGTCTTCCAGCAGATCCCGGTGCAGAGGAATGTTGGTCTTGATGCCTTCCACGATCATCTCCGACAGGGCGATCTTCATGCGGGCGATGGCCTGCTCCCGGGTGGCGCCGTAGGTGATGAGCTTGCCGATCATGGAATCGTAATGTGGCGGCACGTAGTAGTTCTGGTACACGTGGGAATCCACCCGCACCCCGGGTCCGCCGGGGGCGTGGTAGAGGGTGATGCGCCCCGGGGACGGCACGAACCTGGCCGGGTCTTCCGCGTTGATGCGGCATTCCAGGGCATGGCCCTTGAGGTGGATATCCTTCTGCTTGTTGGCCAGGGGCAGGCCGGCGGCGATGCGGATGGATTCCTGGACGATGTCCACGCCGGTCACCAGCTCGGTGACCGGGTGTTCCACCTGTACCCGGGTGTTCATCTCGATGAAGTAGAACTCGCCGTCTTCGTACAGGAACTCGAAGGTGCCCGCGCCCCGGTAGCCGATCTGCCGGCAGGCTTCGGCGCAGCGTTCGCCGATCTTGTTGCGCAGCTTCACGTCCAGGCCCGGGGCCGGGGCCTCTTCCAGCACCTTCTGGTGCCGGCGCTGCATGGAGCAGTCCCGCTCCCCCAGGTGGATGGCGTTGCCGTGGGTGTCGGACAGCACCTGGATTTCGATGTGGCGCGGGTTGCCCAGGAACTTCTCCATGTACACCATGGGGTTGTTGAAGGCGGCCGCAGCCTCCGCCTGGGTCATCTGCACGGACTGGACCAGGTGGGCCTCGGTGTGCACCACCCGCATGCCCCGGCCCCCACCGCCACCGGCGGCCTTGATGATGATGGGGTAGCCGATGTCCTTGGCCATGCGCACCCATTCGTCCGGATCGTCCCCCAGGGCACCGTCGGAACCGGGCACGCAGGGGACGTTGGAAGCCTTCATGGCATCCTTGGCGGAAACCTTGTCACCCATGAGGCGGATGGTGTCGGGCCGGGGGCCGATGAAGGTGAAGCCGGAGCTTTCCACCCGCTCGGCGAAATCGGCGTTTTCCGACAGGAAGCCGTAGCCCGGGTGGATGGCCTCCGCGTCCGTCACCTCGGCGGCGGCAATGATGGAGGGCACATGCAAATAGCTTTTGATGGAGGGCGCCGGGCCGATGCACACGGCTTCGTCCGCCAGGCGAACGTACTTGGCCTCGGCATCCGCCTCGGAATACACCGCCACGGTCTTGATGCCCATCTCGCGACAGGCCCGCTGGATGCGGAGGGCAATCTCCCCCCGGTTTGCAATCAGGACTTTTTCAAACATGGTTTTGACCCCAGTGAAGGGGGAAGGGTGAAGGGGGAAGGGTGTGCACTTTCGCGCACCGTCGCCTCACCTCACACGCTTCCCGGCATCAACCAATGATGAACAGCGGTTCGCCGTATTCCACCGGCTGGCCGTTCTCGATCAGGATGGCCTTCACCACCCCCGCCACGTCGGACTCGATCTCGTTCATGAGCTTCATGGCCTCGATGATGCAGAGGGTGTCGCCCACCTTGACGCTCTGACCCACTTCGACGAAGGGTTTGGCGTTGGGCGATGGGGTACGGTAGAAGGTGCCCACCATGGGGGACTTGACCGCGTTGCCTTCAGCGGCGGCCGGGGCCGGCGCCTCGGCGGCAGGGGCAGGCGCCGCCGCTGGTGCGGGGGCCATGGCGGGCGCAGCCATCATCTGTGGCGCGGCGTAGACGGTCTGGTTTCCAGGCATCACGCTGGTGATGCGCACCTTTTCTTCCCCCTCGGTGATTTCCAGTTCGGCGATGCCGGAATCCTGCACCAGGTCGATCAACTTCTTCAGTTTGCGTAGATCCATTTAGATCAATCCTCCAGGGCATGAAGGGCATAGCCCAGGGCAAAGAGATACCCCATGGCGCCCAGACCGGAAATCACACCGACCGCCTTGTCGGAAAAATACGACTGCTGGCGGAAGGGTTCCCGGGCGTGGACATTGGACAGATGCACTTCGATGAAAGGGATGGCAACCCCAGCCAGGGCGTCCCGGATGGCGACGCTGGTATGCGTAAACGCGGCTGGGTTGATGATGATGAAACCCACATTCTCGTGGCGGGCGGCATGGATGCGCTCCACCAGTAGATGTTCGGCATTGCTCTGAAAACACTCGACCGTCACGCCTACGTCCTGGCCCTGGACCTTCAGGGCGGCATCGATATCCGCCAGGGTCTGGTGACCATAGACATCCGGTTCCCGGGTGCCCAACAGGTTGAGATTCGGGCCGTGCAGGACCAGAACACCCTTGCCCGGCTGTGTTGCCTGAATCTCCGCTTGCGGGGAAGACCGGGGCGTACGCTTGCGTGCCATTTACGAGCGGCCGGTTGTTAAAGTGGCGGCGATTTTGCCGGAATTGACATCGATTAGTCCAGCAACACTCCTTTATTACCCATCGGCTACCCACCTGTCCCCTGCCTGCTGGGCCACGCCCCCTTAGGTTGGCTTTTGGCGTGCAACTTCCAGAAAACCCCCAGTAGATTGTCGCCGAAGGAGATGGCTTTCCGGGGCAAGGCCAGGGGGTCCACACCCACCTGGGCGGGCGCCCGCACACAGGTGGTGGCGCTGGCATAACCCGCCTCCGCCACGGCATTCAGGGCCCGCATGTCATAACTGCCGTAGGGATAGCAGAAATGGCGCACGGGCTCTCCCAGCAGGTCCTCCAGCTGGGCCTTGGACTGGGTGACTTCGGTTTGAATACGGGCGTCGTCCTGCAAGGCCAGCTTTACATGGTTGGCGGAATGGGAGCCGAAATCCACGCCGGCCCGGCGCAGTTCCCGGATGCGCTCCGCGCTCATCAACGGCGGCGTGGCGCGCCCGTCGCCGGCGAACCAGCTGGCCGGTTTGCCGATCAGGCCGGAGATCAGGTAAACCATGGCGGGAAAGCCATACTTGCTCAGTTCCGGCCAGGCATATTCGTAGAAATTCTCGTATCCGTCGTCAAAGGTCAGGGCCACAGCCCGGGGCGGGATGGGCTGCTCGCCGCGCAAGCAGGCCAGAACTTCGTCCAGGGCCAGCACGTGGTAGCCAAAGCGGTGCAGATAGGCCATTTGCGCCGCAAATCGCCGGTAGTGGCAATAGGTGGAGCGATGGACCTTCATGGGTTGGAAGTCCCCCACCTGGTGGTACATGAGAATGTTGATCGCCGCAGTCATCGCCCGAAGATGTCCAGCAGATGTTCATAGAGTTGGCGATATTGCCTGATGATTTCCGCCTCGCCGAAGTCCTTTTCCACCCGCAGCCCCCCCGCCTGCACCAGGGCGGCGGCCAGGGCCGGCTCCCCCATCACCTGTTCCATGCCCCGGGCCAGGGCGATCGCGTCGCCACAGGGGGCCACCCAGGCATCCTCGCCGTGGCGGGCAATCTCCCGGGCACCGCGAAAAGCCGTGCATACCAGAGGCTTGCCATAAGCCCAGGCCTCCAGGATCACATTCCCCAGAGTTTCCGCATCTTCCGAGGGAAACGCCACCATGTCCGCCAGATGGAACCAGGGGGCGGGATCATGTTGCCAGCCGGCCCAGTGGATTCGGGATGCCACACCCAGCTGGCGGGCCTGGGCTTCCAGGGCACCCCGCAGGGGGCCGTCCCCCAGCACTACCAGACGGGGCCTACGGCCGGCCACCTCGGCGGGCAGCCGGGCCAGGGCATCGATGAGGTGGCGCTGGCCCTTTACCTCGATCATGCGTCCGGCAGTGACGATGAGCCAGTCCTCCGGCTGCACATCGAGTTCCTGCCGCAGGGCGGCAATCTTGCCCGGGGCCGGCGGCAAGGCAGGTTCCGCAAAATTGTAGATGTGGAACACCCGGTCGGCAGGCAGGCCCTGCTGCACCATCCAGTCGCACAATCCCCGGGTGTTGCCCACCCAGGCATGGGCATGGAGAAAAGGCCCGACTTTGTAATACCCCCCAAGCCGGGACAGGTGGACCACCCCCCGCCCGGGTTTCAGGTGGGTCAGGCGGGTAGCCCGCCCCATGTAGGTCTGCACGAGGGGTGCGCCGGTTTGCCGAATGGCCCGGGCGACAGCGGCCTTGGCGAAGGGATCCCAGACCGTGCCCATGTATACCTGCTCCAGAGGCGGGTGGATGAGGCCGGGCCGGGTAAGCTCGCTGCCGGTGCGGGTCAGCGCGGCGACCGGCTCGCCTTGCTGGTCCATGGCGTTCAGGAAACGCACGAACCATCGTTCCGCCCCGCCCATGGCCTTGCTGCCGATGATGTGGAGCGACTTCATGACAGACTCCGGTAAACCGCCAGATTGCCCGCCACCATGGCCTGGACGGAAAACTCGGCCAGCATCCTGGCCCGTCCCTGGCGGCCCAGGGCCTGGCGCAAGGGGACATCATCCAGCAGGCGTTCTATCGCCCGCTGCAGCCCGGTCACGTCACCGGGGTCCACCAGCAGTCCGGTAACGCCCTCTTCCACCGCTTCCGGCATCCCGCCGGCCCGGGTGGCAATCACTGGCACCCCGGCCAGGGCCGCCTGGAGCAGGGACACCCCCAGGCCTTCGATATCCGCCGGGTGCACCACCAGGTCCAGGCAGGACAGCCAGTTGGCCAGGTCCGTGCGGAAACCGGCAAAGACCACCTCCTTCTGCAACCCCTGGGCCTGGACCTGGGCACGCAATTCCGCCTCCAGGGGCCCCTGGCCGAAGAGCACCACCCGCAAGCCGGGGTGCCTGTCCCGCAGCCTGGGCATGGCCGCGAACAGGTAACGGTGACCCTTGCGCGGGATAAGCTGGGCGATGACGCCGATCACGGTGGCGCCCTCCGGAAGATCGAAGGTCCGCAGGAAGGTGGCGCGATCACAGCCCGTCGGGATCGACGCGCCATCCACCGCGCTGCGCACACAGGTCACCTTCTCGTCGGGCACGCCTTCCGCCAGCAACACCTGGCGGATACCCTCGGAAATGGTGACCACGCGGTCATACAGACGGTACTTGATGCCCGCCAGCCAACGGGGCTCCGGGTTATCCACCCGCCGCGACAGTACGCAGGGCACCCTGGCCCAGGCGGCAGCCAGCCCTCCCCAGATATCGGCGCCGCGGCGGCTGTGCAGATGCATCAGGTCCGGACGGTGCCGGCCCAGGGCGGCATGCAGACGCCAGAGCATGCCCAGGTCCAGGTCCCCTCCCAGGGGCAGTTCCTCCACTAGGGCGAAGTCCCGAGCCGGAGCTGCGATGGCGGCGCCCGGAGGGCAGACCAGCACATTCCTGACCCCCTGGGCATGGAGCCCCTCCAGCAGATAGAGGGCCTGGCGCGCGCCACCATAGAGGTGGCGTCCGGCCTCCACATGCAGCACTTTCATCGGGGCGCCTCCAGCACAAGGGCAGCCTCTTCCAGCACCCGCTGGGGCGTGATGTCACGCAGGCAGTCGAAACTGCCGCCACAGGTGGGCCGCCGCCGACAGGGGGAACAATCCAGGCCCAGCCAGATCACCCGGGCGTTTAGCCGCGTGGTATCCAGATAGGGGCGGGTGGATCCAAACAGCGCCACGGTGGGGGTGTTGAGGGCGATGCCCATGTGGGTGAGGCCTGTATCCACGCCCACCAGCAGGCCGGCGTGCTGGACCAGGGCGGCTGCCTGGGGCAGCCGGGTTTCCCCGGCCAGGGAAACGATGCCTGCGCTACCGGCGCAGATGACCTCTGCCGGATCCCGGTCAGCCGGCCCGCCCAGGATTACGGGCACCAGGCCAAACCGATCCCTGAGGGCCGGGGCCAGGGCCTGCCAGGCATCGACGAACCAGTGTTTCTGGGGCCGGGTGGTAAAGGGCGCCAGCACGGCATATCTCCCGGGCTCCAGCCCCCGTTCCGCCAGCAAGGCCCGGGCCTGGGCGTCCGCCTCGGGGGAAACGCTCATCCGGGGACGGAAATCGCCGCAGGACAGGCCCAGTTGCTCCGCGCAGTGGAGGTATTCCGAGCTGATGCGTTCCAGCTGCCCCCCGATAGGAATCACCTGGGTCATCAGCCACTGGCTGCCCTCCCGGGAGCCCAGGCCCACCCGGCGGGGAGCCCGGGTCATCCAGGTAAGCAGCCCGCTCTTCAGCAAGCCCTGCAAGTCCAGCACCAGATCAAACCGGGCCGCTTTCAAACGTTTGGCAAAGGCAGCGACCCGGGCGGCCAGGCGGCCGAAATGCCGTTCCCTCCAGAGGGTCCGCCACTCGCCCTTGGGCCAGATGATGATTTCGTCGACGCAGGGGTCCGCCAGCAGCAGTTCATGGATGCCGGGTTCGACCAGCCAGGCAATATGGGCCCCAGGGTAGGTACGTCGAAGTGCCTCGGCCATGGGGGCGGCGAAAACCACATCGCCGATGGCGCTGGCACGGATGATGAGAATGCGCCGGGGCGCGGGTTCAGTCAGCCCGGGCCGGGTCATCGAAGCTGTAGCCGAAGCGCGCCACGTCATCCTGGAAATGGCGGGCCACCAGGTCCACCAGGCTGTCGTCGTAGTAGCTGCGGTAGTCCTTGTTACGGTCCGTGGCCTGGCGCCGGTGGGGCAAGGCGATGGGCGGAATGCCGATGCGCTGGCAGGCGGTGTCGAAATCCTCCTGCAGACGCTCGTAGCGGCCGACGAAATCGACGATGAGCTTGCCCCGCAGGTCAATCAGGTAATCGCTTTGGCGCTCAATGGAGGTGTCGATATGGAATTGGTAGGGCCGCTCCGGATCCAGCTTCCAGCGCAGGAATTCGGCAAAAGTGTCCCGCCCTTCCATGTAATGGGGCCGTTCCCTCCGGATATGGTGGAAGGAACTGACCTGCAGATCCCACGGGTTGCGCACGAAGGCAAACTTGAACAGCCCGTCGAAGAATTCCTTGGGCAGCATTTCCTGGGCGGCGATGACCTTGGAATGGCGCGGAAACTTGGTGCCCAGGCGGTGCCCAGTCAGATGGCTCAGACGGTGGCAGGGAAACATCAGCCAGTAATACGGGTCGCGCCAGCGCAGGCGTTCCAGGGCAGTACGCACACTGGTGCCACCGGTCTTGGCGATATGCACGTAGAGGAACTTGAAGCGGGGGGATAGCAGCATGGCCCTGCGCGTGGAAAAAACCGGCGGGATTATAGCCCCAGGGTTTCCAGGTAACGGCGCGCGCTCAGGTCTGCGCGATATTCCGCCACCGCCGCCCGCAGACTTTCCGGCGCAGGCGGGGCATCAAGCACTTGCTGCATGGCCTGGGCCAGTGCTTCAGCATCCCCCACCGGCACCAGAGGCCCGTGCCGCCCCCCCTCCAGCAACTCCCGGGGGCCACTGGGGCAATCGGTGGACACCACGGGCACCCCCAGAGCCAGGGCCTCGGTAAGGGCATTGGGAGAGCCTTCCCAGCGGGATGACAGCACGAACAGCCTGGACCGGGCCAACCAGGCGTAGGGGTTGGCCTGGAATCCCGGCAAGGACAGGTCGGCCCCCACTCCCAGCTCGTTCGCCAAGGCCAGCAGATCAGCCCGGTCCCGTCCCTCCCCCAGGATCACCAGCCGCAGATTCCTTTGGCTGCGCACCCGGGCAAAGGCGCGCACCAGGGTCGGGAAGTCCTTTTGCCGGGTCAAGCGCCCCAGGCCCAGCACCACCGGCACGCCACCGGGGTCAAACCACGGGTGGTCGACAGGAGCTTCCGCCTGGACCGTGAGCCCCCCGGTGATCACCGGATTGCGGATCACACGGATGCGCTCTGCCGGCAGGCCGGTGATGGCCATGACATCGTCGGCCACCCCTTGGGAGACGGCCACGATGCGCTCTGCCCGGGGATAGCTCCGGCGCATGGGGCGATAGCGCAGCCAGCGCACCCAGGCCGGCTTGTCCTTGATGGCTTCCGACAGGGTGGTGCCCAGACGGATGACGATGCGGGTGGACACCCCGGCCAGGCGTCGGGCCAGCAATGCGGCACGGCCCGCCCGGTCCTTGGCCGCCAGGAGCGCATCGGGACGTACCCGGCTCAGGTAGCGGGCGATAGCCGGTGCCGCCAGACCACTGTGGCGCACGCCCAGACGAACCACGTTCACGTTATCGGGCAGGGTACCCAGATGTTGGCTATTGTCCCTGAGCAGCACCAGATCCACCGCCAGACCGGGCTGACGGGCAAACTCCGCCACCAGGTTGAACACCATGCGTTCCACCCCGCCTTCGCCGGAGAAGGAGATGAGCACTGCCAGTCGTTTCACCGGGTCAGTCCCATGGCCGCAAGATAGGCCCGCGCACTGGCCTCCACCGTGTAGGGTGCCGCCGCCTGCCGGAGGAAATCCCGGTCCGGCGGGGCACGCAGCAGTCCTTCCATAGCATCCGCCAAGGCCACGTCATCCCCCATGGGCACCAGGGGGCCGTAGCGGCCGTCCTGCAATACCTCCCGGGGGCCGCTGGGGCAATCGCAGGCCACTGCCGGTGTACCCAGGGCCAAGGCCTCCAGCAACACCACGGGCATACCTTCCCAGCGGGAGGTCAAGGCAAAGGCAGCCGCGCGCGCCATGTAGGGATAAGGATTAGGCACGAACCCGGGCAACGCCACCCTATCGCCGCAGCCAAGTTCCTGGGCCAGGCTCAGCAAGGTACCACGCTGGCGCCCCTCCCCCAGGATCATGAGACGGCACGCGACCCGCTGGACAAGGCGGGCGTAGGCCCGTACCAGGGTGGCGAAATCCTTCCGCGAGCTCAATTCACCAACCCCGAGGATGACGGGTGGCCCCCCATCGTTGAACCAGGGGTGTGCCGTGGGCTCCGCTGAGCGCGTAGCCATATCCGCCTTCACGATGGGGCTTGGCACCGCCCGGACTGCCTCGGGGGATAACTTGGCGTAGTGGGCCAAATCCAAAGCCGCTCCCTGGGATGGGACCAAAACGCAATCAGCACGCCGATACAGTGTGCGCATGGACCAGGTTTGCAGGGTGCGATCCCACCAGCCCCGGCTGGCCAGGTTGATGGACACCGTCGTGCCCTGGCGCAAGGCCAGCCGGGTGCTCCCCCCCGCAAGAGCACGGGCCAGCCAGGCAGTCCGGTTTACACGGTCCTTGTCGGACAACAACACGTGCGGCCGCTCCCGACGCAGGTATCGCACCAGGTGAGGCAACGCCGGAAGTACATGATCCACGGGCAAATGCAGGTGACTCATGCCCGACGGCACGTTTTCAAATACCGGGCCATGACCGTGAATACCCAGTACATCCACCCGATACCCCATCTCCGCGATGGCCGGCAACAGATTGCCCAAAACCCGGTCTACCCCACTGTGTCCCGAGGTGGCGGCAAAGACCGCCAAATCCACATGGGCCATGGCGTTAAGCCAGCAAGCCGAAAGCTTGCAGATAACGCGTGCAGGCCCGCTCGGTGGTGTACTCGCCTACGGCCTCCTGAAGGAACTCGGCTGGCAAGGGATGCTGCAGCGCCCCAAGCATGGCCTGTCGCAGTGCTTTGACATCGCCAATGGGCACTAACGCGCCATACTTGCCGCCGGCCAGAATCTCCATGGGGCCACTGGGACAATCCGTCGCCACCACAGGAGTACCGCAGGCCAGGGCCTCTGTCAGTACGTTCGGTGAGCCTTCTCGTTCTGAGGACAGCACAAACAGCCTGGCGCGGCGCAGATAGGCCATAAGGTTGTCGGTATACCCTGGTAGATCCACCCGATCGGCCACACCTAGCTTCCTGGCCAAATCCTCCAGCGCCGGAGCTGTCTTGCCTTGCCCGAATATGACCAGCCGCGCATCGGTTTCGGAGGCCAGCCCGGCGAAGGCTGTCACCAGATCATGAAACCGTTTGACGGGGGCCAGCGCCCCAGCCCCGATTATGACTGGCGGCTGCCCAGGCTCGAACCAGGGGTGCGTGGTGTTCGCCCGGGACAGTCCATCAAAATCAGGGGTTATAGTGGGATTGCGTACAACATGAATCTTGCCCATATCAATCTGCGCCACCTGGGCCAAGTCCTCGGCCACCCCTTGCGAGACACAAATCGCCCCATCCGCCGTCTGAAAAAGTCGTCGGGTGTTGTGGTAATGCCACCAGCGGCGGAGCGGATTCCACGAGGTCATCTTGGGGCGGGATGACAGGTGGATGCCGCATCTCAAGAAAAAACGGGTCTCGCTTCCCGCGATTCGTCCGGCAGCCAAGGCCAATTCGTCGTCTCGCTGTTTGGCTGACAGCATGATCGCGGGGCTTGCCTGGCGTAAGTAAGCCACCGTAGCGGGCAGGCGACGACGGCGCTTCTGGGGCAGACGAATCAAATTCACTTTGGGCGAGAGGCGGTAGAGGAAGGGGTACGCCTCATCTCCGGCAATCAATAAATCAGTTGCATAACCCATCTCGGCGAATCCGGAGGCAAGCATCACCATATTTCGCTCAACCCCCCCATCACTAAAGCTTGTGATGTACACAGCAATACGCTGGGTCATGATTTACTCCTGTAAAACTTGCCAGACTAGAAACTGGTTGGGACGTGCCATGCCCATCTCTCTCCCGGGCTACCAAGCCATATCTACACGATCTTGGGCGACCGACTCCCGCAACCGAAGATCGAACCCGACCCCCACGCTTTCGCCCTGAATGGGGGGACAAATGCGAGATCGGTTCCTTGCCGGTCGAATGTGGGAAAGAACGCATCCTATTCATTGGCGTGCGCCTACAGCCCGTGCACTACCACCCGCAAGTTCACGCGCAGACACAATGAATCGCTGGGGATAATGAGGTGGTCCGCCACAAATGCCTCGGTAACCAGAGTGCTGAGACCAGCTAATGAAAGGCATACACCCCATGCGACTCTGCGCCATCCTGGCGTAGGAGTTAGTCATGGCCCCGGGCAATGCGCAGTCCTCTTGATTGTCCAGGTACTCGGCCAGCATCTGCAATGTGGGCCACATCAAGTCCACGCACCCTGGAAAAGTGATACGACGATATCCGTAGGGCGTTTCATCAGCGCGCACCTGAAACCGGAAGGAAAAAGTCGCCATAGGGTGCCCCAAGATACCCGCACATCGACAGGCTCAGCGCAAACGGCTCCATGTTAATCATGTGTATTCCGTTCGTGGCGTCATATTGAAACGCGACGCTCGATGTGCGCTGTATTGATCAGAGCGGATAACCATGGTTTTCCAGCGGCAAACCCCGGCGTGCAGCCAACGATTGATTGGACGAAGCGTAATAGTCACGAATAAACCGGATGTTCTTTTCTCCCAGCAAGGCGGCGGAAGAGACCTTTTGGCCGAAGAACAGCGGAATAAGATTCAACCGCTTCAATATAAGGTTACTCAACTTATAAATACCCGGCACATGCATGACATAGCGCTTGTGGCAGACGTCACGATAGGTGAAGTGGTTGAGCAGCCAGGAAAGGAACAACACGCCCAGGCCATAAGGGGGATTGGGCTTTTCCTTAGGCAAGGCATTGCGATCCACCTCCAGGCCAAAACGTTCGCAATAGCGTGCCATGAAACCCTCATGATCGGCGGCAAACTCTTCGAACAGGAAGACGTGAACCCGCTCCGGACCAAACAAGGATTCGTAGTACCGCACCATCAGGTCATAATCAAAGTGGTCGAAGGAAAACATCGGACATTTGGCCGGCTGGAACCCTGAACGGGGCAAATAGCGGTCCGGAAAGAGATAACGGGCCACGCCATAGGTGCCGCCTTCCTTGATGTATTGCTTATACACCGAGGCAATCATTTCCACCTGGTTGCGGATGAATATCACCACCTGGGCATCGGGCAGGGTGGCCTGCAGCCGGGCGCCGATTTCCTTGCTGAAACAGCCGAACAATCCCCCCGTGTGGATATTCCCGCTCAATTCCTCTTCGCAAAGGATGATCCCCCGGGGGACTTCTCCGACCCCCAGGGCAGCCAGGGCATCCTGCCTGGAAAACGCAACGCGGAAGCCCCCAGAAAAGCCGCCCGGGCCCGCTTGCGGTGCAAATACTGGTGGCTGGTTACCTGTGGATAGAAAATCCGCTGGAACCAGTTGGTCGCGGTCTTGTGGTAACCGATGTGGATGATGTTGTCTGCCATGTCAGCTCCGCTTCGGCTCTAGTCCCAGGGGTATAGATAGACGGCGCATCCAGGCGGAATATTACGGTCCAATAGGCACCTCGAATAATCTGTCGTTCCCGAGGAAGCATAAATCCTGATCGTTGAATTTCCTGGGGCGCCGCCTGCACCGGGAAGACAAGTTTAGGGCTGCTGAAGCGCTCAATATATGCTCACAATTGAACCAATCACAAACAATGACAATCCACAGACATCCTAACGGATGCCATCCATTGTTTGATAACTTCTGTTATTAAAAGATTGACAAGCCAGAGACACCAGAACCATAAGCACAACAAAATATACCAGCCCACCTTTATTAAATACCCACGAACTCGTCAAGCCCAATAGCACATGATAAGCAACCCAGGCCGAAATGGCGGCCCTAGCAAACTGTGCAGTTTGGTCAGCGGGTGCCCTAGCCACAACCCGGTAAGCAAACATCAAGGGTAACACAAAAACCCCCACAATCATACCAATAAAGCCGAATAACCCTGTACTGGCCAAGGCATCGAAATACATACCATGGAGACGAGCATAGGATTTTTTTACACCAAGCTGGCCAGTTTCGATAAGACCTTGCATGTCGTCTTCAACATCGCCAATACCCACACCCAAAATCGGCGCATCCCTCCATAGCATCAGCGCTCCTCGCCATAGTTCTAGGCGGATGCCAACTGATGTTTCATTGGCTCCGGATGTTTGTGCATGCCACTCTGTAACCTGAGAGCCAATCACACCTATAGAACGCCGCCAGGTTTCTGATGCTGAGATCACCGCTGCACCAATAGAGATCGATACAACACCCACACCCACAAGAATTAATAAGACTTTCTTCCAGCGAGCAGAATACAAAACAGGCAAGCATAAAGGCAGCGCCAATACAAAACCCAATAAGGCCCCACGTGACCCAGATGCGAAACCCCCAAAAATCGCGGCGCAGAACGCCCCTGCCAACAGCAGCTTAAAACGAATATCCCGGACATAGGCAAACCCACAGATCAAAAGCAGCGCATACCCAAAGGATATGGCCCCGAATCGGTTCGGATTAAGATATTCCCCCAGGCCAACTCGATCACCATGGGGTCCAGAATCACCGTGACCAATGGAAAACACCATAACCGCCAGCGAACCGCACACCAACGCAACAAGCAAATACTTAATCTGATCTGATTGAACACGCTTCCCCATTGCCAGAATCAACAATGTCAACAGGGCAATCGTATATTTCTCCAGTCGCCACATACCAAAATCATAGTTGTCAGTCCAAACCAAAGACAAGATCGCCGGAACAAGGAACAACAGCACCCCAAAATAAATTATCTTAGTGTCCGCCAGCAGACCATCAAAGGAAAAATAACGCCATACAAGAATTACACCCATAGCCACCACCACCCACAATGCCGGAACAAACCCAATCGCCCCCGGCACCGTCGGAGAAAAAACAAAAAATGCGGCCAAGAATATTGCATACATCGAATCCAGCGCCGAGTGGAGGTGTTTTTTATTTAATGACATATGCGTTAGGTTTACTATGAGTTGCAGGATTTGGGAGCTGGATCTACAGTAATTCACTAAATCCAGCTTACCACTTTATCTTGAAGCAGAGCAGACTGGTAAGCGCCGCCCGTGACCAACATGGTCTGACGCCAAGACGGGCAATAGTGGTTTAATCGCACTCCATCCGCAGCCTTCATCCCCGATTGCCATGAGCCTCACTGCTTCCATCCTGGATGCACATTTATTGACCGTGGAGCGTCTCAAAACGCTGGCCCCCGAGATCGAACGAACGGGACGCCTGCTGACAGGCGCCTTGCAAGCCGGCCACAAGATCATGCTGTGCGGCAACGGCGGCAGCGCTGCAGATGCCCAGCACATCGCCGCCGAACTGGTGTGCCGGTTCGAATCAACCCGCCGGGGCCTGCCCGCCATCGCCCTGACTACGGATACATCCGCCTTGACCGCCATCGGCAACGATTTCGGTTTCGAACGCATCTTCGCACGCCAGGTGGAAGCGCTGGGACAGCCGGGTGACATCCTGATCGCCCTATCCACAAGTGGCAACAGCACCAATGTCACCGCCGCCGTGGCAAAAGCAAGGGAAATGGGCATTGCCACCCTGGGCCTGCTGGGCAAGGACGGAGGGGAATTGCTCGGCAGACTGGATCAGGCCCTGGTGGTGCCCACAGACAGCACGGCCCGGATTCAGGAATGCCACATCCTCATTGGCCACATCTGGTGCGCAATCGTTGACGCTGCATTCTCGTAGATCACGATTAGGCTCGACTGCACATCTTGCTCAGGCCTGTGGTGTGTACTCCTCGAGCCACCCGGTCAGGCGGGTACGGACCAAAGCATCGTCGGCTTCGGTTGTCGAGCGTATCCAGTCCAGCACTGATGCCACCAACGCAGCATCCGCAGCACGGGCCTGGGCCACGCGTAGCTTGGGATGCGGGGTCGGCAGGGTCGACTCCGAGTCGGCCAACAATTCCTCGTAAAGCTTTTCCCCGGGGCGCAGACCGGTGAATACCACCTGGATGTCTGCTTCGGTTTTTCCGGCAAGCCTGATCATCAATCGGGCCAAGTCTGCAATCTTGACCGGCTCCCCCATGTCCAGGACAAAGATTTCCCCACCCTGGCCCATCAAACCCGCCTGCAACACCAGTTGGGCCGCCTCGGGAATGGACATGAAGTAGCGGGTGATCTCAGGGTGGGTCACCGTCACGGGCCCACCGGCCTCGATCTGCTGTTGAAACTTGGGGATCACACTGCCGGAAGATCCCAGCACATTGCCAAAGCGTACGGATATGAAACGGGTACCCCCTTCCAGGCCCGCCCCGGTCGTCTGGCAGACCATCTCTGCCAGACGTTTGCTGGCCCCCATCACATTGGTCGGGTTCACAGCCTTATCGGTAGATACCATCACAAACTTGCCCACCCCCAGACTAAGGGCAGCCTGAGCCACGATCGCCGTACCCAGTACGTTGTTTTTTAGGGCTTGCAACGCGTTTTCCTGCTCCATGAGCGGCACATGCTTGTAGGCCGCTGCGTGGTATAGCACCACTGGCCGGTATCGCCGGATCACTTCTTGCACGCGTGCCGCATCGCGCACATCACCCACCACGCAGGCGACTGCCTGTTGCGGAAAATATTGCAGGAACTCCTGCTCCAGCCGGTACAGGAGATATTCGCTCTGCTCGAAAAGAACCAGGCGTGCAGGTCGAAAACGGGCAATCTGGCGGCAGAGTTCGGAACCGATGGACCCACCAGCCCCGGTGACCATGACCACCTTGCCTTCGATCAGGCCATGCAAGCCACTGTCATCCAGCTTGACCGGGTCACGACCAAGCAGGTCATCCAGTTCGATCTTGCGCAGTTGCGCGACCGCTACCCGTCCCGACATCAGGTCATTCAGCGACGGCACGGTGAACAGATTTAGTCCCGCCTGGGTGCATTGCTCAGCAATGCGCTTGCGACGCTCGTGGGACGCAGAGGGCATAGCCAGGATCAGATCCTTCACGCCGGCTTTACCGGCGACCTCAACCGCCTGGTCCACGGCACCCAGCACTTCAATACCCTGGATCCATTTGCCATGTTTGGCGGCGTCATCGTCCAGGACCCCGATCACACGATAGCCGGATGGAGTGCGGGACAACTCGCGCAACAGGTAATCTGCGGCAGAGCCCGCACCGATGAGCAAAACAGGCCTGACTTCCTCCAACAACCCCGCCATGCGGCGATCCTTCCAGGCCCGATAGAGGAAGCGGCTGCCCCCCATTATCAGCAACAGCAGGATCGGGTCCAGAATCAGCACGGTGCGGGGCACCACATCCTTCACCCGGAACAGGATCAGCACCACGGGCACCAATGCCGCGGCCACCACTATAGCCTTCAGGATGCGCTGTAAATCCGGCAGGCTGGCAAAGCGCCACATGCCCCGGTAAAGGCCAAATCGCCAGAACACCAGGGCCTGTAGTGGCAAGACCCAGATCAGAGTGGATAGAGCCGCCCGGAAATATTCCGGCGGCAAAGTGAGGTTGAATCGCAGCCAATAGGCTGCCAACCAGGCCACCCCGATAGCGGCGCAGTCATGCAGGATGACCAAAGCAGTCCGGAAACTTATCTTCATGCCCCAGTCGACCCTTATTTTTGTCCCATGTGTGATTCAGGGCGATCTGTGCCTGTAACGCAGCCCGACCCCCGCCTCAGTATGCTCAGTGTGTTATGCCGTCCTTGGCGAGCACCTTCAAGAAGGTCCGCGCCAATATCGTCAAATCCATGAAAAACGATCGACGGCGCAGGTATTCTACGTCCAAGGCCACTTTTTCCGGGATAGGCAGTTCATCGCGCCCATTTATCTGGGCCCATCCAGTCAACCCGGGCGTCAGTCCATGGACCCCCGCTTCCGTCCTTAGAGCGATCAAGTCATCCTGGTTGAACAGGGCAGGCCTGGGCCCCACAAAACTCATGTCACCTTTCAGGATGCTCCAAAGTTGGGGTAACTCATCCAGGCTGGACTTGCGTAAGAACCCGCCGATGGGAGTCAACCACTTCCGGGGATCGGAAAGCTGGTGGGTAGCCACCGCCGGTGTATCCGTGCGCATGCTTCTGAATTTGGGCATGCGAAAAATCCGGTTGTGCCGTCCAACCCGGTCACTCCAGTACAAGGCAGGCCCGGGGGATGTCAAACGCACCAGCAAGCCCACACAAAACATGGGCAGGAGAAGAATCACGCCCACAGCCAGGGCAAGCAACACATCAAACAGGCGCTTCAACACCCAGCATCTCCTGTATACCCGTTTGCAGATTCATTTTAGGCCGCCAGCCCAGATCGTGGCGCAACCTTGCAGACGAATAGCACTCTGAGCCCAGCAATCGCTCGACCACCTCGCCATTCAACGGCAAAGCCCTGCCCCGCAGCCTGCCCACCATATCCCCCAGCCGCCCCCCAGTGCGCAACAACTTTTCGGGGACCTGCCATTCACGTGCAGTCAGGCCAAGGCCTACGCGGAGGGCATCATATATCTGGCGCCCGGAATACGCGGCTTCATCAGCCACGATATAGGTCTGGCCCCGGGCCCCGGAAACCGACGCCACCAGTCGCAGCGCAACCACCACATCATCCACGTGCACAAGGGAGCGCCTGTTTCCGGTTTCGGGTATGGGAGGAAACCACCCCGCCCGAATCCCCCGGGCCATCCGTTCGAGATTTCCCCGTCCACCGTTGCCATAAACCATGGCCAGACGCAGATTGACCACATGCATACCGGTCTTCTCGCCCACCTCCAAGACCAGTTCTTCCGCTGCCCGCTTGGACTGGCCATAGGCGGTACCGGGCTTGCCGGGCCAGGTTTCATCCACACACTGCACTCCCGGTTCAGCCATGGCCTTCACGCTGGACAGGAAAACAAAAGTTCGTACACCGTTCTGTCCCGCCGCCGTCAACAGATTGCGCGTGCCTTCGAAATTCACCCGCCAATGCATCTCAGGATCGCTGGAGGCGAAGGCATGGGCATAGCCGGCGCAGTGGAACACCGTGTCCACACCACGGCACGCTTGCTGAAGTGAGGCAAGATCCTGCAAATCCCCCACCGCAGCCTGGCCACTCCCATCATCTTTACGTAGGAGCGCCCTGTCCCCCGGACCCCGCAAGCGGCGGCCGATAAAGCCACTTGCTCCCGCAATCAACGTAGTCACTTGTCCAACAACTCCCGGTAGAGCGCCAGCGTCTCCGTAACAACGCGTGGCAATGAAAACGCCTCCAAAGCAATTTGACGTCCGGCCTGTCCCATCCGCCGGCGCCCGGGCTCATCCGCCAGCAACTGCATGAAAGCATGTGCCAGAGCCTCGACATCTCTGGGCGGCACCAAAAGGCCATTCACGCCTTCAGAAACCAATTCCCTGCACCCAGGCATGTCTGTGGTCACGATGGGGCGCGATGATGCCATGGCTTCGATCAGCACCTTGGGAATTCCCTCACCGTAATAGGAAGGCAAGGACACGATGCTGGCCTGGGCCAGCACATCCGGCATGTCATTTCGATAGCCCCACCATTCCACCTGCCCCCCCTCATGCCAGGCTTGCAATTGTTCCCGTGGAATGGCCGTGGGGTTGTCGTCGTCAGGCGAACCCACCAATACGCAGCGGGCCTGAAAGCCGTGTTGGCGAAGCATTGCTGCCGCGCCGACGAACTCCCCCACCCCCTTATCCCACAACATTCGTGAGGCCAGCAGGATGATGGGCGGGCCTTCTGCCAGCGGCGCGTCCTTATATCGCTCCAGGTCCACCCCCGCACTGCGAATCAAGCGCACGTTGTCTTCACTCACCCTGCCCGGCCCGGTCAAAACGGAATAATCATCCCGATTCTGCAAAATCGTGCGGCTGCGTCTGTCATTCAGGAAAACCCTGAAAGCGGCGACCAGCAGCGGACGAAGCAATCGAGCCAGCCAACGCCGGGAAGAAAAGGCAAAGCCCAGCCCCCCCAAGGCATTCACCTGGGCCGGCACTCCTGCAAGGCGGGCAGCAAGAGCACCATACAAAACTGGTTTAAGCGCTACCTGGTGCACGAGGTCCGGCTTTTCGCGCCGATAAATCGAGTACAACTCCAACAGGGCAGCTGCTTCATGAAAGGGGTTCAGGCTACTGCGACGCATGCTCTGCAGGGGAACGACGCGCACCCCTGCGGCTTCGATTTCCGCTTTATGGCTACCCACCCGGGCAGCAAGCAGCACCTCATACCCGGCTTCGAGGGCAGCCTGAGCCAATGGCAGGCGATGGGAGAGGAAATACCAGTCTTCCGTGACAACGAACAGGAGCCGCCTGGTTCTAGGAGGTTGCATGGTTTATTTCTCGCCTGGCATGCGTTTCGGCACGGCGATAGGGCAAGGCCAAGGCCACCCCCAGCGCGAGCCAGAATATCCTTTGATAAAAAACCTCATGTACAAGACTGAATACCCCGAAAACGCCGACCAGCAGAATGGCCACCCATGATGGGAAAGCGCCTCGTCCCCGTTTTGGCAGGGGCAGGATGATCCGTGCAAAAAAGGCCGCCACCACACCGGCGCCAAGGAGACCAAACTCAGCCAGCAGCCAGACCGGAGTGCTATGGATCACGATAGGTTCATCAAACCATTGCGAGCTTCCCTCAATGAAGGCGCCCAGGCCTCCACCGATAAGCGGGGAGTTTCGCCACATTTCCATTCCATGGCGAATGGTTTCCCAGCGCTCGATATTGCTGGCCTCATTGGAAAAGAGACTCTGCACGGCCATCCGCCCAGGGGCAGAATCAAATACCACTTCAACAAGCCAGGGCAAAAACCAAGTAAAAGCAAACCAGATCAAAGAACCGGCAAGCAGACTCACCAGGAACATTCTGTTGTTCATGAACCCGAGCGCCCCTGCCCCCGCCAACAACAGCAGACCGGTGATGATGCCAGCCCGGGACGCCGAGAAAACCAGGCCAGCGAGTATCACTCCCAGAAAGAGGGCAAACATAAGCTGGCGGGTGGCACCAATCTGCCCCCCCACGCCGTACAGGGCAACAGTGCGATAGTGGTCTGCATAGGCGATCAGCAAGACCAGACAAACCAGCAATTGCAAGGCAAAGGCGTTCCGGTTACCGGCGAAACCTTCGAAATTGCCAATTGGCCCGTCCACTCCCCAATCTGCATATGCCAGCAAACGGATGATCGCCGTGATCAGCACTACCACCACTACGGTGACCACCATCGTTTCAGCCACCTGACGCAAACCATGGCGCCCCAAGTAAGTCGCAGCGATCAACCCAACACTCAGATATCCCAACAGCACCAGCCAGCCCATTAAGCGGCCCGCGAGCGCCCATTGGGTCACTCCAATCGCAAGGACCCCATTCCAGAAGCCCAGGAGCAACATTAGGCTTAAGGCCGCCAAACCAAAGTTCAACCCTGGCACCCGCCATACAGGAAATTGCCGAGTAGCGATGCTGTGGGTCACCACAGCCGCCAAGGCTATCAAAGCCAGCCCATCAGCCAGATTGAGGTTCAAAACGCCTTCCGGCAAAGCTACATGCATCTGGAAAAACACCAGCACTGCCGTCCCTACCGACAGTCCCCACGCGCCGATTTTCTCCAGATGGAACAGTTTGGCCCGGGGTTTGCCGATGTTTGAATCAAGCACAGCCCTGTAGCCTTCCCGCCTTCTGTTGATGAACATGGGATAGGCCGCAAGGATGACGGCACTCGAACACAATCCGATCAAAATGGACACGGCCAAGGCTGACGAACTGGGGATGCCGAGCTGGCCGAAAGCGAATACCGCAGCCACTTCCCTCACCCCCCAGCCGTTCACCGAAATCGGAAGACTGGCAGCAAAGCTAATGATTGCTGCAGCCGCCAGCATATCGACCCACCCCACTTGGGGGGCAAGGCTCAACCCCGCGAGGGTGAACGCCCCCAAAACCACCACCTGCGCCACACCGGTTATGACAAGAAGCTCAACCAACCCTTGCCAGACACGCCAGCTCCATAATTTGCCGAGCATTTGTCTCTCAAATCGAGCGCCCACGAATCCCAGGCTCAACACCCAAGCCAAACCCACCGCCAAGGCGATCTCTGGTAGCGACGTACGTGTGATCAGCGCTGCCCATTCGCCGCCATCCAGTAACTTCCAGATACCCAACAGACATAAACCACCACTTGTCAGGAGTAGCCCGGCCCGCTCCAGCGCAGTCAGCGTGGCGATAAATACGGAAGGAGTTCCATGGTGACGTAACACCCAATGCCGCCCTGCAACCTGTCCGAAAAGCGAAATCAGGAACAAAGCTGCAAAGTGACCTTGCAAACTCGCCCGGGACACGACAGACCAAGGCAGGTGAACCCCAAATAGACTCAACAGCCGCCCAAGCCGGAATGAAACCACGATCAGATTCACGCCGAAGGCCGCCAAGACCCCTAGCACGACCCAGGGAGGAAACTGTCCGAAGGACAACCGAACCTGTTCCACCCCTGCCATACCAATGCCTACCACCAGCAATGAGACGGATATAGAGAACAAAAGAAAGCCGTGCGCTCCCTTTTTTAGATTTGTCTTTATCATGTCATCCAGACCGCTGGGCCTCGTACCAAGACTGGAACATCAGAACGGTCCAGAGTTGGTGGGCACCGTTTCTTTTGCCGCTCAAATGGTCGTTCCAAAGCGTTCGTATCGGCTCTTGTGCAAAAAATCCCTGTTGCCTCAGGACATTTGCATCCAGCAGCGATTCGGCCCAGGGCCGCAAGGGTCCGCGCAACCAGGCATCCAGAGGCACGCTGAAACCGGATTTAGGCCGGTCGATCAATGTGCTGGGCACATATCGATCCAGCAACCGGCGCAGGAGCCACTTCCCCTGTCCATCCCGGATTTTCATGGACAAGGGCAAACTCCAGGCAAACTCCACTACACGGTGGTCCAGAAATGGAACCCTTGTCTCCAGGGACACCCCCATGGCTGCACGGTCTACCTTGACAAGGATGTCATCCGGCAGATAGCAGATTGAGTCCTGGTACATCATCCTGTGTTCAAGGTCCAGCGCGCCCCAGTCACCTGACACGTATTCCCCCGGGAAGGCATCCAGGTCCAACACGATTGCCTGGGGTGTTTTCCAGTGAGTAACCAGGCTGGAATACACAGCCTCGACGGACTGTACTGCCAACATGTCCGCCAGCTTGTAGACCTTATCGCCCATCGCCCCGTAACGCCATCGTCGCGGTAATACCGGACCTAGCCCGGCAAATACCCGCTCCCAGGCCGCAGGAGGAAACGCATTCAACAATCCCGCCAGCGCCATGCGGACGCCCCGAGGCAGGCCACCCACCCTGCGCCAGATGGCTACTGCCCGCAGATACCTGTTATACCCGCCAAAGAGTTCATCGCCACCGTCTCCAGACAAGCAAACCGTCACCTGCCGCCTTGCCATTTCGCTCACCAGGAACGTCGGTATCTGGGATACATCTGCAAAGGGTTCGTCATACAGCGACGACAAGCGAGGAATGACATCCATTGCCTGCGCCGCCGAAACATAGAGTTCTGTGTGTGCCGTCCCCAGGTGAGAGGCAACCGCACGTGCATGCTCGGCCTCGTTGTAGCCTGGCTCGTGGAACCCGATGGTAAATGTCTGTACGGGCTGACTGGCCTGTGCCTGCATCAACGCGACAATAGTGGACGAATCGATTCCACCCGATAGAAAGGCGCCCAACGGCACATCCGCAATTGCCTGACCCGACACTGCCTCGCCCATCAGGGAATCCAGCTTTTGAAGAGCCTCGTCCTCCGTGCCCGCATAGGGGTGTGCCTGCCCCTTGCGCGCGCATTCCTCCAGAGCCCAGTAAGCAGTGGGCGCAGGCAACCGGTCATGTGTGACGGCATCGCAAGACAGGGCAAGGAAAGTGCCAGGAGCAAGCTTGCGCACCCCTTGATATATCGAGTCTGGCGCGGGCACGAAGGCATGCTGCAAGTAGCGCGCCAGGGCCAGCCTATCCACCTGGGCATCGAAACCAGGCGCTGCGCGCAGGGCCTTCAGCTCAGAAGCAAACCAAAGTGTGCCGCGTTGCAACCCGTAATAAAGCGGCTTCTCGCCCATTCTGTCCCGGGCCAGGTAAAGGCTTTTGCTTTGCCTGTCCCACAAGGCTATCGCAAACATTCCGACAGTTGCCTGGAGCGTCCGCTTCACCCCCCAGGCAGCAACTGCGGCCAGTAGCGTTTCCGTATCCGAGTGCCCCCGCCACCCCCCGGGCTGGAAGAATCCAGGCTCCTGTTCCAGTGTCCGCCGGATAGCCAGGTGGTTATAGATTTCCCCGTTGAAGACCAGCACGTAGCGGCCACAGGAGGAAAGCATGGGTTGATGGCCGGCCGCCGACAAATCCAGAATCGCCAAACGACGATGGGCCAGCGCGATGCCGGCATCGGTCCAAACTCCAGCATCGTCGGGACCACGATGCTCCAGCCGTGCTGCCATGACTCGAGCCACACCAGCCAAATCCTGGCCCGCCTGAACCGTCGGAGAGAACAATCCTGCTATGCCGCACATGCTCAATGCTCCGCGGTCTGTCCCGCGCCGAAAGTAGCGGGGGATAACATGGATTGCAGCAAGGCTTCCCAGCGGTCACCTACAACTTGCAAGGAAAAACGCCCTCCGATCTCCTCCCGGGCGGACTTGCCCATTTCACGCCTCAATGGGGCATTCGCCATCAGCCGGGACATGGTGTCGGCCAGGTTTTGAACCCGATCGGCTCCCGTGCGCACAAGGCACCCCGTTCGTCCGTCGATGATCAATTCATTGGTGCCAGGGCAGTCGGCAAACCCCACGGCAGGCAACCCATGGGACATCGCCTCCGCGGTAGCCAGGCCAAAGGCCTCGTAGCGGGAAGGCAAAACAAACAGGTCGGCGGCCTGGTACTCCTCGCTTATGGCTGCCGTCACGCCCGGCATGTCCAGGACACCTTCCAGCCCCAGTTGGCCTGCCAGGCGCTCCAGTTGGAGCCTTAACGCTCCCTCCCCCACAATGCGCAAACGCCAATCCGGATATTGTCCGGTGAGCAGTGCAAAGGCACGTAACAAGGTCGCCTGGTCTTTCTGGGCATCCAGTCTCCCCACACTCAACAGAACGTATTGCCGCTTTTCCGTTCCCACATCCGCCGGGGAAAGTGCGGCCTCGACAGGGTTTGGCATCACCACCATCCGCCGCCGCAACGGGCCGGGATAGCGTATACGGATAGGCTCGGACAATACCGTGATTTTTTTCAGGAACGGCGCCGCCAGCATGAGCAAACCGAACTGCAGGGGGCGGGTGCGGTAATGCTCCGGCACTATGTGCTCGCTCCCCAATACCGGGATGGGAACGGCCACCAGGGAAAAAGCCAGGGGGACAAACATCGAATGCATGAACCCCACTACCACATCTGGCCGGATCGCCGATATCACGCGGCGCAGGGCCGCCATGCGCCGAAGGGTTTCCGTCAGCCCTGCCGCCCGTGCCGAATTACCGATTCCCAGATCGATACGCTTCACGCGAGCATCTAGCGGATAAAAAACGGCTCGTCCTGGTACATCAAAAGTCAGCACATGCACTTCATGGCCCCGGGCAGCCAATTCAGATGCCACCATGCACAGCACCCGCTCTGCGCCCCCCACGGCTTCAGCCAGTCTTTTCACTGCAAAGCAGATCTTCATCGGCGAGCTGCAACCTGTTTGAACGTGGACTCCCACTGGTCATGGACGTGCCCAGGTAGAAAAGGCGCCATGGCGGCAACCGCCTCGCGACCCATGATCTTGCGCCGTTCAGCGTCTTGCATGAGTGTCAGCAGGCACGCAGCCAAAGATTCTGGAGACCCATTTCCTTCCGCAAGCAGCCCAGTCCTGCCATGGCTGATAAGTTGACCCACTCCGGCACATTCCGCGAACCCCACGGCAGGCAAGCCATGGGCCATGGCCTCGGCCAAGGCATTGGGGAAACCCTCCCAGCGCGAAGCAAGGCAAAACAGATGCCCTTCCTGGTAATAGGTATCCACATCCCTCACCGCCCCCGTGAACACCACCCGTTCCGTCAGCCCCCGCTCTTTCACCCAGGTTCGGAGCCTGGCTTCATCCTCACCGGCCCCGACCAGAACCAGTTGCCAGTCCGGGACGATGGCACTAATACGGGAAAAAGCCTCCAGGAGCGTGGACTGGTTTTTCTGGTAGCTCAGCCGCCCCACGGATAGCAGTCGAAAGCGAGCGCCGGGCAGTCCTTCTGGACGTGCCAACACGGTTGCAGGACGTACGGGATTGGGAATGCTGACTATGCGTCCGCGCAAATACCCGGGATAACCGGCCACATAGTCTTGCAACTGGACTGTGATGCAATCTGCCAGACGAAACGTCTGAAAGATCAGTCCTCGGATTTTCCCGGCTCGCAAATGATCGAATCGCTGTGGTGCATTTCTTTCTGCGGCGATGATCGGAATACCCAGGCCCAGCGCCGACACGGCAACCGTGAGGAAGGGACCATGTTGAAACGCGATCATGGCATCCGGCCGGATTCGGGCCAGCAACCGGCGAATCGCCCACTGACGACGGGCGCGGAGCATCCATCCGGCCTTCACGTTTGCATTGCCCATATCCAGCTTGTGCCACACCACATTTGCGTCCAAAGGATAGTGGGTTTCTGCGGAGGGCCCGTCCCAGGACAGCAGTTCGACCGTATGCCCCCTGGCGACGAGTTCGTTCATCATGGTAATGGCCATGCGTTCGATGCCACCGGACACACCATGAAACAAACGGCTCACGAACAACAGCTTCATTGTGCACCCCCTGGCGCCCGCATTTTTCGCTCATGCAGCCACCTGCCCGGGGCAGATCGCCACAAATGCCCCATGCCCCACACCGGATGCTTCAACAACAAGCCCAACAACGTCAGCAGAAATCCCCCCCTCTGCCCGCTGAAGTGGTAGTAACGGAGCCTGAACCAGTCCCGGGCATATCCATAACGCCCCTTTTGGCGCAAATAGGCCTCATGCTTATCCAGCAATGCCAATTCAGCATCCAGGTTTTTTCCTGGCGTTTTGTCTGCGGATACCGTGGCGAACTGTCTATAAAGCGGGGCAACAGTGCCGATGAAATGCCCGCCTGCCAAAGCCAGCCGCACCGCAAAATCCACATCTTCCACCCGCCGTAGGTCACTATCGAACCCGCCTACCGCCTCGAAGGTTGCACGGCGGGCCATCAAGGCACACGTGGGCGTGCCAGCGCCGAAGAACATGTTCTTCGCGCGGCTGTTGAACAACAGATAATCTGCCACCATTTCGCCGTGGGGCACTTCTGGCCGGGAACCTATGGCAGCAGCATGCATGGCATATCCATTCGGGTAGAGCCGTGCCCCAGATGCATAACAAGCCAGAAGCACAGCCCCATGGGCCACTTCGTAGGCGCGCAAAGCCTCGAACTGCACGCGAACCCGCTCTGGCACGCTTTCATCATCGTCATCGAAAAACGCCACAAATTCGCCTGACGCCATTTCAAGGATGGTGTTGCGAGTTGCGGCTGCTCCTCCGTTGACTGCTCGACGCGCGGCTTTTACGCGGCTGTCTCTCGCCGCACAGCGTTGAATAACCGCCCAGGAACCATCTGTAGACGCGTCGTCCACAACCACCACTTCCAGATCAGGCCAGTCCTGGTCCAGAGCCGAGCGCAAGGCGCGTTCAATAGTTTGCTCGGCATTGAAGCAAGTCAATCCGACGGTAATCCGGGGGGTAGCCAACGGCGGCTTGGGGATCATTCACGCCCCTCTGAGCTGTGTTTCTCAAGATGGAATCGGCTGTATGCGCGATTTATCCCCACATTCGGCAACGCCAGAAAAAGGCGGCGCAACGTGAGCAGCGGGTACCAAATGAACAATCGCAACATTTTCCAGACAAAGCCCCACCGCCGCCCTTCCAACCATGCCTGCTTGGCTTCAAGCCATTGGCTGCAAAATTCATACTGTCCTTCCCGCTCCATGAGGAGACGATGCTTCGCCATCAGGGACATCATGTTGCGATGCTCTTCGGCCAGGCTCTTATCCGAGGTTTTAGTCATCATCTGCGTGACCAGTGCTTGCTCGATGCCTACAAAATGTCCCCCGGCTTCCGCTAGGCGTATGGTGAAATCCGTGTCTTCACCTCGCCGCAACAACGGATCAAAGCCCCCCAGCAGCCGATAGGTAGACAAACGCGCCATCTGGCTACAAGTCGGACAAGCACCGTATCCATCTTCCAGCGGGGTGCCAAGAAGAATTCTTTTCGCCACTGCTAGCCCCGCGGGGGCCCGTCTGCCGATGGTCTGCCCCATAGTCGGCTCAATGCGCACCTCACCATGGGGATACACCAGCTTTCGAGCGGTATGACAAATCACCGGCGCACCTCTGGCAAAGTGCTTTTCGTAATCGATGATACGCGTGATCTGCCGGGTAATCCGTTCCGGTTCGCTCACGTCATCATCATCAAAAAACACGACAAACTCGCCCCGTGCCTCTTCCAGAATACGGTTGCGGGCCACGGCAACCCCACTGTTGACAGGCATGTTGAAAACCCTGAGTTCAGGATACCGCCGGGCCAGGCGGTCTAGAATGCCCCGCGTACCATCGTCGGAGCAATCGTCAACAGCGACGATCTCGATGGGCCTCCACGTCTGCGCCAAGGCGGATGAAAAGGCACGCTCAACCGTGTCCGCAGCGTTATAGGCAGTCAGGCCAATGGTCACCAAAGGGGAAGTCAATGGGGTTTTCCCTCCATGACCTCACGTATCAACTCATCCCAACGATCAAACTGGCGGTCAGGAGAAAACGACTCCATTTCCTTCCTTGCCTGACTACCGCGACACGCACGCTCCGCTGCATCCCCCATGGCCACTGCAAGGGTCTGGGCCAGGGAGGATTCATCATCCAGGCCTGGCGCCAGCCAACCCGACGTATCGCCGATCAGATCAGCCACCCCTGCTGCATCGGCAAAGCCGATGGCCGGTAAACCATGGCTCATAGCTTCCGCCAGGGCGTTGGGAAATCCCTCCCACAGCGATGGAATGGCAAACAGATGAGCCTGGACATAGAGACCGAATACATCCGTCCTGGCAGGTTCAATCCGCACCCGCTCCTCCAGGCCAAGCTGATTGACCAATTGTTTCAGCCCGACCGAGTCCGGCCCATCCCCGACCACCCTCAGATCCCATTCAGGATGATCCCGGGCAATCAGGGAAAATGCCTTGACCAGGCAAGCAACACGTTTCTGCACACTATCCAGGCGACTCACTGCAAGCAGCTCGAAACGACCTGCGCCATTTGCCACATCCGGACGGGCATGCATTACGGCCGACGGCACCGGATTGGGAATGACCGAGATACGCGGGCGTAGGCGCTCGGGATACCCCTCCACAAAACCAGGGGCCTGGACCGTAATATGGTCCGCAAGCCGCATCAAGGCGAAACTCAACCAACGCTGGATACCCGAGTACCTCAGCCAATACATGCTTGGGGCATTGCGTTCCGCAACAACTAGCTTCACACCAGCCGCCATTGCCGCCGCATAGACCGTCTTATCTCCACTCATGACAAAACCCACCAACACCCGGATCGAATTCTTCTTCAAGTAGCGAATCAGTTCCCGCGTGCGTCGGATCTTGTCGCCAGCCCCACTGGAAAAACCAAGACGGGACCATGCCACGGCGGGATGCAGCGGATAAAAAGATTTTGCGCCAATCTGATCCCAGCTCAGAAGGTGAACGTCCCTGCCCCGCTCAGCTAAAGCCCCGGCCAACTGGCAAACCATCCGCTCCGCTCCGCCGGGGCCAGAAAGGCGATGTAAATAGAAAGCCACACCATAAGCTTCCGTAAAATATCTCATGGCCATATGGCCCAGACTATGTCATTTGTCATATCAAAAATAACCAACGCGCAGACGCATTAGAAACTAGCGCCTATATTTAACCCCCCAATAAGCCATCTTGAATTGGTGCAAAAGAGCATGAATCGGCCTTGCATTATTTCTCAAGGCAGACTTGAGTGCGTAGCTGGCTTCCAATATCCTGTAAACTGGACGAGCAAACTCTCTATTAAATTTATGCGCCGCAAGATCGATATCGGACTCCGTCAAACACCGTGCCGCTCGTCCATACGACACACTTTTTACAGGCAACCGTCCTGCGGCACCCATATAATCTGAATTGATCGAAGAGTTATCAACAACACGCTCGACCATTTCTTCCACTTTTGGATCCAATGCATAAGCACTACCCCAGTCACTCGAACGCGACAAAACCTCAAGGCAACGAATTATGGCGCGCTCCCTATGCTTGGATCGCGCCATAAGATTTAATCTTTTCTTAACCTCAAGATAATCCCGGGACAAGGACTCATTGACCTGCACATCTTCACTAGCATAAGGAAAATCGACGCCATCCAGTCCGATACGAAACAAAAAGTCAGAGACGGAACTGCCTTTATGGAGGCACTGCCGATCATACGGTACAGCATTAATGGAAACCGGCCGGATGATATCACGCCATGCATCGAGCAGCATGGTGTAATCAAGTATCGGCCGCACCATTTCAAAAAACTGAGCGTCGCTTTTGTATATGTTTTTATCGGAAATAAGCCCCTCAATACGAACCGTTTGAGATATCGCAGAGGCAAGCCAGTCCAACTGCGGCCTCAGATAAACCAGAATGGAGACCTCATGCCCTCTCAAAAATGCAGCCAACGAGCGAATCTTTTTTTTATAATGTTCAAGGTAGTCGTCCGGATTACTTATGTCCCAGACACGGGGCTCCCCACCAAAAAAATGCTCCGCACTCAAAATCAGCAGATCCGACTTGCCACTTTCCGCCTCATCGAAGAACTGCTTGAAATATTCTTCAGCCCTCAACCCGGGAAAACGCACGACTCCCGACAACGCATCGGCAACTGCATTATGTGACCCCATATTGATGGCCACACCATTGACCATAACAGAGGGGTACAAAACACCAGACTCCCTGAGCTTGTATCTATTAAGCGTCAGGAACGCCTGTATCGCGGACGTCCCGGTTTTGGATTGTCCAATATGCAATAGAACTTTCATGCAACACTCAAATCAGCAGCCATTTACATGGGACAGCAATATAATGACTCAGCAATCAGACTGTAGCGGAATCATGGCTCAGAATATAAAGGGGCTTATTCGAACGTCGATCATTCAACTGCCGGATGCGGCTGAAGGCCGACTTCAGAGCCCGCATGACGGGCTCCTCATCTATGCGGTCATTATGAACCTCTATGATTAGATACCGGGCACGGGAAAGAACATCTATGGCCATTGGCACGATGGCCTCTTCTCCACCCTCGATATCCATTTTTATTAAGTCAACCTGCTCCCAACCCAAACGCAAGAGCAATGTCTGCAATGAAATCCCCTCCACCACTTCCCCACCATCACCCTCTACAACACGGTGCCCAACGGAAATACCGCGCCGCATCAGATTCAGAGGCACATCTTCCTTCCACACACCATTCTTGAAAATCTGCCAGTCAACGTTTGGATTTGCCTCTTTATTGGACTCAAGAATCTGGAATGTGTCCTCTGCTGCTTCCACGGAAGCCACTTTTGCGCCTGGGCACTGCATGAAGACCCTGAGTGCAAAACTACCAATATTTGCCCCCAGATCGAGAACCCTAGGACTAGCGTTACGGTCAAGAATTTCCCTCACACACGCATATTCGTCTTCAACTAATACCTCACGAATGGCCACCCAGTCTTCCTTCCTGCCTTTGAACTGAAGACCTTTCAAGGAGAATTCGCCCATTTCAGGCATCATACCAGCACGCAAATAACCATATGCATGAATTGGGTTGACCATCATCCGGCCACAAGCGATCAAACTTGTAGCGAACCGATAAACGTCAGCAAAAGCGTATCGCCCCATACTACTTGACTCCAGTTATGACATAACCAAGGGAAACATTAGCCAATGCCTTCCCTACAACGTCAGGATAATATTCCCCAGCACCCCGCCCCTTTACACAGGCATAAACCAATCCATATAGCGGAACAATTATTTTACGCAACCCGCTCAAGGGACCGGCGCCTTCAGTGACAGACAAACCCGTGGTCATGACATCCCACACCAAAGGAGTGATTTTCAGGTCTTCCACACCATGTCTGGACAGCGTTTCCCACCACCAACTTGCCGTCGGCCGATTGTAATCATCAGGGCATCCATGAACACGAAACAAAAAAGGTACTGCAAACACAAACTTGCCTCCGGGTTTAAGCACCCTAAGCAGTTCTGCCAGTGTCTTCTCCAGCTCATAGACATGCTCAAGTGTATTGACTGAAACAACCATGTCATAGGACTCTCCGGGAACGGGTATATTTTCACCCGGAGACATTAGATAGGTCGGACGCATCGATTCAGATATATTTGCCGACTCATATACCCCACCCTCCATCCAGGACTTCAGCAGACCACAATAATGCGCATTTTCGCCACCACCAAAGTCAAGAAGCCGGCCCGCATACTCGACCCTGGACAGGGCTTCATACTCCAAGGCTCTGTAAATTGAAACACCAGAATCAGTCAAGAATATTTTCTTATAGCGCTCCCATGTAGGTTTGAGCGGCATATTCATATATTCAGTTGTCATGCCCACATAAAACTCCGTTTCCCTAATACCACTGACACCTCACGTCGGAGACAGCTGCTTGGCGGTGTACCGCCCCTTCATCAGATATACCAAACACCTTCAGCCTGCATTCTATCCTGCCGATGTATGCCCGCGTCACTCAGGCAATACCATTTCCTGAAGCACTTTGCCACAAGCCGTAGAAACGGCCATTAAGACGGACCAATGAGTCCCAGTCCCCTTGCTCCGCAATGCTTCCTTTATCCAGAAAAATAATTGAATCGGCATCTCGCACTGTAGACAATCGATGCGCAATCAAAATAATTATTTTTGATTCCTTCATCGTGTACAGCACTTCCATTACCTTCTTTTCAGACTCCGTATCAAGCGCGCTCGTCGCCTCGTCAAAAATCAGCACAGGGGGGTTATTAATCAAGGCCCGTGCAACCGCAATGCGCTGCCTTTGACCCCCCGAAAGCTTGAGGCCCATCTCACCTACGGGGGTGTCATAGCCATCAGGCAGTACGGAGATAAATTCATCTGCATGGGCCAATCTTGCCGCGTGCAAAACTTCCTCCCGCGTCGCTTCCGGTTTAAATAACTTGATGTTTTCGGCCAGTGTGCCATTCAGCAGTGTCAACTCCTGCGATACGTAACCAAAACAGGAACGCCATGACTGTATATTGAATTTTCTTATATCTCGACCGCCTACCTGGATCTGACCTTCATCCGCCTCGACCAAACGCAACAATGTGTCAACGAAAGTGGTTTTGCCCGCCCCTGAGGGCCCGACCAAAGCAACGACTGTTCCGGGCTGCAAGGTCACACTGACATTCTTCAAGGCTGTTTTACCGCCATGTTTAACACAGACATTCTCAAAGCGAATGCCGTTAGCCAGCGCATCGGGAGTGCATACTTCGCCAGTATGCCATTGATTTTCCACTGCTTCACGCGCTTTATTGAAAGTGTTGGACACATACTCGTAAGCGGGAAGCTGGACGTACATCTGTTGGGCAGAAGTCATCGTTATCGTGATTTTGCCGTAGGCCCGCATGAACAATACCAGGACCAGCAGTATCTCCGGCGTGGTACTTCCTGACCCCCAGACTCCAGCGACGGCAACGCCTATCACCAAGGCCAACATCACGAACAACTCGGCGGCAATCCGCGAGGCGTTAGGCAACATGAAACCAACGCGTTCGCTGTTGAAGATGGTGTGCAATGGCCCTGCCACCATACTTTCCACCGCGAATCCATGGGGGGCTGCCTTGATTGACTTAATGTTGTTCAGGAACTCCTGGGCCACCACCATCATCTGGTTGTTGCCTTTGACAATGGTTCGTGCATGCCCCATCAAGCGTTTCAATACCACCGAATTGAAAACCACAACTGTCAGCCCGACCAGTAACATCATCAGCGTGGCTTCGAAGGACAGGAAGAAGGCCGTGCCTATGTAGGCCAAGGCCACCAGCAGGTTGCTGAGAAAAATCAGGAATTTTGCTGCCGCGTTCGCTAGCCGCCCCGTTTCCTGGGATAAGGCATTGGTCAATTCTCCGCGGCTTGCGTCTAGAAAATACCGCCAGTTAGCCCGACTCAACGCCTGGAACAATTGCTGGCGCCATCTTAGCGTATAAAAATGGGTGTAAGAGCCTTGGTACCAGCTTTGCACCAGAGTCAGCGCCGCCTGCACGGTAAAAACACTCATCACCACAATGGAAATTGCCCCAAGAGTATAGGGAATGCCAATGCTTTCCAGCATCTGTTTTGCCTGGACAAGAAATCCTGTACCCGCATCCTGCAAGGGAACACCGATAAAGGGCAGCAATAAAAATGCGACCAGCATCCGCATGCCATCGGTTACCGCACAAACCGCGCTCAACAAAACCAGAAAGACAAACCGTTTTCCGAGTTTGGTGACCAGGTCTTTAATGAATCCACTCAATAAAGCAGGTTTTTTCATGAAATGGTTCGAGTCCCCAGTCTACCTGTAGCGGCAGGCTGAAAAGAGTGGTTATTCAAGTCCAGAAAATTAAAACCGCGCATCTCCCACCCTCAGGTGGAGATAACACCTTCCTGGAACTGGACCGCATGCATGGCCGCATAGACGCCGCCCCTGGCCATGAGGCTTTTGTGGTTTCCTTCTTCAACGATACGGCCACGCTGCATGACGACGATGCGGTCAGCATTTTCGATGGTGGACAGCCGGTGGGCAATGACCAATGTTGTACGGTTTTCCATCAGGCGCTCCAGGGCACCTTGGACCAGACGCTCCGCTTCTGTATCCAGGGCGGAGGTTGCCTCGTCCAGCATGAGTATGGGGGCATTGCTGTACACCGCCCGGGCGATGGCCAGGCGCTGCCTCTGGCCACCTGAAAGGCGCACGCCGTCTTCACCCAGGACTTCTTCATACCCCCCGGGCAACTGCTCTATGAAATCTGCCGCAAAAGCCGCTTCGGCAGCCGCCCGGACCCGGGCAGGGTCGGGCTTGGGGTCGGCATAGGCGATGTTGGCCGCCACCGTGTCATTGAACAGGAGGGTGTCCTGCCCCACCATGGCGTACTGGCGGCGGTAGTCGGCCAGGCGGTAGTCGTGGATGGATACACCGTCCAGCAGGATTTCCCCCGTATGGCCGTGATAAAACCGGGCGATGAGGTTGATCAGGGTGGTCTTGCCACTGCCTGACTGACCAACGAAGGCAACCGTTTCACCCGGACGAATATCCAGGTTGATGCCTTGCAGCACGGGCTGGGCGTCTTCCAGGTATTTGAATCCCACCTCCCGCAGGGTGATGGCACCCTTGGCTCGATCTATGGATATCAACCCTGTGTCCTGTTCCATGGGTTGATCCAGCAGGGAAAACACCGTCTGGGCTGCAGCCAGGCCACGCTGCAATTCATCGTTGATGCGGGTCAGGCTTTTGACTGGCTGCTGGAGCATGAGCATGGCTCCCATGAACGCAATGAAGTCACCCGCGGTGAGTCCCCCGTGCAGGGCCCTCAGGCCGGCGTAATAGACAACCAGGCCGATGACCACCGCCACCAGGAACAGGTTGAAGCCTGCGTTCAAGGCTGTGGTTGCTGCCCGCTTCACGGTCAGCCGGCGCACCATCTGGTTGATCTTCAGGAACCGGGCGGCCTCGTAGTCCTGGCCACTGAATATCTTCACGACCCGGTGCCCGCCCAGGGTTTCATTGAGAATGCGCGCCAGTGCCCCCATGGAGTCCTGGGTTTCGAGGGACAGCCGCCTTTGGCGTTTCGCCACCAGCCGCATGGAGAGGCCCACCCCCGGAATCAGCAGGGCGCAGAACATGGCCAATTGCCAGTCCGTATAGAACAGAATGACCAGCAGGCCGATGGCCAGCACACCGTCCCGGACTGCGGTGGTGATCACCTGCAGGCCTGCGCTCATGACTCCGTTGACGTCGTAGGTCACCCGGGAGAGCAGTTCGCCGACGGATGATTTGTCGTAGACGGCCACCGGCAAACGTAGCAAGCGGGTGTACATCTCGCTGCGCAGGTCATAGGTGATACGGGACGAAAGCCATTTGCTGGTGTATTCGTATCCATAACCCGCGAACATGCGGGCAAGGGCCACGACAAACAGGATGGCGGGCATGTACCAGAGGGGCTGGGTGCCGGAGGCGATGGCATCGAATCCATCCACCAGATCCTTCAACAAGCGCACCATGAGCGCCTCTATGCCCCCAGAAATGGCCATGAGCAGGATGGTCACCCCCGCAATGGTGCGGTAGGGCTTGAAGTAGCCCAATAGGCGAAGATAAAGGTCCTTGGAGGTCATCATGATTCGCCGTGGGCAGAGACACCGTTCATGTCAGGCTCCCCGGAGCCTAACAGCTTGGCCGCAACAGCCATAACTGGCCTTTGCCGTGCTTGGGCCGCCCATGGCAGGCATCGGGCCAGAGACGCGGCACGAATCACAGCAACACCAGGGTGGCCAACCCCAGGAAGATGAAGAAGCCCATGGAATCGGTGATGAAGGTGAGCAACACATGGGCACCGAAGGCCGGGTCGTGGCCCATGCGGACGATGAGGTTGGGCGCCCAGAAGCCGGCCATGGAAGACACCAGCAGGTTGAGCAGCATGGCCGTCGACATGACCAGGGCCAGGGGCACAGCCTGGGGGATGTCGCTATACAACATGTAGGTCACCACCCCCATGATGCCCCCCCACACCACCCCGTTGAGCAGGGCAATGGACAACTCCTTGAGCATCAGCCGCCGGGCGTTGTCCTTGGAAATCAGGTTCAGGGCCAGCCCCCGCACCACCAGGGTCAGGGTCTGGCTGCCGGAGTTGCCCCCCATGCCGGCGACGATGGGCATGAGAGCGGCCAGGGCGGCCAGTTTCTCGATGGAGCCTTCGAAAGCCCCCACCACCCGGGAGGCGAACAGGGCGGTGCACAGGTTGATGCCCAGCCAGAGCCAGCGGTTCTTGGCCGCCTTCCAAACCGTGGTGAACAGGTCCTCGTCCTCCCGCAGGCCGGCGGCCTGAAGCATGTCCGCCTCGGACTCGGCACGGATGTAGTCCAGCATCTCGTCCACGGTCAGACGGCCCACAAGGCGGCCCTTGGGGTCCACTACCGGTGCGGAGATCAAGTCGTAACGCTCGAAGGCCTTGGCGGCGTCAGATGCTGCATCGGACGGATGGAAAGTGACCGGCTCGTCGGACATCACCGCCGCCACATGCACGTCCGGATCATGGATCAGCAGGCGCTTCAGGGGCAGCACACCCACTACCCGCCGGTCCCGTTCCACCACGAACAGCTTGTCGGTATGGCTGGGCAGGTCCCCCAACATCCGCAGGTAGCGCAGGGTGGCCTCCACGGTCACGTCGGCCCGGACGGTGACGAAGTCATAGTCCATCAGGGCCCCCACGGAGTCCTCGTCGTAGGACAGGGAGCTTTCCACCTGGAGGCGCTTGGCCTCGTCCAGGGACTTCATCAGCTCCTGGACCACGTCCTTGGGAAGGTCCGGGGCCAGGTCGGCAATCTCGTCGGTGTCCAGGGTGTGAGCTGCCGCCAGCAACTCCCGGTTGTCCATGGACTCGATGAGGGATTCCCGCACCGCATCGGAAACTTCCAGCAGGATGTCGCCATCCCGCTCCGCCTTCACCAGATCCCAGACCAGGAGACGGTCTTCAAGAGGCAGGGCCTCAAGTATGTAGGCCACGTCCGCCGGGTGCAGGTCGTCCAGTTTCTGGGCCAGCTCTGCGAGGTTCTGCTTGTGCACCAGGGACTCCACCAGCTCATGCCGGGGCATGTCCTGCTTATGGATCAGACCTTCCACCAGCCGATGGCGGGCCAGGAGCTTGGTCACCTGCTCCAGACTGTCTTCAAGCTGGTCCTTGGCCTTGTGGGCTTCCTGATCGCTCATGGTAGCTGTCCGTTGATTTGGCCGCGATTGTAGCCGCCCAACGGTTCGAGCGCGCCCCTGATGGCTATCCCGGCACTTCCTGAACCGTCAAGGTGATGGAATGTGCACCACTTTCTCCCCTAACGGTTTTTCTGGCCGGTGGCCTGCTTCTTGCTAATCTGGGACAGGAGACAATTAACCCCATGCCCCTCAACGCCCCCCTTTCCTCCCACCTCCCCCTGAGCACGGACGCCCTGGCCACAGCGGTCATCGTGGTGGATGGAGAGCGCATCACCCGCTATATCAACCCGGCGGCGGAAAACCTGCTGGGCATTTCCGCAAGCCATGCCCTAGGTCGTCCCCTGGTCAACCTGACCCAGGATTGCACCGAATTGGTGCGCACAGTGGAGTACGCACTTATTGAGGGCACGACTTTTACCGAGCATGACCTGGAATTGCCCGTCAATGGTCACAGTCTGGTGCTTTGCGCCACCGTGACCCCCCTGGACGGCCAGGAATGCGCCGCCCTCATCGAACTGCATCCGGCATCAGGCAATGTGCGCATCGCCCGGGACGAACAGGTGATGGCCCAAAGCCAGGCCAGCCAGACCCTGCTGCGACAACTGGCCCATGAAATCCGCAACCCCCTTGGAGGGATTCGCGGTGCCGCCCAGTTGCTGGAAGCGGAACTGGAAGATTCGGAATTGAGGGAATACACCCAGGTGGTGATCCAGGAGACCAACCGGCTGCAAAGCCTGCTGGACAAGCTGCTCACCCCGGCGAAGCGCCCGGTGGTGCAACACATCAATATCCACGAAGTGCTGGAACGGGTGCGTAGCGTCCTGCTGGCCGAATTCACCGGCCTCACCATCCGCCGGGACTACGACATCAGCCTGCCGGACCTGACCGGCGACCCGGAGCAGCTCATCCAGGCAGTGCTGAACATCGCCCGCAATGCCGCCCAGGCCATGGAAGGCCGGGGCCGCATCACCCTCAAGACCCGCATCGCCCGCCAGGTAACTCTGGCAATGAAACGCTGGCGCCAGGCCATCCGCCTGGACGTGGTGGATAACGGCCCCGGCATTCCCGAGGACATCCTCGGCCAGGTGTTCCTGCCCCTGGTGTCCGGCCGGGAAGGGGGCTCCGGCCTGGGCCTGACCCTGGCACAAAACCTGGTCCAGCGCCACGATGGTGCCATTCACGTGGACAGCCGCCCGGGCCACACCTGTTTCTCCATCTACCTGCCCATCAAATGAAGCCGAAAGCGAAGCATCGAGAGCCGGCAGCGTGCCACAGGCACGCGGGCGACTGTCGCGTCATTCGCTCTCGACTCTCCACTCTCCACTCTCGACTGGATAAGCCATGAAACCCGTCTGGATCATTGATGACGACCGTTCCATCCGCTGGGTGTTTGAAAAAGCCCTGGCCCGGGAAAACCTGTCCCACCGCATCTTCGACTCCGCCGAAGCGGCCCTGCGGGCCCTGGACCGGGAAACCCCCGGCGCCATCCTCTCGGACATCCGCATGCCCGGCATGAGTGGCCTGGAGTTCATGGAACAGCTGAAGGCAGAACACCCCCGCCTGCCGGTCATCATCATGACCGCCTACTCAGACCTGGATTCCGCCGTGTCCGCCTTCCAGGGGGGCGCCTTTGAATATCTGCCCAAGCCCTTCGACGTGAACCACGCCCTGGAACTCATCCACCGGGCCCTGGAAGAGGGCGGCCGGGGGGATGAAGTCGCGGGCATCGAAGCCGGCCCCCTGGGGGAGGCCATGCTGGGCCAGGCCCCGGCCATGCAGGACGTGTTCCGGGCCATCGGCCGCCTGGCCCAGTCCCACGCCACGGTGCTCATCACCGGCGAGACCGGCAGCGGCAAGGAACTGGTGGCCCACGCCCTGCACCGGCACAGCCCCCGCAAGGACAAGCCCTTCATCGCCCTGAACACCGCCGCCATTCCCAAGGATTTGCTGGAATCGGAACTGTTCGGCCATGAGCGGGGGGCCTTCACCGGTGCCACCGCCTCCCGCCGGGGACGGTTCGAGCAGGCGGACGGCGGCACCCTGTTCCTGGACGAGATCGGCGACATGCCCGCCGACCTGCAAACCCGTCTATTGCGGGTGCTGGCGGACGGGGAGTTCTACCGGGTGGGGGGCCACGCACCGGTGCGGGTCAACGTGCGGGTCATCGCCGCCACCCACCAGAACCTGGAAGACCGGGTACGCCAGGGCCTGTTCCGGGAAGACCTCTACCACCGGCTCAACGTCATCCGCATCAAGATTCCCGCCCTGCGGGACCGCCGGGAAGACATTCCCCTGCTGGTACGCCATTTCCTCAAGAAGAGCTCCCAGGACCTGGGGGTGGAGATGAAGCAGGTCTCCGACGAAGCCATGAAGGCCCTTGCCGCCCTGCCCTATCCGGGCAACGTGCGGCAACTGGAAAACCTCTGCCACTGGCTCACGGTCATGGCCCCGGGCCAGGTCATCGAACCCAAGGACCTGCCTGCCGAGGCCAGCGTCCAGACCGGGGGAACCGCCGTCAACTGGTCCGAAGCCCTGGCACGCACCGCCCAGACGGAACTGGCCCAGGGGGAGTCCGGCATCCTGGACCACCTCACCAAGGAATTCGAGCGGACCCTGATCCGGGTGGCCCTGCAACACACGGGCGGACGCAAGATCGAGGCGGCCAACCTGCTGGGCTGGGGCCGCAACACCCTGACCCGAAAAATCCAGGAACTGGGCATGGAAGGTCCCCAGGAGGAGTAGGCCCCATCCGGCGGGGCCTTGCGAAGGCGGCTTCAGCCCCGCAATTCAGCGGTCACGTGGGGTTCCAGGGTTTGCAGCAACTGCACGAAGACCTTGGGGTTGCCCGCCACCACATGGCCAGTGCGCAGGTAGCCTTCCTCGCCGGTGAAATCGCTCACCAGCCCCCCTGCCTCCATGATCAGCAGGCAGCCGGCGGCGATATCCCAGCTGTTCAGGCCGATCTCGAAGAAACCATCCATGTGCCCCGCCGCCACCCAGGCCAGATCCAGAGCGGCGGATCCGGGCCGGCGCAGGCCGGAGGTCTTCTGCACCAGATCCCGGAACATGCCCATGTAGGCATCCAGGTGGGTGAAGTCCCGGAAAGGAAAACCGGTGCCGATGAGGCTGTCCTGGAGCTTGTCCCGGCGGGACACCCGGATGCGGCGCTCGTTGAGGAAGGCACCCCGGCCCCGGCTGGCAGTGTAGAGGTCGTTGCGGGCCGGATCGTAGATCACGGCCTGGGACAGCTGCCCCTTGTGCAACAGGGCAATGGAAACCGCGTACTGGGGCACGCCATGGAGGAAATTCGTGGTGCCGTCCAGGGGATCGATGATCCACTGGTATTCGGATTCGCCCACGGCACTGCCGGATGCGCCCGATTCCTCACCGAGGATGGCGTGTTTGGGATAGGCATCCAGCAGGGTCTGGATGATGGCCTGTTCCGCCATCTGGTCCACCTCGCTGACGAAGTCGTTCTCCTGTTTGACGCGCACGGTAAGCCGGTCCACGTCCAGGCTGCCGCGGTTGATGATGGCGCCAGCGCGCCGGGCGGCTTTCACCGCCGTATTGAGCATCGGGTGCATGGTTGTATAAAGAGCGTTTTTGATTCGGCGGCGATTTTACCGTGAACCCACCCATTTCCTTAACGAATATCCCCAATGTGCGCGTCGTTCTGGTGGAAACCAGCCATCCGGGCAACCTGGGGGCCGTCGCCCGGGCCATGAAGGTGATGGGGGTTACCGACCTGCATCTGGTGAATCCCCACTGCGGCATCGACGACGAAGCCCGGGCCCGGGCCTCGGGGGCCGTGGACGTACTGGAGGCCGCCCGCATCCACACCAGCCTGGATGCCGCCCTGGCCGATACGGTCCTGGAGGCGGCCTGCACATCCCGGCGCCGGGACCTGCCCCACCCGGCCTACACCCCCCGCCAGGCAGCGCCGGAACTGCTGAAGCTGGCCACCCAGGCCCCGGTCGCCCTGGTGTTCGGCTCGGAAACCTATGGCCTGTCCAACGAGCAGCTCATGAAATGCCGCTGGCTGATCAACATTCCCACCAACCCGGACTACGCCTCCCTCAACCTGGGGGCGGCGGTGCAGGTGCTGGCCTATGAACTGCGCAGCAGCCTCATGGATACGCCTCTGGACCTGCCGGCTTTCGAGCCCGCCCCCCATGAAGCGGTGGAAAGCCTGCTGACCGAACTGGAGCGCACCCTCGTTGAAGTGGGCTTCCTCGACCCGGCCCACCCCAAGCGCCTGATGCCTCGCATGCGCCGCTTCTTTGCCAAGGCCGGCCTGGAAAAGGAGGAAGTGGCCATCTGGCGGGGAGTACTGGCGGCCATGCTCAAACGGGCTCCCTGAGCCTGCGCGCCAGCCCCACGAAGCCTGCCAGATAATCGAGCCCGGCGTCCGTCTCCCGGAAGCCGAGAAAAATCTGCTTGCTCACCCCCTGGCGGCCAAGCCGGACGGGCAGCACATCGAACTTGCCCGACTGTTCCTCCACCAGCCAGCGGGGCAAGGCCGCCACCCCCCGGCCGCTGGCCACCAACTGCAACATGATGTCGGTTGTCTCAATGCTCTTGTGACGCTTCGGACTGATGCCGGCGGGCGTCAGGAAGTGGGTGTATATGTCCAGGCGATCCGTATCCACCGGGTAGGTGATCAGCGTTTCCTCTGCAAGCTGACCTGGCTGCACATAGGCAACCTGCCGCAAGGGATGTCCCGGGCCGACCACCAGCACCTGTTCGTAATCGAACACCGGTTCGAAGAGCAGACCCGCCTTGCGAAGCGGATCAGGCGTCACCAGCAGATCGATTTCATGGCTGTAGAGGGCACCGATGCCGCCGAACTGGAATTTCTGTTTCACGTCCACATCCACCCTGGGCCAGGCCGCCAGATAAGGCGCCACGACCTTCAACAGCCACTGATAGCAGGGGTGGCATTCCATGCCGATGCGCAGGCTGCCCCGCTCACCCCGGGCGAACTGCCCCAGGCGTTCTTCGGCCAGTTCGAGTTGCGGCAGCTGGCGGTGGGCCACGCCCAATAGATAGGCCCCGGCCTGGGTGGGGCGCAGGCTGCGGCCTTCCCGGTGCCAGACGCTCACACCAAACTGGTCCTCCAGCTTGCGCATGGTGTGGCTCAAGGCGGACTGGGTGAGATTCATCTGCTCCGCCGCCGCAGTCAGCGAACCGTGCCGGGCAACGGCGCGGAGGATTTCCAGATGGATGCGTTCCAGGGTGGCCACGGGGCTATTCATGAAAAAAAATAATCAATGAGTGAAACAATACCATTTTTATTCATTAATAACCCCTTCTAGGATGCCCGCCTTTCCATTGACCAGGACATCCCCCATGGCAATCACCCACAACCTTGGCTTTCCCCGCATCGGCGCCCGGCGCGAACTGAAATTCGCCCTGGAGTCCTACTGGAAAGGCCAGTCCTCCCGTGACGAACTCAACAAGCTTGGTGCCGCCCTGCGTCGCCGCCACTGGCAGGACCAGGCGGCCCTGGACCTGATACCGGTGGGCGACTTCTCCTTTTACGACCAGGTGCTGGACATGAGCTTCACCCTGGGCAACCTGCCCGACCGGGTGCGCGGCTTTGAGGGGGATGCCCTGGACAACTATTTCCGCGTGGCCCGCGGGCAATCTGCCCAGACGGCCGAAACAGCTTGTTGTAGCGGCGTGGCTGCGGGCGAGATGACCAAATGGTTTGACACCAACTACCACTACATCGTCCCGGAATTCACGGCCGACACCCAGTTCAAACTGGATGCCAGCCGCCTGCTGGAACAACTGGCGGAAGCCCGGGCACAGGGCGTGAAGGCCAAGCCGGTGATCATCGGCCCGGTTACCTATCTGGCCCTGGGCAAGTTCAAGGGCCCGGGGGGCGCAGAGGGCGACAAACTCGCCCTGCTGCCTCGCCTGGTGCCGGTCTACGGCCAACTCCTAAACGCCCTGGCCGACGCGGGAGCGGACTGGGTACAGATCGACGAACCCATCCTGGTGACGGAACTGGATGCCGACTGGCAGCACGCCTTCAACCTGGCCTACCACGACCTGAAAACCAGCCGTACCAAACTGCTGCTGGCCACCTATTTCGGCCCACTGCAAGGCAATCTCCGCCTTGCCGCAGAACTGCCCGTGGCCGGCCTGCACCTGGACGCGGTGAATGCCCGGGATGAGGTACTCCAATTGCTGGACAGCCTCACCGGGCTCAAGATCCTGTCCCTGGGCGTGATCAACGGCCGCAATATCTGGAAAACCGATCTCGATGCCACCCTGGACTGGCTGAACCCCATTGCCGCAAGACTGCAGGACCGGCTCTGGCTTGCCCCCTCCTGCGCCCTGCTGCACGTGCCGGTGGACCTGGCCGGCGAACAGGCCCTGGATGGCGAGATCAGGTCCTGGCTGGCCTTCGCCCGGCAAAAACTGGATGAACTCCGCATCCTGGCCACGGCCCTCAACCAGGGCCGGGAGGCCGTCGCAACGGAACTGGAGGCCAATCGCGCCGCCATGACGGCGCGCCGCCACTCGGCCCGGGTCCACAATCCGGCGGTGCAGATCGCCCTGGCAGGCGTCAGCCCCTCCATGGGTCAGCGGCGCAGTCCCTACGGTGTCCGAGCTGCCCGCCAGGCCGAGGGCCTCAGACTGCCCAGGTTTCCCACCACCACCATCGGCTCTTTTCCCCAGACCGCCGACATCCGCAAGGCCCGCAGCCTGTTCAAGACCGGCGAGATCGATGCACACACCTACCAGGCCACCATGCAGGCCGAAATCGCCCACAGCGTGCGGGAACAGGAGTCCCTGGGCCTGGACGTGCTGGTCCACGGCGAGGCGGAACGCAATGACATGGTGGAATATTTCGGCGAGCAACTGGAGGGCTACGCCATCAGCCAGGCCGGCTGGGTGCAGTCCTACGGCTCCCGCTGCGTGAAACCTCCCATCCTCTACGGCGACGTCAGCCGCCACGGCCCCATGACCGTGGCATGGATTCAATATGCCCAGTCCCTGACGACCAAGCCCATGAAAGGCATGTTGACCGGCCCGGTCACCCTCCTCAACTGGTCCTTTGTGCGGGACGACCAGCCCCGTTCCCTCACCTGCATGCAACTTGCCCTGGCCATCCGCCAGGAAGTGCTTGATCTGGAGAAGGCCGGCGTGGTGGTGATCCAGATCGACGAAGCTGCCCTGCGGGAAGGCCTTCCCCTGCGTCGTGCGCAATGGAATGCCTATCTCGACTGGGCTGTGGAAGCCTTCCGTATCGCCGCCAACGGCGTGGCGGATGAAACCCAGATCCACACCCACATGTGCTACGCGGAGTTCAATGACATCCTCCCGGCCATCGCCGCAATGGACGCGGATGTCATCACCATCGAAACCTCCCGTTCCGACATGGAACTGCTGGACGCTTTCCAGGACTTCGCCTACCCCAACGGGATCGGGCCCGGCGTCTACGACATCCATTCGCCGAACATCCCCACCGAGCAGTCCATGGTGGACCTGATGCGCAAAGCAGCCCGCCGCATCCCGGCGGAGCGGCTCTGGGTCAACCCGGACTGCGGCCTGAAGACCCGGCAATGGAACGAGGTACTGCCGGCGCTGCGACACATGGTGGCCGCCGCCAGGGCGCTGCGCGCCAGCCTTCCCTGACCGGACCCGTCTGTCCTGAGCACACCATCCGGGCCCCTGGCCCGGATGTGCTTTTTCCAGGCCGGATTCCCGACAGGCTGCTGGCGCCCCGAGGTCAATTCGAATTTGACCGTATTGGTCGGGAATGGGGACAATCCAATCCTTAATCGTTTCTGAATATTCAAATGTTCGCCAGACTACGCGAGGACATCCGCGTCGTATTCGACCGGGACCCGGCGGCGCGCACCTTCTTCGAGGTGCTGACGACCTATCCGGGGCTGCATGCCATTCTCTGGCATCGGCTGTCCCATGGCCTCTGGGGGATGGGGTTCAAGTGGCTGGCCCGGCTGTCCAGTCACCTGGCCCGCTGGCTGACGGGCATCGAAATCCACCCGGGCGCCACCATCGGCCGACGGGTATTCATCGACCACGGCATGGGCGTAGTGATCGGCGAGACGGCCGAGATCGGCGACGACTGCACCCTGTATCACGGGGTGACCCTGGGGGGCACCTCCTGGCAGAAGGGCAAGCGCCACCCCACCCTGGAGCCGGGTGTCATCGTCGGCGCCGGGGCCAAGGTGCTGGGCCCCATCACCCTGGGGGCCGGCGCCAAGGTGGGCTCCAATGCGGTGGTGGTCAAGGATGTGCCTGCCGGGGCCACGGCGGTCGGCATTCCCGCCCGCATCCTGGACAGCGAAACCGACAAGGCACGGGAGGAAAAGGCCAAGAAACTGGGCTTCTCCGCCTACGGCGTGGGCGCAGACATGAACGACCCCATGGTAAAAGCCATCCACGGCCTCATCGACCACTCGGCCAACACCGACAAACGCCTGGACTGGATCGTGGCGGAATTACAGCGCCTGGGGGCCCATCCGGAAGGAAAGAAACCGGACGACCACTTTGATCCGGATTCCCTGAACAAAATGGTCGACTGAAGGTCTTTTGAATAGTTGACTGTTTTTATCGGGATTAGTACAGTGGGCGCACCTTATCCATCCGAACGAGGCTCACCATGCGTCTGACCACCAAAGGGCGTTTCGCAGTCACCGCCATGATCGACCTGGGCATGCGCCATGAACGCGGCCCGGTGACCCTGGCCGGCATCAGCGAACGCCAGCACATTTCCCTGTCCTATCTGGAACAGCTGTTCGGACGCCTGCGCCGTCAAGGCATCGTGGACAGCGTGCGGGGCCCCGGCGGCGGCTATACCCTGGCCAGTTCCATGGACGACATTTCCGTGGCCAGCATCATCCGTGCCGTGGACGAACCCATCGACGCCACCCAGTGCGGCGGCCTGGGCAACTGCCACGACGACCGGGAATGCATGACCCATGACCTGTGGATGAGCCTCAATGCCCGCATCTACGAGTACCTGGAATCCGTGCATTTGGGAGAGCTGGTGCGCACGCAACTGAAAAAGGAAGCGGATGAGGCCGCCGGCATCTCCGACACGTGCAAGGACAAGCATGTCATTGGCTCGGCCGCCCTGAAAACGGCCGTCAATGCCTGATCGATAAGGAAAAGGGTTAAACCATGGTCAAGACTCCCATTTATCTCGATTACTCGGCCACCACCCCGGTGGACCCCCGGGTGGCGGAAAAGATGATCACCTTCCTCACCGACAAGTTCGGCAACCCGGCTTCCCGGTCCCACAGTTTCGGCTGGGACGCGGACGCTGCTGTGGAGGAAGCCCGGGGCCACGTGGCGGCCCTGATCAACGCCGACCCCAAGGAGATCATCTGGACCTCCGGCGCCACCGAATCCAACAACCTGGCCATCAAGGGCGCCGCCCATTTCTATAAAGGCAAGGGCAAGCACATCATCACCGTGAAGACCGAGCACAAGGCGGTGCTGGATACCTTCCGGGAGCTGGAACGGCAGGGCTTCGAGGCCACCTATCTTGATGTGCAGGACAACGGTCTGGTGGATCTGGAAGCCTTCAAGGCCGCCATCCGCCCAGACACCATCCTGGCCTCGGTCATGTTCGTGAACAACGAGATCGGCGTCATCCAGGACATCCCCGCCCTGGGCGAAATCTGCCGCGAAAAGGGCGTGATCTTCCACGTGGACTCCGCCCAGGCCGCCGGCAAGGTGGAAATCGACCTGGCCCGGCTGAAAGTCGACCTGATGAGCTTTTCCGCCCACAAGGCCTACGGCCCCAAAGGCATTGGCGCCCTGTACGTGCGGCGCAAGCCCCGGGTGCGCCTGGAGGCCCAGATGCACGGCGGCGGCCACGAGCGGGGCATGCGCTCCGGCACCCTGCCCACCCACCAGATCGTCGGCATGGGCGAGGCCTTCCGCCTGGCCAAGCTGGAAATGGGCGCGGAGACCGAGCGCATCCGCTCCCTGCGGGACAAGCTGTGGACCGGTTTGCAGGACATCGAGGAAGTGCACCTGAACGGCGACATGGAGCGCCGCATCGCCGGCAACCTCAACGTGAGCTTCAACTTCGTCGAAGGCGAATCACTGATCATGGCCATCAAGGATCTGGCCGTGTCTTCCGGTTCCGCCTGCACCTCCGCCAGCCTGGAGCCTTCCTACGTGCTCAAGGCCCTGGGCCGCAACGACGAACTGGCCCACAGTTCCATCCGCTTCACCATCGGCCGCTTCACCACGGAAGAGGAAATCGACTACACGATCAAGCTTCTCCACGAGAAGATCGGCAAGCTGCGGGAAATGTCCCCCCTTTGGGAAATGTTCAAGGACGGCATCGACCTCAACAGCGTGCAGTGGGCTGCACATTGAAACCAGGGATGGGGAATGGGTGATGGGTGATGGGATTTAGCCCCATCCCCCATTCCTCATCACCCATCCCCAGCGACACAAGGAGCAAAAAATGGCATATAGTGAACAGGTTCTGGACCACTACGAAAACCCCCGCAACGTGGGTTCCTTCGGCAAGGATGACGCCGGCGTGGGCACCGGCATGGTGGGTGCCCCCGCCTGCGGCGACGTGATGAAATTGCAGATCAAGGTAAACGAGCTGGGGGTCATCGAAGACGCCAAGTTCAAGACCTATGGCTGCGGTTCCGCCATTGCCTCCTCCTCCCTGGTGACCGAATGGGTCAAGGGCAAGACCCTGGACGAGGCCATGAACCTGAAGAACACGCAGATCGCCGAGGAACTGGCCCTGCCGCCCGTGAAGATCCACTGCTCCATCCTGGCGGAAGACGCCATCAAGGCCGCCGTGGCGGATTACAAGCAGAAACACGGCAACGGGGCCGGCAGCAGCGAGTACACAGCCTGCAACCCGCCCAAGGAGTCCTGACATGGGCGCCGCCACCTGTGCAGTGCCGGACGGCATGCCCTCCGACGTTTCCCAACTTGGTGCAGGCCCGGCCAGCACCGCCGGCGCCTCCGTCACCCTGTCGGAACGGGCAGCAGCCCACGTCAGCGGTTTCCTGACCAAACGGGGCAAGGGCCTGGGCATCAAGCTGGGAGTTCGCACCTCCGGCTGTTCCGGCATGGCCTACAAGCTTGAATTCGTCGACGCGGAAGACCCGGAAGACCTGCGTTTCGAAAGCCATGGGGTCGCCATTTACATCGACCCCAAGAGCCTGTCCTACCTGGCGGGTACCGAACTGGATTACGTGCGGGAAGGCCTGAACGAGGGCTTCAAGTTCAACAACCCGAACGTCAAGTCGGAATGCGGCTGCGGGGAATCCTTTAACGTCTGACTTCGTGAAGGGGGAAGGGTAAAGGGGGAAGGGTAAAAACCTGCACTCACCCTTAACCCTTCTCCCTTTACCCTTTCCAGCATGCCCCTCGACTTCTCCAAAAACCATTTTGAGCTCTTTGGCCTGCCAGTGGCTTTCGGCGTGGACGCCGGACGACTGGACCAGGCCTACCGGGACATCCAGGCGGAGATCCACCCGGACCGGTTTGCGAATGCGGGGGAAGCGGAGAAGCGGCTGTCCATGCAGTGGACCACCCGGGTGAACGAGGCTTACCAAAGCCTGAAGAAACCCTTCGAACGGGCCCGCTATCTGTTGCTGCTCCAGGGCATCGACGCCATGGATCCGAAAAACACGGCCATGGCACCGGATTTCATCATGCAGCAGATGGAATGGCGGGAAACCCTCGCAGACGCCTCCCAGGCCCGGGACATGAACGCCCTGCAAACCCTTGAAAGGGACATGCGGGCCTACGCCAAGGCCCTGCTGGCGGAACTGGAACGCTGCATCGACTCGGAAAAGAACTACCCCCAGGCCAGCGAAACCTTGCGCAAGCTGCGTTTCATGGACAAGCTTCTCGAAGAGATCGACACGGCATACGAAGACATGTGAAGGGGGAAGGGTTAAGGCTCAAGGGTAAAACCATCGCGGCCTCTACCCTTCTCCCTTCCCCCTTTACCCTTTACTGAAAACCATGGCCCTCCTGCAAATCGCCGAACCCGGCCTGTCCACCGCCCCCCACCAGCACCGGCTGGCGGTCGGCATCGACCTGGGCACCACCAACTCCCTGGTGGCCACCGTGCGCAACGGCGTCTCCGTGGTGCTGAACGATGCCCGGGGCCATGGCCTGCTGCCTTCCGTGGTGCGCTACCACCCGGACGGCTCCACCACCGTAGGGCAAACGGCCCTGAGCCAGGCGGCCGAAGACCCCCACAACACACTGATCTCGGTGAAGCGCTTCATGGGCCGGGGTATCGCCGACATCCCGGACGCCACCACCCTGCCCTACAAGTTCGTGGACGCGCCGGGCATGGTGCAGATCAAGACCGTAGCCGGGGTAAAAAGCCCGGTGGAGGTGTCGGCGGAAATCCTCAAGACCATGAAAGTTCGGGCCGAAGCGGCCCTGGGAGGCGAACTGGTGGGTGCCGTCATCACCGTGCCCGCCTATTTCGACGACGCCCAGCGCCAGGCCACCAAGGACGCCGCAAAACTGGCGGGCCTGAACGTGCTGCGCCTGCTCAACGAGCCCACCGCCGCCGCCATCGCCTACGGCCTGGACAACGCCGCCGAGGGCATCTACGCGGTCTATGACCTGGGGGGCGGCACCTTCGACATCTCCATCCTCAAACTCACCCGGGGCGTGTTCGAGGTGCTGGCCACCAACGGCGACTCGGCCCTGGGGGGCGACGACTTCGACCGGCGAATCTACTGCTGGGTGCTGGACCAGGCCAAGATCCACACCCTGTCGGACCGGGACAAGACCCTGCTCATGGCCCGCTCCCGGGAAGCCAAGGAAACCTTGTCCGACCACGATTCCGCCCATGTCACCGCCGTGCTCACCACTGGCGAACTCATCGACCTGACCCTCACCGAGGCGGTGTTCAACGAGATTACCGCCAGCCTGGTGAACAAGACCCTGCTTCCCACCCGCAAGGCCCTGCGGGATGCGGGCCTGGGCCCGGAAGACGTAAAAGGCGTGGTCATGGTGGGAGGCTCCACCCGCATCCCCCGCATCCAGGCCGCCGTGGGCGAATTCTTCGGCCAGACCCCCCTGACCAACCTGGACCCGGATAAGGTGGTGGCCCTGGGGGCCGCCATCCAGGCCAATGTGCTGGCCGGCAACAAGGCCGGAGACGACTGGCTGTTGCTGGACGTGGTGCCCCTCTCCCTGGGCCTGGAAACCATGGGCGGACTGACGGAAAAGATCATCCCCCGCAATTCCACCATCCCCACCGCCCGGGCCCAGGAATTCACCACCTTCAAGGACGGCCAGACGGCCATGAGCATCCACGTGGTACAGGGGGAACGGGAACTGGTGGCGGACTGCCGCTCCCTGGCCCGTTTCGAACTTCGGGGCATTCCCCCAATGGTGGCCGGCGCTGCCCGCATCCGGGTCACATTCCAGGTGGATGCGGACGGCCTCCTGTCCGTCACTGCCCGGGAAATGGGGACCGGCATCGAGTCCCATATCGCCGTGAAGCCCTCCTACGGCCTCACCGACGACGAAGTCGCCACCATGTTGCGGGAGTCCTACACCCACGCCCAGGACGACATGGCCGCCCGCAACCTGGCGGAAGCCAAGGTGGACGCCCAGCGCCTGCTGGAGGCCACGGAAGCCGCCCTGGCGGAAGACGGGGACACCTTGCTGGAAAAATCCGAGCGAGCAACCATTGAACACTGCCTGGTCGCCCTCAAATCAGCCCTGACGGGCACCGACCTGCCGGCCCTGAAGCGGGCAGCCGACGCTCTGAACCACGGCACGGCGGAATTTGCCGCCCGCCGCATGAACGCCAGCGTGAAGCGTGCCTTGACCGGCCACCGCCTGGATGAACTGGAAATTTGAAAGGTCCGAAATGAGCAGCGTGTTTGAACCGGAATTCATCGCCTCCCTGCGGGAGCGACTGGAACAGCACCCCGTCTATGGCGCCCTGCGGGGCCTGGAAGACCTGCGGGTATTCATGGGACACCACGTGCATTCCGTCTGGGACTTCATGTCCCTGATCAAATACCTGCAACACACCGTGGCCCCCGCCCGCTGGCCCTGGACCCCGGGCAGCGACGCCACGGTGCAGCGCTTCATCAATGAACTGGTCCTGGAAGAAGAGACCGACGAGGCCGGCCCCGAGGCCCCCGGAGAATTCTCCAGCCATTTCCAGCTCTACCTGGGCGCCATGCGGGAAATCGGCGCCGACGCCGACACCCCGGCCCGCTTCGTGGAAGTGGCTGGCCGGGAAGGCATCGACGCGGCCCTGGCCACGGGCATGGCCCCCATTCCAGCCGCCCGCTTCAACCGCACCACCTTCGACTTCATCGCCAGCGGCAAACCCCACGTGGTGGCCGCTGCCCTGGCCTTGGGCCGTGAACACATCATCCCCGCCATGTTCCGGGCCTTCCTGGCCCGCATGGCAGTCGCCGACGACCAGGCCCCCATCTTCCATTACTACCTCAACCGCCATATCCATCTGGACGAGGATTTCCACGCCCCCCTGTCCCTGCGGCTCCTGGAGGCCCTGTGCGGCGGCGACCCGGCCAAGGTGGCCGAGGCCCGGGAAGCTGCCATCCGGGCCGTAGAGGCCCGCATGGAATTCTGGGACGGCGTCCTGGCCGTCCTGCCCAGCCAACAGAAGAGCTCGACCCCATGCCCCAACTGATCGTCCTGCCCCATGTGGAACTGTGTCCCGAAGGGGCCGTCATCGACGCCCAGAAAGGCGTCAGTATCTGCGACACCCTGCTGGACAACGGCATAGAAATTGAACACGCCTGCGAGAAATCCTGCGCCTGCACCACCTGCCACGTAATCCTGCGGGAGGGTTACGACAGCCTGTCCGAAGCTACTGAGATCGAGGAGGACCTGCTGGACAAGGCCTGGGGTCTGGAGCCCACTTCCCGCCTTTCCTGCCAGGCCCTGGTAGGCAACGCGGACCTGGTGGTGGAAATCCCCAAATACACCATCAACATGGTGAAGGAAGGGCACTGAACAAAGTCGGCAGGAAACAGCCGCTGATTGCCGTTGCCGAGGACTGCACACTGCCTACTGGAGACTTATCATGAAATGGACCGATACCCTGGACATCGCCATCGCCCTGGAAGAACACCATCCGGACGTGGACCCGAAATTCATCCGTTTCACGGATCTGCACCGCTGGGTCATGGAACTGCCCGACTTCGCCGATGATCCCAACCGCTCCGGCGAGAAAATTCTGGAAGCCATCCAGATGGCCTGGATCGAGGAACGAGATTGAAAACTGCCAACCGAGTGTCTTCCACACTTTTTGCCACACTTTTTGCTGCGCTTTTTTCCACTCTCCTGACGCCCCTCGCCGGTGCGACCGAACCCCTGGGCTTCAAGGGGCAGGCAATAGGCACTTCCAGCCTGACCATCACCCAGGACCCCCGTTTCGATTGCCGCGAGGTCCACGCCCCCACGGCGGATCAGGTCTGCGCCCTGCGCCCCAAGGAGCAGGAAACCATCGTCGGCGTGCGGGTGAGCAGCCTGTATTACTTCTATGACCGGGCCCGGCTGACGGGCATCACCCTCAGTCTGCCGGAAACCCACTTCGCCGCCGTGGCCCGGGCCCTGGAAGAAAAATATGGCCCCCCCCAGGTGAAGGCGGAAAAGATCCGCAACCTGAAAGGCTCGGATTTCGAGAACCGTACCCTCACCTGGCGCCAGGGAGATGTCCGGCTGGAGGCCCAACGCTACGTGGGCCGCCTGGACCAGTCCATGATCCGCCTGAGCGATGAGGCTGCGGCAGAACGCATCCGGCAACGCCGCGCCCTGGCCCCGGGGCAGGATCTGTAGCCACAGCCCGCCCGGCTTTACCGCGGCAGCCCGTCTTCTTCCAGCACCAGGTCGGGGATGTGGCTGAAGGCGATGCGCATGGGTGCCTCCCGCTGGGCCCGGAAGGCACCGCCGAAATAGATGGCATCGTTGCCGAAACGCTGGTGCAGTTTGTCCAGCACGGCGTCCAGGCCCGGCGCGGCCGTCTGGCCCGGAAAAAGCGGCAGGGCCGCCTGGCTGGCCGGCGCCAGTTCTTTAAGCACCACCCCCACCTTCACCGGCTCCCGACCCCGGGGCCGTTCCGCCCAAAGGGTGTCCAGCACCCGTAGCAGACCCAGGGTGTCGCTCATGGCGTTGAAACGGGCTTCCTGGACCCAGGGCAGCCGGTTGCGCCAGGACACGATCACCTCCAGGCGCTTGCACAGAAACCCTTCTCCCCGCATGCGCCGGGCCGCCTTCTGGGTGAGTTTGGACAGCACCGCGTAGGCCCCCTGATCGAAGCGCAACTGGGGCGGCAGCACGTGGGAGTGGCCCACGCTGCCACGCCGGGTAGGTACCACGGGCACATCCTCGCCCCGGAGCTGGTCGTACATGCGCTCGCCCCCCACGCCACCCCAGATGCGCCTCAGAGTGGTTTTGTCCGCCAGGCACAGGGCCTCCACGGTGCGGATGCCGTACTGTTCCAGGCGGGCCAGCATGGCCCGGCCCACGCCGTGGATGTCGGCCAGTTTGAGCCCATAGAGACGCCCGGGCAGTTCGTGGGCATGGACCACGGTGAGGCCATCCGGCTTTTGCATGTTGGATGCCATCTTGGCGATGAACCGGTTGGGGCCAATGCCCACGGAACTGGTGAGGCATTCCCCCACGTCCGCTCGGATGCGGCGCTTGGCCTCCCGGGCCAGCTTCACCGCCACGTCTTCCCGCTGCCAGCTGCCGGTGAGTTCGCACATCACCTCGTCGATGGACAGCACCTCGGTGATGGCGATGACCTGGTTCACCACCTCCATGAGCCGGTGGTGCATCTCCACGTACACCGGCGGCCGGGCCTCCACCAGAACGATGCCCGGGCACAGGCGGCGGGCATCCGCCACGGAGGTGCCAGTCTTAACCCCGTGGCGCTTGGCTTCGTAACTCGCGGCGATGCAACAGGTGGATTCCGCCAGGACCGGCAGAATGCCTACCGGCCGGCCACGCAACTCCGGCCGCAGTTGCTGTTCAACCGAGGCGAAGTAGGAATTGAAATCCAGCAACAGGGCCGATAAGGGACGGCCGGACCCGGAAGGCTCCATGGGCAACACCGAAAACCATGGGTTACCAGTTTAGGCCGCGCAACGGGCCACGTAGGCGTCGATGACGTCCATCAGTCGCGCCATGGGGTCCGGGGCACCGTCCGACGGCAGATGCACCACTTCGATGTTCCGTTCCCGGCAGGCGGCGGCATCGACGATGGCCAAATCCGGCCCCACCACAACCACCAGACCCAGCTTGTGGGCCCCCTGGATAGCGGCACGGCCGATAGGCGACCCATGGGTGACAGCGATGCTGGCGCGCCACAGGTGGTCCACGCACTCCTCCGGGGCCGTGCAGGGGTACTCCGCCCACACGTGCTCGTAGTCGGGAACCCGGGGCTCACCGGGAATGGCCTGCCGGTCGAGAACGACGATGTACTGTCTCATTGCGATTCCAAAGAAGATCCGAGGGGCGCCATGGTCTCATCCTTCAGGCTCATGGCGTGCACCACATGGATCAGGGCGGAGGAATCCAGTTCCCCCGCCCCCCGGGCCACCAGGGCGGCCATGCACTGTCTGGCTGCTTCCGCCACCTCCAGGCTCAAGCCCTGGCGCCCGGCCTGGTCCGCCACCAGATCCAGATCCTTCAGGTGCAGGCGGGCCTTGAAGCCGGGGACAAAACTGTTGTCCAGCATGCGCTGGCCATGGACTTCCAGGATGCGGCTGTAGGCAAAGCCCCCCAGCAGCGCCTGGCGTACCCGGGCCGGATCCACCCCTTCCCGGCGGGCGAAGGTGAAGGCCTCCGCCACCCCCATGAGGGTGGCGGACACCAGGATCTGGTTGCAGGCCTTGGCCACCTGGCCCGCACCGGTCTCGCCCACATGGACGATGTTCTGGCCCAGGGCCTGGAACAGGGGCAGAAGGTATTCAAAGATTTCCTGGGGCGCCCCCACCATGATGGACAAGGTGCCTGCCCGGGCACCGGCTTCCCCCCCGGAAACCGGCGCATCCACCCAGGTGGCACCCCGCTGGACCAGGGCTTCGGCAAAACGCCGGGTGGCAGTAATGGACGTGGTACCCATGTCCACCACTACGCAACCCGGCGCCACCCCTGCCAGCACACCCTCGGCACCGAACAGCACCGCGTCCAGGGCTGCGTCATCGGCCAGGTTGAGGAAAACCACCTGGCTTTGGCGGACAACCTCAGCAGGCGTCTCCACCACCCGGGCCCCGGCTTCGGCCAGCGGGCCAGCCCTGGCGGCGGTGCGATTGAAGACAGCAAGGGGCACGCCCGCCTTGCACAGGTTCAAGGCCATGGGCTGCCCCATGGTCCCCAGGCCGATAAAACCGGCAGCCGGAAATAATGTCATCAAAGACCGTCCGGATCAGGCTTGGGTGGCTCGTGCTTGGGCACCGGGCGTTTGACGTTTTCCAGGTTCTTCGGAGGGTTCATGCGCTGATTGTGTCCCCAGCTCAGATCCCTGGGCACCGGCCGCCGGCGTCGGCGCCGGTAGGTGAAGCGTAACTGCCAGATCACCGCACCGGCGGAAATGAGCAACATGCCGCTGATCTTGCCGATGATGGCTTCCAGGCTGGCAATGGCCAACACCCCCATCGCCGCATAGAAATAGGGCAGGGATTCGTACAGCCAGTAGGGCAAATTCTTCACTGTTATCTCCTCCTGGGGCCGGAGTGTAACAAGCCCGTCAAAAATTGGATGTACGCGTCTCAACTTAGCAAAGCAATCCAGACCGGCAAAGTCACCAGGAACAGGAGGCTGCTCCAGCTGGCCGTCAACGCCGCAGCCCGCACATCCAGGTGGAAACGATCAGCAAAACTGGCGGCCATAAGCATGGTGGGCATGGCAGTTTCCAGCACGGCCGCCGCCTGGGCTGGGTGCAACTCGCCGAAGGTCAGCACCGCCGCCCCCCAGGCCAGCAAGGGCGCCAGTACCAGCTTGACCGCCACAGCGGCCAGCACCGGCCGGGAAGGCTTCAATCGGCCCCAGGGAATGGACAGCCCCAGGGTGAACAGCATGATGGGAATGGTGGCCTGGCCCATGAACTTGGCCGCCTTGATGAGGGGCTCCACGTGGATATCCAGCAGATTGACAGCAAACCCCAGCACGAAGCCCCAGATGGGCGGCAGGGTCAGCACCGTGCGCAGCAGGCTGGTGCCCTGCCCCCCCTCATGGCCCAGGCGCGTGGCAATCCACACCCCGAAAGTCCACACCAGGGGCGTGGAAGCCAGCACATCGGCAAAGGCCGCATAACTGCCGCCGATGTCGCCGTACAGAAAGGTCAGGGTGGGATAGCCCATGAACAAGACATTGCCGAACACCCCCGCCAGCAGGATGGCCGCCCGGGTTTCCCGGGAAAGCCCCCGGCCAACAGGACTATGGAACAGGAGGGGATAGAGCAGACCGAAAGCGAGGCCAATTCCCAGGATGGTGATGACCGGCACTGTCAGCAGCTGGGGGGTGATTTCTGCCTGGGCGGACAGGGCAAACAACAGGGGCGGTGCGAACACATCCACCACCAGACGGTTGAGATTGACCCGCAGGGTATCCGCAGGGAACTGGGGCCGGTACCGCACCCACAGGCCACCTGCCGCCACCAGCAGGGCGATGGGGAGCCAGACCTGGAGGAGGAGCTGGAGGAGGAAGCTGGGGGTCATGGGGGAATTTTAGGGGGTGGGATGCCTTTGGGCGGAGGGATTTTGCATACCGTTTTGGTGGTCTTCGGGGGTATTGGGACTTTGGGCGGGTTTCACTCCCTCTCCCACCGGGAGAGGGACGGGGCGAGGGAGCAACGGTTGCTTATCCATGCAGGGCGGCTTTGGCCGGGGGCGCCCGGCGGCGCCTTACTTTCTTTGCTTGTGCAAAGAAAGTAAGCAAAGAAAGCACACCCCGCTGCCGGCGAAACCCCGAGGATTTCAGCCTTGCCCGGGCGGCGAAAGAACTCGCTTCGCTCAGACAACTTTCGCCGACTACCCCCGGCCAAGCCCGAAATCCCCGGCGCCGTCAGAGGGGATGAAAAGCGTCGCGTAAGCCGAGGTCTGCTCCAGTGGAAACATTGGCATCGGACGGTTTTCCCCCTCTTCGTCGCCAATTTTTGTGTTTCCGTCCGGGGGAAGTCGGCGAGCACTGTCTGAGCCCCGCAGGGGCGAGTTGCGCAGCCGCCCGGACGGAAGCGGAAAAATTGGGCACCCGAAGGGCGACGAAGCGGGGCGTGCTTTCTTTGGTACCTTTCTTTGCACGAGCAAAGAAAGGTACGCGCTGCCGGGCGCCCCCGGCCAAAGCCGCCCTGCGTACTGAATCCCCGCGTTTAGGAGGGGAGGCAAACGCTAAACCCCAGACCCCACAACCCAGGCAGCAATATCTACTGCCGGTAGATTAACAACCGTTGCTCCCTCGCCCCGGCTCTCTCCCGAAGGGAGAGGGGAAAAACCACCTTACGCTGTAGGCGCGGCAGTGCCCGCCGTATTCCGCAGGCGGATATGCAATTCCCGCAGCTGCTTCTCGTCCACCAGGTTGGGGGCGCTGGTCATCAGGCAGGAAGCCCGCTGGGTCTTGGGGAAGGCGATGACGTCACGGATGGACTCGGCGCCGGTCATGAGGGTCACCAGCCGGTCCAGGCCGAAGGCCAGGCCGCCGTGGGGCGGGGCACCGTACTTGAGGGCGTCCAGCAGGAAGCCGAACTTCTCCTGACGCTCGGTCTCGCCGATGTTCAGGGCGGAAAACACCTTCTCCTGCACGTCTTCCCGATGGATACGGATGGAGCCGCCGCCCACTTCCCAGCCGTTCAACACCATGTCGTAGGCCTTGGACAGGGCCTTGCCCGGGTCGCTGGTGAGATAGTCGGCATGACCGTCCTTGGGGGCGGTGAAAGGGTGGTGCAGGGCATCCCAACGGTTCTCGTCCTCGTTGAACTCAAACATGGGGAAATCCACCACCCACAGGGGCGCCCAGGCCCGGCCGTCCACGTAGCCCTTCTCGTGGCCCACCTTGGCCCGCAGGGCGCCCAGGGCGTCGTTCACCACCTTGGCCTTGTCGGCGCCGAAGAAGATCAGGTCGCCGTTCTGGGCGCCGGTGCGCTCCATCACGGTCTTCAGGGCGGCTTCGTTCAGGTTCTTGACGATGGGGGATTGCAGGCCGGTCTCGTTCAGCTGGGTCACGTCGTTGACCTTGATGTAGGCCAGGCCCTTGGCGCCGTAGATCTTCACGAATTCCGTATAACCATCGATCTCGCCCCGGGACAGGCTGGCGCCGCCGGGGATGCGCATGGCGGCCACCCGGCCCTTCGGGTCGTTGGCGGGGCCGGAGAAGACCTTGAAGGCCACGTCCTGCATGGCGTCGGTGACTTCGGTGATCTCCAGGGTGACACGCATGTCCGGTTTGTCGGAACCGTAGCGGGACATGGCCTCGCTATAGGGCATGCGGGGGAAGGGATTGGGCAGGTCGATGTCCTGGGCTTTCTTGAACATGTCCCGGATCATGCCTTCCACCAGGCTCATGACGTCTTCTTCTTCCACGAAGGACATCTCCAGGTCCACCTGGGTGAATTCGGGCTGGCGGTCTGCCCGCAGGTCCTCGTCCCGGAAACATTTCACGATCTGGAAGTAGCGGTCGAAGCCGGACACCATGAGCAACTGCTTGAACAGCTGGGGGGATTGGGGCAGGGCGTAGAACATGCCGTCGTGGACCCGGGAGGGCACCAGGTAGTCCCGGGCCCCTTCCGGCGTGGAACGGGTCAGCATGGGGGTCTCGATGTCCATGAACCCGTGGCTGTCCAGGTAGTCCCGCATCAGCTTGGCCACCCGGTAGCGCAAACGCATGTTGTGCTGCATGGGGGCCCGGCGCAGATCCAGGTAGCGGTATTGCAGGCGGATGTTCTCGTTGATGTTGTCCTCGTCCATCTGGAACGGGGGCGTGAGGCTGGGGTTGAGCACTTCCAGGTTCTGGGTGAGCACTTCCACCATGCCCGTGGGCAGGTTGGGGTTCTCGGTGCCGGCAGGCCGAGCCCGCACCTTGCCCACCACCTTCAGCACGAACTCGGAGCGGGTGTCTTCCGCCAGCTTGAAGGCCTCCGGGGTATCCGGATCGATCACCACCTGCACGGTGCCTTCCCGGTCCCGCAGGTCCACGAAAATGACGCCGCCATGGTCGCGCCGGCGATGGGCCCAGCCGCAAAGGGTAAGGGTCTGGCCGATGTGGGTGGCGTTCACGGCGCCGCAGTAGAGATCACGCATTTTTGGGTTCCTGGTCTTAATCGCCGGGGTAATGGTTGGCGGAAGGTTTCATGGTTTGGGTAACGACACCCATGGAGACGATGGCCTTGAGGGCCGCGTCCACGCTCATGTCCAGTTCGATGATTTCGTCCCGGGGCACGTAGAAGTAGAAGCCGTTCACCGGGCTGGGGGTGGTGGGAATGAACACGGCCACATGGCCCCGGGGCAGCTTTTCCGTCACCTCGTCGGGCACGTTGGTCTGGAAGGCCAGGGACCAGGCCTGGGGGTGGGGATAGTGCACCAGCAGCACCTTCTTGAAGGCCATGCCCTGGCCGGAAAACAGACTGTCGGACACCTGTTTGACGCTGCCGTAGATGGATTTGACCACCGGGATGCGGTTGAGCAGGCCTTCCCACATCAGGACCAGTCGCTGGCCCAGCAGGTTGGTGGCCAGCACCCCGGTGACCACCACCACCACGGCCGTCAGGATGACTCCCAGGCCGGGAATGCGAAAGCCCAGCCAGGCCTCGGGCCGCCAGGTTTCCGGCAACAGCAGCAGGGTCTGGTCCATCATGCCCAGCAAGGCGCTCATCACCCAGAAGGTGACGCCCAGGGGCACCAGCACCAGCAGTCCGGTCAGAAAATAACGTTTAAGCGCGGCCATGGAATCTCATAAACAAATCGGGCAAACGCATTTGCGTTTGCCCGATTTCGGGTCGAATACGTACTCAGCTGCAAGCCGGACAGGCACCGGTACCGCAAGCGGGAGACGGGGCTTCTGCGGGCTTGGAGCCGTTCTTGAAGTCGGTGGCATAGTAGCCGTTGCCCTTCAACTGGAAACCGGCGGCCGTCAGCTGCTTGCTGAAGCTGGCCTTGCCGCACTGGGGACAGTCGGTGAGGGGGGCGTCACTGATCTTCTGCATCACGTCCTGTTCAAAACCGCAATCGGCGCACTTGTAGGCATAGATGGGCATGGTGGGCTCCTTAGGCGAAATCGGGGCAATTATATCAATGGTTTCTTATATTTAGCCGCGTCCCCGGGGTTTCAAGAGGCAACCGGCTCCGGCTCATGTTGCGCCCTCCGCCCAGGCCTTCAGGAGCGGGTAGTTCAGCTTGCCCGTGCCCAGCAGGGGCAGGCTTTCCACCACCCGGATCTGCCGGGGCAGGGTGATTTCCGGCAGGCCCTGGGCCTTGGCTTCCTGGGCCAGGCGCTCCCGGGCCAGGGCCGGCTCCGTGGTGAACAGGACGATGGACTCTCCCCGGCCCGGGTCCGGAATGCAGGTGGCGGCATGCATGGCATCCGGGGAAACTGCCCGGGCCAGGCCCTCCACCGTTTCCAGGGACACCATTTCCCCCGCCACCTTGGCGAAACGTTTCAGGCGCCCCAGGATGGTGAGAAAGCCATCCGGGCTGATGTCCACCACGTCCCCCAGGTTGTACCAGCCTTCCCCCAGGCTGGACCAGGGCGAAGCGAGTTCCCCCGGCCGGTCGTGGAGATAATAGCCGGACAACAGGTTGGGACACCGCACATGCAGCTCCCCGCCCCGCTCGATGCCTTCCACGGGCACCACTCGGGCCTCGATGCCCGTCAGTAGGGGGCCCACGGTACCGGGACGGTTGTTGCCCGGCCGGTTCACCGACAGCACCGGGGCCGTTTCCGTGGCCCCGTAGCCTTCCAGGATGTCCACCCCGAACTTGTCTCGCCAGGCCTGCCGCACCGGTTCCGCCAGTTTCTCGGCCCCGGCCACCACGTAGCGCAGGGTTTTCAGGTCTTCCGGCTCGGCATGGCGGGCGTAATGGCTGAGGAAGGTACTGCTGCCGAACAGGGCAGTAGACTGGGTGGCGCCGATCAGTTTCGGAATTTCCTTGAAATGCAGGGGCGTGGTGTAGAGCACCAGACGGGCACCACTGATCAGGGGCAGGAGCGTCCCGGCCGTGAGGCCGAAGGAATGGAAGATGGGCAGGCAGTTGAACACCTTGTCCCGCACCGTCAGGGGCAGAAAATCAAGAATCTGGGCCACGTTGGACAACAGGGCCCGGTGGGAGAGCACCACCCCCTTGGGTCTGCCTTCCGACCCGGAGGTGAACAGCACCACCGCTGGCGCCTCGGCGTTGCCCCGGGGCACGGCGGCCAGGGGGAACCAGAGGGCAAAGCCCATGAGCCAGAGCTTGTCCAGCAGGCCGAAATTCCCCCGCTCATCCTCCAGGTACACCAGACGCAGGTCCTTCAGCCCGGCCACCACGGTTTCCAGTCCGGCCTTCCTGATGAACAGGCGGGACGTGACCACCGTCTGCGCCCGGGCCACCTGGCAGGCGCTCTGCATGCCCTCGGTGCCAGCGGTGTAGTTGAGCATGCAGGGCACCCGGCCCTGGGATGAAAGCCCCAGCATGAGCCCCACGGTACTGGCCATGTTGGGCATCAGCACCCCCACATGCTCCCCGGGCTGGGTGAACCGGGCCGTCAGACGCCCCAGGGCCAGGGCCATCTTCAGCAGTTCGCCGTAGGTATAGGTGCCGGGCTTCTGGTCTTCCCACTGGCCCGGCGTGTTCCGGCCGAAGCGGCGGGTCGCCTGGACCAGGGCGGAAAAGAGGGTATCGGTGGGGCTGACCATCAGAATGTATGGGTGTACTGGACGCTGAGGATATCCACGTGGCTGTCGTAGCTGCCCACCAGATCGCCGTTGGCTACGCTGGACAGCTCCATCCGGGCATCGTCGGCAAAGATGTGGGTGTAGCCCACATCCAGGGTGCTCCCTGCACGCAGGCGGTACTGAAATCCCAGGGAGGCCCAGATACGGTCCTCGTCCGGGATGCGGGGGGTGCGGGTAGCGGTGGGCACGGGGCTTTCATCGAAGGCCAGACCCATGCGCAGGGTCAGGTTACGGTTTATGTGCCGGTTGGCCCCCAGGGACAGCCGCCAGCTGTTACGCCACTTCTCCCGGGTGTCGTCAACGATGGCGCCATTGGGCCGCCGCACCGTCAACCGGTCAAACAGGCTCCACTGAATCCAGGTCGCGTCCGCCAGCAGGTCCCAGTCCGGCGACAGTATCTTGAACAGGCTCAGGGAAGCGCTGGCCGGCAGGCTGGCCTTGGCGCTGACGGGGCCATCTGCCAGAACGGCCGCCAGGGGGGCGGGCCGGCTTTCATATTTCACCGTTCCTTCCAGGGTGTAATCCACCTTGGAGCGGTAACTCAGGCCAATACGGGTGCCGGGCGCAGGTTCGAACAGCATTCCCAGGTTGTAGCCCCAGCCCCAGTCATCCCCCTTCACCGTCGCCAGGCCTTCCATGTCCGTGAATGCAACGTTGGCCGCCCCGTAGTTGGCCATTTTGCTCAGTTCCGCCTCTGCCCGCTGGGCGTTGAGGCCCAGGCCCAGGGACCAGCGCTCATTCAGACGGATACCCAGGGAAGGGTTGATATTGATGGTTTGCAGATCCGACTTCACTGCGTGGTAACGGCCCACCCAGTCTTCGTCGTATTCCGTGACCAGACCGAAGGGGGCGCTCACCCCAAGCCCAAACACCAGCCCCTGGCCCAGGGGCCAGGCCATGAAGAAGTTGGGCGCCAGGGCGAGGGAGCCGGCGTCGCCGCCATTGTCACCCAGGGTATCCTGATTCAGTCCTTTGGTACTGGCAGCGTCGGAAAACCGGGCCGAAGGCAAAATGAGATGTCCCGCCACCACGACCTGGCGTCCATCCAGCCGGGCCAGGCCCGCCGGGTTGAAATACACCGTGCTGGCATCTTCCGCCACGGCCGCCTGGCCAGCATAGGCATTGCCCAGGCCACTGACGTTCTGCTAGATGAGGGCGAATCCGGCGGCATGGGTGCCGGCAACACTCAAGAGCCCTGCCAATGCCACCGTGACCTGCGTCAACTTCATGTTTTTCCCCTTTGCGTTGTCTCCGAATACGGCGCGACAGTTTATACGTTCTGGCTAGATTGCCAGCCAGCGGCCGGCCTGTTGCAGACGGTCCGGGTAGCTGGGCACTTCCGCCAGATCACAGCGCACCAGTGCCACATGCCATTTACGCCGGTCCCGGCCCTGCATTTCATGCAACTGGATGGGATATGCACCCAATTGCGAAGCACCCAAATGAGAAGCACCCAAATCCGGCGCGCCCGCTTGGGGGGAATCCGCCTCCTGGCACACCCCCAGGGCATCCACCAGCAGGGAGCGGGGCTGGAGCTGTAGATAGGTCTCCGCCTGGTCCATGACCGCAGCGAAATGGGCCGGATAGGCCGCCAGTTCCGCCCGGGCAATGCTGTCCCCCAGTTCGACCAGAATCCGCTCCAGGGCCTGCCGGGCCTGAGGGTCTTCCGGGTGCTGACGCAATCTTGCCTGGGCTTCGTCCCGGGCCTGTTCCAGTTCATGGCGCCGATCCTGCAGGGCCTGCACCCGCTCCTGCACCCGCCCCAGCAAAGACTCCATGAAACGCCGCAGCAGCAGCTCCCGGGCGGCGGCCTCGCTGTCCGCCAGGCCGCTGAAGGTATGGTCCGTGAAATAGACCACCTGCTGGGAAACCTCCCGTTGCAGGGTGTCGTTGCGCAGGGTCATGCCCATGATGTTCCGGGTCTGCAAGCGCACCCCCAGCAAGGCATAGGCTTCGGTTGCCTCCGGGTGGGCCCGGCTCCAGTCCCGCACGGCCTGGCTGCTCACCAGGGACTGGATGATGCTGTCGGCGGAGCCGAACAGGGCATGCACCACCGCATCCCGGGCAAAGGCGGCCCGGTTCACCGCCACCGGCTCCGGCACCCGGTCCGCCAGGGCATGACAGTAGGCCAGGGCCTTGCCCAGACTGGCCAGATAGGCTTTGGGATAACCGGACGCCAGCCGCAGTCGAGGGTCCACCTGGTCCAGGGCCCAGGGCAGCAAATCCCCCAGGTCTTCCGCCGAGGGGGCATCGGCAGACAGATGCAGGCGGGCCAGGGTCTTCCGCACGCCCGCAAGCCAGTCCATGGGGCTAACCTTCCCGGGTCAGTGGCACCCCGCCGGGCAACACCTGTATGTGTGCCTAGAACGGGATGTCGTCGTCGGGCATGCCGGCAAAGCCGCCCGCGTCGTTGCTACGGGCTGGCTTGGCAGCACCACCGCTGCGGGCCGGGGGTGGCGCGTCCATGGCGTCGTCGCCGCCGTAATCCGCCACGCCACCGCCGCCCCGGCCGCCCAGCATCTGCATGCGGTCGCCCCGGATCTCGGTGGTGTAGCGGTCGTTGCCTTCCTTGTCCTGCCACTTGCGGGTACGCAGGCTGCCTTCCACGTACACCTGGCTGCCTTTTTTCAGGTATTGGCCGCAGATTTCCGCCGTCTTGCCGAAGAAGGCCACGGAATGCCACTCGGTCTGTTCCTGCATATCGCCACTGCGGTCCTTGAACTTGTCCGTGGTGGCGATGCGCAGGTTGGCCACAGCATCGCCGCTGGGCAGATAGCGCATCTCCGGGTCCCGGCCCAGGTTGCCGATGATGATGACCTTGTTCACAGATGCCATGGCGTTGTCCCTTTGCTGCGATGAATTGTTCGGTGGAAGGCGGCCAAGGATACCCGAAAGGCACCCGCCGCTAAAACACGCTTAGGCCTCCGCGTGACCCTTGTGCAGAAGGAGCTGGCGCACCCCTTCCTCGTCCCAACCGGTCTGACTCACCTTGAGCAGCACGGCCTCTTCTTCCGCCAGCACGGTCACTGCCTCCACCCCGGAAAACACCACCAGATTGGCGGCCAGGGCCCGGGCTTCGACGTCCGAGAGGCGCCCCACGTGGAACATCTGGGTTTTCACCCGGGGGGGCGGAGCCATGCCCAGGGCCAGCACCAGCCAGATGCCCATGAGGGCGCCGCAGAACAGGAACACGGCGAAGAAGCCCTGATGCTGGGCCAGCCAGCCCCCCACCACGCCACCGAAGAAAAGCCCCAGGGCCTGGGAGGTGTTGTACACCCCCATGGCCGTACCCTTGGCTTCAGGCGGTGCAATCTTGGAAATGAGGGAAGGCAGGGTGGCCTCCAGCACGTTGAAGGCCACGAAGTAGGCGAACAGGGCCGCCACCAGGCCCCAGAAGGCCTCCATGCTCAGGGCCAGGCCCAGCTGGGCCCCCAGCATGAGGGCCACGGCCGCCACGAACACCTGTTTCAGGGCGCCCCGTTTTTCCCCATAGATGATGGCCGGCACCATCAGCACCAGGCTGCCCACCAGCACCGGCAGATACACCTGCCAGTGGTGCTGCACATCCAGGTTACCCGCCTGCACCAGGGCGAAGGGCACCACGGTGAACATGGCCATCTGGGCGGCATGCAGGGCGAAGATGCCCCAGTTGAGACGCAACAGTTCCCCCTGGCGCAGCACGTCCTTGAGCCGGGCGGGGTTGGCCTGGGCATCGGAATGGAAGGCGCTTTGGCCCGGGTTCGGGGTGACGTACTTCAATACCAGGATGGCCGCCAGGGACAGCACGCCGGTGAGGGCGAACATGCCCGGCACGCCGATGAATTTATAGATGGCCGGCCCCGCCGCCAGGGAAAAGGCGAAGGACAGGCCGATGGTGCTGCCGATCAGGGCCATGGCCTGGGTGCGCTTTTCCTCCCGGGTCAGGTCCGCCAGCAGGGCCGACACCGCTGCCGACACCGCCCCGGCCCCCTGCAGGGCCCGGCCGACGAGGACCCCCATGAGGGTATCGGCATAGGCGGCCAGGAAGCTGCCCAGGGCAAAGACCAGCAGGCCGATGATGATCACCGGCTTGCGGCCGAATCGGTCCGAAGCCATGCCGAAGGGAATCATCAGCACCGCCTGGGTAAGGCCATAGATGCCCAGGGCCAGGCCCACCAGAGTGTGGTCTTCCCCTCCCGGCAGGGTTTTGGCATAGAGGGCGAACACCGGCAGGATCAGGAACATGCCCAGCATGCGCAGGCCATAGATGCTGGCCAGGGACCAGGCAGCCCGGCGTTCGGAGGGAAGCAGAGGATTGGAAGCGGAAGGCACGGGAAAATGCGGTTGGGACGGATAGGGAAAGACCCGTAATATTAGCCGTTTCCTAATCGCATCCCCGCCTCCCGTCATGATCCGCGTACGCGGCGCCCGCACCCACAACCTGAAGAACGTCAACGTGGACCTGCCCCACCACGAACTGGTGGTGATCACCGGCCTGTCCGGTTCCGGCAAGTCCTCCCTGGCCTTCGACACCCTCTACGCCGAGGGCCAGCGCCGCTATGTGGAATCCCTGTCCGCCTATGCCCGCCAGTTCCTGCAACTGATGGAAAAGCCGGACGTGGATCTGATCGAGGGTTTGAGCCCGGCCATTTCCATCGAGCAGAAGGCCACCAGCCACAACCCCCGCTCCACGGTGGGCACGGTCACCGAGATCCACGACTATCTGCGCCTGCTGTTCGCCCGGGCCGGCACCCCGCGCTGCCCTCACCACGGCATCGAGCTGGCGGCCCAGACCGTATCCCAGATGGTGGACACGGTGCTGCAACTGCCGGAGGACACCAAGCTGATGGTGCTGGCCCCCCTGGTGGTGGGCCGCAAAGGGGAACAACTAGGCCTCATCGACGAACTGCGGGCCCAGGGCTTCGTGCGCCTGCGAGTGGACGGCGAGGTGTACGAGATCGACGCCGTGCCCACCCTGGAGAAGAACCGCAAGCACACCATCGAGGCGGTGGTGGACCGGCTCAAGGTCCGCCCGGACATGAAGCAGCGCCTGGCAGAAAGCTTCGAGACGGCCCTCAGGCATTCCGACGGCAAGGCCCTGGCGGTGGAAATGGACAGCGGAAGGGAAATGCTGTTCTCCGCCAAGTTTGCCTGCCCCGTGTGCGACTACGCCCTGCCGGAACTGGAACCCCGCATCTTTTCCTTCAACAACCCCATGGGCGCCTGTCCGAAATGCGACGGCCTGGGGCAGATCACCTTCTTCGACCCGGAGCGGGTGGTGGCCTTTCCCCACATGAGCCTGGCTTCCGGGGCCATCAAGGGCTGGGACCGCCGCAACGCCTTTTTCTACCGCATGCTGGAATCCCTGGCCCAGCACTACGGTTTCGACATCGACACCCCCTGGGAAGAACTGCCGGAAGCCATCCGCCACATCATCCTGCACGGCAGCGGCCGGGACGAAATCGCCTTCCAGTACCTTGCAGAAGGGGGCCGCAAGACCACCCGAAAACACCGTTTCGACGGCGTCATCCCCAGCCTGGAGCGGCGTTACAAGGAAAGCGAATCCCAGCTCATGCGGGAGGAGTTATCGAAGTTCATCGCCACCCGGCCCTGTCCGGAATGCGGCGGCTCCCGGCTGCGCATCGAGGCCCGTAACGTGACCATCGGCGGTGCCACCCTGCACCAGCTGTCCCACCTGCCCATCCGCCAGACCCTGAGGTTTTTCGACGAGCTGCAACTCAGCGGCCACCGGGCCCAGGTGGCGGAAAAGATCATCAAGGAAATCTCCGCCCGGCTCACCTTCCTCAACAACGTGGGCCTGGACTACCTGAGCCTGGAGCGTTCCGCCGATACCCTGTCCGGCGGCGAAGCCCAGCGCATCCGCCTGGCTTCCCAGATAGGTTCCGGCCTTACGGGGGTCATGTACGTGCTGGACGAACCCTCCATCGGCCTGCACCAGCGGGACAACGACCGCCTGCTGGACACCCTCAAGCACCTGCGGGACCTTGGAAATACGGTCATTGTGGTAGAGCACGACGAAGACGCCATCCGCCACGCGGACCACATCGTCGACATGGGCCCCGGGGCTGGAGAGCATGGCGGCGAGATCGTGGCCCAGGGCAAGCTGGCGGACATCCTGGGCAATGCGAACTCCCTCACCGGCCAGTACCTCTCCGGTGCCCGGGGCATCCCCGTGCCCACGGAACGCAAACCCGCCCGGGAAGGCCGGGTGTTGAAGCTCGTCAACGCCACGGGCAACAACCTGAAAAACGTCACCCTGGAACTGCCCACGGGCATCTTCGTGTGCATCACGGGGGTGTCCGGTTCCGGCAAGTCCACCCTCATCAACGACACCCTCTACGCCGTCACCGCCAACATGCTCAACGGCGCCGCCCAGGAGCCTGCTCCCTTCGAATCCATCGATGGCGTGGAGTTCTTCGACAAGGTGGTGAACGTGGACCAGGCCCCCATCGGCCGCACCCCCAGGTCCAACCCGGCCACCTACACGGGCCTGTTCACCCCTATTCGGGAACTGTTCGCCGGCACCCCCGCCGCCCGGGAACGGGGCTACGAAGTGGGCCGCTTCTCCTTCAACGTGAAGGGGGGCCGCTGCGAAGCCTGCCAGGGGGACGGCATGATCAAGGTGGAAATGCACTTCCTGCCGGACATCTACGTGCCCTGCGACGTATGTCACGGCCAGCGCTACAACCGGGAAACCCTGGAAGTGCAGTACAAGGGCAAGAACATCCACGAGATCCTGCAGATGACCGTGGAAGAGGCCCTGGAATTCTTCCACCCGGTACCTGTGGTGCGCCGCAAGCTGCAAACCCTCATGGACGTGGGCCTCTCCTACATCCGCCTTGGCCAGTCCGCCACCACCCTGTCCGGCGGCGAGGCCCAGCGGGTGAAACTGGCCCTGGAACTGTCCAAGCGGGATACGGGCCGCACCTTATATATATTGGACGAGCCCACCACCGGCCTGCATTTCGCCGACATCGACATGCTGCTCAAGGTACTGCACCGCCTGGTGGGGGCCGGCAACACCGTGGTGGTCATCGAACACAACCTGGACGTGATCAAGACCGCCGACTGGATCATCGACCTGGGCCCGGAAGGGGGCGAAGGCGGCGGCCAGATCATCGCCCAGGGCACCCCGGAGGCGGTGGCAGACAACCCGGCCAGCCACACGGGTCGGTATCTCAAGCCCGTACTGGAAAAAGGCTGACCCATGACCCCCCAAGAACTCGTCAGTGAAGTCGAAAACCTGTTCAGCCTGCCGGACGTGGCCCTGCGTCTGAACGAACTGGTGAGCGACCCGGACACCACCAACAAGCAGATCGTCGACGTGCTGCAACTGGACGCCAGCCTGACGGCCACAGTGCTGCGGCTGGCCAACAGCGCCTGGTTCGGGCTGTCCAGCAAGGTGGACACCCTGTCCCGGGCCATCACCCTCATCGGCATGGGCGCCCTGCGTGATCTGGTATTGGCCGCCGCCTTCATCAAGCGCTTCCAGGGTATCCCCGGTGAGTTCGTCAACATGAAGACCTTCTGGGACAACAGCGTGGCCTGCGGCGTGGTGTCCCGCAACCTTTCCAAACGGGCCCGCCTGGCCACCAGTGAACAACTGTTCCTGGCCGGGCTGCTGCACAAGATCGGCCGCCTGGTGTTTTTCGTGGCCCGGCCCAACGCCTACCGGGAAGTGCTTTCCCAAACCGAAAACGACAGCGAAGCCAGCCTCCTGGCCGCAGAAAAGCGCGTCTTCGGCTACACCCACGCCCAGGTAGGGGGTGCCCTGCTCAAGCGCTGGCAACTGCCGGCCCTGATGCAAAACGTGGTGGCCAACCAGTCCAACAGCGAGCAACTCACCGACTACCCCCGGGAGCGGGCCATCCTCCAGGTGGCAAGCGACATGGCCCACTTCCTCTCCCCCGACATCAAGCTGGGGCCGGGGGAAGTCCTCTACACCCCCGACTTCCCGGAAGTGGTCTGGATGGACCTGGGCCTGACGCCGGCGGACGTGACCGAAGTGGCGGACATTTCCCTGATCCAGACCTACGAGCTCATCGAGATCGTCAATCCCCGCTGAATTGGGTAACCTCTTCCGCATTTCCATGTATTTCAACAGGATGCAGCCATGCTGCTGATGATCGACAACTACGACAGCTTCACCTACAACCTGGTCCAGTATTTCGGCGAACTGGGCGAAGACGTGCGGGTGGTGCGCAACGACGAGGTCACCGTGGCGGAGATCGGTGCCATGGCCCCCGAACGCATCGTGCTGTCACCGGGGCCCTGCACCCCCAACGAGGCCGGTGTGTCCGTGCCCGTCATCAAGGAATTCGCCGGCCGGATACCGCTGCTGGGCGTGTGTCTGGGCCACCAGAGCATCGGCCAGGCCTTCGGCGGCCGGATCGTCCATGCCAAGCAACTCATGCACGGCAAGACCTCCCCCATCTTCCATGCCGAGAGGGGGGTGTTCCGGGACCTGCCCAACCCCTTCACCGCCACCCGCTACCACTCTTTGGTCATCGAGCGGGAAACCCTGCCGGATTGTCTGGAGATCACCGCCTGGACCGAGGACGGCGAGATCATGGGGGTGCGCCACAAGACCCTGGCGGTGGAGGGCGTGCAGTTCCACCCGGAATCCGTGCTCACCGAACACGGCCACCAGTTGCTGAAGAACTTTCTCACCGACTCCCGTTGAAACATCGTTCCCGCCCAGGCGGGAGCCCAATGTATGGATCCCCGCCTGGGCGGGGATGACGACTCCCAAGAGGCTTGCCATGAACTACCCTGCCCTCCTCTCCCAGCTCATCGCCCGCCAGGATCTGCCCCGGGAGGACATGCTGGCCCTGATGCGCGCCATCATGACCGGCGAGCTCACCCCGGCCCAGATCGCCGGGGCCATCATCGCCCTGCGCTGCAAGGGTGAATCTGTCATCGAACTGGCCGCCGCCGCCACGGTGATGCGGGAGCTTTCCACCAGGGTACCCCTGGAAGGGGTGGAAAACCTGGTGGATACCTGCGGCACCGGTGGCGACGGGGCCCATACCTTCAACATTTCCACAGCCGCCGCCTTCGTGGCCGCTGCCGGCGGCGCCCGGGTGGCCAAGCACGGGGGCCGTTCCGTGTCCTCGAAATCCGGTAGTGCGGATGTCCTGGAGGCCCTGGGGGTGAACGTCAACCTGCCCCCCGAGAAGGTTGCCGAAGCGGTCCGGACCCTTGGGGTGGGCTTCATGTTCGCCCCCAACCACCACAGCGCCATGAAACATGCGGCGCCCGTGCGCCGGGAACTGGGGGTGCGCACCCTGTTCAACCTGCTGGGCCCCATGACCAACCCGGCCGGCGCCCCCAACCAGGTGATGGGCGTGTTCTCCCGGGATCTCACCCGGCTGCTGGCGGAAGTGCTGCGGGAGTTGGGCAGCCGCCACGTGCTGGTGGTGCACTCCGCCGACGGAATGGACGAGCTATCCCTGGCGGGAGACTCCTACGTGGCGGAACTGAAGGACGGCCAGATCCGCGAGTACACCGTGAACCCGACCCAGTTCAGTCTGGCCACCATCCCTTCCAGCACCTTCACCGTGTCCGGTGTGGAAGACTCCATGGCACGCCTGAAGCAGGCCCTGGCCGGCCCGGCCTGTGGGGAACAGGACATCGTCGCCCTCAATGCCGGTGCTGCCCTGTACGTATCCGGTGTCGCCAGCAGCCTGACGGAAGGGGTGCAGCAGGCCCGGGCAGCCATCCGTTCGGGCGCCGCCCTGGACAAGCTGCAAGGGCTCACCCGGTTCAACTGACACCCCTCCGGACGTAAAGCTCAAGTTTCACGCTCCCGGACCGTTAGTACATGGGACCCATCGGATCTGCCATGCGCCGCGACTTCCTGAAACGCCTGTCTACCCTTCCCCTGGCCCTGGCCGGCGTACAAGGCCTCTCCGGCTGCATCCCCGGGCCTTCCCCGCTGCTTCGGGTGGGCACCAATGTCTGGGTGGGCTACGAACCCCTCTACCTGGCCCGGGCTCTGGGCCATTACGACCCCGGCAATATCCGTCTGGTGGAACACACTTCCGCCACCAACGTCATGCGGGCCCTGCTGGACGGCGACCTGGAGGCCGCCGGCGTGACCCTGGACGAAGCCCTGACCTTGATCAGCCAGGGCCTGGCCTTGAAGGTGGTGCTGGTATTCAACTTCTCGGCCGGTGCCGACGCGTTGGTGACTCGGCCCGGCATCGAAACCCTGGCCGATCTGAAAGGCAAACGCATCGCCGTGGAATCTGGGGCCGTAGGCGCCGTCATGCTGTCCGCTCTGCTGGAGGCTGCTCATCTCGACCTGGCGGACATCACCCGGGTAGCCATCACCGCAAACGAGCAGGTATCCAGCTACCGTTCCGGCCAGGTGGATGCGGTGATCGCCTTCGAGCCCCATGTCAGCCAGCTACGCCGTGAGGGCGGCCGGGTGCTGTTCGACAGCCGGGCCATCCCCAACCGCATCATGGACGTGCTGGTAGTGAGGGCGGATGCCCTGCCCCAGCATGAAGATAACCTGCGGGATCTCCTGAACGGCTATCTGGCCGCCCTGTTTCATATCCACAGCACACCGGAAGATGCCCATAAGCTCATGGCCCGGCGGTTGGGCGAAGACGTCCCGGGCCAGCGGGCCGGCATCCACCAGCCGGATCTGGCTGAAAACCAGGCCCTGCTGTCGCACATGGACCAGTTGTCCCAGAACCTGGCGGACTTCATGGCCCTGAGCCAGCTTCTGCCCGGCCGTCTCACCACCCGGGGCCTGGCGGACAACAGTTACCTGCCCGCGTCATGAACGTGACACACCTTTCCCTCAGACATTGGCTGCCTCTTAGCGTTTTGCTGGCTTTCGGCCTGGTCCTGGGCGCCCTGAGCGGGTTGCAGTTGTCGGATTTCCGGGAGCAGGCCCGGCGGGATGCGCAAACCCGGGTGAGTATCCAGGGGCGTGCCCTGCAATACCATCTGGAGGAGGAGATCAGGCTGGGCGGGCTGGAGCACATCCAGAACGCTTTCAGCCTCCTGGCCACCATACCCGAAGTGACGGCCGGGGCCCTGGTGAGCAGCGAAGGCGTGATCCTGGCCGGCAACCGCATGGAATGGCGCCAGGAACCCGGCAACCAGCTCCAGGATTTTTCGCCCCAGGATTTCCGCACCACCCGGGAAACCAACCGCACGGTCAACCGCTGGCTCGACAAGGACCGCACGCTCACCTACTACCTGCCTGTCAGCCTGCCCAGTCAGGACCAGTTGCGCCCCACCGTGGGGGTGCTCTACATCCGTTACGACAACGGCCCCGTGCTGGACCATGCCGCCGCCCAAGCCCTGAATCGTTTCCTCATCACCCTGGCGGCCAGCCTGTCCGTCCTGGGGCTGCTCATGTGGCGTATCCACAAACGTCTGCTCCGTCCCCTGCAACACCTGGACAGCGCCCTGCGCACCTTTGGCGCCGGCCAGCACCATACCCGGCTACCCGTGCCGGATGACCTGGACCTGGCTCGTCTTGCCCGGGCCTTCAACGACATGGCCGACCATCAGCAGCAATTGCTGGACGAGCTCACCCGCAGCCAACAGAACCTCTCTGCCACACTGGATTCCATCGGCGATGCGGTCATCGTCACCGATGCCCAGGGATGCATCACCCGCATGAATGCAGTAGCCGAGGCCCTCACCGCCTGGTCCCTGGAAGACGCCCACGGGCGCCCCATCGAAATGATCATGATGCTGGTGGACAACCGGGGTTCCCCCTTGGTCCCCATGCCCGTGCGGCAGGTGCTGGAAAGCGGCCAGGTCATGCATCTGGCCAATCACACCAAACTGGTCCGCCGGGACGGCAGCGAAGTCCATATCGCAGACAGCGCCGCCCCCATCCGGGGCCGGGACGGCGCCATCAGCGGCGTGATCATGGTCTGCCGGGACGTGAATCAGGAATACGCCCTGCGGGAATCCCTGCGGGAACGGGAAGCCATCTATCGCCTGATGACGGAACAGACCACCAGCTTCGACTACTGGCAGGACCCGGAAGGCCATTACCGCTATATCTCCCCCACCTGCGAGCAAATCACCGGCTACAGCGCGGAGGCCTTCGCCAGCGAGCCGGATTTCATCGCCCGGATCGCTCACCCGGACGACCAGGCGCTGCTGCATCGGCATGGCGAAGAAACCCGCCATCCCGGCCTGCCCCAGCATTCCATGGAATTCCGCATCATCAACCGCCAGGGCCAGGTACGCTGGCTGCATCATTTGTGCCAGGACGTCTTTGCCGACGACGGCACCTGGCTGGGTCGCCGCTCCTCCAACCTCGACATCACGGACCACAAGGCCGACCAGGAGGCCCTGGCCCGCCAGGCCAGTGAACTCCAGGCCCTGGTGGACAAGCGTACCCAGCAGCTCATGCGCTCCAACAATGCCCTGATGGAAGCCTCCCGGGCCAAGGACGAATTCCTGGCGGCCATGAGCCACGAACTGCGCACCCCCCTGACGGCCATCCTGGGCCTGACGGAATTGCTGCGGGAGCCCAGCCTGGGCAGCCTGAGCCCCAAGCAAGGCCGCTACGTGCGCCAGATCGAAGACAGCGGCCACCATCTCCTGGAACTCATTAACGACATCCTGGACGTGGCCAAGATCGAGGCCGGCAAGCTCACCCTGGAGGCCGGAGAAGTCCAGGTGTCCAAGGTGGTGGAATCCAGTCTGACCATGGTGCGGGAAGCCGCCCGGGCCAAGAACCTGCGCCTTACCCTGGCGGAAGACGGCCGCGTGGCCCGCCTGCGGGGCGACGCCCGGCGTATCCGCCAGGCCCTGGTCAACCTGCTTTCCAACGCCATCAAATTCACCCCGGAAGGCGGCCAGATCGGCCTGGAAGTCATGGGGGACGACCACGACAAGATTGCCCGGTTCACCGTCTGGGACACGGGCATCGGCATCTCCCTGGAAGACCAGGCCCGCCTGTTCCACCCATTCACTCAGGTAGACAGCAGCCTGGGCCGGGAATACAACGGAACCGGTCTGGGGCTGGTGCTGGTGAAAAGCATGATCGAACTGCATCACGGTCAGATATTCGTCCAGTCCGAGCCTGGCCGGGGCAGCCGCTTCAGTTTCACCCTGCCCTGGGACCCGGACGAGCATTGGGAAAGCACCGAGGCCGCCCCCCAGCCCGCCTCCCGGGAAGACAACCCGGCATTGTCTGGTCCGGCTGGATCAATCCACCGGGTACTGCTGGTGGACGACAACGAGGTGAACCGGGAAATGGCCCGTGAATTCCTGGAAATCGGCGGCTATATGGTCATCACCGCCGAAGACGGCAAGCAGGCCCTGGAAGCCCTGCAACGGGACCCTCTGCCCGAGCTGGTGCTGCTGGATGTGCAGATGCCCGTCCTGGACGGCCCTGCCACCCTGGCCGCCCTGCGGCAGAACCCCCGCACCGCCCGCCTGCCCGTGGTGGCCCTCACCGCCCTGGCCATGAGCGGCGATCGGGAACGCCTCCTGGAACAAGGCTTTGACGCCTACCTGGCAAAACCCTATCAGATCGACGCCCTGCTCCAGGTGGTCACGGAAACCCTGGAGAAAGCGCCCCGGCCATGAACGTCATTCCCGCTCACTGGCTGGACCTGCTGGGCTATGGCGCCGCCGCCCTCACTACCGCCTCCTTCGTGCCCCAGGCCCTGCATTCCTGGCGCAGCCGGGACCTGTCAGGTGTCTCCCTGTCCATGTACAGCCTGTTCACCCTGGGTGTGGGCCTGTGGATGCTCTACGGTATCGCCCTGGGCAGCTGGCCCATCATTCTCGCCAACGGCATCACCCTGGCCCTGGCGGGCATGGTGCTGGGGCTCAAGCTCCGGCACGGCAAGGACGGCACCCCGTAAGCTCAGCCCCGGTCGCGCTGCGCGTCTCTGGGCTTACCGCTATGGGCTAAAGGACTCCCAGGACAAGCCGGGGTAACCTCTAAAGGTCTCCGCTGCCAGAGGCCAGTCCAGGCTGACCCAGGCGCAATTGGCCACCGGTGCCGCCAGCGACCTCAAGGCCTCCACACCCGCCACCGCCCGGGCGGCCTGGATGGGGTTTTCGTGGGAGACGGCCAGGATCCGGGCCGCCGGGTGGGCCTGGGCCACGGCGTCCATGAAGGTCTTTACCCGCGCCATCTGCTCCAGAAAGCTTTCGCCCCCGGGCGGCCGGATGTGCACCGGGTCCGGCCGCACCAGGCCGTTGAAGGCTTCCACCGGCTGGCCATCCAGGCCGGAACGCCGCTCGTTGATGCGGGCATCCACCTGCATGGGGCAGCGAACATTCGCTGGCCAGACAGCCATGAGTTCCCTGGCTGTTTCCTGGGTGCGCTGAAACTGGGAGACATATACCGCCTCGAACCCCATGGCCGCCAGGGCCGCACCCGCCTGCCGGGCCTGATCCCGGCCTTTTTGGGTCAGGGGCCAAGCCCGCGCCGGGTTGTCGTTGATGACGCCGGCCACATTGGCGCCGCTTTCCCCGTGCCGCAGGAAGACGATGCGGGTCATGGCCGCTCCTGCTTTGCATCCTCGGCGGGAGTTCGGGCCTTTTGCAGTTTACGGTCCAGGGTACGCCGGCTGATGCCCAGTTGCCTGGCCAGGGCGGCCTTGTCGCCCGCCAGGGCCGCAAGGGCCCGTAGCAGATAATCCAGCTCGGCCGCATCCAGGCTGACGATTCCTGCCGGCTGGGAGCTAGTCGCTGCTGTGGATACCAACGAGCCAGGCGCCAACGCAGGCATTGCCGCAGACGAGGTCAGCAACAGGTGCTCCGGGCCGATGCCCTCGCCTTCAGCGAGGATCACGCCCCGCTCCAGCAGGTTGCGCAGTTCCCGGATGTTGCCTGGGAAGTCATGCCGGGCCAGCCGCTCCAGGGCTTGGGTGGACAGGCTCATGGGTCGGTCGGGAGACAAGCGTTCCAGCAGATTGTCCGCCAGCAGGGGCAGATCTTCACGCCGTTCCCGCAGGGCCGGCAGGCGGATGGGAAAGGCGGAAAGCCTGTAATACAGATCCTGGCGGAAGCTGCCGGCGGCCACCATGGCTTCCAGGTCCCGGTGGGTGGCGGCTACCAGACGGAAATCCGCCCGCAGGATGTCCACGCCCCCCACCCGCCGGAAGCTACCCGCTTCCAGCAGACGCAGGAGTTTCACTTGCAGGCTGAGGGGGATGTCCCCCAGTTCGTCGAGAAACAGGGTGCCGCCAGCGGCGGCCTCCACCAGGCCCACCTTGCGCTGGCTGGCGCCGGTGAAGGCCCCCTTCTCGTGGCCGAACAATTCGGATTCGAAAAGGCTTTCCGTCATGCCGGAGCAGTCCACGGGAACGAAAGGCTTGCCGGAGCGGGCGCTGAGGTTGTGCAGTGTCTGGGCGGCCAACTCCTTGCCAGTGCCGGACTCTCCCAGCAGCAGCACCGGCGTATCCCGGGGCGCCACCCGATGGATCAGTTCCAGCATGCGATTGAAAGTGGGGGACCGGCCCACCATGCCCGCCAGGGGCCGTTCCCCGGCCCGCTCCCGCAGGGGGGGCATGCCTTCGATGTAATAGCGGGCCACCCCGTCCGCGCCCCGCAGGGGAATCAACTCCACATCCACATATTCCTCCCCCTGGGGGGTGTGGTGCAGGTGCAGCACCCGGCTGGTCTTGCCGGTCTGGTCCGCTACGGACCGGGGGCAGGACTCGCCGCACTGGTCGCAGGGGCGGTCGAAATGGTGGGAGACCTCATAACAGGTCCGGCCGATGAGGCCTTCATGGTCCCCGTACTCGGTGTAATAGGCCCCGTTGGCAGCCAGGATGCGGAACTGGTCATCCACCAGGATGCGGGGCCCGGGCAGGGCTCCCAGCAGGGAGATGATTTCCGGTGGGAGCGTATGGGAAGGCGGGTTGGCCATAGCTAAGTCAATTCTGACCACAAAGACAAGGGATATAGCCAATAATGACTCAACACCCAGCCCATGGGCAAGACAGCACACCGAACAAAACACGCATCCTGTTGTTTTTATTATGATAATCGGTATATCTATGGCTTGGCACGGCTTCTGCTAATCAGGTTTCACCCTGACTACCCGTGACCCAATGCCATGAAGATCGCCGTCACCAGCCAAAACCGCAAGACCGTCACCGGCCACGCCGGCAAGTGCCGCAAGTTCTGGGTTTACGACGTGGACCACGCCGAGGCCCGCAGCCGCAACCTGCTGGAACTGGGTCTGGACCAGACCTTCCACGCCAGCCACGGGGAGGGCGCCCACCCTCTGGACGGCATCAATGTGCTCATCACTGCCGGCCTGGGCACGGGCCTGCAACAACGCCTGAAGCGCAAGGGCATCCTGGCCGTGGCCACACCGGAAACCGATCCGGACCGGGCCGTAGCCGCCTGGCTGAACGGCACCCTGGCGGAAGTTGCCCCGGAAGACCACAGTCACGGCCACCCCCATGGCCACGATCACTCCCACCATTGACCAAGGAACTCCCATGAAACAAAGCCTGCTGCAAGAAAAATACCCCGTATTCGTCGCCGAGATCGACAAGTCAGAAACCACCTACCAGACCCTGGGAGCAGTGGTGAACTACCTGAAGGACCGTATCGCCGAAAAGGAAAAGGTGCAGTTCATCGGCACATTCGACCACTACGCCCATACCCAGAACATCGGCGGCGAGATCAATCCGGACATCCGCGGTGCCGTGGACGTGATCTTCTGCTTTGGCTTCGCCCTGCCCAATCCCCAGGTGCTGGCCGTGCGTCCCCGGGCCATCGGCGTGGCGGACATGGGCGAGAAATACGTTGTGAGTTTCCTGGAAGCCCCCATGAAGCCAGCCAACGAAGCCATGGAAGCCTGGGTGAAGGGACTGCGGGACCGCACCTGAACGTAACCCGCCCCGTTCCCGCCTAGCCGGGAACTTCCAGTGGAAATGTTCTGAACCCCGCCTGGATGCCTGAAGGCATGGGCGGGGTGGGCACCCCTTTTTGTCTGACCTCCCTCCCCTCGGAGCCATTGCCAAGCCATGGAATACATCGGTCTCTATCCCGTCTGGTACGAACCCGGCCTGGGCAGCGGCTGGATCGTCGGTCTCATCGCCACGGTCCACGTGCTGTTCTCCCATACCGCCGTGGGTGCGGCCCTCTTCTTTGCCTACCTGGCCACGGTGGCCTATCGGCGCAACCAGCCGGAACTGCTGGACTTCATCAAGCGGTACGGCCTGTTCCTGCTGGTATTCAGCTATGTGCTGGGCTCGATCACCGGGCCGGGCATCTGGTATTCCACCACGGTGGCCAGCCCCCGGGGCATCTCGGCCCTGATCCACAGCTTCGTGTGGAAGTGGGCCACCGAGTGGGTGTTCTTCGTCATCGAGGTGGTGGGGGTCTACATGATCATCTACCTGGTGGGCAAGGTGGACCGCGCCACCCACCTGCGCATCTCGGTGATCTTCGCCCTGGCCTCCTACGGCACCATGCTCATCATCATCGGCATCCTGTCCTTCATGATGTGGCCGGGCAAGCCGGAGTGGTTCACCGAGGGGGGCTACCTGAACGGTTTCTACGGCGCCAACACCTTCGCCCAGCTGGCCCTGCGCACCGCCTTCATGTTCACCATGACCGCCGTGGTGGGGGGCATCGTCGCCGGGGCCATCAAGGACCCGGCCTTCAAGCGGGAAATCACCCGCAAGCTGGCCCTGCTGGGCATGGCCTCCACGGTAATCGGCGGCCTCTTGTTCCAGTGGTACATGGCCACCCTGCCGGAAACCGCCGAGGTCATCGCCCAGAACCGGCTGCCGGAATGGTTCAGCCTGTCCCTGGTGGTGGCCCTGTCGGTGATCTTCGCCTGGTTCGCCGCCACCTGGGTTCGACCCGGATTCCTCACCCCGGCCATCGCCTCCATCATGACCCTGGTGGTGCTGGTGTTCGGCCTGTGGCCCGAGGAAACCGCCCGGGAATCCCTGCGCAAGCCCTATGTGGCGGGCCAGTACGTGTATTCCAACCAGGTCATCGCCCGGGATGTGCCGGGCCTGGGCATCCACTCGGAGATTCCGGTGCTGGAACGCCAGGGCTTCCAGCAAAGCCAGGTGTTCGTGCCCCAGGGACTGAAGACGGTGACGGCGGGGAACGCCGCCGAGGTGGGCCACAGCCTGGCCCTGACCACCTGCTCCAACTGTCATTCCCTGTCTGATACGGGCATGCGGCCCCTGGCCGGGTACTTCGGCGGCAATCGGGACGTGGCGGCCATCCAGGTCTATCTGCAAGGGGCCCTGGGCACGGGCAACACCCTCTACATGCCCCACATCCCCCTCAATGACGCCGAGGCCTTTGCCCTGGCCAGCTTCATCGCCGGCATGAACCGGATCTCGCCGCTGCATCCGGAACCGCGCCGGGTGGCCGTCAACGCCACAGCTACGGCCCCTGTCACCCAATCTCAGGAGTAAGCCATGGAAACTGCCATGCTCTACGCCCTGCGGGACCCCGCCGGGGTGCCCTCCCACCCGGTGATCTTCCTGGTGCTGGGGGTGCTCACCTGGGCCCTGCACATCGCCGCTGTGCACGTCATGCTGGGGGCCTCCACCCTCACCCTGTTCGGTGCCTTCAAACAGGACGCCCACTGGCGCCGCCTGGCCGCCGCCATGCTGAACACCGCCAAGGTGGCGGTGTCCGTGGCCATCGTCCTGGGGGTGGCGCCGCTGCTGTTCGTGCAGGTGATCTACGACCCCTTCTGGTACACCAGCAACGTGCTGTCCGCCCGCTGGGTCATCGCCTTCATCGTCCTGCTGATCGGCGGCTATCTGGCCCTGTACGCTTTCTACTACCGCAACCCGGACATGCAGGCCAAACCCACCCGGGGCGCGTGGCACCTGGTGCTGTCCATTGGCCTGATGTTGGTGGTGGGCTGGATCATGCACGTGCTGAGCGTGCAGATGCTGCTGCCGGAGCAGTGGATGCAGTGGTACGCGCCGGAAGGCCACATCGACCCCTCGGGCCAGCAACTCCACGCCTACCACGCCGCCCGCTTCGCCTTCTTCATCCTGCTGTCCGAGGCGGTGACCGGCCTGTGGCTGCTGGGATACCGGCGCTACCTGATGGGCCGAGAGGGCGAGGACCCGGCCTATATCGCCTGGCTCAAGCCCATGGCCCTGAACCTGGCCCTGGCGGGGGGCGTGCTGGCCCTGGCCGCCGGTGCTGTGTGGATGCTGAGCCTGCCGGAGAAGATGGTCTGGTTTGCCACCTCCGCCTGGATGGGGGCCGCCCTGGTGGCCCTGCTGGCGGCAGTGGCCTTTCCACGGCTGCTGGGCAAGAGGCTGGATGCAGGCCGGTGGGGCTACGTCCCCTTCGCCCTGGGGGCCGTGGCCCTGATCGTGGTGGCCGCCGCCCGGGAGGCCCTGCGCTTCGTCACCCTGCTGGCGGCCCATGGCTACGACGCCCTGGACTACAAGCTCAACTGGGACGGGTACAGCACCGTGCTGTTCTTCGTCACCTTCGCGGTGCTGGGGGGCGTGGTGCTGGGCTACCTGCTCACCGTGGCCTGGAAGGCGGGGCAGACCCAGGGGGTCTATGTGCCCTCGCCCGGCCTGACCCGGCTGGGCCAGTTGGCCGTGCTGCTGCTGGTGGTGTGGATCGTTCAGTACTTTGCCGTGGGGTTCTACGTATGGGCGCGCTGATGAAACCGATGCTGGGGGCCGTGCTCATTGCCGTGGCCGTGGCCCTGCTCACCCCCGCCCAGGCGGCGGGGCCTGCAACCCAACCCGCCCCCCAGCCTGGCGGCGCTGCCATGGCCCACACCTGCGCCGGCTGCCACGGCACCCAGGGCCGGCTGGGCACGGTGGAATTCGTGCCCCTGGCGGGCCTGCCGGAGGGGGAATTCATGGGCGCCATGCGGGACTTCCGCAGCGGCAAGCGGGCCGCCACCCTCATGGGCCATGTGGCCCGGGGGTTTTCCGACGACGAACTCAAAGCCATGGCGCGGTACTTCGCATCCGTCCGCCCAGGTGAAGACATGAGGAGCAGAAAGCCATGATGAACCGTCGCAACTTTCTCCTGGCCGGCGCCGGCCTGGCCCTGGCTTCGGCCCTGCCTGCCCGGGCAGCGCAAGCGTCAGCCCATGTGGTGATCATCGGCGGCGGCGTGGGCGGCGCCACGGCGGCCAAGTACCTGAAGCTGGCCAACCCGGCCCTGAAGGTGACGATCATCGAGGCCAACCGCACCTACATCCGCCCCTACGGCTCCAGCGAGGTGCTGACGGGCCACGCCCGCATGGAAGACCTGGCGGTGTCCTACGACGCCCTGCACCACCGCTACGGCGTGGACTTCCTGTTCGACACCGTGACGGGCTTCGACCCGGACAGGAAACAGGTGCGCACCGCCGGCCGGCAGACCCTGGCCTACGACCAGCTCATCGTCAGCCCCGGCATCCGCCTGGATTACGCCGCCATCCCCGGCTACAGCGAGCAGATTGCCGCCACCCGGGCCCCCTCGGGCTGGATTCCCGGCCCCCAGACCGCCCTGCTGGCGAAACAGCTACAGACCATGCGGGCGGGCGGAACCTTCGTCATCGTCGCCCCGCCGGTCCCCTACCGCTGCCCCCCCGGCCCCTACGAGCGGGCCGCCCTGATGACGGAATGGATGCGCCGCCACAACCCCACGGGCAAGGTCCTCATCCTGGACCCCAAGGACGGTTTCGTCACCGACGCCACCATGCAACTGGGCTGGCACCGGCTGTATGGCTACGACATTCCCGCCGACTACCTGAAGGACATGCCCGGGGACGTCAACAACACCGGACGACCCGCCCCCATCGCCTGGGTGCGGGCCAAGGACGGGGGCACGCCCCGCAAGCTGGACGCCCGCACCCTCACCGTGCACACCGACGGCGGGCCGGTGAAGGCCGACGTGCTGAACGTCATCCCCCCCATGCGGGCCGGCAAGCTGGCCTTCGACCTGGGGCTGGTGAACGAGACCGGCTGGTGCCCGGTGGAACGCCGCACGTTCGCCTCCAGCGTCCACAAGGACGTGTACGTGATCGGCGACGCCAGCATCGCCGACGCCATGCCCAAGTCCGGCTTTTCCGCCAACACCCAGGCCAAGGTCACCGCCCAGGCCATCGTCGATACCCTGGCCGGCCGGGCCCCGGCGGAGCCCGTGTGGGGCAACACCTGCTACGCCCTGGCGGGGTCGGACTACGGCCTGTTCGTGGCGGACGTGTTCCGCCTGAAAGACGGCAAGATCGCCCAGGTCTCCGGCAAGCGCTACCTGCCCCTGAATGCCAGCCCCACCCAGATCCGCCTGGGAGCCGCCTACCAGCAGGCCTGGCTGAAAACCTTCACGGAGGATTGCTTCGCATGAACCGCCCTGCCACCGCCCCCCGGGCCCGGGTTGCCCGGCGCCCCCACCCCGCCTCCTGGATGCTGGCCCTGCCCCTGTTGCTCGCCGGCCTGCTGCTGGCCCAGGGGGCCCTGGCCAGCCATCCCCACGGCCAGCCTGCCAGTCAGGCTCCGGCCACAGCCCTCTCCCCCGCGCAACTGCGGGCCACCCTGGCCGCCATGCCGCAGGGCGACCCACAACGCGGCGGCCGGCTGCACCAGGCGCGCATGTGCGCCAGCTGCCACGGCGACGACGGCGCCGCCCCCACCGGCAACTGGGCCAGCCTGGCGGGCCAGAAGGCCGCCTACACCTACAAAAGCCTGCTGGACTACCAGACCGGCCGCCGCCTGGAACACGGCCGCGCCAACCTGATGCGCGTGGCGGTGCAGGGCCTGAGCCGCCAGGACATGGCGGACCTGGCCGCCTGGTACGCCACCCTGCCGGCGGTGGCGTCTCCCCTGCCGCCGACTTACCCCCCGGTCTCTCCCCAGGCCCGGGTCCAGGCCGAATGGCTGGTGCGCAAGGGCGATCCGGCCCGGCTCCTCACGCCCTGCGCCTCCTGCCACGGCGCCCGGGGCCAGGGGGGCGTCAATGCCAGCCCTGCCCTGGCAGGTCAGACCGTGGGGGCCTTCACCCGCACCCTGCTGGACTACCGGGAAGGCCGCCGGGCCACCGACGCCCACCAGGGCATGGGTCAGTTCGCCCAGCGCCTGACCCTGGAAGAAATCCACGCCCTGGCGGCCTATTACGCCGGCCAGGGCAAGACCCTGGAGACCCGCAAATGAAGACGATCCCCTTATGCCAAGTTTTCCTTCTCCCCCTGGGAGAGGGCAGGGTGAGGGGACCAGGATTTGCCTGGCCTGAGGTTTCAAACAACCTTTCCAGAGCAACTGCGGTCTCCGGACTGATCCTGTCTGTCCTCCTGTCCCACCCCGCCGCCCAGGCCGCCGATCTGGAAGTCATGGTCCAGGGCGTCAAGGACGCCAGCGGCCAGGTGAAGCTGATGCTGTTCGACCGGGAAGAGGGCTTCCGCAAGGAAGACAAGGCCCGCCAGGTGCTGGCCCTGCCCGCCGCCCCGGGCACGCTGAAAGGCCGCTTCACCGGCCTGGAACCGGGCCGCTACGCCGTCATCGCCTACCACGACGAAAACGGCGACGGGAAGCTGAACCTGCGCCTGGGCATGTTCCCCAAGGAAGGCTATGGCCTGTCCAACAACCCTAAGCTCATGGGACCGCCCAAGTTCGCCGCCGCCGCCCTGGAAGTCATCAACCCGGGCAGCGCCACGGTCATCCGGATGGACTACTGAGTTTTTTTGCGCAATAAGAAAAAACTATCAAATCGTTCAAGACAAGCAATTTCCCAAATCGGGGGCAGATCCGGATACTGAACTCCATTAGCGAAAGCTAATAAACACATCCACCCGATAGCCCCATACAGAAAGGAAACCCCATGTCCGAAGTCGCCTCCTTCCCCCAGTTGAACGCCCCCGCCCCGGCCTTCGAGGCCCGTACCACCCACGGCACCAGGAAGCTCTCCGACTACGAGGGTAAGTGGCTGGTGCTGTTCTCCCACCCCGCCGATTTCACTCCCGTGTGCACCACCGAGTTCACCGCCTTCGCCCGCTACTACCCGGAGTTCCAGAAGCTGAACTGCGACCTCATCGGCCTGTCCATCGACAGCTATTACTCCCACGTGGCCTGGGTGCGGAACATCAAGGAGAAGTTCGGCATCGACATCCCCTTCCCCATCATCGAGGACCTGAAGATGGACGTGGCAAGGGCCTACGGCATGATCCACCCGGGGGCCGCCGACACCTCCGCCGTGCGGGCCACCTTCATCATCGACCCGAAGGGCATCCTGCGGGCCATGGTGTACTACCCCATGACCAACGGCCGCTCCATCCCAGAGTTCCTGCGTCTGGTGGCGGCCCTGCAGACCAGTGACGCCCACAAGGTGGCCACCCCCGAAGGCTGGCAGCCCGGCGACAAGGTCATCGTGCCCCCGCCCCAGAACGTGGACGCCGCCGAGGCCCGCATGGGCGAAGGCTACGAGTGCACCGACTGGTATTTCTGCAAGAAGTCGCTGTAAGACTTGTGGACCGGTAGCGCATGACTGACGAATGACCCTCTCCCCCAGCCCTTTATGCCCGCACGGGTGCTCCCCCGCATGCGGGGGAGGGGTGCGCGGCAGCGCGGGAGAGGGTCATTCCACGCGTGCTTCAATGTGGCCATTTGGGTGATTTCTTTTGGGCGATTTCATCAAAGCCTCAAGATGGCCCGCCCTCATCCATAGCGGAGGTTCACCATGATCTTCAGACAGTTCTTCGACCTAGTGTCCAGCACCTACACCTACCTCCTTGCCTCTGGCCGGGGCCGGGAAGCCCTGATCATCGACCCGGTGAAGGAACAGGTGGACCAGTACCTCACCGCCATCCGGCAACTGGACCTGAAACTGGTCCGGGCCATCGACACCCACACCCATGCCGACCATGTCACCGGCCTGGGAGACCTGCGGGAAGCCACGGGATGCGTCACCGTCATGGGGGAATACACGCAGGCCGAATGCGTCTCCCAGCATGTGCGGGAAGACGAGATCCTGGACGTGGACGGCCTGCGCCTGAAGGCCCTCTACACCCCGGGCCACACGGACGAGTCCTTCAGCTTTGTGCTCAACCCGGACAAGCCGGAATCCGTGTTCACCGGGGACGTGCTGCTGATCCGCGGCAGTGGCCGCACCGACTTCCAGAACGGCGACCCGGCGAAATCCTACGATTCCATCGTCAACAAGCTGTTCCGACTGCCGGAGGACACGGTGGTCTACCCCGCCCATGACTACAAGGGCTGGACCGCCTCGTCCATCGGCGAGGAAAAACGGTACAACCCCCGCCTGGCGGGCAAATCCCTGGAGGAATACACCGCCATCATGCGGGGCCTGGACCTGCCCAACCCCAAGCTCATGGACGTGGCCGTGCCCGCCAACCTGGCCTGTGGCCGGGCCGGCCAGGGGACGTAATCCTGGCGCCTGACTGCTTTGCCCGCTGTCACCAATCCCGGCGTGGCATGGTTACGCCGGGGCTTGGTCATTATTGACACAACCCTGTCTTGATTTGGCCATTATTGACTTGCGCCCCCTCCATGACAGGCGCTATTCCCCGGCGCGGCACAGTTAATTAATTGATTTTATTGCTGCATAAAAATTCGCTCAGAACTGGCATGAAACCCGCTTAGGGTTTCTTGAGCATCGCTTCCCCACTTTGACATCCGTCTGCCCTCACAGGCAGCACTCATCTACTGGAGCCACAAATGAAATTGCATTCCACCGCTTCCCGTCTGCTGTTGTCCCTGGGCCTGGCCCTGGCGCCCATGGCCAGCCACGCTACCGCGCCGACCCAGCCCGACCCCCGGGCCATCGTCGCCGAAGACAGCATCCAGGCGGATTACGCCACGGTGCTCAAGACCTTGAAGGAACAACTCAGTGCCGACGGCTGGAACCTGGTGGCGGAGATCAACCTGGGGGAGCGCCTGGCGAAAAAGAACGTGATCATCCCCGGCGGCCTGGTGATCCTGGAGATGACCAGTGGCGGCAACACCGTGGGCCTGCTGAAGAACGAGGAAACCCGCTACGTCTCTGCCCTGATGCCCTGCAGCGTGTCCGTGTACGGCATGAAGGACGGCCGGGTGGTGATCTCCCGCATGAACGCCAAGATGATGGCTGGCATGCTGGACCCCCGCCTGGGCGAAGCCATGAACAAGTCCGCCGCCCAGCTTGACGCCAGCGTCGCCAAGGCCCTGGCGAAAATCAGCGGCCGCTGAACCTCCAGACTGCGCCAAGCCTGCCCCGGCGGGCTTGGATTCCCTGTCCCGTTTCAGCCACTGCCCCATCCCGTAACCCCTGCAAAGAGGACATCATGAGCACGGAAAGCACCCGCCTGAAGAACTTCCCGATTTCCTGGTTCGCCGTGGTCATGGGCCTGGCCGGTCTGGCCATCGCCTGGAGCCGGGCGGAGATGGTGTTCGGCCTGCCCTTCGCGGTCAGTCCCACGCTGGTAGGAGCCACTTTCCTGGCCTTCGCAGGCCTCACCACCTTATACCTGGCCAAATGGATGAAGCATTCCGGCGACGTGCTGGCGGAGTTCAGGCACCCGGTGAAACTGGCCTTCGTGCCGGCCTATTCCATCGGCCTCATCCTCCTGTCCATCACCACCCTGCACAGTGCCCCGGGCCTGTCCTTCTGGCTGTGGACCGTGGGCACGGTGCTGCACCTGGGCATCAGCCTCTACGTGCTGTCTTCCTGGGTGCACCACAGCAAATACGAGATCGCCCATCTGAACCCCGCCTGGTTCATCCCCGTGGTGGGCAACATCCTGGTGCCCATTGCCGGCGTGCACCATGCCCCGGCGGATATCTCCTGGTTCTTCTTCAGCCTGGGCCTGTTCTTCTGGCCGGTGCTCACCGCCATCATCTTCTATCGCCTGATCTTCCACCCCAGCCTGCCGGAACGGTTCATGCCCACCCTGTTCATCTTCATCGCCCCACCTGCGGTGGGTTTCATCTCCTGGTTCAACCTGGTGGGGGAAGTGGATGCCTTCGGCCGGGTGCTTTATTTCATCGGCCTGGCCTTCACCCTGCTGGTGCTGACCCAGGCGAGCTATTTCGTTCGATTGAAATTCTTCCTCTCCTGGTGGGCCTATTCCTTCCCCATTGCTGCCATCACCATCGCCAGCCTGCTGATGCTGCGGGAAACAGGGAACGCCCTGTACGCCTGGATCGCCGGTCTGCTCCTGGCCCTGCTCAGTGTCCTCATCACCATGCTGCTCATCCGCACCGGCCAATCCGTCATGCGGCGGGAAATCTGCGTGGAAGGCCACTGATGAACACTGATACCCTATCTCACCAACCCCCGACACCTGATCTCCAATGCACTCGACTTCGTCCCGCATCGTCATCCTCGGCGCCGGCTTCGCCGCTCTCACCGCCGTGCGCGAACTGCGCAAGCGGGCCCCCCAGGCCCGTATCACCCTCATCGCCCCGAAGGCGGAATTCGTCTACCTGCCCAGCCTCATCTGGGTGCCCACGGGCATCCGCCAGGGCAAAGACCTGATCCTGTCGCTGGATACCTTCTTCAAGGACCACGGCGTGGAGTTCATCCCCGGCCGGGTGACTGGCCTGAAGGACGGTGGACGCACGGTGGTCACGGACCAGGGCGAAGTGACCAATGACGCCCTGCTCATCGCCACCGGCGGCCGCTTCATCAAGAAACTGCCGGGCATCGAACACGCCCTCACCCTGTGCGAAGGCGTGGATTCCGCCGAGGCCATCAAGGCCCGGCTGGAAAAAATGGACAGCGGCCGCATCGCCCTGGGCTTTGGCGGCAACCCCAACGAGCCTTCCGCCATGCGGGGCGGCCCCATGTTCGAACTGCTGTTCGGCATCGACACCTGGCTGCGCCAGCAAGGCAAACGGGACCGGATCGAGCTCACCTTCTTCAACGCCGCCGCGGAGCCGGGCAAGCGGCTGGGGGAAAAGGCCGTTTCCGGCCTGTTGAGCGAGATGGCCAAACGCCGCATCGACACCCACCTGGGCCACAAGCCCCTGGGTTTCTCGGAAAAGGGCGTGGACACCGAAGGGGGCCACGTCAACGCCGACCTGATCCTGTTCATGCCCGGCCTTACCGGCCCCGCCTGGGCGCCGGACGCGGGCCTGCCCCTGTCCTCCGGCGGCTTCTTCAAGGCCGATGCACATTGCCGGGTTGAGGGCGCCGACAAGGTCTTCGTGGCCGGCGACGCCGGCAGCTTCCCCGGCCCGGACTGGCTCCCCAAACAGGCCCACATGGCAGACCTGCAAGCCAAGGCCGCCTCGGAAAACCTGCTCCTGGCCCTGGAAGGCCGCCCACCGGCCGCCACCCCCAAGCCGGAGTTGATCTGCATCGTCGATACGGTGGATTCCGGCATCCTGGTCTACCGGGACCCGAAACGCTCCTGGCTCCTGCCCCCCAGCCGGGTGTTTCACTGGGCCAAGCGCTACTTCGAAGGCCACTACCTGCGGGTATTCCGCAAATAGCCCCACCCGTTACCCTGATAATCGCAGCGCCTCCAGGGCAGCGGATGGCACTAGATGACTCATCCTGCCGGCCAAGCTGGACTCGGCCTCCAGTTTCCTTGAGGCCGCAAAGAATTCCGGCCGGATGTCCCGGCCTGTAATGGCTCATCCGTAGGCAGGCAGGGTGGCGATGCGTGCGTCCACCAGTGGCATGCCCACGGCATAGTGGTAGAGCACCTGGTAGCGGCTGTCCGCCAGGCCCAGTACTTCATGGTCCGTATCGTCGAAGAAGCAGCCGATGCCGGTGCCCCGCCAACCGGCAGCCTCCGCCGCCAGGGTGGCGCAGTGGCCCAGCATGCCCGCTTCCCAGTGCAGGTGACGGTAGGCGGCCGGGTTGTCCGCCAGGGGGCCATCGAATTCCGCCACGAACATCAGGGTGAAAGCAGAACAGGAAGCGATGTCCTGGTGGCAGGACACGGTACGGGCCGTGCGCTCCGCATTGGCGGCCACCAGTTGGTAGAGGGGCAGCACCGGGTCGGCGCTGGTCCAGTGGAATGCCTGGCGCATGGCCGCCCCCAGCCCCGTCAGGCCGGCCTCGGAACGGGGCAGGATGTACAGCCCCGGGGCCAGCCCGTCCACCCGGTGTACCAGCAGCACCGGATGCACCCGGGGTGTCCGGTTCCACAGACGCCAGACGGGGCTGCCGGGGGTGGCCATGTCCGGCAACAGGCTCGTGAGGATGCGGCGGAACACCGGGCCGGGCATCACGCTCTGGCCGTCGAAGGCCTGGGCGCTGCGGCGTTGCAGGATGACCCGGGTAGCAGGCGGGTCACTCCCCTCCCCCGCAAGCGGGGGAGCACCCATGGGGGCATAAAGGGCCGGGGGAGAGGAATAGTCCCCAATCTCGCCAACCCATGTCCCTCTCCCCAACCCTCTCCCGCTTGCGGGATAGGGGGGAAGCGCCCCCCGGGTCGCCGCCATCACTTCATCGATCACCGGCCACTGGTACATGGGCCGGGGGTCCAGCAGGGCGGGCAGGCCGCTCCATTCGTCCCAGTCCAGGGGCGGCTCGGGCACCTCACCCGGACCCGGGGCGTGGATGGCCACCATCACTTCCGCTTCCTCCGCTTCCACCCCGGCGAAATCCTCGGCCCGGTCCGTACCCAGGCAGCGAGCCAGGGTGGCATGGTCCAGGGGCACCAGCCGGGCCTGCCAGCCAAACAGGGCGGCGGCATGGGCCACGGCGCCCAGCACATGACCCATGTCCAGCTGGCAGTAGCGGAAGGCCCGCTCGCCGTATTTCCAGGCCTCCCGCCAGGGAATGGAGGTGAAGCCCAGCCATAGGCCCGGGGTTTCTGCGGCAGTGAGGGTGCTGGCCCGCCATTCCACCGTGTGGTCTGCGTTCTGGTAGTGGTAGAGGCCATCCGCCAGGCCGTCCACCCAGTAGGCCACCACCCAGGTTTCCGTGGGATGCAGGTTGCCGGAGGAGGGATGGGCCCGCAGGGCCCAGCGGGCCTCGCCGTACTGCTTCCAGGCGGTGATGGCCATGGTGAGGCGCAGCAGACGGCTCAGGTTATCCAGGTCAAAGGGGGCGGCGGGCCTGGCGTCGGCCAGGGCGGACCAGGGAATATCCAGTTCGGGAGCGGTGCGGGGCAGGCTGTACCAGCGGGTGCCCGACCAGCGCCGGAAGGCGGCGGGCTGGGCGTCCCAGTCCAGGCTGTCGGGGCCGGCGGCATAGCGTTCCAGCCGATGCTTGGTGCGCTGGTGGTAGGCCAGGATGGTGTCCACGCCCCGGGGGTCATTCATGATGGACTCAGCCTTGTCCAGTGCACGGATCAGGGGTCAGATCAGGGTTCATAGCGCAGTTCGTCCGCCAGGCAGCCGATGGGTTCCCCCAGCCGGCCCTCCGGCCCGGTCTCGAAACTAACCAGGTAGATCTCTTCCTCGGGGGCTGCCTCGGCGTGGCCGGCGTTCACCACCATGCCCCGGGTGCCGGCAGCGGCCAGCAGCATGCCTGGCAAAGCGTTGGGAATGGGGCTCTCCCCCGTCTCCTCGACGGGGTCGTTCAGCAGATCGGTGGCGGCATAGACCATGTCGCCCGGATTGAATCGGCTCATCTTGATGTCCTCTTGTTATCCCAGGATAGCGGCATACGCCCGGCGCAGCAGTTCCATTTCCACCGGGGAACAGCCCCGGGCCTCGGTAATGGCAATAAAGCTGCATCCCGCCGCCTCGGCCTCGGCAAAGGGGGGGTCCACGTAATCCACGCTGGCCAGTTGCACGGTGACCGGCCCGTCCGGGGTCTGCACCGTGGCCCGGAACTCCGGTTCCGGCTTCAGGCTGCCGCCGTCCAGACCCAGCCGGGCCTCGGCAGCCCGCAGCCAGGCGGTGGGGTGGTGGGCCACCTCCGGTAGGCCTTCGCCCTCCTCCTCTACCGCAGACAGGGCAGGCAAGGGAGTGAAGGCGCACATGCCATGGGGAAAGCGCAGGAAGCGCAGCCGGGCACTGGTCTTCTGCTTGTGGACCAGGATCAGGCGCAGATCAGCGGGGAGTTCAGTCATGGGGCGGATTCCGCACTACCGGACACCTACACCGCCGTAGGAGCGGGTTTGCCCGCGAATGGCCGCTCTGCCGACCACAAAATCGCGGGCAAGCCCGCTCCTACGGGGGGATCAGTGGTTGTCGGATTCATAGCATTGGCAACAGCCGGGCCTCGGCCTTGACGTTGCCGCTGCGTCCCCAGGCGGTCACGGCCTCGACGAAGAAATGGGGCTTGGCGGGATGGCGTACGCATACGTCGTACTCGGCAAAGAAACTGCCGTCGCTGTTGAATACCAGCTTGCCCACCCGTTCGTTGAGGGCGTTGCGCCATACGCCTTCGAAGCCCGGCTGGCCGTTAGCGGGGTCGATGACCTGGGCGAAGGCCACGGTTTCCAGGCGGATGTCCGGCAGCTTGTCCACCGGCAGAAATTTGATGGCCTCGCCCCGCAGCACCTCCACGACCTGGCGGGCAGCGGCTTCGTAGTCCGGGGGCAACTGGCTGGCCATTCCGGGCCTTACCAGATATCCGCCGGCACTTGCAGCCGGGCCACCGGCTGGTCCCCCAGCAGGTGCTCTTCAAAAATGGCCGACACGTCTTCCTTGCTCACGCCGCCATACATGACGCTTTCCGGGTAGACCAGCACGGAAGGACCGCTGCCGCAGGGACCGATGCAGCCCGTGGCGGTCACCGCCACCTGGTTGTAGCACTGGCGCTGCTGGAGCTGGTAGTAGAACTCGTCCAGCACCTCCCGGCAGCCCTTCTCGGTGCAGGAACCCCGGGGGTGACCCGGGGGGCGTTGCTGGGAACAGACGAAGACGTGTTTGAGTGGGCGGGGCATTTTTATTCCTTTGGGAATGGGAAATGGGGGATGAGGAATGGGAGGGGGTTGCGGTCGGGTTTTCCCATCCCCCTTCCCCCATCCCCCATCCCCGTCTTTCAGGCCGCCAAAGGCATGGCCTGGTGGGTGTGACACTGTTTCGGACAGACCCGGCCGCAGGCGCCGCAGCCGATGCAGTCCAGGGCGTTCTTCAGGTTCATGACGCTCATCTGGTCTTCGTCCAGGTCTTCGTCCAGCTCGTCCTCTTCCCGGTCCACCAGTTCGAACACGTCCCGGGGACAGACCTTGTAGCAGCGGCCGCAGCCGATGCAGGTCTTCTGGTTCAGATCGGTGACAAAAGTCGGGGTCCAGGCGACGCCGCCCCGGGTAAATGCGGTGTAAACGTCGCTCATGCTGTTTCCCTTTGGGCGGCGCTCAGCCTGGCGTTGGCATCGGCCCAGGCCTTGCAGGCGTCATAGGTGGATTGGGAGATGGGGTGGATCTCGTGGTAGGCGGCAGGCAGCCGGTCTTCCACCAGATCATGCAGTTGGGAAGCCCATTCGCTGGCGATGCGCTTGAGCTTCTTGACCTCTTTTTCCAGGTCCTTGAGTTCTTCTTCAGTCATTTCATGCTCCAAAAACGGGGATGGGTGATTGGGGATGGGGGATGGGAGAAACCCGCTGTTTCCCATTCCTCATCCCCCATTCCCCATTCCCCATCACCAATCAAAGCCCGGCCACTTCCGGGTACTTGCCCACAATCTCCAGGGCCACGGAGAGGAACTTGTCCGCCTCGTCCTTCATCTTGGAGAAGTTGTCGAAGCTGAAGCGGTGCACGTCCCGCACGGTCCGGTCCAGCACCACCAGCTTGCCCACGGTGATGAGGGCGCGGCCGAAGCCTTCGTGGGTGATGTTGATCATGGGCACGGCCATGAGGCCGCATTCCTTCTCGATGAGGACGGCGATGGCGTTGTAGAAGCACTTCACCCGGGCCAGGGTTTCCTCGTCGGGGTCGCCGATGACGGGGATCTCCCGGCGCTGTTCCTTGGTCTTGATGTAGGGGGCCAGGATGCGCTCCACGGGCCAGCCGTCGTAAGTGCCGTAGCTGTCTATGGCGCGCATCTGCTTCACCATTTCCTTGATGAAGTCGGTTTCCAGGATGGGGTCGAGTTCGGCCACGGCCGTCATGGTGTTTCTCCTTGGTGCAATGAAAGGGATAAGGGGGGCGCCACCCGGCGGGCCAGGAGCCGGGCCAGCAGCAGGCCCAGGCCGAAGCCCAGGGCCATGCCCAGGACGGCACCGGCATCGCCAGCGCCGGCGGCCAGGACGGCCCCCAGCACGGCCAGCAGGGCCGGCAGCAGATAGGCCAGCAGGCTGGCCTTGAGAAAATCGGCTTCTTCCACGCCCAGCCGGTGCAACTGGCCGGCCTGGACGGCCTCCGCCGCCAGGGCGATAGGCTGGCGGCGGTGGGAAAAAAAGCGTCCCAGGCCGGACACGGCGCAGCTTGAAGACGCCTGGCAGGCGCCACAGCCGTTCTGCTCCGTGGATTCCACCCAGGCCAGGCCTTCGCCGGCCTTGAGGACCCGGACTTGGGTCTCGATCATGACGCGGGCCTCCAGAAGGCCAGGAAAAACCTGGATTCCCGCCTGCGCTGGAATGACAGCAGAACGTTCCTGAACACAGCCGTTGAAATGCGGACGAAACGACCGCTTCGCTCACCCCAACCCTCCCCCAGCGGAGGAGGGAGCAGAATTTCCCCTCTCCCTCTGGGTGACTGCAGGGTGAGGGGGCCAGGCATTGCCTGGCCTGTGGCAGTCCTTGGCAAGGCAACGCCATTTTCCAGAATGATCTCCGCCGTCAGTCCCCTCAGCCAGGCCTCCCGGCGCAATTGTCTTTGCAGGGCGGTTCTCATTCGGACCAGCCTTCCGCGTCCATGGCGTCGAAGCGGCTGGCGTCGGCGCCGGGCTGCTTCAGATGCTTCACCATCCAGGCCGGTGGGTCTGTGAGCATGCTCTGGCCCAGACCGGCCAGCAGGGCGTCGATGGAGCTGCCCTCTTCCACCTTCATGGGCTGGATGCCGGCGGCGAGTAGCTGTTTTACGGCGGAGGCGCCGACGGCATTGCAATACACGGCGGCACAGCCTTCCAGCAGGGCGATCTTGCTCGCCAGCTTGCCTTCGTGACCATCCATGGCCACGTCGCTGTCGGTGAACTGGGCCAGTTCCACCAGCTTCGCCACGGGCTTGTCGGGGTCATCCGACAACTCGTAGATGGCAAAGGCCTCGGCGGCGCCGAAATGCTGGTCCACCTGCTTGCGGTCGCTGGTGGAAAAGGCGATGCGCAGAGTCATGGGCGGCACCGTATCAATGGACGTGACCAGACGCAGATGGCGCATGGCAATCTTCCTCGGGACGCACGGCGTAGACGGAGCGGTAGGGATGGATCTCCCCATGGCCCAGGCCCACCATGATGTTGGCCAGGTCGAACAGGCTCTGCCGGGTACCCCGATAGCCCACCCACAACCGCTGGTAGCCGCCGATGAGGTCGTATTGGGGAAAACCCGCTCTATAGAGGGGCAGGCCCAGGCGTTTCGCGGTGTCGGCGGCGTGGGAATTGCAGATGATCAGATCCGCCCCCACCGCCTTGATGGCCGTCTCCAGGTCTTCCAGATCCCCCAGCTTCACCTGGGCGGTAGGCACCTGCTCCAGGATGGGGGACTTGGACGGCGCCACGGCGGCAATCACTTCGCAGCCCATGCCCGCCACCAGGTCAGCCAGGGCATAGAGCAGGTCCGGATCGGCGGCGATGGCCACCTTGGCAAAACCCAGCATGAAATGGGTGTCCACCATGGCGTCCTGCAACTGGTTGCGCTGGCGCTCGATCTTCTCCGGTACCGGCTGGCCGGAAATCTCCGCCAGGGCGGCCACGAAGGCATCCACCGCCTCCAGGCCCATAAGGGTGTCAAAGCGGTAATCAGGCACACCGGTGCGCGTCTGCAGCAGGTCTGCGGCGGGGTACATGGAGCGGCCCACCACCAGGGTGGCCGCTGCCTCCCCCAGGGTGGGGATTTCCGAAACCGGCGTCCCGCCCACGGTGAGGGGGCTGAACTCCATCTCCGTCAGATGGCCGTCCAGGGCATCGCCGTAGTCCGGCAGCACCACGGGGCGCAGGCCGAAGGCTTCGATGAGTTCCTTGAGGTGCTCCAGGTCTCCCGGGGTCAGCATGGCCCCGGCCAGCACATTCACCTGCTTCTTGCGCTTGCCCACCCGGGTGGTGTCTTCCGGCACCACGTATTCGATGATGGCCTTCACCGCCAGGGCATAGCCGCTTTCCAGACAGCCCACGAAGTCCGGCGTGCTCACGGGCACCACGGGGATGTCATTGAATTCGGGGTATTGCGTCCGGAACTCCTGCACCAGGCGGCGGATGTCCGTGCCCTGGGTTTCCGACAGGCCTGTGGTGGGCAGGCCGATCAAGGCCGGCTTATTCTTCTCGGCAATGGTCTTCAGGCCGACGATGACGTTCTCGTCCGCCGACAGCACCGTGGCCACCTGGTCCATGGCCGTGGTCTGCAAGGGCACCGGCTCCCGGAAGTGGCGCACGAAGAACACCTTGCCGAAGGCCGTACAGCCCTGGGAGCCGTGCATCATGGGAATTGCCCGGTTGATGCCCAGGAAGGCCAGGGACGCCCCCACCGGCTGGCTCACCTTGAGGGGGTTCACCGCGAGGGCTTTGTTGCGCTTGATGATCTCGGCCATGGCGACGGGCAGTGTGGATAAGGACAGCCCTTACCTCGCAAACCCCGTGCCACAGAGAAAACCCTTTTATTTCATGGCATTGGGATCACGCCCCCTTGTCGCATACCCGACAAGCCCCCCACGGGGGGCGACAAACGACGGCCCTCTGGGGCACAGTAGGATGCCCCGTTCCCACACACAGCCGAAAACCATGACTCCCCTCCTCCGCTGCGCCTGGTGTGGCACCGACCCCTTCTACCAGGCCTACCATGACACGGAATGGGGCGTTCCCCTACACGACGAGACCGCACTGTTCGAGTTCCTCATCCTCGAAGGTGCCCAGGCGGGGCTGTCCTGGCTCACCATCCTGAAGAAGCGGGAAGGCTACCGGCGGGCCTTCCACGGCTTCGACGCGGAACGAATCGCCCGCTACGACGAGGCCGACGTAGCCCGGCTGCTGGCAGACCCGGGCATCGTGCGCAACCGCCTCAAGGTGGCCGCCGCCATCAGCAACGCCCGGGCCACCCTGAAGTTACGGGAGGAGTTTGGCGGTCTGGATGTCTATTTCTGGCGCTTCGTGGACGGCCGCCCCATCCAGAACACCTGGCGGGACATCTCCCAGGTGCCCGCCCGCACGGCCCTGTCCGACAGCATCAGCAAGGATCTGCTGAAGCGGGGCTTCAAGTTCGTCGGCAGCACCATCGTCTACGCCCACATGCAGGCCATCGGCATGGTCAACGACCACACCACGGACTGCTTCCGGCATCGGCAGTTGCAGGGCTGAGACCCTGTAGCCCGGAGGCCGAAGGCCGAGTCCGGGACCGGCCCTGTCCTGCGCTAGGGTTTGGTTGCTGCCGGGGGCAGCCCCAGGGTATGGCGGACCCGGGCGTTGAATTCCTCCGGGCTGGTGGAAATGATCTCCCCGGGAATGTCGAACTTGCGGGTCAGGCGGGCGTGGCTTTCGAAGCCATAGGAAACGATGAAGGCATGCATGCCCGAAGCCACGGCGGCGGCAAAATCCTTGTGCTCGTCACCGCAGACATAGGCCCGGGCTGGGTTGATGCCGAAGCGCTCCCGGGCTGCCTTGAAATAAGGGGCCTTGTCCTGGCGCAGGGGCAGGGTGTTGAGAAAATCCAGCCGGCCGATGTCCAGGTCGTGGCGCTGGAAGATGCGGGTCATGGTCACGTCAGGTTCCTGGGTGATGTTACGGGTCACCAGACCTACGCGGATATCCGGTGCCGCCATCAGGTCCCGCAGCAGGTCGGCCACCCCAGGGTAGAGGCCCGCCTCCTCCCGGTACACCTCGGTTAGGGTGTCCAGCAACTCCCGGCGCCGGTATTTGCCCAGGTGCTTGGCCAGGTTGCGGGGAAACTCCTTGATGCCCCCCAGGTACTTAAACAGGTTACGGCGTTTCTGGAAACGATCCAGATCACCGATGTTCATGCCATGGCGAGCAAAGGCGATGCCTATGGCATTGAAGGCGTCGATGGCGGTGCCATCGGCATCAAAGATGACCAGACGGTCATTGCTGGGAAACATGGTCAGCGCTTCTTGCCCACGAACAGGTAATAGGGTGCGCGCAGGCCCGGCAAATAGGGCACCGGAGCCCGGCGCTCCTCACTGTACCACTCGTCGTGGCAGGCCTTCAGGGATTCCAGATGTTTTTCCGAGAGGTAGACGCCATCATGGGCAAACCAGCGGCGCCAGAAACCCTTGCCCAGCCGGCTGCTCGCCTGGGGCAGGTGGAAATCCACCACCCCCAGGCGGCCCTCCGGGGCCAGCATGGCCCGGGCGTTGTCCAGCACCGCCTCCCAGTCCGGCATCATGGTGAGGGAATAGGACAGGAACACCCGGTCCACCGGCCGGGACGGGCGCCAGTGGGTCACGTCCGCCTCCACCACAGAGACCCGCTCCAGCCCCGCTGTCCGCCCCCGGGCCACATTCAGCAGGGGAGTGCACAAATCCACCAGGGTCACCCCGGCCAGTTCGTCCAGGGGCACTGTCGCGGCCAGGGCATCCAGGTTGGCCCCGGTGCCGCAACCCAGTTCTACCACCGTCATGCCCGGGCGGATGTCCAGTTTGCGGATCAGCTCTTCCCGGCCGTGGAGCAGGCGGGCCCGGAACTGGTCGTAGCGGTCCGCCTGGGGGGCGTAGAAGGCTTCCAGGCGCTGGGCGTGGCTGCCCCGTCGGGGCTGGCCCTGCACCAGGCGCCAGAGCACCCGGGCGTCTGCGGCCAGTTCACCCCGGGACATGGGCAATCCGGAAACCGGCATAGGTGTGCACCCGGTCTTCCTGTTGCAGACGGGCAGCAAGCTCATGGTCGAAATGCAGGGCCTGCTCCAGCCCCTGACGGTGGGGCCCCACCCGCACCCAGTTGAGGAAATCCGGGTCGGCATGGGCGCTACGCAGCAGGATGCGGGCCCCGGACCGGGCCCGGGACAGGATGGCATTCCATTCCTCCACCAGGGCAGCAGGCTGGTAGGTGCCCATCCAGTCCATGTGGTCCAACAGCACGAAACGGCTCAGGGGACGCTTGGCTTCATACAGGAATTCGGTGACCGTACCCGTGTAGGTATGGATGGCATCCACCGCCCCCGCCTTCAGGGTGGCGAAATTGTGGGGCTTCAGGTATTCCGGGCAGCACTCCGGGCTGTAGCGGCCCTGCAGGTACACGCGCCAGAAGTAGTTGTCAGCCACGGGCAGCTGCCGGAACACGTACTCAATGGCCTCGCGGATGAAGCCCACCACCCCCTGTTCATGCTGGTCCTGGACCAGGCGTCGCTGGGGATGGGGCACCCCCAGCAGGCTCAGGGTGAGCTGGCGCCCCATGGCCCATTTGAGCAGGGGCGTCCACAGGGCCGGGGCGATGCGCTGGTCGTAGATGCTCCGCTGGGTGGTCAGATCCTGGGCCTGAAGCAGGGCTTCCACGCTGGCATGAAGCTGGGGGCGCAGGCGGAAATAGGTGCGGAAGGCCCGGGCCACAAGGCCGGCAAGGCCATGGTAGTAGAAGCTGCCCTGGGGGCTGGTGAACCAGCCGCCGTGGCGGTCCCACCAGGCCCGAGCGAAATCGGACAATTCCCCCCGCAGGCAGCCCCGGTACAACTGGGCAAAGCCCGGGTGGTAACCCGTGCCGAAGAGGGCAAAGAAATCCTCATATTCAAGGCGGCGGATACCGGCGATCTTCAGTTCAAGCAGGGCGTTCTGGCGCGGATTGGCGTCTACGGCGTGGATGCGGGCGGGGCCATCCAGGGCGTAGTCCAGAGCGTTGCAACCAGCGCTGGAAATTACCAGCATCGTATCTTGCGGCCCCAGCGCCAGGGCCTTGCGGTCCACCGCAGGGTCTTCCCAGCAGGTGTTGTAGACCAGGGACCGCTCGTACAGCGAAGTGAACACTTGCTGATCCAGGCGATCCCGCAATGTGAGGGTCGTGGGGCGGGAATGGAAGTGCAGATCGGGGGCGTTCATGGCGGGAGCGCAAAGCAATGGGCCGCCGCAAGGCTAATACCCCCCTTTGACAGGGATATTTCAGCAGCCCCCTACGGGGTCATCGCCCGCCATCTGCCGCCCGCACTCAGGCGATGGTCACCTCCCTGGCCAGATACACGTCCTGGATGGCGTGGAGCAGTTGCACACCCTCGGCCATGGGCCGCTGGAAGGCCTTGCGCCCGGAGATGAGGCCCATGCCTCCGGCCCGCTTGTTGATCACCGCCGTACGCACCGCCTGGGCCAGGTCGTTCTCGCCGGAGGCACCGCCGGAATTGATCATGCCCGCCCGCCCCATGTAACAGCTGGCCACCTGGTAGCGCACCAGGTCGATGGGATGGTCTGAAGTGAGTTCGCTGTATACCTTGGGGTGGGTCTTGCCAAAGGCGATGGCCGTGTAACCGTTGTTGTTGGTGGCCTGCTTCTGCTTGACGATGTCCGCCTCGATGGTGGCCGCCAGATGGTTGGCTTGTCCCGTGAGGTCGGCAGCCTCGTGGTAATCCACGCCATCCTTCTTGAAGGCGGAATTGCGCAGATAGGCCCACAGGAAGGTGACCATGCCCAGGCGGTGGGCTTCGGCGAAGGCCTGGGAAATCTCCCAGGCCTGGCGACGGGATTCGGGGGAGCCGAAATACACCGTCGCCCCCACCGCCACCGCCCCCAGCTCGAAGGCCTTGCGCACGTCGGTGAACAGGGTCTGGTCGTGCATCGTTGGGTAGGTGAGCATCTCGTTGTGGTTCAGCTTCACCAGGAAAGGAATCTTGTGGGCGTATTTGCGGGATACCGCCCCCAGCACCCCCAGGGTGGAGGCCACCGCATTGCAGCCCCCTTCCATGGCCAGACGGACGATGCTCTCCGGGTCGAAGTATTCCGGGTTGGGCGCGAAGGACGCCCCGGCGGAATGCTCCACCCCCTGGTCCACGGGTAGGATGGACAGGTAACCCGTGCCCGCCAGCCGGCCGTTGTTGAATAACTGCTGAAAGCTCCGCATGGTGCCGGGGGTGCGGTCGCTGCCCGCCACCACCCGGTCGATGAAATCCGGCCCAGGCAGGTGCAGGGCACTGGCGGGAATGGTGCGGCAGGTATGGGTGAGCAGGGACTCGGCTTCGGCGCCGAGCAGGGTCTGGATGTCAGTCATGTTGCCTCCTTGATGGAAGAGTCCGTGCATGCCCGGGGACCATCGTCCGGGTCTTCCCTCTTCACTCTAGTCCAGCCGACTATTTATAAGACCTTCAAGTACCGTCATTCCCGCGAAGGCGGGAATGACGATGGACATGACCCCGGGCCCGATCAATTAGCCCCCTTCATGGCCCCCCGCTCCCGCACCAGTCTGCCGTCCCGGTAATCGGCAAAGGCCTGTTCGATCTCCTCCCGGCTATTCATGACGAAGGGCCCGTACTGGACCACGGGTTCGCCGATGGGCCGGCCGGCCACCAGGATAAAGCGGGCACCGGTATGCCCGGCCGTCAGTTCCACGGTGTCCCCGGCACCCAGAACCGCCAGTTGATGGGTCGGCAAAGGAGTGTCCTGTACCTGGGCATCTCCTTCATATACATATAGGAAGGCATTGTGGCCCTCCGGTACCAACTGACTGAACGGGGTCTCGGCCTTCAGGTCCACGTCCAGGTAGAGCACGTCCGTGTGGGCATCCTGCACGGCGCCCGGCATACCGGCGAAGGATCCTGCCAGCACCCGGACCCGCAGCCCCGCCATCGTTACCTCGGGAATGCCCTGGGGCGTGAACTCCTGGTATTCCGGCGCCGACATCTTCTCCGCCGCCGGCAGGTTGATCCACAACTGGAAGCCCCGCATCAGTCCATCCACCTGCCGGGGCATCTCGGAATGGATCACACCGCTGGCGGCCTTCATCCACTGGGCGCCACCGGCCCCCAGGTCGCCCCGGTTGCCCATGCTGTCCCGGTGCTCCATGTGGCCATCCAGCATGTATGTGAACGTGATGAAGCCCCGGTGGGGATGATCAGGAAAACCGGCGATGTACTCATTCGGGTTTTCGCTGCCGAAGTGATCCAGCATCAGGAACGGGTCCAGGTGCTTCAGAGCCTGGGTGCCGATGCTGCGCCGCAGGGAGACCCCTGCGCCGTCGGAGGTGGCCAGGGCGGGGACGAGTTGGCGGATCTTGCGAGGGTTCATGATGTGCTCCTTCCCAGATGGTCTTTCGATCGGGATAGAAATGATCGGTTCTCAGGCGACGGCGAGTACATTCAAGTCCCGCTCCAGGGTCGTGACAATGCGTGCCTCGGCGGCCAGCAGCGCTTCTTCTCCCCGGGTCATGCTCCGGTCTGCGGCTATCACCTCCACATCCGTGATACCCATGAAGCCCAATACAACTCGCAGCCAGGGAGTGGCGAAATCTATCTCACCCTCCACGGCGGTGCCGCCGGTCGCCACCAGCACGTAGGCCTTCTTGCCCTTCAGAAGCCCCTCCGGCCCCTGTTCCGTGTAGCGGAAGGTAAGCCGCGCCCGGGCAATCTGGTCGACCCAGGCCTTCAGGCTTGCCGGCACGCCGAAATTGTAGAGGGGCGTGGCGATGACCAGCACATCGGCTGCCTGCACTTCCGCCACCAGGGTATCGGAATGGGCCAGGGCCTGGCGCTGGGGTTCGCTGCGCTGGCCCGGGTCGATGATATTGGCGGCTACCCAGTCTTCATCCAGCAGGGGCATGCCCTCGGCCAGATCCCGATGGGCGACTTCGATTCCACCCTCCCGGTGGTCCAATTCCTGCAACAGGATATCCGCCAGACGGCGGGTGACGGACCCTGCCCTGCGGGCGCTGGCATCGATGCGCAGCACCTGAAGCGGGGCCTGGTGGGCAGAATGGGTAGCAGCGCTGTCAGGGGTTTCATGATGGGCTTGCATGGTCTGATCTCCAGTCGGGAGACATCGGCGATGTCCTGAAGCCCATTCTTGTCGTTGCCATATGAAGGATAAAGATCAATCATGGCAATTGATTGTTCTTATATGTGCAAATAATTGTGGACCGCTTCGCCCTTCTTGAAATCTATGTAGCCGTGGTGGAAACCGGCGGCATTGGCGCGGCCGCCGAACGCCTGGGCCTGGCCAAATCCGTCGTCAGCCGCCGGCTGGCGGAACTGGAAACCCGGCTGAGGGCCACCCTCATTCACCGCACCACCCGCAGGCTCAATCTCACCGACGATGGCCGGGCCTTCTATGAAAGCAGCGTGGCCATCCTTGCCGATCTGGACGAGGCGGAAGCCAACCTGCGTCAGGCCCACGGGGCCCTCACCGGGCGCCTCAAGGTCACCCTGCCCCAGTCCTTCGGCCTGTTGCATCTGGCCCCCCTCATCCAGGCCTTCATGGTTCAGCACCCGGACCTGCGCTTCGAACTGGACTTCAACGACCGCCAGGCGGACCTGGTGCAGGAGGGCTTCGACCTGGCCATCCGCATCGCCCGGCTGGAGGATTCCAGCCTCATTGCCCGGCGACTGGCCCCCATCCGCAGCGGCGTCTATGCAAGCCCGGACTACCTGGCCCGGCGCGGCACTCCCGCCACCGCCCCGGACCTCAAAAGCCACGCCTGCCTGGTATACAGCAACCCCCGGGACCCGGACCTGTGGACCTACACCGCCCCCGATGGCCGCCCTGGCAGCGTGCGGGTGCCCGTGCATCTGGCCAGCAGCAGCGGCGAGTTCCTGCTGAGCGCTGCCCTGGCGGGCCAGGGCCTGATCCGCTCGCCCACCTTTTTCGTGCATGAAGCCTTGAAGGCCGGCCGCCTTGTGGCCCTGCTGACGGACCATGCCTGGCCGGAGCTTTCCGCCTACGCGGTCTATCCGCCCACCCGCCATCTTTCCCGGCGGGTGCGGACCTTCATCGACTATCTGGCCGAGGCCCTGGCCGGAGAACCCTATTGGGATCGGCAGATCTGATCACTCTGACCGGACCCATGCCGACGCCAAAGGGCCCGGCGATGCACTAGGCCCACCGCCACCAGTGTCAAACCAAAAACCACCAGGGTGGGACGGATACCCACCTGTTCCGCCAGGCTGCCCATGGCCAGGCTGCCTATCGGCGCGATACCCAAAAAAGCCAGGGTGAAGGCGGACATCACCCGGCCCCGCATGTCGTCCCGCACCCAGTGTTGCAACAGGGTGTTGGTGCCCGCCGCCGCCATCACCACCGAAAAGCCCACCACCATGAGGATGGGGTAAGCCAGTCCATGCACCGTGTTCAAGCCGAACAGGGCCAGGGCCATGCCCCCCAGGGGCACAACCAGGGACACCCGCCGCCCCAGCCCCGCCACCGAGGGCCGGGAGCTGAGAAACAGGGCCGCAAGCAAGGAGCCGAACCCCGCACTGCCCACCAGCAGGCCCAGGGTGCGGGCATCTCCGGCAAATTCCATTTTGGCGAAGATGGGCATCAACACCACATAAGGTGTCAGCAAAAAACTCACCGCCGCCACCAGGGCCAGGAACATGCGGATATCCCCATGGCCCCTGATGTATTGCAAGCCCTCTTGCAAGGCCAGCCAGGGATGTTTGGAGGCATCGCCACCAGGCCGAGCGTGGAGGGCCAGCAAGGCCAGCAACACCGCCAGATAGGACAGGGCGTTCAACAGGAAGCACACCGCCTCCCCCGCCCAGGCAATCACGAAGCCCGCCAGGGCCGGCCCAAGAAAGCGGGACACGTTCACCAGGGTGGAATTCAGGGCAATGGCGTTGGGCAGCAAGGCCCGGTCATCCACCAGATGCACCAGCAGGGACTGCCGGGCCGGGAGATCCACGGCGTTGATACAGCCGAGAAGAAACGCCAGGAACAGCAGCAGGGGCGCCGTTATCCATCCCTGCCAGGTGAGCACCGCCAGGGTCAGGGCCTGAACCAGTGACAAGGCCTGGGTCCAGAACATCAACCGGCGCCGGTCCATGCGGTCCACCCATACACCCCCCAGCAGGCCGAACAGCAGAATGGGAGTCTGGCTGGCAAAGCCCAGCAAGCCCAATACCAGGGCAGAACCGGAAAGCTTGTAAGCCAGCCAGCCCATAGCCACCTGCTGCATCCAGGTCCCTGCCATGGAAACCAGCTGGCCGCCGAAATAAATGCGGAAATCCCGGGAACGCAAAGCCCGAAGTGGGTGGGAAAAGCCTATAGCCATGGTGCCTCCATGACGTAACCGCCTCCTAGCATCGGCGACCGCCCCCGGCACCAGGCCCGGACAAGAACAGGAAGTTCCAGGGGGCGACCGGGGTGGGGAGCCCGACGATTGGCTGACAATCTCAGGCGGGTTTCTGCCTTATTCATCCTGCGGCACCTGGAACAACCCCGCACTTCGACAAGCTCAGTGCTAACGGTGTCATATAAATCATGGAGTTCCGTACGTGGTGAGCTTGTCGAACCACGTTTTTCGAGGCGACTCCTGGGCGTCAAAAACAAAAACCCCCTGAAAATTCAGGGGGTCGTCAGCAGTCCGTGGGACTGACCCGGCCGGCGCTTTGGCGCCCGCCTGGGAACGATCAGCTCAATTGGCCACTTGCACGAGCACGACGGCGCAGCTGCAACCCAACCAGGCCCAACCCGGCCGCCCACATGGCCCAGGTCTCTGCCTCAGGCACGGGCGTGACTGCAATGGCGCCGCTGTAGATGCCGCCAGCAGAACCCGAGGAAATGCCCACCACCTTGATATATCCCTTACCGCCAGGATTGCCGGGCAGATCCAGGCTCAGCTCGGTAGCGCCCCCCGCAGGCGCGCTAATGGCCAACTCGATGTCGTCCGCGGTAAAGGGGGTGTCATCCAGACCAAACGCGTTCAAGGACATGGATTCAAACAGGCTGCCGAAAGTGCCAGCGGGCCCCAGGTCCAGGGGAAAGTTCTTGATGCCATAGGACGAACCACCGTTGGCCGGCAGTTCCAGCAGGAATACGTCAAAAATAACGGAACCCGCCGGGCCAATCACAAAACCGTCAAAGGGCGTAGCCCCCTGGGTAATGGGTCCCAGGTCTGTGACGGCAGCCTGGGCGCCCACACTAAGTCCTGCGGCTAGCAGCGCGGCAGCCAATCGATTGGGTATGGAACGGATCATGTTTAATCCCCTTGAACAGTTTGGAAAGCGTCAGGAAGAATAAGCAATAATTGCACCAGAACAAATTAATCAATCAAAAACAGAAGGTTAACAAAAGCATTTTTTTTAACCCCGAGTGAAATGTAAAAAAAACCGACACATTCGTGCCCTCAGAACCACAGCGGGCCCCGGTCCTGTTGACCTTGCCACCTCATTGCCGCCAGGGCACACGTCACTGACTGCTCAAGGAATAGCGTAGAAATCAAGAGAACAAAAAAAAACGGCCGCCCGAAGGCGGCCGCTCAGTGCTTCTAACTAGCGTTAAGCCAGATTAGAAGGAGTGGTTCATACCGAAGGTCCAGACGTCGATATCGGTACCAGCGGCGTTGTTGGCATTGCCGTCATGGTAGGCGGCGTACACGTTGGTACGCTTGGACAGGCTGTAAATGGCACCAACGGTCCAACGCTTGACATCGTCAAAACCGGAAGTGTCATCGCTGAAACGACCATACTGGGCAGCCAGGGTGATGGGGCCCATGCCATAAGCAGCGGACAACAGGTGACCGGAGTCTTGCTCCTGGCCGGTGGCAACAGAGGCGTTGTCGGAACGCTCGTAGGTGTAACCCACTTTCAGGTCACCGAAGGCGTACCCGATGTTGAATTTCCAAGCGTCACGATCTTCCAGACCGGTGGTGACAGCGCTGGCCATGTCGCCGTCGAAACGCTCGTAGCCCAGACCGGCGTTCAGGGGGCCGTTCTTGTAGGTGGCGCTCAGGGAGTAGGCATCCATCAGACCATTGGCGTCGTTGCTAGCGGTGGTACCGCCCATCTCTTCACCGGGAACGATGGCGGCAGCAACCTGGAAGCCGCTGAAGTCGGGGGAGATGTAGGCCAGGGTGTTGGCAGCACGGTTGTCAAAGGCGTTACGGCCGATGATGCACTGGGAGGTAGCCACGCCACCAGCAGAGCACTGGGCGTCAGCCGCGGTGTCGCCGAACAGGTCAGCGGAACCCACCATCTTGTAGGGGGTGTCGTGACGGCCCAGAACCACGGTACCGAAACCACCGGCCAGGCCGATGAAGGTGTTGCGCAGGCCGGAATCGATGGTGCCACCGTCGATGGACATCTGGCTCTCGATCTGCCACAGGGCCTTCAGGCCACCGCCCAGGTCCTCGGAACCCTTGAAGCCGATGCGGGAAACGCGGTCGGTCATTTGCCAGCCGTCATTGTCGTCGCCATCAACGCTGAGGCGGTCAACGGACATACGCAGCTGACCGTACACATCCACGTTGGAGGTAGCGGCGAAGGCGGGAGCGGACACAACGCCAGCAACAGCCAGAGCGATCAGGGATTTCTTCATCTTGATACTCCTATCAGGTTAATGAAACTTTGTCCCGGTCGGGTCTGGGCGGTTGCCTTTTCCCTTGGGGGGTACTGCATGCTTCACTTGAGTACTGCTTTCTTTAAACCTCTCGCGCGAGAAGTTGCGGCGGATTCTGCACAATCTCTATAGGGCACACCAAGTTATGAAACGTTTTGCAAGGATTTTTTTGCATGTCGCGTTGCAGGTGTGCAACAAGACCACAACGCGATCCTGCTTTTCAAGCCACCAGCCAGTTTTCTGTTTTGAGACCCTTGACACGTATGAATTCGCGGGTGTTGTCGGTAACCAGTGTCGCTTGCAGGGCCAGGGCATGGGCGGCGATAAGCAGATAATTCGGCCCTATAAGGGCCCCGCGACGTTCCAGGTCTGCGCGGATATCGCCATAGATATTATCCACGGGCGTCTCCAGGGCCAGAACAGGCAGCACGGCCAGGATTGCCTCAAGCTGGTCACTCAGCCTGGGGGAAGCACGCTTTGCAGCGCCATATCGGAGTTCAGCCGCCACAATAAGGCTGGTACAGACTTCGGCCTCTCCCACCCGGGCTATGTGGGCCGCCACCGCCCCCTGGGGGCGCTTGACGAGGTCAGACAGGATGTTTGTGTCCAGTAGATAGGGCATCAGAATTCCACAGGCTCAACAGTCAGTTCTTCAATCCTAGGGAAGTCTTCGTCCAGAGGCTGGAGACTGGCGAGCAGCCGGGTGAGGGATTTGGGTTTTACCGGAGCAATGACAAGGTGGTCTCCCTCCCGGCGGACTATGGCTTCGCTACCTGGCAATTCGAACTCTCTCGGAATCCGTACGGCCTGGTTGCGCCCATTACGAAACAGTTTGACGTAGCGTGTGCTTTCCATGCTCGGCCCCTCAGGCATATGACAAGACATATGCTAGCTCTATGGAGACGCATTGGACAGGGTTCGGGCCTGTTAAGCGGCCCCTACTCGTTCGGATGCTGCTTGCGCACTTTGGTATGGGCCTGCAACCAGGGCGTCAGTGCGGCTTTGTCCTGAACACGCATTGCAGCATCGCTTTGAGCCAATCAACCGGCAAACAGGCGGGCCAGTTCATCACCAGGGCTGGGCGCTTTCATAAAGGCTTCCCCTACCAGGAAGGCGTGGACCTGGTGGCGGCGCATCAGGGCCACGTCTTCCGGCGCCAGGATGCCGCTTTCGGTGACCACGATGCGCCCCCCCCCTCCCTGCCCTCCCCCGCTTGCGGGAGAGGGTTCTGCTGCGATCCGGGGCAGCAGATCCAGGGTGGTTTCCAGACGGGTTTCAAAGGTGCGCAGATTGCGGTTGTTGATGCCCATGAGGGGGGTCTTGAGGTGCAGGGCCGCTTCCAGCTCCTGGCCGTCGTGGCTTTCCACCAGCACGGCCATGCCTAACTGGTGGGCCAGGGTTTCCAGTTCCTGCATTTTTTCCAGGCTGAGGGCGGCGACGATGAGCAGGATGCAATCCGCCCCCATGGCCCGGGCCTCATAGACCTGGTAAGGGTCGATCATGAAATCCTTGCGCAGCACAGGCAGGCTGCACGCATTCCGTGCCGCCACCAGGTATTCGGGGGCTCCCTGGAAATAATCCTTGTCCGTCAGCACGGACAGACATGCCGCCCCCCCTTGCTGGTAGCTGGCGGCGATTTCGGCGGGACGGAAGTCTGCCCGGATCACCCCCTTGCTGGGGCTGGCTTTCTTGATTTCGGCTATGACCGCAGTCTGGCCGGCGGCGATCCGGCTGCGCAGGGCGCCGACGAAGTCCCGGGGCGGCAGGGCGTCCAGGGCTGCGGCGCGAACCTGCTCCAGGGGCCGGGCGGCCTGGGCGGCTGCCACTTCCTGACGCTTGGTGGCGAGGATCTTTTCCAGGATGTCTGACATGGGGTTTCTCTTTCTGGATTTCCGCCAGGGCGGGCAGGACGGTTAGAGGTCTTCCACCCGCACCCGGGGAGCCAGGGCGGTGAAGAGTTCATAGGCAAGGGTGCCGGCGGCGGCGGCCACGTGTTCCGCCGGCAATCCGGCGCCCCATAGGACCACGGGACTGCCCACGTGGGCGGTGGGCACCGGGGTCAAGTCCACACAGAGCATATCCATGGACACCCGGCCCAGGGTGCGGGTGAGTTGCCCCGCCACCAGCACGGGGGTGCCGGTGGGGGCGTGGCGGGGATAGCCATCCGCATAGCCGCAGGCGACGATGCCCACCTGGGTGTCCTGGTCTGCGACGAACAGGTGGCCGTAACCCAGGCCTTCGCCCTTGGCCACCCGGCGCACGGAAATAAGCTGGCTTTCCAGGTGCATGGCTGGCAACAAGCCCAGGTCCAGCCCGTCCTGGTCGCTGAAAGGAGAGGCCCCGTAGAGCATGATGCCCGGGCGTACCCAGTCCCCGTGGGTTTCCGGATAGCGCAGCAGGGCTGCGGAATTGGCCAGGGTGACCGGATAACCCCCTCTCCCCCCGGGAGAGGGCTGAGTTGTGGGCGCTACTGTTGATGCCGTAGCGGCCCTTCCCTCTCCCCCGGGAAGCATCGCGTTGAACACCGCCAGTTGCCCAGCCACACCCACCTCGGCTTCATCCGCTCGGGCGAAGTGGCTCATCAGGGTGACCCGCCCCACCTGGGACAAGGCACCCAGGCGTTCCAGGGTGGCGGCCAACCGCTTGGGGGAAACCCCCAGCCGATGCATGCCGGTATCCACCTTGAGCAGGACGTCCAGGCGGTTTTCCAGCCGGGCCCGGGCGAGGATGTCCACCTGATCCTCCCGGTGGATGACGGGCCGCAACCGCAGGCGGGCCATCTCCGGCAGTTCGTCGGGACTGAAGAAGCCTTCCAGCAGGACGATGGGATGGGTGTAGCCCTCGGCCCGCAACTGAGCCGCCTCGTCCAGGGTGAGCACGGCGAAGCCATCCGCTCCCCGCATGGCCCGGGCCACCCGCAGCAGGCCATGGCCGTAGCCATTGGCCTTGACCACCGCCAGGACCTTTGAACGGGGCGCGGCGGCCCGGGCCACCCCCAGGTTGTGGGCCAGGGCAGCAGCGTCGATGCGGGCAACGAGGGGACGGGCCATGAACAGGGTTACCTGGAAAGAAAACGGGGCTTAGTCGCCGCCGTAGTCTCCACCACTGCCGGCAGCAAAATTCTCGAACCGGGTGAACTCCCCCAGGAAGGTGAGCCGCACGGTGCCGATGGGACCGTTCCGCTGCTTGCCGATGATGATCTCGGCGGTGCCCTTGTCCTGGCTGTCCGGGTTGTAGACCTCGTCCCGGTAGATGAACAGGATCACGTCCGCATCCTGTTCGATGGCGCCGGATTCCCGCAGGTCGGACATCACCGGACGCTTGTTGGGCCGCTGTTCCAGGGAGCGGTTGAGCTGGGACAGGGCGATGACGGGTACGTGCAACTCCTTGGCCAGCCCCTTCAGGGAGCGAGAGATGTCGGAGATTTCCGTGGCCCGGTTTTCGCCGCTGCCGGTGCCGGACATGAGTTGCAGGTAGTCGATGACGATGAGTCCCAGGGGCTTGTCGTCCTTGCACTGCCGGGCCAGCCGCCGGGCCCGGGCCCGGACTTCCATCGCGGTGAGGCCCGGGGACTCGTCGATGTACATGGGGGTTTCGTTCAGCCGCCCCAGGGCGTGGGTCAGCCGGGGCCAGTCATCTTCCGAGATGCGGCCGGTGCGCAGCTTGTGCTGGTCCAGGCGCCCCACGGAGCCCAGCATCCGCATCACCAGCTGGGCCGCGCCCATTTCCATACTGAACACGGCCACGGAATGGGGGGTGTCCAGGGCCACGTTTTCGGCGATATTCAGGCTGAAGGCCGTTTTACCCATACTCGGCCGGCCGGCGACGATGATCAGATCCCCGGGCTGCAAGCCGGAGGTCTTGGTGTCCAGGTCAGCAAAGCCGGTGGCCACACCCGTGACCTCATTGGGGTTTTCCCGGTTGTAAAGCTCGTCGATGCGGGTCACCACTTCCATGAGCAAGGGCTGCATGGCGAGGAAGCCCTGGGTGGCCTTGGCCCCCGCCTCCTTGATCTCGAACACCTTGGCCTCGGCCTCGTCCAGGATCTGGGTCGCAGAGCGGCCGCCGGGACTGAAGGCAGATTCGGCGATGCCCGTACCCACTTCTGCCAGCTTGCGCAGCACGGATCGCTCCCGGACGATTTCGGCGTAGCGGCGGATATTGGCGGCGGAGGGGGTGTTCTGGGCCAGGGCCGCCAGGTAGGCCAGGCCTCCGATATCGTCCAGGGTGCCCAGGGATTCCAGGGCCTCGGCCACGGTGACCACGTCGGCGGGTTTGTTTTCTTCCACCAGCCGGGTGATCTGCCGCCAGATGGCGCGATGGTCGGCGCGGTAGAAATCCTGCTCGACGATCAGGTCGGCGATGCGTTCCCAGGCATTGTTTTCCAGCAACAGGCCGCCCAGCACGGACTGTTCCGCCTCCACGGAATGGGGTGGCAGCTTGAGGGCTGCGAGTTCCTGGTCGAGGGCGCTGGACATGGGGCGGGTCGGGAGGCAGGGCAGGAATGGAGAGCGGGGATTTTAGCCGAAGAAAAGCAAAGGGCCGCTTGCGCGGCCCTCTGATTCCGCCCCCTGTGCGGGGAGAACGGAAAAGCCTTAGCTTTGTCCCACCACGGCAACGGTGATGTCACAGGTGACATCCGTGTGCAGGGCCAGGGTCACAGGGTACTCGCCCACGGCCTTGAAGGGACCGTCGGGCAGGCGCACTTCCGCCTTGACCACGGCATGGCCGGCGGCGGTGAGGGCTTCGGCGATGTCCACGTTGGTGACGGAGCCGAACAGGCGGCCGTCCACGCCGGCCTTCTGGCTGACGGTGACGGTGAAGCCATTCAGGGTTTCAGCCCGGGCCTGGGCGGCGGCCAGCTTTTCGGCCGCCTGCTTTTCCAGTTCGGCCTTGCGGGCTTCGAACTCGGCGATGTTGGCCTTGTTGGCCCGCTTGGCCATTTTCTGGGGAATGAGGTAGTTACGGGCGTAACCGTCCTTCACTTTGACCACGTCGCCCAGGTTGCCCAGGTTGGCCACTTTATCCATCAGGATGATTTCCATGTCGCGCTCCTGATCAGCTGTTGTGTTGGTCGGTGTAAGGCAGCAGGGCCAGGAAACGGGCGCGCTCGATGGCAGTGGAGAGCTGGCGCTGGTAACGGGCCTTGGTACCGGTGATGCGAGCGGGGATGATCTTGCCCTGCTCGTTGATGAAGTCCTTCAGGGTGTCCACATCCTTGTAGTCCACCTCTTTCACCTTCTCGACGGTGAAGCGGCAGAACTTCTTGCGACGGAACAGGGCGCCGCCGTTGGGGTTCTTGGGACGGGGCTTGCGTTTGATGAAAGCCATTTCAATTACTCCTCAATACGTTCAAATCCGGTTACATGCAGTTCGAGCTGGGTGCCCAGATGTCCTTGGGCGCCTTTGCGGTCCAGGAAGCCGGCGAGTCTCAGGGCGCTGCCCTGTTTTTCCTTCGCCAGGGCTTCGGCCACCGGGCCGAAGGCCACCACTTCCGTTTCCATCACCACAGCCCGCTGTCGCTTTGCTTCTTCCTGGGGGCCCTCATGGGCCACCTTCAGGCGTAGCGCGGCAATGCCGGCGGGGGTGTGGCGCAACCCGGCATGGTCCAGCAACCGGGCGGTCAGCTCGAAGCGGTTCAGGCGGCTTGCTCGGCAGATGCCTCGGCCGCACCCTGGGCTGCCATGAGGTTGCGGGCCTTCTCGCCCTTCATCATGACAGAGGGCTCGGTGACCGCGCCGTCACGCACCAGGGTCAGGTGGCGCAGGATGGCATCGTTGAAGCGGAAGCCGTGCTCCAGCTCGTTCAGGGTCTCCTGGTCGCACTCGATGTTCATCAGCACGTAGTGGGCCTTGTGCATCTTCTGGATGGTGTAGGCCAGTTGCAGGCGGCCCCAGTCTTCCAGGCGGTGGACATGGCCGTTGCGGGCTGCGACCTGGGCTTTGTAGCGCTCGACCATGGCGGGCACCTGCTCGCTCTGGTCCGGATGGACGAGGAAAACGATCTCGTAATGACGCATTGGAACTCCTTTTGGGCTCGGGCCACCCCCGTGCGTCCGGGGTGCGGCAAGGCGGAAAAAACCGAGCCCGCCTGGGATATTTCCGGGCGGGCTCGGAGAGGGGCAGGATTCTATTGATAAATCAGGCGGATATCAAGACTGGCAGGGGCAAGGGGCAAGCAAAGTCTAGGTCTAGGTTCCTTGGACCTTGCAGGCGCGTAGCGCCTTCCTTGCACCTTGTCACTCGTCTTATGCAACGCAATCCACGTAATACCGGGTCTTGCCGTTGTCCCGTTCCTTCACCAGGCCATGCACATCGGTTTCAAAGCCGGGAAAGCGCTCGTTGAATTCCCGGGTGAAGCGCAGGTAGCGGACGATGGTAGCGTTGAAACGCTCGCCGGGAATCAGCAGGGGAATGCCCGGCGGGTAGGGGGTCAGGAGAATGGAGGTGATGCGGCCTTCCAGGTGGTCTATCTCCACCCGTTCGATTTCCTTGTGGGCCATCTTGGCAAAGGCGTCGGCGGGACGCATGGCGGGCGCCATCTCCGAGAGGTACATCTCCGTAGTCAGGCGAGCCACGTCGTTGGCCTTGTAGATGGCATGGATCTGGTCGCACAGGTCCTTGAGACCCACCCGCTCGTAGCGGGGGTGCTTGGCCACGAACTCGGGCATCACCCGCCACAGGGGCTGGTTGCCGTCGTAGTCGTCCTTGAACTGCTGGAGCTCGGTGACCATGGTGTTCCAGCGGCCCTTGGTGATGCCGATGGTGAACATGATGAAGAAGGAATAGAGGCCCGTCTTTTCGACGATGACCCCGTGCTCCGCCAGGTATTTGGTGACGATGGCGGCGGGAATGCCGATGTCTTCGGCGAAGTCCCCTTCCATGTTGAGGCCCGGGGTGATGATGGTGGCCTTGATGGGGTCCAGCAGGTTGAAGCCCGGGGCCACGTCGCCGAAGCCGTGCCAGCCCTCCCCCGCCTTGAGCATCCAGGCTTCCCGTTCCTCGATGCCTTCTTCCGACAGGTCGGCGGGCCCCCAGACCTTGAACCACCAGTCCAGACCCAGTTCGGTGCCCACCTTGCGCATGGCGCGACGGAAATCCAGGGCCTCGGCGATGGATTCCTCCACCAGGGCGGTGCCGCCGGGGGCTTCCATCATGGCCGCCGCCACGTCACAGCTGGCGATGATGGCGTACTGAGGGCTGGTGGAGGTGTGCATGAGGAAGGCCTCGTTGAACACGTCCCGATCCAGCCGGGTTTGCTGGGCGTCCTGCACCAGGATCTGGGATGCCTGGGACAGGCCCGCCAGCAACTTGTGGGTGGACTGAGTGGAAAACACCATGGAATCCATGCAGCGGGGCCGGTCTGCACCGATGGCGTGGTAGTCGCCGTAGAAATCATGGAAGGCGGCGTGGGGCAGCCAGGCCTCGTCAAAGTGCAGGGTGTCGATCCGGCCGTCCAACTCGGCCTTGATCTCCTCCACGTTGTAGAGGATGCCGTCATAGGTGGACTGGGTGATGGTGAGCACCCGGGGCTTGATGGCCTTGTCCTTGATGAAGGGGTGGGCGGCGATCTTTTTCTGGATGTTGGCCCACTCGAATTCCGCCTTGGGAATGGGACCGATGATGCCGTAGTGGTTGCGGGTGGGCATCAGGAATACGGGGATCGCCCCGGTCATGATGATGGCGTGGAGCACCGACTTGTGGCAGTTGCGGTCCACCACCACCACGTCCCCCGGCGCCACCGCTGCGTGCCAGACGATCTTGTTGGAGGTGGAAGTGCCGTTGGTGACGAAATACAGATGGTCGCAGTTGAAGATGCGGGCGGCGTTGCGCTCCGAAGCGGCCACGGGACCGGTGTGGTCCAGCAGCTGCCCCAATTCCTCCACGGCGTTGCAGACATCGGCGCGGAGCATGTTCTCGCCGAAGAACTGGTGGAACATCTGTCCCACGGGACTCTTCAGGAAGGCCACACCGCCGGAATGGCCAGGGCAGTGCCAGGAATAGGAGCCGTCCGCCGCGTAGTGGGTCAGGGCCCGAAAGAAGGGGGGCGGCAGGGAATCCAGGTAGGCGTTCACTTCCCGCTTGATGTTGCGGGCGATGAACTCCGGCGTGTCTTCATACATGTGGATGAAGCCATGGAGTTCCCGCAACACGTCATTGGGGATATGACGGGAGGTGCGGGTCTCGCCGTACAGGAAAATGGGGATATCCCGGTTGCGGAAACGGATTTCCTCCACGAAGGCCCGCAACTCGGCGATGGTGGCATCCGCCTCGTCCCCGGCGAACTCTTCGTCATCCACCGACAGAATGAAGGCTGACGCCCGGCTCTGCTGCTGGGCAAAGGAGGACAGGTCGCCGTAGCTGGTCACCCCAAGCACTTCCATGCGCTCGTCCTCCAGGGCCTTGGCCAGGGCACGGATACCCAAGCCGGAGGCATTCTCGGAACGGAAGTCCTCGTCGATGATGATGACTGGAAAATGGAAATGCATGGCCGCTCCTGGGCAAGGGCAGAATCGATGGAATGGCGCGGATTATAGGAATCCACCCGGCCGGGCGTGTGAATTCTTCGCGTCCGGGGGCGAAAAAACTCCCGGCTGTCATGAATGAAAAAACCCCGCCGTAGCGGGGTTCAGTCCGGGAAGCAGCCCGTTCAGTTCGTCTGCCCGCCCTCCTTCGCGCATTCCTGGGCCTCGAACCACATGGCGTTGAGCACAGACAGCATGAGGGCGGCGGAAAGACCCAGCACCCAGGCGAAATACCACATGTTTCTCTCCTTCGGCGAAATCAATAAGCGGAATGGTCGTTGGCCTGGATGTAGGCCGGGGTCACCTTGCCGGCCATCTTCCGATAGGCCCAGCCGGTGTAAGCGATGACGATGGGGGTGAAGATCAGGGCCGCCCAGAACATGACCTCCAGGGTCAGATGGCTGGACACGCTGTCCCAGGCGGTGAGGCTGGAACGGGGGTCGCTGGAGGACGGCATGACGAAGGGGAACATGGCCACACCGGCGGTGCCGATGACCCCCAGTTCCGCCACGGCACTGCCGATGAAGGCCAGCACCGGCTTGTCCATGCGGGCGAACAGCAGACCCGCGATGCCGCCCAGGAAGCCGGCGCCGGGCACCAGCCAGAGCAGGGGCATGGCGGCGAAGTTGGCCATCCAGGCCCCGGCCTTCAGTTCCACCGTCTTGTCCAGGGGGTTGGGCAGGGCGCCCGGGTCCACGGCAGAGGTGATCACATAACCGTCGATGCCCTGGGACACCCACACGCCGGCGCCGGCAAAGGCCGCCAGCATGACCACCCCGAAGAGGGTGGAAGCCAGTTTGGCCCTTTGGTAAACCGCCCCTTCGGTGCGCACCATCAGGTAGTTGGCACCGTGGAAGACCAGCATGGACAGGCTCACCACCCCGGCCAGCAGGGCGAAGGGGTTCAACAGGGCCCAGAAGGTGCCGGTGTAGACGGGCATCAGGTTGTCCTCGAAGTGGAAGGGCACCCCTTGCAAGAGGTTCCCGAAGGCCACGCCGAAGATCAGGGCAGGCACCGCGCCGCCCACGAACAGGCCCCAGTCCCAGGCCGTGCGCCAGCGGGAGTCCGCCACCTTGCTGCGGTAGTCGAAGCCCACGGGCCGGAAGAACAGGGCCCACAGCACCGCCAGCATGGCCCAGTAGAAGCCGGAGAAGGCCGTGGCGTAGACCAGGGGCCAGGCGGCGAAGATGGCGCCGCCACCGGTGATGAACCACACCTGGTTACCGTCCCAGTGGGGCCCCACGGTGTTGATGACCACGCGCCGCTCCACATCGTCCTTGCCTACGAAGGGCAACAGGGCCCCCACGCCCATATCGTGGCCGTCCATGACGGCAAAACCCAGCAGCAACACCCCCACCAGCAGCCACCAGACGATTTTCAGGGTTTCGTAATCCAGCATGTCAGTCTCCTTGTCCGGGGCATCAGGCGCGAGCGGGTTGCGGGGAGGTTTCGAAGTGATAGCGACCCACCCCCAGGGAACTGGGGCCCAGCCGGGCGTACTTGAACATCAGGTACATCTCCACGATAAGCAAGCCGGTATAGAAGAACATGAACCCGGCGAGGGAGCCGTACAAACTGCCGGCAGACAGGGTGGAGGTGGACAGGTGGGTGGGCAGCACACCGTAGATGGTCCAGGGCTGGCGGCCGTATTCCGCCACGAACCAGCCCATTTCACAGGCGATCCAGGGCATGGGAATGAACCAGACGGCCCACTTCAGCAACCAGCGCTTTTGCATGAATGTGTTCTTCACCGAGAACCAGAACGACAGACCGAACAGGGCCAGGAACAGGAAGCCCAGCAGCACCATGATGCGGAAGGTCCAGAACATGGGGGCCACTGCCGGGATGGAATCCCGGGCTGCCTGGGCAATCATCTCTGGCGTGGCCTGACTCACGTCGGCGGTGTACTTCTTCAGCAGCAGGCCGTAGCCCAGGTCCGCCTTGTGGGTTTCGAACAACAGCCGGGTGGCTTCGTCGGCGGTATTGGCCCGTAGTTTCTCCAGGGCCACCACGGCAAGAGCGCCCCGGGCGATGCGCTGGGCCGCGTTCTTCTCCAGATCGTTGATGCCGGGCAACACCGTGTCCGTGGAACGGGTGGCGATCAGGCCCAGGGCATAGGGCACCTTGATCTCCAGGTGGTTGGTCCGGGTCGCGTCGTCGGGGATGGCGAAGAGGGTGAAGCTGGCCGGGGCCGCCTCGGTTTCCCACATGCCTTCCATGGCCGCCAGCTTGGTGTGCTGGTGTTTGGTCACGGCGTAGCCGGATTCGTCACCCAGCACGATCACCGACAGGGCCGAGGCGAAACCAAAGGCGGCAGCGATGCGGAAGGAACGCTTGGCGAACTCGATGTCCCGGCCTTTCAGCAGGTACCAAGAGGAAATACCCAACACGAACAGGGACCCGGTCACGTAGCCCGCCGAAACCGTATGCACAAACTTGGCCTGGGCCGCCGGGTTGAACAGCAGGTCCCAGAAGGAGGTCATTTCCATGCGCATGGTGACCCAACTGAACTCCGCCCCCACCGGGTTCTGCATCCAGCCGTTGGCGATGAGGATCCACACCGCCGACAGGTTGGAACCGATGGCGGTCAGGTAGGTGATGACCAGGTGTTCCCGCTTGCTGAGCTTGTTCCAGCCGAAGAAGAACAGGCCGATGAAAGTGGATTCCAGGAAGAAGGCCATGAGACCCTCGATGGCCAGGGGGGCGCCGAAGATGTCCCCCACGTAGTGGGAGTAGTAGGCCCAGTTGGTGCCGAACTGGAACTCCATGGTGATGCCCGTGGTGACGCCGAGGGCGAAGTTGATGCCGAACAGCTTGCCCCAGAACTTGGTCATGTCCCGGTAGATCTCCTTGCCGGTCATGACGTAGGTGGTCTCCATGATGGCCAGCAGGAAGGACAACCCCAGGGTCAGGGGCACGAACAGGAAGTGGTAGAAAGCGGTGGCAGCGAACTGCAATCGCGAAAGGTCGACGACTTCTTCAGTCACCATGGCGGCACTCCATCTGGGTCAGGGGTGGTTGGAAATCTTGGGGATGGAGGGAGAGGCCAACCGGTCGGCCACCAGGCCGGGATCCAGGCCCTGGATCATGTCGGGCAACTGGGGCTCGCTGAAAAAGACCCACCAGATGCCATAGAGCAGCATCAGTTTCACCAGCAGCGTGAATGCGATTTCCCGAACCAGCCCAGCCCGTTTTGCCGTACCCCGGCGCAATGGTTCTTCTGTCTGGAACATGCCTGACTTCCCCCGCAAGTGCATACGCAATAATGGCGTGCCCCACAAAGGGGCACGTCCAACACACGGTCAAGCAAGACGTAACCGTATGGAAGCGGGGTAAAGCCTATCTAAAGATATATGGGTCTGATATGCGACAAGATGCCGCAGGGAATTGCCGGGGAAACGGAAGGGAGGGGGACGTGGCTCTAGCCACGCCCAACCTGTAATGCCTGCACCTAGATCTTGGGCAGGGTGACGCCGGTCTGGCCCTGATACTTGCCGCCCCGGTCCCGGTAGGAGGTTTCGCAGACCTCATCACTCTGGAAGAACAGCATCTGGGCCACGCCTTCGTTGGCGTAGATGCGGGCCGGCAAAGGCGTGGTATTGGAAAACTCCAGGGTCACGTGGCCTTCCCATTCGGGCTCCAGGGGGGTCACGTTGACGATGATGCCGCAACGGGCATAGGTGCTCTTGCCCAGGCAGACCACCAGGGTGTCCCGGGGGATGCGGAAGTACTCCACGGTTCGGGCCAGGGCAAAGGAGTTGGGGGGGATGATGCAGGAGTCGGCCGTAATCTCCACGAAGGAATCCGGGTCGAAATTCTTCGGATCCACCAGGGTGTGGTTCAGGTTGGTGAATACCTTGAATTCATTGGCGCATCGCACGTCGTAGCCATAACTTGAAGTGCCGTAGGAGACGATCTTCCCGCCGTTGGCCTGCTTGACCTGGCCGGGCTCGAAGGGCTCGATCATGGCGTGCTCTTGCGCCATACGGCGGATCCACTTGTCGGATTTGATGCTCATGTCCTCAGCCCAGCAGCAGGTTTTCGAAAGGGGCATGATTCTTCCAGCGATAGGCCTGGAAGTCACGCTGATCCGTGGACAGGATACGCCCATGGCCCAACTTTTCAGCGAGGATCACCAAAGAGGCGTCCGCCAGGTCCATGGGCAGGCCTTCATATTTGCGCATCAGTTCCAGCACCCTGGGGCGGGCCTTGTCGTCGAGGTCCACGATATCCACGGCGCCGGAAAAACACCGCTCCTGGAAACGCATGGCCACCGTCTGATGGCCCCGGGCAGCCAGCAGGTGGGTCGCTTCAGTGAGTACCGGCCAGGTAGTGACCAGGCGTTCCCTTAACACCCGGCTCACGCTCACGGCCCGTTCGTGCCATGCATCCTCCCGGTTGAACAGGGCCAGCCAGAACCCCGTATCGGCGATGATCATCCGTGCTTGCGGGCCAGGGATTCCGCCAGGATGCGCTTGTAATCCACCGAAAGCTCGGCAGGTCCGGCGATGCTGCCGATCAGATCGGCAAAATCGTCAGCCACTGTATGGGGCTGGGCTGCTTCCTGGAGGTAATAACGGTGGATGGCCTCGCGGATCACCTCGGTCACGCTGGCACCGGTATCCCGCACCAGTTGCTGAAGTTCCCGCTGGGTCGCCTCATCCAGACGCGCGTTGACCCGCGCAACCGGCTGGGTTGCGCCATAGGGATGGGCCAAGTTTTCGGAGACTTTTGTCATACGCCGTATGATAGACAAAATCCCCGCGTCAATGAAGCAATTTCAGCCGGGAGCGGGCTATATCCCCTGGAAATTAAAAAGGCGCCCGGACAGGCGCCTTTCTCGACCAGCAGCAGACACTCAGCTGTTCTGGATCACGATGCTGGGGAACTTGGAGCTGTGATCCACGGCCATATCCCCCACCTTCACCGCCACCCGGCGGGCGATCTGCCGGTAGATCTGGGCGATACGGCTTTCCGGATCGGCCACCACGGAAGGCTTGCCCGTGTCGGCGTCTTCGCGGATATGGATGTCCAGGGGCAGGCCGCCGAGGAATTCCACGCCGTAGTCCTTGCACATGCGCTCGCCGCCGCCTTCACCGAAGATGCGCTCTTCATGGCCGCACTTGGAGCAGATGTGCAGGCTCATGTTCTCCACGATACCCAGGATGGGCACACCCACTTTCTCGAACATTTTCAAACCCTTGCGGGCATCGATGAGGGCAATGTCCTGGGGGGTGGTGACGATCACGGCGCCGGTGACGGGCACCCGCTGGGCCAGGGTGAGCTGGATGTCGCCGGTACCCGGGGGCAGGTCCACCACCAGGTAATCCAGATCGCTCCACTTGGTGTTGTTCAGCAATTGTTCCAAAGCCTGGGTCACCATGGGGCCCCGCCAGACCATGGGGGTTTCCACGTCGATCAGGAAGCCGATGGACATGGCTTGCAGGCCATGGCCCAGCATGGGTTCCAGGTTCTGGCCGTCGGCGGATTCGGGCCGGCCATGGATACCCAGCATGGTGGGCTGGGAAGGCCCGTAGATGTCAGCATCCAGCATGCCCACCTTGGCGCCTTCGGCGGCCAGGGCCAGGGCCAGGTTCACGGCCGTGGTGGATTTGCCCACCCCGCCCTTGCCGGAGGCCACCGCGATGATGTTCTTCACGCCCGGGATCAGCTTCACGCCCTTTTGCACGCTGTGGGCCACCACTTTCCAGGTCACGTTGGCACTGGCGCTGGCACCCGTGGCCGCCTTGATCTTGTCTTCCACCATGGCCTTGATTTCAGTGGACACCATCTTGGCGGGATAGGGCAACACCACGTCCAGGGTCACCTTGTCGCCGTCCACCTTGATGTTCTTCACGGACTTGGAGGAAATGAAATCCCGCTGGGTATTGGGATCAACGAGCGTTTTCAGGGCTTCTTGGACCTGTTGTTCAGATACGGACATGGCTTACCTCGGTTGGATGGATGACTGATGCGGCGAAACAGCGTGAAAGTGAAGGCATAACTGCTCTTTTCAAGCCCACCGCATTTACTTGAGTATTTTACTTGGTCTTTGTGGACTTGCCCCCTACCCGGATGGGTAGGCAGGCTGCTTCAGTCACACACGTCCAGGCGGCCGTTCATCCAGCACAACTTGCGGCTTTTCTTGCCGTTATTGCCAGCCTTGCCGGCCTTGGCGGGCGATGCGACCACGGTCTTCGGAGTGGCTGCCGCGGTACTAGCGTTGCTCCGCTGCTTCACCGCCGTACGGGCCTTTGCGACTGGCACCAGTGCCGGCGCAGGTTCTGGTTCCGACAATGCCACGGGCTGGCCGATGGCCGACGCCGTTTCGTCGTAGGCGGCCGGGCCTGGCTGGAGAGCCTCCTTCGCGGCTGGCTGCAGGGCGGCAGGTTCCACTCCTGCGGACGTGGGTGTAGGAAGCGCAGCATCCATATTGGGCAGCGTAACCGGCGTGGGGGCTGCCGATTTCTGCTCCAGCCCGGGCGAATTCCCGCCGGCCGCAGCTGGGCTGACAACCTGGGCACCGGGTTGCTGCCTTGGGGCGGGCGCAGGAACGGAAGCCGGGGCCGGGCCGGGCACGTACCACATCCAGAAAGGCGTCGGATAAGGCACCTGCCTGGGCGGCAGGACCTGAACCGTGCCGCCCTGGGGCATGGCCAGGGGGAGCGGCACCCATTGGGGCTGAGGCTGCAAGACCCACAGGGGGACATAGGGCATGCCTGCCGCGCCAGCCGCCTGGGCAATTGCCTGGGCGGAAAAGACCAGACCCAGCACCCCTAGAACAATTTTTTTCACCACGTTTCACCCCCTTGATTGGCATGATGGGCAACGAGCTTGAGCTCCGGCACCCGGGAACGGAGTGCCGCTACCACCTGGACCATGAGCCCAGGTGTACTTTCCAGGGACACCCAGAGCACATGGATCTTCATATTGAAATCCGCGAAAGCCACCCGGTTGCCAAACCGGGCCAGCACACCCTGGATGACAGCGAGTAGCGCCCCCACCTCAGCCGGGCTGCGGTGCTTGAATTCTGGCGCCATCATCATGAAATCTGCATAAAGCCGTCCCTGCCCATCGCGCTTGGGGACCAGCTTCATGAGCGGAACCCCCTCGCCCCACTGCCCGGCGGAACCGGGCAGGCTGGCGGGGCGGGGAACCAGTGCCATGGCGTAGACCTAGCGGGCCAGCTCCATGCCCAGCTCAGCAAAGGTGCCGGCCACCCCCAGGGTTTCCACCTGGGTACCGAGCTGGCGATTGATCTGGGAAATGGAAAACATGCCGCGCAGTATCTGTCCCCTGTCCAGAGTGCGCTCCACGGCCAGAGCATGCTGCCGCCCATGGGCCTTCAAGGTGGCGACGACATCCCCAACCCGGGCGGCCTTCAGGTCGTCCATACACAGCACTTCCAGACGCTCCCGGGGTGTCATGATGTCCTTGACCATGACATCGGAATGGCGGATGCCCTGGGTCTGCACCACCTGCATGGGTTTCTCGCTGGTCAGGTCCGTGGCGGTGATCAGGCCCAGGATATGGTTCAGGTCATCCACCACCAACAACATGCGCACACCCCGGTGGATCATCTTCTCCCGGGCGGCCTCTATGGTCTCCAGAGGGAAGATGGTATATGCCGTCACTACTGTGAAATCAGTCATGACGCTGCTGAAGGGGTCATCCATGGACACCTGCTCGGGCAGGGCCTGGCGGGGCTTGTGGAAGGTGGCGCCTTTTTGCAGGGGGGCCGAAGGGATGATGGAATAGGTTCGGGTCATGGCATCAACAAGGAAAAACAGACAATAGAGGGCTGGAGATCATCCCCGCCCGGACTCATGGGCGCGTGTCCCCATCAAATAAGGATGGCGAGCACCCCGGGGTCCCGACCCAGGGGTCTGGCCTTCATGGACGAGGAAACGCTCCAGTTCTGTAAGAGCAGATTTGTATACCTCGCGCTTGAACTCCACCACCATTTCGGCCGGTGCCCAGTAATCGCTCCAGCGCCAGGCATCGAATTCCGGGTGGTCGCTCGCCCGCAGGCGCACATCGATATCCCGCCCCACCAACCGGAGCAGGTACCAGATCTGCTTCTGGCCTCGGTAATGGCTGCGCCACTCCCGCCGCACCCAGTTTTCGGGCACGTTGTAGCGCAGCCAGTTACGGGTGCGCCCCAGTATGCGCACATGCTCGCGCCCCAGGCCCACTTCTTCCATCAATTCACGGTACATGGCCTCCTCCGGAGACTCGCCGTGCTTGATTCCCCCTTGGGGAAACTGCCACGCATCCTGCCGCACCCGCTTGCCCCAGAACACCTGGTTCTGGGTATTGCAGATGATGATGCCCACGTTCGGCCGGTAACCGTCACGATCGATCATGGCCGCCTCGAATGAATACTTAACTGCTTGAGATTTTCCCACCCTAGATGACAGTTGGAAAGCCGGCCCCATTCAGGAGCCTCAAAGCTGGAATGCTTGCCCCGAAGTGGGGTTCCAGTTGCGCATCAGGACCAGGAAATCCTCCATTTCCAGCCCCAGGGCCCCGCTCAACTGCCGGGCCCGGCGGGTGAGGACCGCCAGGGACAGGTCCGGCGGGGGCGGCTTGAAAGCAAATACAATGATGTTGCCCTTGCGTTCCGAAGGCAGACGCAGCAGGCGGGTGCCGAAAACGGCCTCCAGCCGCTGGAAATAGGTAGGGAAGGAGGTATCCGACCCCCAGAGGTTAAACACCGCCACCCCGCCGGGGCGCAGCATGGTCATACAGGACTGGTAGAACTCAACGCTGGCCAGGGCTTCGACGATGCGTTTGGCGTCGTACCCGTCCACCAGCAGCACATCCTGGCTATCCGGGTTGTCATGGACATAGGCAGCGCCATCGCCCACCCGTATGGAAAGACGTTCGTCGTCACCGGGGAGATGGAAATAGGCCCTGGCCGCCTCAACCACCCCCGGATTGATCTCCAGGGCGGTAAGCCGGGTGTCCGCCAGGTGGCGGTGGATGAACTTGGCCAGGGACCCCCCGCCCAAACCGATCAGGGCTATGTCCCGGGGCGCGGCATGGAACAACAGGAAGGCCATCATGGCCCGCGTGTATTCCAGTTCCAGATACCAGGGGTCCCGGGTACGCATGGCGCTCTGTACGGCCGGTCCGCCCAGGTGCAGGAAGCGCACGCCCCGCTTTTCACTGATCTCGACCGGCGGATGGGCGGGTTGCCCACGCCGACGCTGAAACAAACTCACTGGCCCTGCTCCCTTTCCTTCAGCCAGGCCTCAAAATCACCGGCTTCCAGGGGCGGAGTAAGGTAATACCCCTGAGCCAGATCACAACCGTAGGCAGCCAAGCGCTGCCACTGGATCTCGTCCTCCACCCCCTCCGCCAAGGCATAATGGCCGAGGGTATGGGCCAGATCGATGGTCGCCTTGACGAGGGCAGCCCCCGGCACCGATTCCACCAGCCGCCCCACGAAAGCCCGTTCTATCTTAAGTTCCGAGACCGGCAAGCGGGCCAGTTGGCCCAACCCCGTATGCCCGGCGCCGAAATCATCCAGGGCCAGACGCACCCCCAGGGAAGAAATGGCATTAAGCACCCCTAGAGCGGCATCGGCATCCGCCAAAAAGACCGGCTCGGAAAACTCCACCATGAAAGCAGAGGGGGGCAACTGGTGACGGGCCAGGGCATTGGCAATCCGCTCCACCACCTCATGGTCCGCCAGATTGCGAACCGACAGATTCACGCTCACCGGCAATTCCCTGCCAGCCTGGCGCCAGGCTGCCACCTGGGCAGCGGCAGCATCGATGACCCAATGGGTGAGGCTGCGAATCAGCATGCCGTGCTCCGCCAGGGGGATGATATCCGTCGGCATTAGCAATCCCCGGCTGGGATGGCGCCAGCGCAACAAGGCTTCGGCGGCCACCACCCGGCCATCGGTCAAACGGGCCGTGGGCTGGTAGCACAACAACAGCTGGTCCGCGGCGATGGCCTGCTCCAGTTCGTTCATCAGGGCCAGCTGACTCCGGCCATCAGCAGCCAAACCCCCGTGCCAGGCCACATGGACACCGACCCGGGAATGGGCCTGGCACAGGGCTTCCTCGGCGCGACGCAGGAGGGTTTCAGCATCCAGACCGTCCTCGGGATAGCGGGCGCTGCCCAGCCGCATGTCGAGGTCAAACTCCTGGCCCTGGAAAGCCAGGGGCACTTCCAGGGCGGCACGCACGCGGACTTCCCAGTCGTCCCGATCCAGCCCAGGCGCCAGGGGGCACAGGAAGGCGAAAGCCCCCTCCCCTAGGCTGGCCACGCGCCAGTCGCTGCGCCCCTGGATGCGCTGGGCGGTGGCTTTGAGCAAGCCTTCACCCACCTCCGCCCCCAGGGCCAGCCCCAGGGGCCGCAAACGGGTGAGCCGGGCCAGCATCATGACACTGGGCCCCAGACTGCCTTCGCTCACCTCCATATCCACGGCACTCACGAAGCCCGCCCGGTTGGGCAAGCCGGTCCGCCCATCATGGTAGGCAAGATGGGTGATCTGCCGCTCCCGGGACTGGATGTCGCCAGTCATGCGGTTGAAGCTCTCCGCTAGGGCGGCCAGTTCGTCCCGGCCCGCCACCGGCACCCGGGTGTCGTAACGCCCCCGCCCCACCCGGCGGAGGGCCTGGGTGAGGTCCTGGAGGGGCAAGACCAAGCCCTTGCTCAGCAAGCCACCGCCGTACCAGGCCATCAGCAGCACCAGCAGGGAAACGGTGCCCAAAGCTCCCCAGCGGGCGGGGGCCGACAGGCCGGCGGCATACGGCTCCAGTTGCAACAGCATGGCGTAGGCCAGATCGGAATCGGATTCCAGCTTCACCAAGCGTGTGAAGGCAGTCTGGGGCGGCTGGGCACCGGGCTTCAGGGCCAGGAAACGGGACTCCAGACCTGCCACGTTCCCGAAGGGGCCCGACACCCCATCCGCCACCGGCAAAGCCAGCACCAGCCAGGCCACGGGCCTAGGGGCAAGCACCGGCACCCAGGCCACCTGGTAAGCCTGGCCGTCCAGCAGGACGTATCCCGCAGCCCGCCCAGAGTCGCGGGCCACCTCCGTCATGCGAGCATCGGGGAAGGGCTGGCCAAACAGACCCGGGTGCCTCAGGCTGATGAGCACCCGGCCCTCCAGGGAGAGCAGCAGGGCTTCGCCGGGCCAGGGCTGGGCCTCGTCACCGGCCAATCGGGCCTCCAGGGCATCTCTGTCCGCTTCCAGCAGGGCCTGGCCAAGCTGCCCATCTCCGGCCAGGAGGCGAGCATCTCGGGACAAAGCCTGGGCGCGCTGTTCCACATCTGCCCGCAGAGCTGCGCCGGCTAGATCAAGCAGGCGCGCTGTCTGGGTTTGCCTGGCCGCCCCGTCGCCACGTAAGACCGTAAACCACAGGGCGGCAAGGGCCAGCAGCACGAGGAACAGCAAGGTTCCCCGCACACGGGTGCTCAAACTGCGGGCTTGGGCGGGCATGGTCACGGTTATCCGGGCGGTCGATGCAATTCGTGGCAATTCGGCGGACAGCGTCGGGCGATAAAGTCCCGCGTCCGTCGTGCCACCCCGGGCCCAAGGGGGCACGGCAATGGATTACACGAAGGTTCGGGACTGACTCCAGGACTGATTCCGGGCCGTTTTCTGCGATAGGCACGTATTATCCCGAAAAAAAACGGCCTTCCATGGAGAAACACCCCCCAAGCGTAAATCCAGCGTGCCGGGTTGTAGCATTGCCCGCATAAACATAACCGCCCCGACCAACCTGCCCCCTCTGGCCTCTCTCCCCGACCCATGACCAACACCCCGACCTCCATGCCCAGCCACATCGTGCCCATCCTGGCAGGCGGGGGTACCCGCCTGCCCGCCCACGTGGGCGTCCTCGCCGCACTCCAGGACATGGGCATCGGCTATCGGCATCTGGTGGGGGTGTCCGGGGGCAGCGTGGTGGCCAGCCTGGCCGCCGTGGGCCACGATGTACCGCATATGAAGGATTTGTTCCGGGAAGTGGATTTCCGACAGTTTCGCGGCATGTCCCTGACCAATCTCCTCCTGCACGGGGGGCTTTCCAATGGCAAGCGTTTCTTCAAATGGCTGAATGGGGAGTTGGAAGGCCGCCGCTTCCGGGACCTGGAGGTAGACCTGCACGTGGTGGCCACGGATGTCCGTGCCGGCCGGCCGGTGATCTTCGACCGCCAGAGCTACCCGGACCTGGAAGTGGCCCGGGCGGTGATGTTCTCCATTTCCATCCCCCTGGTGTTTCCCTTTCACCACCACGGTGACCATATCCTGGTGGACGGCAGCATCCTGGCGGAAGACAGTCTGTTCCGGGACTGGGCAGGAGACGGCACGCCGGTGATGTCCTTCCGCATGCGGGACGACAAGGGGACTACCAACCACGTGGCCCGGCGCTTCCTGCCGGTGGCGGACTACATGTTCATGCTCATGCGCACCTTCATGACCACCCTGTCCCGGGAACATCTGACCGAGACTCTCTGGCACAACACGGTGGTGATACGCACGGACGGCCTGTCCCCCCTGGAATTCCACATGACACCAGACCAGAAGACCGAACTCTTCGAGGCCGGCTACCACACCACCCGGCAGTTCCTGCCCCGCAAGCTGGAGAAGCACATGGCCGCGCCCCCTGTCCCTGAGTCGGCCCCCCAAGGCTGAAGCAGCCGCTATTCAACCGCCCGGTGCAGATGCCCGGCCACCCGGGCGCAGGCTTCCTCCACCAGGCCTGGAGCCTGGCAATCCAGTTCCACCGCCCCTGCCCAGCCCCGTAGCCACGTGAGCTGGCGTTTGGCCAGTTGCCGGGAAGCTGCCTTGCCAGCGGCTGCCAGACCGGACATATCCAGTTCCCCTTCAAGGTACTGCCAGGCCTGGCGATAGCCGACACAACGCATGGAAGGCATGCCCGCATCCAGGGCAAAGCGGCGGCGCAGGTCTGCCACCTCTTCCACCAGCCCTGCCGCCAGCATCTGCTCGAAGCGGCGGTTGATACGCTCATGGAGCCAGGCCCGGTCCCCGGGCACCAGGGCCAGTTCAAGCAACCGATAGGGCAGGCATCCAGTCGCTTCCTGCCGGCCCAACAGGGCCGACATGGGACCGCCAGTGGTCAGGCAGACTTCCAGTGCCCGCTGGATGCGCTGGCTGTCGTTGGGCTTGAGTCGGGCGGCGGTCTCCGGGTCCAGGCGGGCAAGTTCCCCGTGCAGGGCCGGCCACCCGACCCGGGCCGCCCGGTCCTCCAGCTCCGTCCGCAGTTCCGGCGTGGCCGGGGGCAGCTCATCCAGCCCCCCCTGCAAGGCACGGAAATACATCATGGTGCCCCCCACCAGCAGGGGCACCCGGCCCCGGGCGGTGATGTCCGCCATGCAGGCCAGGGAATCCTTTTTGAAACGGCCGGCGGAATAGGCCTGGGGCGGATCAATCAGGTCAATGAGGTGATGGGGAGCTGCAGCCAGGGTGGCGGCATCCGGCTTGGCGGTGCCCACGTCCATGCCCCGGTAGACCAGGGCGGAATCCACGCTGACGATCTCCAGGGGCTGTTGTGTTGCAAAGCGCTGCACCAGGGCCACGGCCAGATCGGTCTTGCCGCTGGCGGTGGGGCCCATGAGGCAGATGGCGGGAGGCAGGAAGGCAGAAGACCTGGAGGAAACCATGGCCGGGTTATGCCCAAGTTGCCCCGGGCGTGCAAGTCAGCGTGTTCAGGCAGGGGCGGTATAGTCCGGCCATGGAACACACGAAGCCCCATTTCTGGAACGACAAATACCTGGCCGGCACCCCGGGCTGGGATCGGGGCGGCACAAGCCCGGCGCTGCATCACTGGCTGGAAGAAGGGGCCCTGGCGCCCGGTCGCATCCTTATCCCGGGTTGTGGCCGGGGCCATGAAGCCCTGGAACTGGCCCGCCGGGGATTCCAGGTCACCGCCCTGGACATCGCCCCGGCGGCCATGGAACACCTGCAAGCCGAACTGGACCGGGCGGGCCTGAAAGCTGAACTGGTCCTGGCCGACGCCCTGACGTGGCACCCCAACGCCCCCTTCGATGGAATCTACGAACAAACCTGCCTATGTGCCCTGGACCCGAGCCTGTGGTCCCGGTACGAGGGCCAGTTGCACGCCTGGCTGCGGCCCGGTGGCCTGCTTTTCGCCGTGTTCATGCAGACCGGGCGGGCCGGTGGCCCCCCCTTCCACTGTGCCCTGTCGGACATGCGCGCCCTGCTGCCGGACAACCGCTGGCACTGGGAAGGCACGCCCCACCGGGAAGTGCCCCACCCCAATGGACTCTTCGAGTATACGGCATTGCTGACCCGTCTCTGAGTCCGCCGGGAACCCGTCCGGCATCCGGATGACAAAGCGCCGTCCCTTTACCCTTTTTCACACCATGCAAAACCGCCTCGCCCTGTTCATCGACCACCCCCTGTTCCAGCGCACCATCCTCGCCCTGATCCTCATCAATGCCGTCACCCTGGGCCTGGAAACCTCCCCCGACATCATGGCCCGGCATGGCCCGGCCATCCTTCTCCTGGACGGCGTCATCCTGGCGATCTTCGTGCTCGAAATCGTCCTGCGCCTGATCGTCCACCGCCTGGCCTTCTTCCGGGACCCCTGGAGCGTGTTCGACTTCCTGGTGGTGGCCATTGCCCTGGTGCCGGCCACGGGGCAGTTCTCCGTTCTGCGTGCCCTGCGGGTGCTGCGGGTATTGCGCATCCTCACCATCGTGCCCTCCATGCGTCGGGTGGTGGGAGCCCTGCTGGGGGCCATCCCGGGCCTGGTCTCCATCGGCCTGGTGCTGCTGCTGATCTACTACGTGTTCGCGGTGATCGCCACCAACCTGTTCGCCGCCGCCTTTCCGGAATGGTTCGGCAACCTGGGGCGCTCCCTGTACACCCTGTTCCAGGTCATGACCCTGGAAAGCTGGTCCATGGGCATCTCCCGGCCGGTTATGGAACAGTTTCCCTATGCCTGGGCGTTCTTCATCACCTTCATCCTGATCGCCACCTTCACCATGCTGAACCTGTTCATCGCCATCATCGTCAACGCCATGCAGACCTTCAGCGAACATGAGCACCGGGACACGGTGTCTGCCGTGGAAGAGGCCCGGGAGCACATCGAGGCAGATCTGCACCAGGAAATCCGGGATTTGCGGGGAGAGATCGCAGCCCTGAAGTCCCTGCTGGAATCCAGGCGCGACTAGTACCCTCAGTTCTGGACGTCACCAGCGGCGAGACGCCGGTAGGTGGCCTCGAACTGATCCGGCGCCACCGGGGGGGCGTAGTAATACCCCTGGGAAATGAAGCCATCCTTGCCTGCGAGCCGTGTCAGGCAAGCCAGTTGCTCGGCAGTTTCCACGCCTTCCGCCACCACCTCCAGGCGCAGGCTACTGGCCAGGCTTATCACAGCCTGGGCAACAGCCGTGTCTTCGGCGTTGTCCACCGCGTCCGTGCCCAAGCCATCTACAAAGGATTTGTCCAGCTTCAGTACATCCACCTGAAATCGCTTCAGGTAAGCCAGGGACGAATAGCCGGTGCCGAAGTCATCAATGGCCAGCCGGCATCCCAGCGCCTTCAGGCGGCGCAGCACCTCCTGGCCCCAGGCTACATCCTCCATCACCACGGACTCGGTGATTTCCAGTTCCAGGGCCGAACCCGGCAGACTGAAGGCATGCAACATGGCCTCTACCTGGTTCGCCAGCCCCTCGTGGCGGAACTGGGCGGCCGACAGGTTCACGGCCATGCGCAGGTCCGGGTCAAGGCGTGTCCGCCAGAGGGCACACTGACGACAGGCCTCACGCAGGGCGAACTCCCCCAGGGCACCGATCAGCCCGCTCTTTTCCGCCACAGGAATGAAGCGGGCCGGGGACACTTGGCCCAGTTCCGGAGACATCCAGCGCATCAAGGCTTCCATGCCCACGATGCGGCCATCGCTACGCACCTGGGGCTGGTAATGCAGGAACAACTGCCGGCTGTCTATGGCCTGGCGCAGGCCGTTCTCGATGCGCAGGGTTTCCGCCACCACGGAGGCCATCTCGCCGGTGAAGAACTGGAAGTCGTTGCGCCCCCTTTCCTTGGCCCGGTACATGGCCACGTCGGCGTTCTTCAGCAGCTCTTCCTCGCTCTGGGCATCGTTGGGGTAGAAGGTTATGCCCAGGCTGGCTCCGCTGGTTATCTCGGCACCCTGTATCTGACAGGGCCGGGACAGAAGATGGATGAGATGTCCGGCCATGCGGGCGACTTCTTCCGGTCCCTTGGCGTCTGCCAGGATGATGGCGAACTCGTCCCCCCCCAGGCGGGCCACGGTGTCCGATTCCCGCACCGCCTGCCGCAGGCGGCTGGACACCACCTGCAGCAACTCGTCACCGGCGGCATGCCCCAGGCTGTCATTCACCACCTTGAAGTTGTCCAGGTCGCAGAACACCAGGGCCATGGCCTGGTGCTCCCGCTTGGCATGGACCATGGCCTGGCGCAGGCGGTCCTGGAACAGTACCCGGTTGGGCAGGCCTGTGAGGGTGTCGTAGTAGGCCAGGCTGGCGAGCTTTTCCCGGGTATGCACCAGCTCGGAAATATCCGTGACGATGCCCACATACAATCGCTCCCCCTCCGGCGTGACGACCGCGTCGATGTTGACCCATTGCACGTACAGGTCTCCGCTCTTGCGCCGGTTCTTCAGTTCGCCCTGCCAGCGCCCTGTCTCCTCGAGGCTACGCCACATGGATTGGTAGAACGCCTTGCCCTGGAGTCCGGAACTCAGGATTCGAGGGTTCTGCCCCACCAGTTCAGAAGCTGAATAGCCGGTGATATCGCAGTAGGCCGGGTTCACCTGGACGATGGCACCGGTCACGTCCGTGACGATGATGCCCTGCTGGCTGTTGCTGAACACCACCCCCGCCAGACGATGGGTACGGGCGCTTTGCCGCAGATTTTCCAGGTAGCGGTTCAGCACCCAGGCCAAGGCCAGGGCCAGGGTCAGCACAGCCCCAGTCAGTCCCAGCCGGTATCGGGCAGCCCGGCTCTGGGTGTGGATCAGCAGCCCATGGTTCTGGCGCGCCAGATCGGCAAGGGCCTGGCGGCCCGGGCTGTGGACCAGGGCATCCATGTTCGTAGCCAGATCCTGGCTATGGGTACCGATGATCCGGGCATGGCGCACCAGCCTTTCAAACTCTGGCTGTAACGCTACTGGGATGCGGGCCAGGATGTCCTGCTCGTTCACCAGTATCCGGGCCACAGTATCGCCGGCCTCCCGACCTTCCCCCAGGGCCTGGAGGTACAGGGCATTGCTGAGGACCATCAGATCCTGGGCCACGACGGCGTCCCTGCCCTGCTGGGGCAGGCGTCGTGAAAAATTCAGTGCGTCACTCTGAAAATAGCGCAGGGAATTGCGCACGAGTGCATTGCGGGATTTGAAATCTTCCCAAACCGGGGACTGATTCCGCACCGCCGTTTCATAGGTCCCCCAGGCCGGCGCCAGGTCTGGCATCCCTGCAAGCTCGTTAGCCACAACTGCCCGTGCCTGGAGAATGCGTGCCATCCAGGCATTGGCCTCATCGTAGTTGTTGACCAGACCATGCCGCAGGCTGATCACCAGTTCCCGGAAACGGCTTTCACCAAATTGCAGGTACTCGATCCGTGCCCGAAGGCTTTCCTGCTGCTCAACCTGGCCCCGGCTCCCTGGCCAGAGGAGTCCCAGGGCAAGCAAAGCCACGCCACCCCACAACAATAGGCTGCGGTCCAGGGACGGATGTTTCATTGCAGGCTCTCCGGCCGGCGGCCATCCAGGCTGGTGAGAAACGCAATCAGATCCTGGCTGTCCTGGCTGGAGAGACGAATGCCCAACTGGTAACGTGCCATGGCCTCCACCGCCTTTTCCAGGTTGGGTAATGAACCATCATGGAAATACGGGGCCGTACGGGCCACGTTGCGCAGGGTGGGTACCTTGAATACGTGACGATCCGCCTCCCGTCCAGTGACATTGAAGCGGCCGAGATCTTCCTTGGCCACGGGTTTGCCCCGGTCGGCAAAATAATCCCCCATCACCCCCAGGCTGGCGTACATGTTGCCCCCCAGGTTCACACCCTGATGGCAGGCAATGCACCCCAGGTTGCGAAACAGGTCCCAACCCCGCCGGGCCTGATCATCCAAGGCCGCTGTCTCGCCCCGTAGATAGCGGTCGAAGGCGGAATCAGGGGTCGTCAGGCTTCGCTGGAACTCCGCCAGGGCGCTGCTCAGGGTTTCGGCGGTCATACCTGCGGGCCAGATGGCCTTGAAGGCATTCACATAAGCGGCGTCCTGCCCCAGCTTGGCCAGTACTTCCTGCCAGTTGGATGCCATCTCCACGGGATTGTGGATGGGCCCCTGGGCCTGCTCTTCCAGGGTTCCGGACCGGCCATCCCAGAACTGGCGGAAGTTGAATCCGGAGTTGAACACCGTGGGTGAATTCAGGCTGCCAAGCCGTCCCTGAATACCCACCGCCACGGTCAGACCATCGTCACCGGCATGGGTGAGGCGATGGCAGCCGGCACAGGCCAGGGTATCGTCCTGAGAAAGGCGCACGTCCTGGAAAATTCGCTTGCCCAGGGCTACCTTGCGGGGGTCCAGCCCCAGTTCGTGGGCGGCGGGGATGGGGGTGACCGGCTGGTGTGTAGCGGGGGGCTCATAAGCCGGCACCGGCGCAGGCTCTGCGGGAGAAGGACGCAGCCTGTCCTGCCACACGACCACGGCGCCCAGGGCCACTAGGGCCACCACCCCTCCCGGCACCCACACGCGCCAAGACAGCACGGCAATATCCCCCAGAAAACCCCGTTATCGGCGCGCAGCAACCGATCTTGAATCCGTCGCCCTGGCCCGATGCTTCAGTCTACCCCCGGGCCCGCAACACCTTGATCTGGAACAGGGTGTTGCGTTCATCTTCCTCCAGCACGGTCTTGATATAGGCCAGGGTGGTCCGGTAGCGGGGAATGATGTTGTATTTCAGGGCGTTGACCCGTTTCTGGGTCTTGCGGCTGGCCGCCAGGAGGCGCCAGAGGGCATTTTCCGCCTCCCCCAGCCGGGCCAGAGTGACGGTAAGGGACTGGAGACGCTTGCGGGCTTCGTCGAAGCTCACGTCAGTCCACATGAGGCCCACCGGTTGCAGGGGCAGGGGTTCCACACTGACGCTGGGGTATTCCACGCCGACGCTGGAGCGGGCCACCACCCGGATGTTCACGGCCAGGTCCAGACCCACGGAGGACTGGCGCAACATCTGCCCCCCCATGCGCATCTGGGCCATACCCAGCCAGCGGTAGGCCTCCGTCAGTTCCGCCATGGCCGCCTGGCGCAGGGCCCGGTACTGGGCCAGCCGCTCATACACCAGCCGGGCCAGCAGATCCCGTTTCTTTTCCAGCATCTGCCGCCCCTGGTCGAGGAACTTCACCTGGCGGCCAACCTGCAACAGGGCGCTTTTGGTGGGGGGGACGGAGAGGCGGCTTTTCATGGCTTGAGAACGGTAAAGGGGCAAGGGTAAAGGGGGAAGGGTGAAAAACCACACACCACAACCCTTCCCCCTTGAGCGCAACGCGCGGACCCTTCACCCTTCACGTCGGTCCCCCTTGTGATACTTGGCCAGTTCCGCCTCGCTCACCCGGATCAGGCTTTCAGCTGGCAGCATGGAGAGCAGTTCCCAGGCCAGGTTGAGAGTTTCGAACACGCTGCGGTCCTCGTCTTCCCCCTGGCCGATGAAGCGTTTTTCGAAGGCTTCGGCAAAGGCCAGATATCGCCGGTCGCCCTCGCCCAGTTCCTCCGCACCGATGATGGCGGCCAGGCCCCGTACCTCCAGGGCCCGGGCATAGCTGGCGAACAGCTGGCTGGCCACGTGGGGATGGTCTTCCCGTGTAAAATTGCGGCCCACGCCGTCCTTCATCAGCCGGGATAGGGAAGGCAGCACGGCCACGGGGGGATACACCCCCTGGTTGGCCAGTTCCCGGCCCAGGACGATCTGCCCTTCGGTGATGTAGCCGGTCAAATCGGGGATGGGGTGGGTGATGTCGTCGGAAGGCATGGACAGCACCGGGATCAGGGTGATGGACCCCCGCCGGTCCTTGATGCGTCCGGCCCGTTCATAGATCTCCGCCAGGTCCGAATACAGGTAGCCGGGATAGCCCTTGCGGGCCGGCACGTCGCCGCGCAGCACCGCCACTTCCCGCAGGGCCTCGGCGTAGGCGGTCATGTCGGTCATCACCACCAGTACGTGATAGTCCAGATCAAAGGCCAGGTATTCCGCCGCCGTCATGGCCGCCCGGGGGGTGAGTAGGCGCTCGATGACCGGCTCGTCCGCCAGGTTGAGGAACATCACCACCCGGTTGAGCACGCCGGATTCCTGGAAACTTTCCTGGAAATAGCGTGCGTCCGAAGCGGCCACGCCGAAGGCGGCGAAGACGACGACGAAATCCGATTCCTCTTCCCCCAGCAACCGGGCCTGGCGCACGATCTGGGCCGCCACCCGGTTATGGGGCAAGCCGCCGCCGGAGAACACCGGCAACTTCTGGCCTCGGGTCAGGGCGTTCATGCCGTCGATGGCAGAAATGCCGGTCTGGATGAACTCCCGGGGATAGGCCCGGGCAGCGGGGTTGAGAGGCTCGCCGTTCACGTCCCGCCGGTCGGCGGAAATGACGGGGGGGCGCCCGTCCCGGGGCACGCCGGCACCATTGAAGGCCCGGCCCAGCAGATCCCGGGATACCGGCAGCAGGAAAGGCTCGTCAAGAAAGCGGGCCCAGGTGCGCTCCAGGTCCAGTTCGTCGGTGCCTTCGAACACCTCCACCAGAACCGCCTCATCGGAGGTGCGGATCACCAGGCCGGAACGCAGACGCCGGGCATGGTCCCGGATCTGCACCCGGGTGCCGGCCGCCACGCCGGGCACACCGCCCATGACGATGAGCCCCCCCTGGACGGAGGTGGCGGTGCGGAATTCGATATTTTTCATGTCTGGGCACCCCCGTCCGTCTTGCGGGCTGCCCCATCCGTGAGGGGATGGGCCTTCTTGTCCCGTTCATAATCCAGGGCCAACCTGTCGAACTCGCCCTGGATGCCGGCCACCCGGGCCGCCAGACCTTCCAGGTCATCGGAATCGTGCTGGCTTTTCCAGCGCCGGGCCTGGGTGAAGACCGACAGTTGCATGAGCACCCGGGCCGGCACCCCCTGTTTCACCAGGACCTGGCCCCGGCGGTAGATTTCCATCAGGGCGGAAAGCAGCAGGAACTGCTTTTGCGGCGAGGCAAAACTGTCCACCTCGTCGGTGGCCGCCTGCTGCAACAGACCTTCCTTCACCAGGCCGGCAGATTCCAGGGTCCAGCGCTGTTCGGCGGACAGGGCTTCCACCCCCACCAGATTGACGATGCGCTGTAACTCCTCGGATTCCGACAAGAGGCCCAGGGCCTCGGCCCGGTCCCTGGACCAGGCGGGGTCCACGTTGTCATGCCACCAGCGGGCGGCATCCGCCACGTAGCCCGAAAAACTCTCCAGCCAGTCGACGGCCGGGTAATGGCGGGCATCCGCCAGTTCCTTGGACAAGGCCCAGAAGGTCTGGACGATTTCCTTGGTATGGCTGGTGACGGGTTCGGAAAAGTCGCCACCCGGGGGGGATACGGCGCCGATGAGGGTCACGGAACCGTTGTCCCGGCCCAGGGTTTCCACCCGGCCGGCCCGCTCGTAGAAGGCCGCCAGCCGGGACCCCAGATAGGCCGGATACCCCTCCTCCACTGGCATCTGTCCCAGGCGGCCGGAGACTTCCCGCAGTGCCTCGGCCCAGCGGCTGGTGGAGTCCGCCACCATGACCACGTCATAGCCCTGGTCGCGAAAGTATTCGGCGATGGTGATGCCCACGTAGATGGAGGCTTCCCGGGCCACCACCGGCATGTTGGAGGTGTTGGCCACCAACAGGGTGCGCTCCATGAGGGGCCGGCCCGTGTGGGGGTCCGTCAGCTCGGGCATGAATTCCAGCACGTCGGTGAGTTCGTTGCCCCGCTCGCCACAGCCCACGTAGATGACGATCTGGGCATTGCACCAGCGAGCGATCTGCTGTTGAAGCATGGTCTTGCCGGCGCCGAAGGGGCCGGGGATGGCGGCCTTGCCCCCCTTCAGAAGGGGGTAGAAGGTGTCCAGGATGCGCTGGCCGGTGATCAGGGGCTGCACGGCGTGGTCCCGGCGCAGGAACGGCCGGGGCCGGCGAACGGGCCAACGGTGGAAAAGGTGCAGCTTGTCGATCTGCCCGCCGGGACGACGCACCCGGCCGATGGGCTGGTCCAGGGTGTAGTCCCCTTCCGGGGCCAGTTCCATCAGTTCCCCATGGAGTTCCGGTGGCACCAGGATGCGGTGCTGGATGGAGGGCGTTTCCTGCACCGTGCCCAGCACTTCTCCACCAGCCAGGGCGGTACCGGCCCGGCGATCCGGATGGGGCACGAAGCGCCAGGCCTTGTTCCGGGGCAGGGCATCCACCCGAACGCCCCGGGCAATACGGTCTCCACTCACCGCCCGCACCGCCTCCAGGGGACGCTGCACCCCGTCAAAGATGGCCGACAGCAGTCCCGGCCCCAGTTCCACGGACAGGGGATAACCCAGCCCCTCGGCAACCTCGCCGGGACGCAGACCGGCGGTGTCCTCATAAAGCTGGGCCAGGGCGGTCTCGCCATCCCGGGCGATGACCTCCCCCACCAGGCCCAGAGCCCCCACCCGCACCTGTTCCCCCAGCACCGTCTCCCGCAAGGAGAGCCTCACCAGAGGACCGTTGATTTCAAGAATATTGCCCATGTGTTCCTTTTCTAGCGGGTAGCGAGCAGCAGGTAGTTACCCACCCCCCGCTACCAGCTGCTTCAAGTCCGGCGCGCTGGCGAACAACCGTTCCATGGCCACCTGGGCCAGATCCTGGGCCATGCGTTCCGCCCGTGCTTCAAAGGTCTGGTCGCACTGGGCCCGGCCGTCCGCCAGCCGCACCCGAATCCCCCCCAGGCTGTCGAAGCTCAGTACGGAACGGGCCACTCGCCGGCCTGGGGCGGCCCGGGCCATCATGGCATCCCAGTCCGCTTCCAGACGGGGCAGGTCCCGGGCCCGCACCGACACCACCACATCCCCCGCCGGCAACGCCCCGACCGCCGCCTCCAGCCAGGCTTCCAGCAAGGGCAGGTAACGGCTGTCATCGTCTACCAGGTCCTGGAATTCAAGCCGCACCTGGGACAGAGTGGCTTCGGTCAGTGCCCAGCGCAGCCGGTCCAGTTCCGCCGCCAGGCGAGTCTCGGCGGCCTGGCTCTGGCGGCGTACCAGGGTTTCCGCCTCTGCCTTCACCGCCAGGATTTCCCGTTCTTCCTCCAGCCGCAGCTTCTCCGCCAGTTCGGCTTCCATGCGCGCCCTGGCAGCCAGAGCCTGGGCCTGCTGTTCCCGGGCCAGGCTCTGGGCCTGTTGCAGCAGGGCCGCTTCCAACTGGCTCACCTGGTTCTGTTCTCGGGTATCCATGTTCATATTTCTTTTCCCGGGCTTATTTCAGGGCATCAGCCCCCAGGACCGCACTGACCACCTGATCCACCGCCGGAGCGTAATCTTGGGGGGCGTATAGGGGGGGCAGTTCGGTCACCACGATGCGGCCGCCGCTGTTACGCAACTGGGCCAGCATGGGGCCGCCGCCGTGGGCCAGATGGGATTCCAGCAACACCAGAGCCGCCTGGCCGCTGGCCAGCAGCGCCGCCAGCACCGCCTCCACACGGGCTTCATCTGCATCCGGGTGGATTTCGGCGCCGATCAGACCGAAGCCTTCCACCAGGCCGGCACTGCCCAGCACCACCAGACGATCGCTAGGAGTCGTAAAGGGTGAAGGGTCCACGCCGTTGGCGTTCAAGGGGGAAGGGTAGGTTTCGCCCCCCCCTTTACCCTTCACCCTTCCCCCTTCACGCATGTTCATATCTTGCCCAGCATGAGGATGGACATCACCAGGCCGTAGATGGCCACCCCTTCCGCCAGGCCCATGTAAACCAGGGTACGGCCGAATATCTCCGGCTTTTCGGCGGTGACGGCCAGAGCCGCAGCGCCGATTGGACCCAGGGCCAGTGCGGCTCCGATGGCGGCCACGGCGGTCGGCAGGGCAATGCCGATGAGGGCCAGGCCCTTGCCCAGGGAGATTTCCCCGGCGGCGACGGCAGCAGGCTCCACTGCCAGGGCATCCTGGGCCCCCAGGAACAGAAGGCCAGCCAGGCCCAGGGCGAACATCAGGAAATTGGCCAGCAGCCCGCCTTTCACCCAGGGCGGCGCAGGGCCCCGGACGGGTTTCAATTCCAGCCACAGGCCTAGGGCGATCAGGGCCAGGACGGAAGCCGCCATCAGGGAAATCAGCCAGGTCATCATGTTCTCCTTGTCATCGGGTTATCTGGGGGATGGGGGAGTGGGGAGTCAGTCATGAGGAACTTTCCTCCGCCAGCCGCAACGGCACGAATGGCACGCCATCGGCGCTGAAGAAACGGGAAAAACCTTCGTAGTACATCAGACGCATGGCCTGGATGGCGACTATGCCTCCTTCCAGGACGATGACCACGGCATTACCCAGGACCAGGGCCACACCCTGGCCCACACTGCCCAGGCCCTGGGCCAGGGCAAACACCGCCAGGGCCAGGGCCACATGGTTGAGGCTGAAGGCGGCCACCCGCATGAAGGACAGGGTGTTGGCGAACAGGTTGATGCCCGTCTCCAGGGTTTCTATGACCATGACCAGCAGGCGTTCGCCCCAGGGAGCATGGCTTTCCAAGAGGCTGTGCAGGGCCACGCCGGCCAGTCCCACCACGATCAGCAAGGCAGCCGGCACCGCCCAGGACACCAGGCCGGACAGACTGGCTGCCCCGATCAGGGCACCGATGTAGAAGATCAAGCCTGCAAGGCCGCTGGCGGCCCCCAGGGCCCGGCCCCGGTGCCCCTGGGCCAGGTGGTTGTGGATGCTGGCCATCAGGGTCAGAACGATGAACGCGGCCCCCAGGCCGATGGCCACCCCCAGCAAGCGCCCCGGGTCATGCATGGGGGAAATCCAGACTGCTTCCAGGACATCCTCATAACCGAACAGGCTGCCGTAGAGAAAACCGAATCCCATGGAGGAAAGCCCGGCGGCCACACCCACCCAGCGCAGGGATTTCAGGGGCCGGCCCAATAGCAGAAAAAGCAGTACCAGCACCGCCCCGTGGCCCACGTCGCCGAACATGGCGCCGAACAGCAACAGGTAGCCCAGGGCGAAAGGCAGGGTCGGGTCGAATTCCCCATAACGGGGCAGGCCGTAACTCGCCACCAGGGGCACGAAGGGACGCAGCCAGCCCGGGTACCTGACCAGGCTGGGGATGGGGCCCGCCTTTATCGCTTCAGGGGCTCGCACCTCGCTGAAATAGCGCCCCTGGAAACGTGACTCCAAGGCCGCCATCAGGGTCTCCAGCCCCCCCCGGGGCACCCAGCCCGTGAAGGCCAGCAACTGGCCCTGGCCTGTCAGCCCTGACCGGGCAGCCTGGGCGAGCGGATGGGCGAGTTGCAACTGGAGCCGGGCCTCTGCCAGCCTATCCTGATGGCGATCGAGGAACTCCGCCCGTAATCGATTGTGAATATCCAGAGCGGCGTCCAGACGGGCCGCAGCGTCATCCAGGAATTCCCGGGCAGCCTCCGGCCGGGTGCGCAAGGCCTCGGGAATGGCCAGGGCCCGCCAGCCCGCCTGGGACAGCAGCCCGGCCACTCCCTCACCACCCCGGGGCCCGGCCACCACAGCCGAGGCCTGGTCCCCGTGCCGGTCGAAAACGCTCAGCACATGGCCGGCCAGAACCAGGGCCTCTCCCAGGCGGGGGACATTGGCAGCCGGCAAGGTGCCGATATGCAGGTCCAGCAGGGAATCCGGCTCGAACAGTCGGGAAAGATCCACCTGGAGCCCGGCCAGCCGGGCATAGCTCTCCCGCATCATGGCGAGGTAGGTCCGCTCTTCCTGGAGGCGGGAGGCCTGGTCCACCACCCCGGAAAACCCCCTCCATATCTCCTTTAGGGTCTGGTTCACCCCTTCAAGCACCGGCAGGGTAGGGGCAACCGCATCATCGGGAATCGGGAGCACAGGCAAATCGACGTGTTCCAACAACTTGTCCAGGCGGGAACGGGCCTCCAGGAATACCTCCCGGTAAAGAGTGGCCTGGGCGCCCGGCACCGGCTGCTCCGCCGGAGCCGGGGCAAACGCTCCGTGCCGGGCCAGCAGCAGTGCCCCATCCTGGGCCTCGCTGGCCAGGAGCCAGAGCGTGACGTGGGCCATAGGTGCGGCGCGGAACATCAGGCAGCTCCCGCCAGCACGGGTCCCAGGGTGTCTTCGATGGCTTGCCGTGGCAGGTGCAACTGCCGCCCCCGTAACACGGCCCGCACGTCACGTAAGCGCCGTTCCCTCAGGATGAGGTAAGCGAACACCCGGGTGAAGGCCGGACCGGAGCGGCCCAGCACGGCCTCGGCCTGGCCAAGGCGGCGCTGCTCCATGCGCCGGGCCACTTCGCCGATATCCTGCACCCCCGCCAGCAGGGCCCGCAGGGTATCGGGCAGGGCCGCCAGCACGCCAGCAAGGTCCGCCTGGGCCGACAGGATCTTGAGACGCCTCCGGGGCAGACCATAATGGGCATTCACAAGCAGGTAATACACCTGGGCTGGAGGCAGGTGGTAATTGAAGCGGTAACGCAGCAGCCAGACCAGATTGATACGGTCGATGTAATAACCGATGAGGCGCACGAAATCCGCCCCCAGTTCAGCTTCCAGAGGCCGTGCCCGCTGGGTGAGGCCTTCGTAGTAGGCCCGGTCAAGTGCCGCATCCAGTTGGAAGGCATCATGGTTCTGCTCAAAGGCCTCCCGGGCCTGGCGCACGATGGTCGAATAGGCGCCCGTTTCCAGACGCCGCAACAGTTCCCCCACGTCTTCCACATGGGCCAGTGCATCTCCATCCAGTTGGCCGAAGGGGCCCATGGGGGTGAGGCGGGAGAGCAGCAGGGCGGGCCGCTCCCCGGTCATCTTGCCCCGCAACAGGGTTTTCAGGTTGGAGATTTCCCAGCGCCGGGTCCAGTAGAGCAGGAAATCCCGGGCAGGGCCCGACAGGGGACGCAGCAAGATCCAGATTTCCTCCAGTACCTGGGCTATGACGCGTTGCTCCAACGATCGGGCGGAGGGGTCGTGGCTGTCTTGCACCAGAGCCTCCAACCCCCCCTCCCGCAACACCTGGGCCAATTCCGCATCCGAAGCGTCCAGCAGGCGCAGGAAGTCTTCCTTGTGCCACAGACGGGCCCGGAACAGGCTGACTCGGGTATTCAGATAGGCAGACACGGACAGCTCGATCCTGATTCGATTTCTTGCAGACTGCCGCTAGGGCAGATGTTCAATGCTTGGGGTCCAGCACCCAATCCAGCGCGGTGCGCACGGCCTCCTGTTCATGGCGGGCCGCCAGATCCCGCAACCCCTTCTGCCGCGCCTCGTATTTACGGCTCAACTCTGCCACCGCCTGCTCCGCCCGGGCCTGAGCCTCGGCCAGGAAGGGTGCCCGTAACTGGGGCCGGTCCTGGTCGAATCGGGCCTGGGCTGCGCGGGCGTCCGCCATCGCCTGGTCCAGCAAGGCCTGGCGCTCGCGGCTGGCTGTCTCAATGATGGCCCGGGCTTGGGCTTCGGCATCCAGCAGACGCTTGAGGGCGTCATCCATGGCCTTGTCCTAGCCCACCAGCATGCCACCCCCGGCCAGGGCAGAGACCAGGCCGGCACCCCGCACCCAGACGCTGCGGCTGTCCACCAGGCTGCTGGCGCTGAAATAGCCCAGGCCATGCAGCAAGGCAGTGGCGAGGATGAAACCGGGCATGTAGGTCCAGAGGGCAACGGCAGGCATCTCGGCACCGTGGGCATGGCCATGGAACAAGGCGAAACCGCCAATGACGAGAAGACTGGCGACCGAAGGAAGGCGCACTGCGAAGGCAGTCAGCAGCCCCAGGGCAAGAACCGACAGGGCGATACCGGTTTCCACCTGGAGCAAGGCAAAACCCGCCTGCCCCAGATAGCCCCCCAGGGCCATGGCGCCGACAAAGGCCAGGGGTGGTGCCAGACGTTGCCAGGGGCCTTGCTGCTGGGCTGCCCAGAACCCCACCAACACCATGGCCAGCAGGTGGTCCAGGCCCATGAAGGGATGGCTGGCACCGCTGGCGAAACCGCCGACATGGAGGCCGGTGTGGGCTAGGGCGGGGGCGCTGGCCAGCAGCAACCCGGCAGCGGCAAGCATACGTTGGGGTGTCATTTTTCTCTCTCCGGTATCTGATTCAGTCTGTGTCTACTTTACCTTCACCTGCACCAGCTCCTCGCCTTCCGGATCCGTAACGTGGACCGCGCAGGCAATGCAGGGGTCGAAGGAGTGGATGGTGCGCAGGATCTCGATGGGTTGTTTCGGGTCGTGCATGACATGGTTGTCCTGCAGGGCGGCTTCATAAGGTCCGGACTGTCCCTCTGCGTCCCGGGGACCGGCGTTCCAGGTGCTGGGCACCACCGCCTGGTAGTTGGCGATGCGTCCGTCCTCGATGACGATCCAGTGGGACAGACCGCCCCGGGGGGCCTCAGTGAGGCCCACACCGTGCATGGACCTGGCCCAGTCTGACGGGTCCCAATGCTGCTCGTTGAAGGTGCGCACATCGCCGGCCTTGATGTTGGCGATGAGGGCGTCGTACCAACCCTGCATGGCATCCGCAAGGATCTTGGTCTCCAGGGTGCGGGCGGCGGTGCGGCCCAGGGTGGAGAACAGGGCCTGGACCGGCACGTCCAGATGCTTGAGGGTGAAGTTCACCAGCTCCTGGGTCTGCTTGTGGCCCTTGGCGTACATGAGCAACACCCGGGCCAGGGGCCCCACTTCCACGGGCTTGCCCTTCCAGCGGGGCGACTTGAGCCAGGAATATTTCTGCTCCACATCCAGGTAATCGTAGGGGGGCTTCGGGCCGGTGTAGTTGAGTTCGGTCTCGCCTTTCCAGGGATGCAGGCCCTGGTTGTCGCCCTCCTGGTAGTTGTACCAGGCATGGGTGACGAACTCCTGGATCTCGTCGTCAGCGTCCAGGTCGATGTCATGAACCTTGGACAAATCCCGGTCCAGGATGACGCCCCGGGGGATGAGGAATGAATCCGGCGTCCACATGTCCTTCTCGGGCAGATCACCAAAGGACAGGAAGTTTCCCACCCCCTCGCCCCGGCCGCCCCAGTCCTTGTAGAAACCGGCGATGGCCAGGGTATCAGGCACGTAGACGTTGTCCACGAAGTCCCGCATCTGCTGGATGACGTTCTGTACGGTTTGCAGGCCCACCAGGTTCACAGCGGTGCCGTCCTGGCCGCCCCGGTAGCGGGGGCCTGCCCCTTTGCCCGGGTGGTCCACGTGGACGCTGATTGCGGCCGGAGAGCCTCCCACCAGGAAGTTGGGGTGGGGATTTTTGCCGCCGAAGATGGCGTGCAGCTTCACCACTTCCCGTTGCCAGGCCAGGGCCTCCAGGTAATGGGCCACGGCCATGAGGTTGGCCTCCGGCGGCAGCTTATAGGCCGGGTGGCCCCAGTAGGCATTGGCGAAGATGCCCAGTTGACCCTGCTCGACGAAGGTCTTCACCCGCTTCTGCACATCGCTGAAATAACCCGGCGAGGACTTGGACCAGCCAGACAGGCTTTGCGCCAGCGTGGAGGTGGCCTTGGGGTCCGCCTTCAGGGCGGAGACCACGTCCACCCAGTCAAGGGCGTGGAGGTGGTAGAAGTGCATGACATGGTCGTGCACATACTGGGCGGCGATCATCAGGTTGCGGATCAACTCCGCGTTTGCCGGGATGCGATAGTCGGGGAAGGACCGGTGGATGGCATCTTCCACGGAGCGCACCGACGCGATGCCATGCACCAGCGTGCACACGCCGCAGATGCGCTGGGCGAAGGCCCAGGCGTCCCGGGGGTCCCGGCCCCGCAGAATGATCTCGATGCCCCGCACCATGGTGCCGGCGCTGGAGGCCCGGGTGATCCTGCCCGAGTCATCGGTTTCGGCTTCTATGCGCAGGTGGCCTTCGATGCGGGTGATGGGATCGACGACGATGCGGCGGGCCCCGGCGGCGGTATCGGTGGTTGCTGTGGTCATGGTGTCCTCAGGCTTTCAACTGTTCTTCGAGGAGGCTATTCAAAAGGGTGTACTGGGCCTCGGCTTCCCGGGTTTCTGTACCGGCACCGCTGGCCACCCCCTGGCAGGTGCGGGCCATGCGCGCGTGCATGGCCGCGTCCCAGGCCAGGTTTTCGCCGGCAGCGGGGGCCTTGACACAGGCCACCGCGCCCTTGGCGACGAAATGGCCGGCCTGGGCATGCCAGTCCGTCTCCCGGCCGCACTGGGTGAAGCTTTCCACCCGGGCGGTGTTGGCGCCCTGGAACAGCCCATCCCGGTCTGTCTCGGCCAATTCGCCCCGGAGGGCACCCGCCACGGCCGCCTTCACCCGCCCATCGGCGGTGAGGTCCAGCACCCGTTCCACGAAACGGGCGGCGGCCCGGCGCTGGCCTGCCGTGTCCAGTCCGGCCAGGGCGGCCTTGAATTCGGCGTCGTTGTGGATGGTCATGGCATCAGGCTCCTTGCTGCTCGGCGGACTTGGTGGCGGTGTCAGGAATATGCTCGGCCAGCATCTCCGTCAGGCCCACTACGGGAATGTCCATCTGGTAATGCTCCAGGCCTTCTTCCAGGACGATGCGGCAGTTGGCGCAGGCGGTCACCAGGCGGTCCGGCTTCACGGCATCCAGTTGTGATTTCTTCTTCTTGAAGGCTTCCAGGCGCAATTCCTCGCCTTCCTCGATGGCGGAGGCCCCTCCCCCGCCGCCGCAGCACCAGTTCATGAAACCGGCGTCCGGCATTTCCACGAAATTGGCCGCCACCTGGTTCATCAGGCTGCGCTGCTGGTGGATGACCCCGCCCCGGCGGGCCAGCTGGCAGGGATCATGGAAGGTGAGGCGATCGGTTTCCTTGCCCTCGGTCTTGAGCAGTCCCTGGGCCTGGAATTCCCCCAGCACCTCGATGATGTGCTTGACCTCGAAGGTGAAGGGCCGGCCGACGAGGTTGGCCCCTTCCCAGCGCAGGGCTGTGTAGGCGTGGCCGCACTCGGGGCTGATGACGGTCTTCACCTTGAGGCGCTCGGCACCGTCGACGATGCGGGAGACGATGACCCGGGCCAGGTCCGAGTTGCCGATCTGCATGCCGGCGTTGGTGGCCTCGAAGGCGGTGGAGCACAGGGTCCAGGTCTTGCCCGCCTGTTTCATGATCTTGGCGATGGCCCCGAGGTATTCCGGGAAGTTGATGATTTCCATGGAAGAGAGCATCACCATGTACTCGGCCCCCTCCGCATCCAGGGGGATGGGGATACCGGTATCGTCCTCCACGTGCTTCATCTGGGCCTTCACCGCCGGCAGCTTCACCCCCATGGGGCTGCCGATGGTGATCGTGCGCTGGGCTGCCCCCTTGATACCCTCGGGAGCATTGCCCGAGGCGGACATGCCCTCACGGAATTTGCGCACCATGTAGACGATGTCGTTGCCCACCGGGCACACGACGGAACAGCGGCCGCACAAGGTGCAACTGTTGTAGACCAGTTCCTGCCACTCGGCGAGTTCCGCATCGGTGACAGGCTTGGACAGTCCCAGGCGTTTCTTCACCCGGCCCAGCAAGGTGTATTCCTGCTCGTAGATGCGGCGCAGGGGCTCAAGCTTGTGGATGGGGGTGTACTTGGGATCACCGGTCTCGGTATAGAACAGACAGGCCTCGGCACACAGGCCGCAATGCACGCAACTGTTGAAATAACTGGCGATGGGTGCGTCGATGACTTCCTTGAGGACGCGCACGCCTTTGTCGAGTGAAGCGCTCATACCGCTACCCCTTTATGTCCGTTGACCCGGCCGTTGTACCAGCGGGAACCGAATACCGTGAAGGCATGGAACAGCTTGGTGAAAGGCAGTACCACCAGCAGGATTTCCACACTGAGGATGTGCAGGGCCAGCATGGTGGTATAGGGCAACAGCAGGTGCTGCACCGCCAGCCAGCCGGTGAGCACCGGCAGGAAGGTCACCGTCCAGGTGAACCAGTCCTCGAAGGTGGACAGGTAGCGTTTGACGGGCTTGTTGATGCGGTCCACCAGCACCACCACCATGGCCGCCATGGTCACCACCGCCACGAAATCCACGAACTGGGACGGCAAGCCCGGCCAGGAGAGGCCCGTGACGGATTCCACCAGCTTGATGTGGGGCGCGAAGAAGAACACCACGATGGCCAGGCCGATATGGAAGGTGTAGCCGCCGATGTAGCTCACCGGCGAGCGTTTCACCATGCCGGGCGGCGGCACGGAACGCCTGAAGACAGTATGCCAGCCGGAAGCCCCAGGCGTGTGGCGGGGGGCGGACAGGTCGGCCTTGCGGCCCAGGCTGTAGATCTCGATGAGCCGCCACAGCACCCCCAGCAGGAAAAGGGCCACGGCGATGTCCAGGCCGGGGCCCCGTACCCAGGTCAGAAATTGCATCTCGGTCATGCTCATTTCTCCTTTTTGTGCCGCTTATTCTTTTTCCAGGTCGGCCAGGGTGGTGGTTTCATGGCCTGCCTTGGCCGTGGCCTTCTTGGCCCGGTTGGCGAAACTCACCGCCACGCCAGCGGCCGCGCCGGCCACCGTTGCCACGCCAGCCATTTTCAAAGGGTCCGCAGGCATGGACAGGGCCTTGTAGAAACCGCCCGCATCCCAGAAATGGGGTTCGGAACAGCCCAGACAGCCATGACCGGATTCCACCGGCCAGGAGGTGGAATCGTTCCACTTCACCGTGGCACAGGCGTTGTAGGTGACGGGCCCCTTGCAGCCCAGCTCGAACAGGCACCAGCCCTTGCGGGCCCCTTCGTCATCGAAGGTCTTGGCGAACTTGCCCTGGTCGTAGAAGGGCCGGCGATAGCAGCGGTCGTGGATGGTGTCGCCGTAGAAGGCCTTGGGCCGGCCCAGCTTATCCAGTTCCGGCAGGCTGCCGAAGGTGAGGAAATGGGCCAGCACACCGGTGATCACCACCGGAATGGGCGGGCAACCGGGAATGTTGACGACAGGCTTGTCCTTGATGATGTCCGTGACTGCCACGGCGCCGGTGGGGTTGGGCTTGGCATTGGGCAGGCCGCCGTAGGCCGCGCAGGAGCCCAGGGCGATGATCGCCGCCGCGCCCGGCGCCGCTTCTTTCAGCAGGTCCAGATTGCTGCGCCCGGCAATGCAGGAATAGGCGCCCCCCTGGCCCGTGGCCACGGAACCGTCGATGATCAGCAGGTACTTGCCTGCATTGGCCTTCATGGCGTTGTGCAGGGCCTCTTCCGCCTGGTGGCCCGCTGCCGCCATGAGGGTTTCCTGGTAGTCCAGAGACACCATGTCGAAGATCATGCCTTCCAGGGTAGGGGAATGGGAGCGGGTGATGGATTCCGTGCAGCCCGTGCACTCCTGGAAGGGCAGCCAGATCACCGAAGGCCGCTGGCCGCCGGTGGCGGCGGCTGCCATGGCCTCGGCCATGGCCCGCCCGGCGGTGGGCGGCAGGGCCATCATGGACGCCAGGGTGGCGCAGTACTTGAGGAATGTGCGGCGGGTGATGCCCTGCCGCACCAGGGAGTCGATCAAGGGGCCTTGCATGATGGCTTGTCTCCTGATGAATGCCGGTCTGCGCACAATCGCTGCAACCCGGTTGACGCGTGCCCCTGAGGACACACAACTGCCGTCTTTCCCAATGCTTTCAGCTTAGCTCAGAAATCACATTTTCAAGATACGCTTGTCCCATTTGCACATCCTCCGGATAGGCCTTGAGAATCTCAGGCACCAGGGTGACCTCGATGAATTCCGACAGCACCCGCTCCCGGGCATCCCGGTGGGTGACCCACCACACGCCGGGACAGGCGGTTTCCTCCACACTGGAGATGCCCTCCGCGTCGAGGGTGGCCTGCACCTGGCCAGTGCCCAGGCGCTCCCGCAGCCAGACCTTGTCCGCCGGGGTCAGGGGCAAGGCGGCCAGATCCAGGATGCCGGGCGTGCCGGCGCACGCCAGCGCCCCCATCATTTCAACGATCTCCCGCAACAGGGGATGGGCGTTGCCGGACAAGCCGGCATCCGGGGAAACCACCGTGACGGGAATCTGTTCAATGCCCATGGTGCCAACGCTGGATCAGTGTGTGTACGGCTTCCGCTGCCGGAGGGATGGCGGCGGCCACCGCCGGCGTGGGCGCTTCGCCCCAGTCCACAACCTGGGGCTGGATGGCCACCATGGCCCGCTGCTCCGGCCAGTGGCCCGCCAGCAGGGCTATGGCCCGCAGGTCGGTGAGTCCCACTTCGTGCACGCTGGATTTCCGGTTGCCCACCAGAAAGGCATCCATGGCCTCCCCCTCGAAAACCTGCAAGGTGCCGGGGGGGGCTTGCAGATTTGCGGCATCCACCACCACCAGGGCGTCCGCTTCTTCGATGGGGCCGGCCAGGGTGAATGAAAGGGTCCCACCATCCAGGAGCTCCACCCCTTCCGGCAGGGCCGTATCGGCCAGCCGGGACAGGACATGGATGCCGACACCTTCGTCGGTGAGCAACGTGTTGCCGATGCCGAGCACGAGGATCTTCATGGACCCAGTCTATGCGTGGCACTGAGGGATAACAACCCGGCGAAACACTCGACTTTTTGTTCCGGGCATCCCTGGCCGGGGGCCTATACTGGCGTCGTTACCCCCGCTTTTACTGTCATGTGCCTGGCCATTCCCATGCAGATCACCGCCATCCACGGTTTCGAAGCCCGGTGCGAGGCCCGGGGCGTGCAACGCCAGGTCTCCCTGTTCATGTTGCAGGACGCCCTGCCCCGGGAAGGGGACTACGTCATGGTGCAGACCGGCTATGCGGTGCGGGTGGTGGAAGAGGCCGATGCCCTGGCATCCTGGGCCTTGTTCGACCAGATACTGGACGAGCTCAACAACCCGTCCCCGTGAAACATCCCCGGCTCAGCCGGTAATACGGTCTTCCCGGGCCTGGGCTTCAGCATCGAACTCGGCCGCCACAGAATCCAGGGCATCCTTCAAGGTTTCATCCGGCAGGGCATTGAGGCTTTCCGCCAGGACTTCGGCGGCATCGATGGTGTCCTGGTCCTGGGGCAGGGTTTCCTCGTCCAGGTTGGCCACCAGCACCGCCGCCGCCCCCACCACTTCCAGCAGACGCTGCCGTTCGGCCATGAGCATTTCCAGTTCTTCACGCAGCAGGCGGACTTCTTCGTTGTTCAGGGCGTGGATGGTCATGGTGGGCCTCCCGGATGCGGGGCAGGTGGGTGAGGCGTGGAATAATACCCGTAATGCGCCCTCCCTCCATCAACCCGTGCTACACCCCGTCCACCTGCATCCATCCCTGATCGGCTCTCCCCTGCCCTGGGATGTGTTCACCGAGGCAGGCGTACTGGTGGCCGGTGCAGGCCTGCCCATCCAGGACGAGGCCCATTTCCGCCGTCTCATCGCCCGCCCCCTGTACCGGGACATCGCCTACTCCGAAGCCATGAACCGGGGCCCGGGCATCAACCTGCTGGAGCGGCTGGAAACCCTGGGTCGGGAAATCGACGCCCTGCTCACGCCGCCCTACGGCCCCCTGTTCAGCAATCAGATGGGGGAATGGCTGCGAGCCCTGTTGAAGATCCTGCACACCGACCCGGATGCCTGTCTGGGCTACCTGCGCCGGGTGCCCCTGGCCCGGCCCAGCGTGCACCACAGCCTCCATGTCTTGATGGTGTCCGTATTGCTGGCCGAACAGAACGATCTTCCAGCCGCAAGCCAGTTCAGCCTGGCGGGGGCGGCCATGACCATGAACCTAGCCGTACTGGGCATCCAGGACCGGATGGTCGGCACGGCCAGCCCCCCCGAGGCTGAAGACCGGGTCCGCATGGCCGACCACCCCATCCAGTCGGCCAATCTGCTCATCCAGGGCGGCGTCGATGACGAGGACTGGCTTCAGGCAGTACGCCAGCACCATGAAAACATCGACGGCAGCGGCTATCCTGCAGGCCTGTGCATAGAATCCCTCTCGCCCCTGGCCCGCATCCTGCGCGTAGCGGACGTTTACTGCGCCAAACTGGAGGGACGTTATTACCGTCCTCCCCAGTCACCGGGCACAGCCCTTAAAGAGCTTTTCGGCCGCACGCGGGGCTACCTGGACCCACTGATCAGCGCCCAGCTGGTGCATACCCTGGGGCTGAACCCGCCAGGCACCCTGGTGCGCCTGGCCAACGGCGAACGGGCCTGCATCACCCGCCGGGGACGGGCCGGAAAACCCCCGGCGGTGGCCAGTTTTCTCGACAGCCGGGACCGCCTGCTGTTGCCCCCCCGGCCCCGGGACCAGGGTCGGCAGGCCTATGCCCTGCGCGGCTACCAGAGCGAAGAAACGGGCTGGCCGCCCATCAACTGGAAGCTCTTGTGGGGTTACCCATGAGAAATAAACCTGTAAAAGACATTTCATCCACGAAATAACACCAAAGAACACTAAAAAATCAATGCGGTCGCTTGCGCTTAAGGCTTCACCAAAATGGCAGCAAGCCAACCTCGTGCAAGTCTTTGAAATTTCGTGTTCTTTGGAGTTCTTTCGTGGATAACTGCGGTTTTTTGGATAAACCATAAGGTTACAAGCATGAGCCTGGATGCAGACTCGCCTTCCGAGGCCCCGCTCTCGCCCTTCGTCTTCGACGCCACCCCGGACAACTTCGAATCCCTGGTCCTGGGCAACTCCAGGAAGGGGCTGGTGCTGGTCCATTTCTGGAGCCCCAAGGCCGGCCCCTGCATGATCCTCATGCCCCGGCTGGTGCGGCTGGCCACGGAATACGGCGGCCGCTTCCTGATGGTGATGGCGGATACGGGCCCCCTGTCCCGGCAGGCAAGAAGCCTGGGGGTCACCAGCGTGCCGACGGTGAAGTTCTTCCTGAACGGCCAGGTGGTCCACACCATCCACGGCGCCGAGCCGGACAGCAGCTTCCACGAAGCCCTGGTCCGCTTTCTGGCGAGCGAAGCCGACGCCGAGCGCATGGCCGCTCTGGCCCTCCACCAGCGGGGAGACACGGAAGGCGCCATCGAGCAACTGGCCCGCATTGCCGTGGAACGCCCGGAGGACCTGGCCGTGGCCCTGGACCTGGCCAAGCTTCTCACCCTGGCCGGTCGTCCAGGGCAAGCCCTGGACCTGCTTTCCGCCCTGCCCCCGGCCGACCGCCAGAGCCCCGGCATCGCCCCCCTGCTGGCCCATCTGGAACTGCTGGACGCGGCCAATAACGGACCGGAAGATGCGGAAGCCCTGCTGGCCGCCGACCCGGACCACCGGGACGCCCGGCTGACCCTGGCCGCCCGGGCCCTGTTCGAAGAGGCCCCGGAAACCGCCCTGGCCCATCTGCTGGAACTGGCCCGCAACGCGCCGGACTTCCGCGAGGACCTGGGCCGTCGGGCCCTGCTGGCCCTGTTCGGCATGCTGGGGGCAGAACACCCCCTGACGCGCCAATACCGGGCCGCCCTGGCAAGCCTGCGAGTTTGAGGGCTTGAGGGCTTGAGGGCTTGAAGACTCACAATCACAAACCCTGGCCCAAGACGCACACCACCCATGGCAGACACCTGGCAAACGGATTTCTCCGCCCCTCCCCCCTTTGCCCATCTGCGCCCCTGGCACAGGCAACTGGGCGACGCCGGCTGGCCGTCCCTGGATGACCTGAACCGGCTGGCGGCGGACCAGGGCCTCCTCAACGCCCGGGGGCTGCCCATCCGTTTCCAGGTCCAGACCCAGCGCTGCGGCCAGCGGCAATATGAGTCCGCCATCCTGGCCAGTGGCCAGGTCCCCACCCGCGCGGACAACTGGCACGACCTGCTCAACGCCCTCACCTGGCTGGCCCTGCCCCGCACCAAGGCGGCGCTGAATGGGGTGCAATGCCAGTCCCTGGGGCCCGACGGCACGCCCCGGGGGCCGACATCCGATGCAGCCACCCTGTTCGACGAAAGCGGCCTGGTGCTGGCCGGGCCGGATTCAGGCCTGGCGGCGGCCCTGAGAGGGCGTCAGTGGCACGAAGCCTGCGTAACGCGCCGGCAGGACTGGGCGGCGCTCACGGTTATCGCCGTGGGCCATGCGGTGCTGGAAAAACTGCTCAACCCCTGGGCCGGCATAACCGCCAAATGCACGTTCATCCCCCTGCCCGCCAATCCTGATCTGGCCAGCGTGGACCAGGCCCTGGCCCGGCTTTGGGAAGCAGGCGGCATCCAGCAGCCGGCGGATCTGTTCCCCCTGGCTGTACTGGGCGTGCCAGGCTGGTGGCCCGCCAACGAGGCGGCGGGTTTCTACGATGACGCGACGGTGTTCAGGCCCCTGTCCCGGGCCCGCCGGGATCAGGCGTGCACCGACACCGGCAGGGCGTTGCAGGCCTCCCCCGGGGCAGCGGGGACTTCGTAGACCGAAAAGCTCAGGCTGGCCAGGTCTGCCAGCACATAGCTGGGGTATTTGCCCACGCCCCCCACGGTGCCCGGGTTCACCACCCAGGTAGTGGTGCCCCGGGTGTTCTTCACTTCGGTGACGCTGACCTTGTGGTCGTGGCCGCAGCAGACCACGTCGTAATCCCCGGTCAGGGCCATGCCGGCCGCGTAGTGGGGGTAGTGCACCAGAAACAGGGTACGCCCCGCTAGGTGCACCACGGCGTCCTGGCCGTGGTAGCGCACCACGCTGTCCGGCTCGTGGGCCAGCTGGTTCATGGCGTAGAGGTCACCGGTGTTGTTGCCGTGGATGACGTGGACCGGCAGCTCGAACTTCTTCAGCACCCGCAGGGTGGTGGGCGCCACCACGTCACCGCAGTGGAGCACCGCCTGGGCCCCCCGGGCCTTGGCGTCTTCCACGGCATGTTCCAGTAGGCGCCGGTTGTCGTGGCTGTCGGACAGAATGCAGACCAGCATGGTCAGAAGTTGGGTTTTTCAGGGGCCGCCTGGTAACGCTGCACGCCGACCAGGATCTCGGCCTTGGCTTCTTCGGCTCCCACCCAGCCCTGGACCTTCACCCACTTGCCCGCTTCCAGGTCCTTGTAATGCTGGAAGAAGTGGGAAATCTGGTTGAGGATGGACTCCGGCAGGTCCCGGGGAGATTCAATGTCCCGGTAGAGGTTGGTGAGTTTGTCCACGGGCACAGCCAGCAATTTCGCGTCGTCGCCAGCTTCATCCTGCATCTTCAGCATGCCCACGGGCCGGCAGCGCACCACCACGCCGGTGAGCAGGGGAATGGGAGTGATGACCAGCACGTCCACCGGGTCGCCGTCGTCGGACAGGGTGTGGGGGATGTAGCCGTAGTTGCAGGGATAGTGCATGGCGGTGGACATGAAACGGTCCACGAACATGGCACCGGTTTCCTTGTCCACCTCGTACTTGATGGGTTCCCCATGGGCAGGGATTTCGATGATGACGTTGAAATCATTGGGCACGTCACGGCCGGAGGGCACGCTGTTCAGACTCATGGAAAACTCCAGAAATTAAAAAACCTGCCGATTATAGGAGCGCCGGACCCATACACCACCCAGGACCTCTACCCAGGAACGCTCCATGGAAAAGCTCCACCAGACCTACAACGCAGAATTCCCCGAACTCGTCATCCGGGGCATCACGTCCTCCGGCCAGACCTTCCGGCCCAGTGACTGGGCAGAGCGGCTGGCGGGGCTTGTATCCCGGATGGGCAAGGACAACCGCCTGAACTACTGCCCCTGCGTCCAGCCCGTCACCCGCTCGGGGGTGCGCTGCGTGGTGATCAGCCGATCCCTGGAACAGGATTACCGGGAGATTTTCCAGTTCCTGATGGACTTTGCCCGGGATAACGACCTGGAAGTGGCGCCGGGCCGGGAACAAGCCCGGGGCCGGCTTTCGCCCCACTGATCAACCACGGCAGTACAAAAAACAACTGCCCGGCAGCAGGCCGGGCAGTTGTTAAAACAGCACCCATGCGGCCCCGAAAGGCCGCACAAGCAAATCAGGCCATCGCTTTGATGGCGGCGGACAGACGGCTTTTCTGGCGGGCAGCCTTGTTCTTGTGAACGATCTTCTTGTCCGCCAGGCTGTCCATGACGCACATGTTGTCATTGAGGGCCGCCTGGGCAGCCGCCTTGTCGCCGGCCTCGATGGCCTTGCGGACCTTCTTCACGGCGGTGCGATAGGCAGAGCGCTGGGCCATGTTGTGGGTGCGCTGGTGGGCGGCCTGACGGGCACGCTTCTTGGCCTGGGCACTGTTAGCCATAAAGTAACTCCTTGAATCTGGGCGCTTTGATCGAAAGGCGGGCACTATACCGGTCCTGGACCGTCAAGGCAAGTCCGTGTTTTCAATTACCATCCTGCCTCCTTTCCGCCCCTGTCTCCCATGAATCTGCTTCGCGCCCTGGCTTCCATCAGTTCCATGACCCTGCTGTCCCGCATCCTGGGGTTTGCGCGGGACGCCATCATCGCCCGGGTGTTCGGCGCCGGCATGGCCATGGATGCCTTCGTGGTGGCCTTCAAGCTGCCCAACCTGCTGCGCCGCCTGTTTGCCGAGGGGGCCTTTTCCCAGGCCTTCGTGCCCATCCTGGCGGAATACCGCAACCAGCGGGGCGACACGGAAACCCATCTGCTCATCAACCGGGTGGCCACCATGCTGTTCGTGGTGATCATGGGAGTGGCCGCCCTGGGGGTCCTGGGGGCCCCCCTGGTGATCCTGCTGGTGGCGCCGGGCTTCTCTGCCGAGCCGGACAAGTTCGCCCTGACGGTGGACCTGATGCGCATCGTCTTCCCCTACATCGTCTTCATGTCCCTGGTGGCCCTGGCGGCGGGGGTGCTCAACACCTGGAGCCGGTTCATGCTGCCGGCCTTCACGCCGGTGCTGCTCAACGTGGCCATGATCCTGGCGGCCGTGGTCGCCGCCCCCTGGTTCGACCCGCCCATTCTCGCCCTGGCCTGGGGCGCATTCCTGGGGGGCGTGCTGCAACTGGGTTTGCAATGGCATGGCTTGAAACGGCTGGGCATGGTGCCCCGCTGGGACTGGGCGCCGAAGGACCCGGGTGTACGCCGCATCCTGATGCTCATGGCCCCTGCTGCCCTGGGGGTGTCCGTGGCCCAGATATCCCTCATCCTCAATACCGTGTTTGCCTCCTTCCTGGGCACGGGCAGCGTCTCCTGGCTGTATTTCGCCGACCGGCTGATGGAGTTCCCCAGCGGCATGCTGGGGGTGGCCCTGGGCACCCTGCTGCTCCCCTCCCTGGCCCGCCATTACGCCGACAACGACCCGGCCGAGTATTCCAAACTCATGGACTGGGGCCTGCGCATGACCCTGGTGCTGGCCGCTCCCGCCGCAGTGGGCCTGGGGGTGCTGGCCACCCCCCTCATCGCCACCCTGTTCCAGTACGGTGAATTCGGCGCCCACGACCTGGAGATGACCCGTCAGGCCCTGGTGGCCTACAGCATCGGCCTGGTGGGCATCATCCTGGTGAAAGTGCTGGCCCCCGGCTTCTACGCACGGCAGAACATCAAGACCCCGGTTAAGATTGCCATCTTCACCCTGCTGGCCACCCAGGCCCTGAACCTGGTCTTCATCTGGCACCTGAAGCATGCCGGCCTGGCCCTGGCCATCGGCCTGGGGGCCTGCATCAATGCCGGCATCCTCTATTACCAGTTGCGCAAGCAGGGCGTCTTCCAGCCCCAGCCCGGCTGGGCGGTTTTCCTGACAAAACTGGCTGTGGCCCTGGCGCTGATGGGAGCGGGTCTATGGTTTGCCGCCGGGGAAACTGATCTATGGCTCGGCTATGCCTTCCCGTGGCGGCTTGGCCATCTGGCGGCACTGGTCAGCGGGGGAATGGCCGTCTACTTTGCCGCCCTCTGGGCCATGGGTTTCCGCATCGCGGATTTCCGCCGACGGGCAGCAGCATAGACTCTGCCCCCCGCGAATCGCTAAAATCCACGTCTTTTCAACGAGATATCCCCGCCATGTTGATGACCCACGGTTGGCCCGGTTTATACAAGCCGCCCAGCCGTCCCAACGCCGTCACCATCGGCAATTTCGACGGCATCCACCTGGGCCACCAGGCCATGCTGGCCCGGCTCACGGCCCGGGCCGCGTCCGTGGGCGGGGCCCCCACGGTGCTCACCTTCGAGCCCCATCCCCGGGAAATCTTTACCCCGGAGGCCGCCCCTACCCGCCTCACCACCCTGCGGGAGAAGCTGGAAATCCTGCGCAACCTGGGCGTGGCCCACGTGCACGTGTGCAAGTTCACCCGGCCCTTTGCCGCCCTGTCCGCCGAAGATTTCGTGCGCCGCATCCTGGTGGAAGGCCTGAAAGCCCGCTACGTGCTGGTAGGCGACGATTTCCGCTTCGGCGCCCGACGGGCCGGCGATTTCGCACTTTTGCAGGCGCTGGGAAAGGAATATGGCTTCGAGGCCGAAGCCCTGCATACCGTGGAGGCCGCCGGCCAGCGGGCCTCCAGCACCGCTGTCCGGGAAGCCCTGGCGGCAGGGGACATGGCCGCCGCCGCCCAGTTCCTGGGCCGGCCCTACTCCATCTCCGGCCGGGTGGTGGGCGGCGACCAGCTGGGCCGCAAGATCGGCTATCCCACCGCCAACATCCAGTTGAAACACAACAAGCCGCCGGTGAAGGGCATCTTCGCGGTACGGGTTCAGGGCCTGGAGCAACCGGACTGGCCCGGAGTGGCCAGCCTGGGCACCCGGCCCACGGTGCATGCCAACGGCAAACCGACCCTGGAAGTGCATCTGTTCAACTTCAACCGTTCCATCTACCGGGAACACCTGCGGGTGGAGTTTCTGCACAAGCTGCGGGATGAGGCGAAGTTTGCGAATCTGGAAGCGTTGATCGCGCAGATTGATCTGGATGCGAAGCAGGCGAGGGAGCTTTTGAATGCCTGAGCTTGAAGTGGGGGAGCTATTTTGCGGTTTTGGTGTAGGCCAATCCCCCTTTCCATTCTTCTGACCACAATTCCTGGTCGAACAAAGAAACGCCATGCCCGACTACAAAGACACCCTGAACCTCCCCGACACCCCCTTCCCCATGCGCGGCGACCTGGCCAAGCGGGAGCCGGGCTGGATCAAGCAATGGCAGGAAAAGAAGCTGTACGAAAAGCTGCGGGCCAACGCCAAGGGCCGGCCCCTGTTCCTGCTCCACGACGGCCCCCCCTACGCCAACGGCGACATCCACATCGGCCACGCGGTGAACAAGATCCTCAAGGACATCATCGTCAAGTCCAAGACCCTGGACGGCTTTGATGCCCCCTACGTGCCCGGCTGGGACTGCCACGGCCTGCCCATCGAGCTTGTCGTCGAGAAGGCCCACGGCAAGGACATTCCCGCCGCGAAATTCCGCGAACTGTGCCGGGAATACGCCGCCAGCCAGGTGGAGCGCCAGAAGGCCGATTTCATCCGTTTAGGTGTCCTGGGGGACTGGGACAATCCCTACCTCACCATGGATTACCGCTTCGAAGCGGACATCATCCGCCAGCTGGCCATCATCCAGGCCAACGGCCACCTCTATCTCGGGGCCAAGCCGGTGCACTGGTGCGTGGACTGCGGTTCCGCCCTGGCGGAGGCCGAGGTGGAATACGAGGACAAGACCTCGCCGGCCATCGACGTGGCCTTCCCGGTGGCGGACGTGGCCGACCTGGCTGCTCGCCTGGGGGTGCCGGCCCTGGAGGTGCCCGCTTATGCCGTGATCTGGACTACCACCCCCTGGACCCTGCCCGCCAACCGGGCCGTGGCCGTGCATCCGGACTTTGCCTACGACCTGATCCGCACTGAAAAAGGCCTGCTCATCCTGGCCCGGGACCTGGCTGAAGCGGCCATCAAGCGATACGGCTTCGAAAGCGTCGAAACCTTGGCCCAGCTCAAGGGCGCAGCCCTGGAGGGCATGAAGCTGCAACACCCCTTCTACGACTACCAGGTACCCGTGATTCTGGCGGACTTCGTCAGCACCGACGCCGGCGTGGGCCTGGTGCACATCGCCCCGGGCCACGGTCATGACGACTACATCGCCGGCCTGAAATACGGCCTGGAAGTGGCCAATCCGGTGGGCGACGACGGCAAGTTCTACGCCGACACCCCCCTGGTGGGCGGTCAGAGCATCTGGGCCGGCAACAAGACGGTGCTGGCGGAACTGCAAGGCCGGGGCCATCTGCTGGCGGAAGAGAAGATCCTGCACAGCTACCCTCACTGCTGGCGCCACAAGACCCCCATCATCTTCCGCGCCACCCGGCAATGGTTCATCGGCATGGACAGGGAAGTGAGGGGGGGAGTGAAGGGTGAAGGGGGAAGGGGGAAGGGTCAAACCCTCCGCGACATGGCCATGCAGGCCGTGGAAGACACGGAGTTCTTCCCCGCCTGGGGCCGGGCCCGCCTGGAGGCCATGATGAAGGGCCGTCCGGACTGGTGCGTGTCCCGGCAACGCAACTGGGGCGTGCCCATTCCCTTTTTCATCCACAAGACCACCGGCGAGCTCCACCCCCGCACCACGGAACTGGTGGAACTGATCGCCAAACGGGTGGAACAGGCCGGCATCGAAGCCTGGTTCAGCCTGGACGCCAGGGAACTGCTGGGCGACGAGGTGGAGCAATACGAAAAGGTGAAGGACACCCTGGACGTGTGGTTCGATTCCGGCGTCACCCATGCCTGCCTGCTGAAGGAGCGGGCGGGTCTGAAGCACCCCGCCGACCTCTACCTGGAGGGCTCGGACCAGCATCGCGGCTGGTTCCAGTCCAGCCTGCTCACCGGCTGCGCCACCGACGGCCACGCCCCCTACGAAGCCCTGCTGACCCACGGCTTTGTGGTGGACGGCAAGGGCATGAAGATGTCCAAGTCCAAGGGCAACGTGGTGGCCCCCCAGAAGGTGGCGGACACCCTGGGGGTGGACATCCTGCGCCTGTGGGTGGCCAGCACCGACTATTCCGGCGAACTGTCGATTTCTGACGAGATCCTGAAGCGGGTCACCGACGGCTATCGCCGCATCCGCAACACCCTGCGCTTCCTGCTGGCCAACACCGCCGATTTCGACGCTCACCAGCACCTGCTGCCCCCGGCGGACTGGCTGGAGATCGACCGCTACGCCCTGGCCCTCACCCGGCACATGCAGGACGCGGTGCTGAACGACTACCGGACATACAGCTTCCACACCGCCGTACAACGCCTGCACCACTTCTGCTCGGAAGACCTGGGCGCGTTTTACCTGGACATCCTCAAGGACCGGCTCTACACCACCGGCGCGGATTCCCGCCCCCGCCGGGCCGCCCAAAGCGCCCTGTGGCACATCCTGCAAACCCTCACCCGGCTCATGGCCCCCATTCTCAGCTTCACCGCCGAGGAAATATGGGCCCTGCAATGCAAGTCTGAAAGCGTCTTCCTCAGCCTCTGGCACGAACCGCCCCACCAGGACGACGAGGGAGACCTCCTCAACCGCTGGGCCCGGCTGCGGGAACTGCGGGCCCTGGCGCAAAAGCGCATCGAGGAAGTCCGCAGCGAAGGCAAGGTGGGCTCTTCCCTCCAGGCCAGCGTCAGCTTCCAGGCGGAAGGTACGGACCACGAACTGCTGGCCAGCCTGGGTGATGACCTGCGCTTCGTGCTCATCACCTCCGCTGCCCGGGTGGAGCAGGCCAGCGGCGAAACCCGGGTGACCGTGGAAGCCCTGGGCCATGAGAAATGCGAGCGTTGCTGGCACGTGCGGGAGGACGTGAACGCCGACCCGGACCATGCGGGCCTGTGCGGCCGCTGCGTCAGCAACCTGCACGGCAGCGGCGAAGCCCGCAGCAAGGCCTGAACACCGTGCGCACACTCTTTGGCGACCATACCCCCAACGGGTTTTCCTGGCTCTGGCTGGCGGGCCTGGTCCTGCTGCTGGACCAGCTCACCAAGGTGTGGGTGATGGACAGCCTGGTTGCTTACCAGGACGTGATTCCCCTCACCGGCTTTTTCAACCTGGTCCACGTACACAACACCGGCGCCGCCTTTTCCCTGTTCGCCGACCAGCCCGGCTGGCAGCGGTTCTTCTTCATCGTCCTGGCCGGCATTGCCACGGTGGTCATCCTCTACCTGCTGAAGAAAACCCGGGGTCAGCCCCTGTTCAACGCCGCCCTGGCCCTGATCCTGGGGGGCGCGGTGGGCAACCTCATCGACCGGGTGTTGTATGGCCACGTCATCGACTTCCTGGACTTCTACGTCGGCACCTGGCACTGGCCCGCCTTCAACGTGGCGGACTCCGGCATCACCGTAGGCGCCGCCCTGCTGATCTGGGACAGCTTCCGGAAAGGCAAGCAGCGATGAGCGGCCTGCGCCCCGGCGACCGGGTCACCCTGCACTACCGCCTGGAATGCTGCGGCGAAGAGGTGGTGAATACCTTCCCGGAGACCCCGGAAACCTTCACCCTCGGGTCCGGTGAGCTGGAAAGCCGCCTTGTGACCCTCTTCCTGGGACTCGAAACCGGGCAGCACCTCACCTTCGAACTGGAAGCGGGCGAAGGCTTTGGCCATCGGGACCCGCAACTCGTCCACACCCTGCCCCGGGCCGACTTCCCGGACGGCATGGACCTGGCCCCCGGCCACGGCGTGCAGTTCGACCTGCCCAACGGCCAGAGCATGATGGGCACGGTGCTTGAACTCGGCGAAAACAGCGTGAAGGTGGATTTCAACCACCCCCTGGCCGGCCTGCCCGTTACCCTGGAAGTCCAGATTCTTTCCGTGGAACCGTCATGACCCAGACCATCCTGCTTGCCAACCCCCGGGGCTTCTGCGCCGGCGTGGACCGGGCCATCGCCATCGTCGAACAGGCCCTGAAGAAATACGGCGCTCCCATCTATGTGCGCCACGAAGTCGTGCACAACAAGTTCGTCGTGGACGACCTGAAGGCCAAGGGCGCCATCTTCATCGAAGACCTGGCAGACGTGCCCGAGGGCGCCACCCTCATCTACAGCGCCCACGGCGTGCCCCTGTCCGTGCGGCACGAGGCGGAATCCCGGGGCCTGAACGTCTTCGACGCCACCTGCCCCCTGGTCACCAAGGTCCACGTGGAAGTGAAGAAGATGCGGGAGGCCGGCCAGGAGATCATCATGATCGGCCACAAGGGCCACCCGGAAGTGGAAGGCACCATGGGCCAGTCCGACGCCGGCATGTATCTGGTGGAAGACGAAGCCGACGTGGCCGCCCTGCAGGTTAAAGACCCGGACCAGTTGGCCTACGTCACCCAGACCACCCTCTCCGTGGACGACGCCGCCCGGGTGGTGGATGCGCTGCGGGCCCGCTTCCCCCACATCCGCGGCCCCAAGAAGGACGACATCTGCTACGCCACCCAGAACCGTCAGGACGCCGTGAAAAAGCTCTCCGCCCAATGCGATGTGGTCATCGTGGTGGGTTCCCCCAACTCATCCAACTCCAACCGCCTGCGGGAAGTGGCCCGCAACATCGGCCTGGACGCCTACATGGTGGACAACGCCACCCAGATCGACCCGGCCTGGCTGGTGGGCAAGGCACGCATCGGCATCACCGCCGGGGCATCGGCGCCGGAGGTCTTGGTAGAAGGCGTGATCGCCCGTCTGAAGGCGCTGGGGGCCAATGCCGTCATGCCTCTGGAAGGCATTGAGGAGAAGGTGAACTTCCCCTTGCCGAAAGCATTGGTGGACTGAGGGTTTTCTCTCTCTCCCGAGGGGATAGGACGTCAACCCTCCCCCCAGCGCTTCATGAGCGTATGCCCCACCCCCAACTGATCCAGCACCCGCGCCACCACAAAATCCACCACCCCCGCCACATCCGTGGGCCGGTGATAGAACCCCGGATTGGCCGGCAGGATCACCGCTCCGGCCTCCGCCAGGGCCGTCATGTTGCGCAGATGGATCAACGAAAACGGCGTTTCCCTGGGCACCAGGATCAGTGGCCGCCGCTCTTTCAGCATCACGTCTGCCGCCCGCTCCACCAGGTTGTCTGCCAGGCCATGGGCAATGGCTGCCAGGCTGCCCATGGTGCAGGGGCAGACCACCATGGCGTCGGCGGGGTTGGAGCCGGAGGCGGCAGGGGCGAACCATTCCTTTTCGCCGTAGACATTCAGCTCGCCACCGGGGAACCGGCTGCTTAACAGTGCCATTAGGGCGCCATTGTCGCCGGGCAGGGTGAGGTCCAGTTCTTGTTTGGCGACGATTCGGGCGGCCTGGGAGATGAGCAGATCCACCCTGCACTGGTCGGCCAGCAAGCATTCCAGCAGGCGCAGGCCGTAGGCCATGCCGGAGGCACCGGTGAGGGCGAGGGTGATGCGTTTCATGGAACGGACCTTGATTCCGGGGCGGGAGGCTGTTTTAGCAGATGGGCGGTGATGAGGCCATTGGCCAGGCCGGTGACGAGGGCGGCCGTGAGGAACAGGGGCATCAGGGCCAGCAGGCTGCCGCCAGGCATGAGCCACAGGTCCACCACCAACAACTGGGAACCTATGTGGGCGAAGGCAGCCAGCACGGAAAGACCTACCGGGCCGAACCAGCGCCGAGGCAGATGTACGGCACCAGCAAGGACCAGGAGGCTGACGACGCCCCCAGCCAGGGACAGCACGAAGGCGGGGGTAAGGAAATATCCCAGGGCCAGGGCCCCGGCGACGATGCGCAGACCCGCCACCCATGCAGCCGTACGCCAGCCGTAGCGATACAGCACCAATAGGGTGACGATGTTGGCCAGGCCCGGCTTGATGCCGGGGATGGGCAGGGGAATGGCCGCCTCGGCCACGGTGAGGCCGATGGCTGTGGCGGCCAGCACCGCCACCCGCCGGTCTTCCGGCGAGGCTAGCAATTCAATAGTTGAGGGAGTCATAACCCGCTGCCGCATTTTCCACGGCCACCCGGTTAGGCAGACAGACCGCCGCTCCGCCGGGGGGTATCCAGCCCTGGCGCACGCAAAGCTGGCGGGGGCTGGGATCGGCGGCCACCCGCACTCGGCCATTACGGATTTCCACCCGGCTTTCCCCCAGGGGGCCGGGCACCCGGATATCCCGGTTAATGCGCAGGCTGGCCTGGGCATAGACTTGGCCGTCCGCGCGGATGACCACCTTGCCGTCCAGGCTGCTGGCCTGCCGGGCCCACAGGAAGGCCACCGCGACCAGGCCCAGGGCCAGGATCAGGTAATCCCCCGGCCGGAGGGCATTCACCCCAGTTCCCGGTGCCGGACGAGCACCTGCTGGCTGGCGCGAAAATGGGTAGCCAGGGTTTCGGCGAAGTAGACCGAGCGGTGCTGGCCGCCGGTACAGCCCAGCCCCACAGTGAAATAGCTGCGGTTGTCGCTGATGTAGACGGGCAGCCACTTGGCCACGTAGGCGCGGATATCTTCCAGCATGGCCCCCACCTGGTGTTCCCCTTGCAGGAAACGGATCACCGGCTCATCCCGGCCGGTGAGGGGGCGCAAGTCCGGTTGGTAATGGGGATTGGGCAGGCAGCGCACGTCGAAGATCAGATCAGCGTCCATGGGGATGCCGTGCTTGAAGCCGAAAGACTCAAACACCAGGGTGAAGGCGGAGCGGCTCAAGTCCAGCACGTCCTTGATACGGGCCCGCAGGCCGTTGGCGGACAGGTCGCTGGTGTCGATGAGGTGGGCTTCGTCGGCCAGGGGGGCCAGCATCTCCTGTTCGTCCCGGATGCATTCCTCCAGGGAACGTTCGCCGGAGCTGAGGGGGTGGCGCCGGCGGGTTTCCGAGAAGCGCTTCACCAGGGTTTCCGGCCGGGCGGTGAGGAACAGGACCCGCACATCCATGTGGCCGCGCAGCAAGGCCAGTTCCTGACCCAGGTCCACCAGATTGGCGCCGCTGCGGGAATCCACGCTCACTGCCGTGTCCTTCACCCGGTAGATGCGCAAGTGGTCCATGGTTTCCGGCAGCAAGGGCGCGGGCAGGTTGTCGATGCAGTAAAAGCCTGCATCCTCCAGGGTCTTGAGGGCCACACTCTTGCCGGAGCCGGAAAGGCCGCTGATGAGCACCAGCCTCACAGCACATCCTCCTGGATCGTGCTGGCGGCAATGGCTGCCCGCTGCCGCTCAATGAATTCGTCCGTGGGGTTCACCCCCCGCAGCTTGAGGATGTGGTTGCGCACCGCCACCTCCACCAGCACCGCCAGGTTGCGGCCCACGGCCACCGGGATGCGGACTTCCGGTATGGGCACCCCAAGAATGATGCGGTCGTTGGCTCGCATGTCCAGCCGGTCCACCTCATGCCATTCGTCCGCCAGGGTGAGGTGGATGATGAGCTTGATGTTCTTGCGCAACTTCACCGCGCTCTCACCGAACAGACGGCGGATGTTGAGAATGCCCAGGCCGCGCACTTCCATGAAATCCTGCAACAGTGCAGGGCAGCGGCCTTCCAGGGTGTCCGGCGAGACGGCGAAGACTTCCAGAACGTCATCCGCCACAAGACGGTGGCCCCGGGTGATGAGTTCCAGGGCCAGCTCGCTCTTGCCGATGGCCGGATCTCCGGTGAGCAGCACCCCCAGGCCGGTCACTTCCAGAAAGACGCCATGCAGGACGGTGGACGGGGCCAGCACCTGAGTCATCATGTGGGACATCACATGCATCAGGGCCGGGCTTTGCTCTGGGGACGTGAGCAAGGGCGTGGCCGTGCGCTCCGCCGCATACAGCAGGGGGGGCGGCACCGACTCGCCATTGGCCACCACCACGGCGGCGATTTCCGTGGAAAACAGGTTGTCCACAGCCAATTGCAGGGCTTCCGGCGCCAGCCGGCGCAGGTAGTCCATCTCTGCACAGCCCAGCACCTGCACCCGGTTGGGATGGACGAAATTCAGGTGGCCGATGAGTGCCAGGGTGGGTTTCTGGATGGTTTCCGAGGTGAGCAGCCGCTCGCCCCCGGCCTTGCCCGCCAGCCAGGTGAGGTTCAGGCGCTCCCCCAGCAGGGCATACAACTCCGCCACGGATACATGGTGGGTGGTGACGGGAAGCTGGGGGTCGGCAGGAGCGGACACGATGGTTCAGGCGAAGGCCGGAAAACTCAGGGGGTCCATTCCGTGATCAGGCGATGCAGTTCCGTGGCATCGCCGGCGGCCCGCAGGCGGGCGCGGAAGCTTTCGTCGGAGAACATGGCGGCCAGTTCTCCCAGGATCTGGAGGTGGACATCAGTGGCCGCTGCCGGGGCCAGGAGGATGAAGACCAGGTCTACCGGCTGGTTGTCCGGGGCGTCGAATTCGATGGGCGCCTTCAGCCGGGCGAAGGCACAGGCGGTTTCCTTCAGGGGCTTGATACGGCCGTGGGGAATGGCAATGCCATAACCCAAAGCGGTGGAACCCAGCTTTTCTCGGGCAAAGAGGCTTTCGAACACCTCCTGGGCATCCACCTGATGGCTGGAATGGATCAACTGGGCAGCCTGCTCGAACAGGCGTTTCTTGCTGGATACATCCAGGTCTGCCAGGACATTGGCGGGCTGGATCAGGGAAGAAATGAGGTTCATGGGATATCAGCCTGGCATCGTGTGTCGATCCGGTCCACCCCGCCGCCCAGGGCCGCGGGGCAGGACCGGATTATTCCTCGCCGGCGCTGGCCTGTCGCTTCAGGCCGCCGGATTCCCGGTGCACGTCACCGGTCTTTTCCTTGTGCTTCAGCACCTGCCGGTCCAGTTTGTCCGCTAGGGAGTCGATGGCGGCGTACATATCCTCATCAATGGATTCCACATAGATGTCCTTGCCGCGCACATGCAGGTTAACTTCGGCCTTGTGCTTCAACTTTTCCACCGCCAGGATGACGGAAACGTCGATGACCTGATCGAAATGGCGGGTGATGCGGCTCATCTTGTCTTCCACATAGCCCCGGATGGCAGGGGTCACGTCCAGGTGATGGCCGGTGATGGTGAGGTTCATGGGAACTCCTTGTTGTATCGCGCTTAAAGTGTTTTGCGCTGGTTGGCGGGAGGGATGTTCATCAGCTCGCGATATTTCGCGACGGTGCGGCGGGCCACAACGAACCCCTGTTTGCCGAGCAAGTCGGCGATGGTGTTGTCAGACAGGGGCTTGGCGTGGTTTTCCGCGTCGATGAATTGCTTGATGAGGGCCTTGATGGCCGTACTGGAAGTGGCGCCGCCTTCTTCGGTGGCCAATGAACTGCCGAAGAAGTACTTGAATTCAAAAAGGCCTCGGGGGGTCATCATGTATTTCTGGGTGGTGACCCGGGAGATGGTGGATTCGTGCAGCTCCACCGTTTCTGCGATTTCCTTCAGGGTCAGGGGACGCATGGCCACCTCGCCGTGTTCGAAGAACATGCGCTGCCGGTCGACGATGGCCTGGGAAACCCTCAGGATGGTCTCGAAGCGCTGCTGCACGTTCTTGATCAGCCAGCGTGCCTCCTGCAACTGGGCCGACAGGCCTCCGGCGCCGTTGTCCCGGTTGGCCCGCAGGATGCCGGCGTACATCTCGTTGATGCGCAGCTTGGGCACGGCATCCGGGTTCAGGCTGGCGACCCAGAGGCCCTTGACCTTCTTGATGAACACGTCAGGCACCACGTACCGGGTGTCCAGGGGGGCAAAGGCGGCACCTGGTCGGGGGTTGAGGGAGGTGATGAGCTGGCGCAGGCGAATGAACTGGGGGTCCGTCAGTCCCAGCAGCTTCTTCAGCTTGCCGTATTCCCGCTCAGCCAGCAGGGGCAGATGTTCCTTAACCAGGGTCTTGGCCAGTTCCAGGTCCGGGGTATTGGGGGGCAGGACATTCAGTTGCAGCCAGAGGCATTCCCCCAGGTCCCGGGCGCCCACGCCAGCGGGCTCGAAACTCTGTAACAGCTTCAGGGCAGTGGCCAGTTCCAGTGGGTCCAGGGCCTGGTCTTCGTCCACATCCTCGGGCATGGAGTCGGTCAACAGCGCCGCCAGTTCCTCAAGGCTGCTGGTGAGATAGCCGTCATCGTCCAGAGCTTCGATCAGGAAGGCCACCAGCTGTCGGTCCCGTTCCACCAGTGGGGTCAGGCTGAGCTGGTTGACGAGATGCTGGTGCAGACTGTCCTGGTGGGCATCGGCCTGCTGGAAGTCATGCTCGTCGTCGTCGTCGTGACCACCGCCATGTGATGGCGCTACCGAGCGGTCCCCCCAGGCGATCTCGTCGTAGACTGCGTCGTGCTCATCCCGCTCCGTGCGAGCAGATTCATCACCGGGCGTGGTAGGCGTCTCTGCTTGCGGCCCTTCAAACCGGTCTGCCCCATCCAGGCGCTCCAGCATTGGATTCTCCTGGAGCATCTGGGATATCTCCTGGCTCAACTCCAAGGTGGAGAGCTGCAACAGCCGGATGGACTGTTGCAGTTGCGGGGTGAGGGTGAGCTGCTGATGCAGCTTGAGCTGAAGGCTTTGCTTCATGGCGAAGGGCGTGGTGTCGCGTCAGAGCTTGAAATGCTCTCCCAGGTAAACCTTGCGAACGCTTTCATTGTAAATGATCTCGTCCGGCGTCCCGGTGGCAAGTACCTGGCCTTCGTTGAGGATATAGGCACGGTGGCAAATACCCAGGGTTTCCCTTACGTTATGGTCGGTAATCAGTACACCGATGCCCCGGTCGGTGAGAAAGCCGACGATTTTCTGGATATCGATGACGGAGATGGGGTCGATACCGGCAAAGGGTTCGTCCAGCAGTACGAAACGGGGTGAGGTGGCCAGGGCCCGGGCGATTTCCACCCTACGCCGCTCGCCCCCCGACAGGGCCGTGGCCGGGGCATCCCGCAGATGGGAGATGTGCAGGTCTTCCAGCAGGGCTTCCAGCCGGGTTTCCAGCTCCTCACCCTTATGGCCCTTGAGCTCCAGCATGGCGGCGATGTTGTCCGCCACCGACAGGCGACGGAAGATGGACGGCTCCTGGGGTAGGTAGGAAAGTCCGGCCTGGGCCCGCTTGTAGACAGGCATGCCGGTCACCTGGGTCTGTTTGCCCGCCTCTTCAAGCAGGATACGACCGGCATCGGCCCGGATGAGGCCTACCATCATGTAGAAACAGGTGGTCTTGCCGGCCCCGTTAGGCCCCAGCAGGCCCACTACCTCGCCGCTTTCCACCCTGAATGAGGCATCCGTGACCACTTTGCGCGCCTTGTAGCGCTTGGCCAGGTTTTCAGCGATGAGTGCGCTCAAGGTTTGGCGACCGGCTGGGTGGATGCAGGAGCGGTGTTTCGGGGACGGATGACAGCCCGTACTCGGCCGCTGGGGGCACCTGCACTTGCGCCTTTGGCCTGGAAGAAGGTGGTGACACTATCGTAGGAGATCTGTTCGCCCCGCAGCTCGTCGATGCCCCGCTTCAATCGGGCTTTGCCCAACAGGTGGATCTTGTCCCCCCGGCCGTCATATTCCAACTGGTTGGCCCAGCCCTCGGCAAATTCTTCGCTGGCGTCCATCTTCTGGCGGAAGTACACAGGTTTGCCCAGAGCCACGCCGGATACGCCTTTATTCTCGTCCTGGCGCATCTCGATGCGGTCGGCGGTGATCATCAGGGTGCCCTGGGTCAGGACCACGTGGCCTTCGTAGATGGACAGCTGGCGGGTGTCATCCACCCGCACACTGTCCGCTTCCAGGTTGATGGGCTTGTTACGGTCCGCCTGTTCGGCCTGGGCCATCGTTGTCCACGCCAGCCCCAGCGCGAGGGCCAGCAGGAACTCAATTGTTCTTTTCATAGTATCCATGCACCCCTTTGGAGAGGGTCAATTCCTTGTTCTTGGTGTTGGCGAGCATACTACCCGCAGTGATGACCGTCTTGCCCTGTCGCAAGGTCACTGCCCGATCCGTACGCATCAGGTGGGCGTCGGGGGTAATCCACAAGTAATCCGTATCCAGTGTGACAGGAAGCCCGCCGGTCTCGCTGTATCGTCTCACCCGCACGTTCCCAAGCAAATGCACATGCTGTCCGTTCGTGGAAATCTGGCCCCGACTGGCGACCACGTCCGATTGCAAGCGGCCCCCTTCCAGTACCCTGAAACGGGGATTCATGATTTCCGTGGTGTCGTCATCCATGTAATGGATCAGCTTATCTGCCGTCAGGCGGTGCAGGGGCCTGCCCTCGGCGTCAAAGGCCAGGGCATTGAAACGGGTGACGATGGTGTCCGGCTCATGGGCAAAGCCGCCGTGGTCTTCCATTACCGGCCGGTGGGTCAACTGGTTGAGCCAGACAGCCAGCAGGGCAAGCACCCCTGCCAGCACCAGGGGAATCCAGTGGATCCGGTGCCCGCCGCCCAAGTTTTCCGCCTTAACGGTCGTAGAGGGCCAACTGGGCGGCCCAGGTGCCCTGGACCCGCATCAGGGCTTCGCAGACTTCCCGGGCCGCGCCCCGGCCTGCACCGGCCAGGGTGACGTAGTGGCAGCGGTCCTTAACTTCCGGGGGCGCATCCGGCACGGTAATGGCCAGGCCGCACCGGCGCAGGATGGGCAGATCGACGATATCGTCCCCCATGTAGGCAATGTGTTCCGGCTCCAGGCCCTGGGCCTTCAGCAGTGCGTCAAAAGCCACCAGCTTGTCGTGGGCTCCCTGGAAGATGTGGTTGATACCGAGATTGCGCGCCCGGTGCAACACCACCTGGGAGGTGCGTCCCGTGATGATGCCGGCCTCCACGCCAGTGGCACGCAACATCTTGATACCGTGGCCGTCCCGGGAATTGAAGGCCTTGTATTCCTGGCCGTCATCACCGTAGAACAGGCTGCCATCCGTGAGCACACCGTCGATATCGAAAACGATCATGCGTATTCGCCGGGCCCGGGCGGAGAAGTCATCGTCCATGTCCATATCCTTTACACCACACCTGCCCTCAGCAGGTCATGCATGTTGATCGCGCCGGCCAGGCGGCCCGTGGCATCCACCACCAACAGGCCATTGACCCGGCGCTGTTCCATCATCCTCGCCGCCTCCACAGCCAGTACGTGATCGGCGATGGTGAGGGGCTGGCGTTTCATTACGTCCATGATCCGGGCCGTGCGCACATCCACATCCCTATCCAGCAGGCGGCGCAGGTCGCCGTCCGTAAAAATGCCTTCCAGACGCCCCGCCTCGTCCGCCACTGCCGTCATGCCCAGGCCCTTGCGGGTCATTTCATAGAGGGCCTCCTTGAGGCTGGCCTGGGCATTGACCACCGGCAACGCTTCGCCGGCATGCATCAGATCCCGCACATGAACCAGCAATCGCCGGCCTAATGCGCCACCAGGATGGGTACGGGCGAAGTCTTCGGCGGTGAAGCCCCGGGCGAACAAGGTGGCTACCACGAGGGCGTCTCCCATGGCCAGGGCCGCCGTAGTGCTGGCCGTAGGGGCCAGGTTGTGGGGACAGGCCTCCTGTTCGGCCCGGGCATTGAGGTGGATATCCGCCTCCCGGGCCAGGGTGGACGCCGGGTTGCCGGTCATGGCGATGAGTTTGGCCCCCCGCCGCTTGATGAGGGGGACGATGCCGGCAATCTCCGGGCTTTCGCCAGAATTGGACAGGGCAATGACCACGTCCTCGCCGGTGATCATGCCCAGGTCGCCGTGGCTGGCCTCTGCCGGATGCATAAAGAAAGCCGGCGTGCCGGTGCTGGCCAGGGAAGCGGCGATCTTGCCGCCGATGTGGCCGGACTTGCCCATGCCCGAGACCACCACCCGCCCCTTGCAGGCCAGGAGGATACCCACCGCACGCAGGAAATCAGCGTCGATGTGGGCCTCCAGCCGGGACACGGCCGCAGCCTCGATTTCGAGGGTACGGCGGGCGATGGCCAGGATGTCGTCAGGGGAAGGCGGAAGCAATGTCATAATGGATCGAAAGTATAGCTACACATCAGAGCACACTCCATGCCAACCACCCTGGAACTGACCCTCATCCTGCTGGCGGCCGGTGTTTTCGCCGTGGCAGGCTTGAAGGCCATGGGCATGCCGGCCCTGCTGGGCTATGTGCTCATCGGCATCGGCCTGGGACCTTTCCTGCCCAAGATGGACACCCACTCACCTGCCGCCCACCTGGCGGAATTCGGCGTGGTGTTCCTGATGTTCTCCATCGGCCTGGAATTCTCCCTGTCCCGGCTGAAGACCATGCGCCAGGCGGTGTTCGGCCTGGGGGGGCTGCAAGTGGTCCTCACCATGTTCATCGTCATGGTCCTGGGCCTGATGCTGGGGCTGCCCTGGGAGGCGGGCCTGGCCCTGGGAGGCGTGCTGGCCATGTCCTCCACGGCGGTGATGAGCAAGCTGCTTTCCGAGCGGGGTGAGCTGGACAGCGAGCCCGGACGATTGATCCTGGGAGTGCTGCTGTTCCAGGACCTGGCCGTGGCCCCCCTCATCATCTTCGTGCCCGCCCTGGCCCAGAGCAGCGGCATGGGAGAGGCCATGCTTTTGGCCACCCTCAAGGCGATCCTGGCCCTGACCCTGATCCTGGCCCTGGGGCAGAAGGTCATGCGCCCCTGGTTCCAGTGGGTAGCCCAGAGCAAATCCAGCGAGCTGTTCATGCTCAACGTGCTGCTGGTCACCCTGGGCCTGGCCTACATCACGGACCAGGCGGGCCTCTCCCTGGCCCTGGGGGCCTTCCTCGCCGGGGTGCTGATCGCCGAAACCGAGTATCGCTACCAGGTGGAATCCGATATCCGCCCCTTCCGGGACGTGCTCATGGGGCTGTTCTTCGTCTCCGTGGGGCTGATGTTGGACTTGCAGGTGGTGGCCAGCCATTGGGGCCAGGTGCTGGGTGTGCTTCTGCTACTGATACTGGGTAAAGGCGTGGTCATCGCCCTGCTGGCGGGGCTGTTCACCCAGTCCTGGCCCGTGGTGGCCCGGGTGGGCCTGGGCCTGGCCCAGGCGGGGGAATTTGGTTTCGTGCTGCTGAGCCTGGCTTCGGGCAAAGGCCTGGTGACGGGAGAACTGCATCAGACCATCCTGGCTGCTATGGTGTTGTCCATGCTGGCCGCCCCGGGACTTTACTTGGTCAGTCTTAGACTGGCCCGCCTGCTGGAAGGGGGCACCTGGATGGCCCAGGCTCGGGGCGTGCATGAAATCGCCGCCCGGGCTTTCGGCATCCAGAAACATGTCATCCTGTGTGGTTACGGACGCAGCGGCCAGAGCCTGGCCCGGCTGCTGGAAATGGAGCGGGTGCCTTTCATCGCCCTGGACGATGACCCCCGACGGGTCCAGGCCGCCGCCCAGGCGGGCGACCCGGTGGTATTCGGCGACGCCACCCGGACCGAGGTACTGATGGCCGCCGGCGTACACCGGGCCCGGGCGGTGGTGGTGAGCTTTGCCCATACTCCTTCGGCCCTGCAGATCATTGCCGCCGCCCACCGGCTAAAGCCTGATGCGCCGGTGATCGTGCGCACGGTGGACGATTCCGACCTGGATTTACTGCGCCAGAAAGGCGCGGCGGAGGTGGTGCCGGAGGTGATGGAAGGGGCCTTGATGCTGGCTTCCCAGACCCTGCTCATGGCCGGGCTGCCCCTGTCCCGAGTGCTCAAGCGCATCCGCCAGACCCGGGAGGCCCGCTATGGTGCCCTGCGCGGCTATTTCCCCGGCCTCACGGACGAGGACGGCGACGACTCCCGGGGCGAGCGCCTGGCTTCTGTCATGGTCAGCCGACGGGCAGCCAGCATCGGCAAGACCGTCGCCGACCTGGACCTGCCGGGCCTGGGAGCCTCCCTGGTCAATTTCCGCCGCTATGGCGAACCTGGCCTGGACCTGTCCGAGGACGTACGCCTTCAGGAAGGGGACGTGCTGGTCATGCGGGGTGAACCGGAGGCCCTGGCGGCGGCGGAAATGCGTATCGAGGAAGGCTGACCCGGGCGTCCGGCCTAAATTCAGGCAAAATCTCAGGCTGGGACCGAACCATCCTGCCAGAGCAGCACAGCGCTCATGATGAGCACCAGCACCATCAGCACGATGGCAAGTTCCAGCAGAGTGAAGCCGGAGGCGGGGAGGTGTACAGTGGTTTTCTTCATGGCCTTCCCAAGCAAGCCCGGGGCCATCATTGCACCTACTTGAATCAAGGACTTAGAACGTCCCCTCCGGTCCGCACTGGCGAAACACCGACACCCCCGTCGAGTTCCCTCCGCCAACACGCCTCAAGTCCCGGGGCTTTGCGCCGATAAGGCGAGGACATGGATGACGAGACCTTCTTTCCCCCCTCCCGCCTCCAGCGCCATAGCAACCTGATCCTGGCCCTGATGCTGGTCCTGTTGCACGGGGCCTTTGTCTGGGGCCGGGGCGAGCCCTGGGCCCAACTCGTGATCGTGGCCCATTACGGGATGTTCCTGCTCTGGCAGCCCTTCTTTGGCGCCCCCCACCGCCTGCCCTGGCCCAGGACCTTGGGCATGCTGGCGGTGGGCGCCCTGTTGACGGCCCTCAATTCCCTCTGGGCGGCGGCCCTGTGGACCGTACTCCTGGCCGGCCTGCTGGCCGGGGTGGCCGTAGGCCTGCGCTCCCCCAGGGAGCGCATCGGCATCTGGCTGGGGGTGCTGTATCTATTGTTGCTGCTGTTCCTCTGGCTGCTGCCCAAGGGGTTCGGCCTGCCCATGCGGGGTACCCAATCCATCATGGTCCTGCGGGACGGCCTGCTGGTGCTGCCCCTGGCCTTGGCCCTGTTTTCCCCACCCCAGATCCGCCGCCATGTGGGGGTGGTGGATCTGCTCTATATCCTGCTGTTCGAGCTGTTCATCGGCGTCCTGGCCCTGGGCAGTTACGCCGCCATGCGGCTCACGGACACCGATTACGGCCATGGCGTCCTCATCAGCCTCTCAACCCTGGTGGCTTCCCTGCTGGTCATCACCTGGCTCTGGCAGCCCCGGGGGGAAGATTCGGGCCTGCGCAACCTGTTTTCCCGCTACGTGTTGTCCCTGGGTCTGCCCCTGGAAGAATGGCTCAAGGATCTGTCAGATGCTGCAGAGCGGGTGGAAGACCCAGAACGTTTCCTGCGGGCCGCCATGCTGGGATTCACCCACCTGCCCTGGTCCACGGGAGTGACCTGGAAAAGCCCCCGGTCCCGGGATGAACTGGGGGAACAAAGTCCACACGCCATGTCCTTCGAACACCAGGGGGTAGCCGTCACCTTCTACACCGACAGCCCCGCCAACCCGGCTTTCGGCCTGCACCTACGACTGCTGACGGAAATCATCGGCTACTTCTACGCCGCCAAGCGGCGGGAGCAGGACATGCAGGCCAACGCCTACACCCAGGCGGTGTACGAAACCGGCTCCCGCCTCACCCACGACGTGAAGAACATGCTGCAATCACTGAAGGCCCTGTGTTCCGCAGCCGAATACAGCCAGCCGGATCAGGCCGCCTCCCTGCAACACCTCATGCAGCGGCAGTTGCCGCAGATCGCCAAGCGACTGGAAATCACCCTGGACAAGCTCAAGGCCCCGGCGAAGGTCATGGGCAAGAGCCCAATTCTTGCGCGGGAATGGTGGCGTAACCTGCGCTATCGGTATGGCACCGAGCGGCTGGAATTCGATATCGATGACGGGGAGTCTGATCTCTGGCTGCCCCAGGAGCTGTTCGACAGCGTGGCGGACAACCTGATCCAGAACGCGTTGCGCAAGCGTCTCGGGGAGCCGGAAATACGCATACGCATCGCCCTGGTTACCCAGCCCCTGCCCTCCCTGACCGTATGCGACACGGGCCATGCGGCCGCTCCGGAGGTAGCCAAGAGGTTGTTCCAGGCCCCGGTTTCCACCCACGACGGCCTGGGCATCGGCCTGTACCAGGCGGCCAAGCAGGCCCAGGACCAGGGCTACCGGCTGGAGATCTCCAGCAACCGGGAGGGCTACGTGTGCTTCACCCTCTGGCAGGAAACGCTTTAAGGACGGAGGGACTGGGGATGGGGACCCTTATCCTCGGGCTTCCACCATCAGGCGCTTCATCTCTCGTACGGCGTTTTCCCAGCCGCTGAATATCGCCTGAGCGACGATGGCGTGTCCGATGTTGAGTTCTTCCACCCCGGGCAGGGCGGCGATGGGTTGGACGTTGTGGTAGGACAGGCCATGCCCCGCGTTGACCACCAGCCCCAGGGCTTGGCCCTGTTCCACCCCGGCGCGGATGCGGGCGAACTCCCGTTTTTGGGCTTCGCCTTCCGCTTCCGCATAGGCACCGGTGTGGATTTCCACCACTGGCGCGCCGGCGGCCTTGGCAGCTTCAAGCTGGTGGGCGTCAGCGTCGATGAACAGGGAGACCCGGATACCTGAAGCCCCAAGCACCGTGCAGGCCTGTTGCACCTTGTCGAACTGCCCGGCCACGTCCAGCCCCCCTTCCGTGGTGAGCTCCTGGCGCCGCTCCGGCACCAGGCAGACGTCCTGAGGCTTCACCTGGCAGGCGATGGCCAGCATTTCCTCGGTGATGGCCATTTCCAGGTTCATCTTCGTGGCCAGGATGCCCCGCAGGGCATGCACATCCACATCCTGTATATGGCGCCGGTCCTCACGCAGGTGCAGGGTGATGGAGTCCGCCCCCGCACTTTCCGCCATGAGGGCGGCCTGGACGGGGCTGGGGTAACGGGTACCCCGGGCCTGGCGCAAAGTGGCCACGTGATCGATGTTGACCCCCAGGAAGATGGGGGCAGGACGGTGTGCAGAAGCGTCAGTCATAGTTTTTGCAAGTCGATGAGGAGTTGGCGGGTGGCCAGGGGTTTGTCGCCCAGATAATGAGCCAACAAGGTGCGCATGAGGAGTTTACCTTCGGCCAGGGTGGCGGGCAGGCTCAGGTCGCCCCGGGCCAGATCCAGTAGGGTACGCCCCTGGTAGCTCGTTTCGCCGGCCCGGGCGGGGACCACGCCCTGGTCCAGCGCGTAGGCGTAACGCCACTCCGGATGCAGCTCGCTGCCATCGGCCCCCTGCCCCAGGGGCTGGGCATAGCCCAGCTCGGACAACAGGTCCAGCTCGAAGCGACGCAGCACAGGTTCCACGTCCCGGGCCCCGTCGAGCTGTTCCAGTGTGTCGCGGTAACGGTCAAACAGGGTTTCGTGGGGGTCGCCTTCCGGCAACAGGCGGAGTATGAGTTCGTTGAGATAGAAGCCACACATGAGCCCGTGGCCCCGCAGGTTCAGGCTGCCGCCCAACCACTCGGCGGCGTGGAGGGTATGCAGGGCCCCCTTGCCGAACCAGGCAAGGTCCAGGGGCTGGAAAGACACCAGGCGGGCCTTGAGGGAGGAGGACTGGCGCCGCGCCCCCCGGGCCACCAGCCCCACCCGGCCGTGATGGCGTGTCAGGACGTCGACTATCAGGCTGGTTTCGCGCCAGGGCCGGGTATGGAGGATGAAGGCCGGCTCATGATCGACCCGCTCACTCATGGTCACTCATAACCGAACTGCTTGATCAGGCGTGCATCGTCGGCCCAGCCCCCCTTCACCTTGACCCAGACGTTGAGGAACACCTTGCGGTCGAACAGGGTTTCCATGTCCTGGCGGGCCTCGGAGGCGATGCGCTTGATGTGCTCACCGTTGCGCCCCAGCAGAATGGGACGGTGGGCTTCCCGGTCCACCCAGACCACGGCACCAATGCGCAACAGGGTCGGGGACTCTTCATATTGCTCGATGGTCACCGCCACCGCGTAGGGGATTTCGTCGCCGGTGAGCCGGAACACCTTTTCCCGCACCATTTCTGCGGCCAGGAAGCGCACCGGGCGGTCGGTGATGTCGTCCTCCGCAAACCAGGCTTCCCCTTCAGGCAGATAGGGCTTGAGGATGGCCGGCAGGCGGGCCGCATCCTTCTCCTTCTCGGCGCTCAGGGGCACGATCTCGGCGAAGGCGAACTGCTGGCCCATGCGTTGCAGATAAGGCAGCAGGTCGGTCTTGCGCTCCACGGTGTCCACCTTGTTCACCACCAGTACCACGGGTTTGTCCCGGGGCAGCAGGGGCAGGATGCGCTGGTCCGCCGGCATGAATTTCATGGCCTCCACCAGCCACAGCACCACGTCCACATCGGCCAGGGCCTGGGTAACGGAGCGGTTCATGGCCTGGTTCAGGGCGCTCTTGTAGCGGGTCTGAAAACCCGGGGTGTCGGCGAAGATGAACTGGGCGTCGTCTTCAGTGCGCACGCCAAGAATGCGGTGGCGGGTGGTCTGGGGCTTGCTGGAGACGATGCTCACCTTGGCCCCCACCAGGGCATTCACCAGGGTGGACTTGCCCACGTTGGGCCGCCCCACAACCGCCACCACGCCGGTACGGAACGGCGTGCTCACGCTGCTCCCGCCTTTCCGCCGCCCTGACGCTCCAATCTGGCCAAGGCGGCTTCGGCCGCCTGCTGCTCCGCGGCCTTGCGGCTGGGGCCGGCGCCCTGGGTGACGATGTCCAGGGCATCGATACGGCATTGCACGTGGAAGGTCTGGGCGTGGGCCTGGCCGCTGGTATCCCGCAGGGTGTAGATGGGCAGGCCATGGCGCCGGGGTTGCAACCATTCCTGCAGGCGGGTCTTGGCGTCCTTGCCCTGCACGGCCGGGTTGATGGCGGATACGCGGCCGGAAAACAGTCGTTCCACGATACCCCGGGCAGCTTCGAAACCGCCGTCCAGCAGGGCAGCCCCAAGGAGGGATTCAAGGGCATCCGCCAGAATGGAGGGGCGCTGGGCCCCGCCGCTGCGCATTTCCCCTTCCCCCAGGCGCAGGTGACTGCCCAGTTCCAGTTCCAGGGCGATGCTGTGCAAGGTTTCCTGGTTGACCAGATTGGCCCGCAGCCGGGACAGGCGCCCCTCCGGCAGTTCCGGGAAACGCTGGTAGAGCATCAGCCCCACCACGCAGTTCAGCACCCCGTCGCCGAGAAACTCCAGGCGTTCGTTGTTCTGGGCGCTGTAACTGCGGTGAGTCAGGGCCTGCCGCAACAGGCCGCCATCGGTCCAGGCATATTGAAGGCGCGTCTCCAGGGACGCGGTACTCAGGCGCATGGGCCGCTTACTTGGATTCCGCCTCCGCCTTGAAATCCATGCAGATGTGGATTTCCCGCCAGAAGGGCTGCTTGACACTGTATTCCGCCGTGAGCTTGAAACCGTCCTCGGTGGTTTCAATGGCCAGGTCTTCCTGGGAGACGGTGGTGATGTTGTTGAGGCCCAGTTCTTTCTGGAAGCGCTGGCGGATGCCTTTAGCCGTGAGGTTTTCATCACCTAGAGTCTGAAGGGAGTTTTCCAGCACATGCTTCAGGGTCCAGTAATCCATATAGGCGGGGACTACCCGGGCCGCCGTATAGGCCATGAATATCAGCAGGATCAACAGCAGGATCAAACCGCCGAGGGACATGCCAAGCTGTTTTTTCATGAATCGCTCCCTTCAAAAAGCCCGAATCAATCCAGGATGGTGCCGATGCGTTCCGGTGCCGACAGGGTGCTGACCATATGGAGGAAGTCGTCGAAATTCCACCAGATGAAGAAAGCCCGGCCGACGATGTTCTCGTCCGGCACGAAACCCCAGTACCGGGAGTCGTTGGAGGCGTCCCGGTTGTCCCCCAGCATGAAGTAATAGCCCGCCGGCACGGTACATTTGAAACCGCTCTCACTGTAGCTGCAATTCTCCCGGTAGGGGAAATTGCCGCCCACCTCGTAAACCCTTACCGGGGGCTCGCTGGCCAGAGTCATGGCGGTGTGGGTGTGCTCTCCCAGCTTCTCCCGCCAGGTATCCCCCTGGATGAAGTTCAGGCCCTGGCCGGTGTATTCGAACTGGCCGTTGGGCTCCATGGGTACCGGCTGGCCATTTATGACCAGGCGCTTGTCCCGGTATTCCACCACGTCACCGGATACCCCCACCACCCGCTTGATGTAGTCCATGGAAGGGTCCTGGGGGAAACGGAACACCATCACGTCGCCCCGGGCGGGCTGGCCCAGTTCGATGACCTTCTTGTTGATGACCGGCAGGCGGATACCGTACTCGTACTTGTTCACCAGGATGAAGTCGCCGATCAGCAGGGTGGGCAGCATGGAGCCGGAGGGAATCTTGAAAGGCTCCACCAGGAAGGAGCGCAACAGGAAGACCACCAGGATGACCGGAAAGAAGCTCTTGGAGTAATCCACCAGGATGGGCAGCTTGCCCTCGGGTCCCCGGTGTTTGGCGAGGAACAGATGGTCGATGAGCCAGATGCCGCCGGTGATCACCAGGGCCAGGAAAAGGATCAGTGCAAAATTCATGGAGGATGGGGAGTGGGAAATGGGGAATAAGGTGTGGGCTATTTCTCGCCGACCTGGAGGATGGCCAGGAAGGCTTCTTGGGGAATTTCCACGTTGCCCACCTGTTTCATCCGCTTCTTGCCTTCCTTCTGCTTTTCCAGCAGTTTCTTTTTACGGGTAATGTCGCCGCCATAACATTTCGCCAGCACGTTCTTGCGCAGGGCCTTAACCGTCTCCCGGGCGATGATGTGGGAGCCGATGGCCGCCTGCACCGCCACGTCGAACATCTGCCGGGGAATCAGTTCCCGCATCTTGGAGACCAGTTCCCGGCCCCGGTACTGGGAGGTGGAACGGTGCACGATGAGGGCCAGGGCATCCACCTTCTCGCCGTTCACCAGCACGTCCAGCTTGATCAGGTCATCGGCGCGGAATTCCTTGAACTCGTAATCCAGGGAGGCGTAGCCCCGGGAGGTGGATTTAAGCCGGTCGAAGAAGTCCAGCACCACCTCGTTCAGGGGCAGGTCGTACTTCAGCATCACCTGGCGGCCCATGTATTTCATGTCCACCTGGACGCCCCGCTTCTGGTTGCACAGGGTCATCACGTTGCCCAGGTAGTCTTCCGGCACCAGGATGGTGGCGGTGATGATGGGCTCGCGGATTTCCTCGATTTTGGACAGGTCCGGCAGGCGGGAGGGGTTTTCCACCTCCAGCAGGGTGCCGTCCTTCATCACTACCTGGTATTCCACGGAGGGGGCGGTGGTGATGAGGCTCTGGCCGAATTCACGCTCCAGGCGTTCCTGGACGATGTCCATGTGCAACAGGCCGAGAAAGCCGCAACGGAAGCCAAAGCCCAGGGCCTGGGAGGTCTCCGGCTCGAAACGCAGGGCGGAATCGTTCAGTTGCAGCTTGGTCAGGGCATCCCGCAGGGAGTCGTATTCGTGGGACTCCACCGGGTAGAGGCCGGCGAACACCTGAGGCTGGATTTCCTTGAAGCCGGGCAGGGCTTCTGGAGCCGGGTTGGCCGCCAGGGTGACGGTGTCCCCCACCTTGGCGTGCTTCAGTTCCTTGATGCCGGAGATGACGAAGCCCACCTGACCGGCCCGCAACTCGCTCCGGGCCAGGGACTTGGGCGTGAACACGCCGATCTGTTCAGCCAGATAGTCGGCGCCGCTGGACATGAGGCGGATCTTGTCCTTCTGCTTCAGGACACCGTCCACCACCCGCACCAGCATCACCACGCCCACGTAGTTGTCGAACCAGGAATCCACCACCAGGGCCTTGAGGGGGGCGGTTTCGTTGCCGGCGGGCGGGGGAACGTGTTTCACCACCGCCTCCAGCACGTCCTCGATGCCGATGCCGGTCTTGGCGGAGCAGCGCACCGCGTCATCGGCGGGAATGCCGACGATTTCCTCGATTTCCTGCATCACCCGCTCCGGATCGGCGGAGGGCAGGTCGATCTTGTTCAGCACCGGGAAGACTTCGACGCCCAAATCGATGGCGGTGTAGCAATTGGCCACGGTCTGGGCTTCAACCCCCTGGGAAGCATCCACCACCAGCAAGGCCCCCTCGCAGGCGGACAGGGAACGGGACACCTCATAGGAGAAGTCCACGTGGCCCGGAGTGTCGATGAGGTTGAGCTGGTATTCCTGGCCATCCCTGGCCTTGTACAGCAGGGCGGCAGTCTGGGCCTTGATGGTGATGCCCCGCTCCCGCTCCAGGTCCATGGAGTCCAGCACCTGGGCCTCCATCTCCCGGTCCGCCAGGCCGCCGCAATGCTGGATGAGACGATCCGCCAGGGTGGATTTGCCGTGGTCGATGTGGGCAATGATGGAGAAGTTGCGGATGTTTCGCATGACAGCCAGGCAAACGCCCCGGAGGGCTCATATCTTGAAAACGGATGATTGCGACAGGGCTTACACACACCGTCAGCTAATCGGGCCCGCCATTGTACCGAAAAGACCGCATCTGCCTGCCAGTATCGGGTCCGGCCGTTGCGCAGGGCCTTGCAAGGGTGCGGCACGGCCACCCCCGTCTTATGGAATCAGCACCTGGCCAACTGACGCACACCCACACGATCGCTCAATGCGTTCCACGGCAAGGGGGAAAAGCCATGTATTCCCTTAGGAAAATGCCTGCTCGCTCACCCTCTGGCGTAAATGAAATGTTTTTCCAGGATCCTTGGCTGGCAAGGACCGTAGCCCACCAGGTAACCGGTTGCCGCCAGGATGTGGCACATTTCGGTTTGCGCCAAGCGCCATTCCAGCCATTTCGCGACGTATCCAATCCAACTGGGTCCCTCCACATGCAAGACGATCTATTGATATCCCGGCGAGAAATTCTTGCGATTCTGTTTCGCCACCGGTTCGGCATCTTTGCCCTGCTGCTGGCTAGTGTGAGCACGGCGATTTTCACGGTTTACTACCTGATCAGCCCCAGTTATGAATCCAGCGCGGTCATCATCATCAACAGCAGTTACCTGACCGAACCCCTGCGGGATGGTCCGCCGGAGAGTGAATTCGAGAAACTGGCCGGTTTCCATACCCAGCGGGACATCCTTTCCAGCGAGCGGCTGGCAGCCGAAGCGGTAAAACGCACCGGCCTCGACAAAAAGCGGGTCATAGGCCGGGTGGAACGCATCACCATGTTCATCGGCGACGTGAAACGTGTTCTGGGCGGCTGGTTTGGCATCGAAAAGTGGACCATACCCTGGGACCCCTTCGGAGCTGCCGTCGCCGCCGTCCACGATGGCGTGGAAACCTTTGCCCTGCCGGACAGCAAGGCCTTGCGCATCACCCTGCGCGGCAAGGACCCCGCTGAAGCAGCTGAAGTATTGGCCGCCCTGATCGCCGCCCATCGGGACTACTACTACGATGAGGTGCGCCGCAAAGCCCAGGGTGCGGTCACTTTCCTGGAAAAGGAGCACGCCCGCTCAAGCCAGGACCTGTATGAAGCCGAACAGGCCCTGTTTCATTTCAAGAAGGGAGACCGGGTGCTGCGCAATCCCGCCCGCACAAGCCCAGGCGGCGAAGCAGGAGCTGGCGGCATCCTCGGCCTGACAGACAGCTCCAAGGTCCAGGAGGAAATCAAGCTCTATGTACTGAAGCTGGAAGAGGAATTGCGCGTCGCCTCCCAGAACCCCAACAACGAAGAGCGCGAGCGCATCACCAGTGACATCCGAGCCCGGATTGCGGCCTATCTCTCCTCCCTCAACTCCCTGCCAGAGAAGGAACTTGAACTGGTCCGCCTCAAACGGGAATTCGATACCGCCCAGGACAGCTACCAGCTGATTCACCGCAACCTGGTGAAAGCCAGCCTGGTGGCCAGCGGCGACACCGACAAGATCCATCTGGTTGACGTTTTCGAACAGCCTTCGGTCTCCCAGGCCCCAGTCTTTCCCAAAAAGATTCCCATCGTCCTGCTGTCTCTGGTGCTGGGGAGTGTCCTGGCCCTGACCTGGGCCTTCGTCATGGATTACCTGGACCACACTATCCGCAGCGGCCGGGACATTCAGCGTTTCCTCGATACACGCCTGATCGCATCCCTGCCCAGCATGCCCCGCATGGACAGCCGCAAAGGCGCACCCACCTCCACCGCCCCGGCCCCAGGGAGGCAATGACCCATGCTTACCCGCGACTTGAACACCCTGGCCGCCCCCCTCATGGCGGCCTTGCCCTCAGCGACCCAAAGCTGGTTGTCCACCCTTTTGGCCCACCCCGCCGCCCAACAGGTGTTCACCGCCCTGGAAAACGAACTGTTCATCCGGGAAACCCCGTTTGAAGGGCCGCTCCTGGTGTGCAGCGCCACCCGGGGGGAAGGACGGACCGTGCTGGCCCTCCTGCTGGCCATCAGCGCCGCCGGCCTGGACCCGTCCCGCCGCGTGTTGCTGGTGGATGGCGACACCCTCCACGGCCACCTGGGCGACGTGTTCGGGGTGCCCGCCGCCCATCCCGGCCTGACCGAATTCGTGGCCTCACCGGGCATCAGCCTGGCGGACGCGGTCTACCCCACGGCCCAAGCTAATCTGGCCGTCATGACCACCGGCAGCAACGGCCTCAAACCCCGTTACCTGGCCCCCCAGGCTTTCGAGCGGCTCATCGAGACTGCCCGTAGCGCCTACGATTTGATCATCGTGGACACGCCGGCGGGGGGGCAGAACAAGGGCATTCTTTCCATGGCCCGCTGCGTGCGGGACATCCTGCTGGTCGTGCGCTATGGCGGCCCCACCCGGGAGCAGGTGCAGGAGTTCATCGCCGAGGCGCGCCGTGCCGAAGCCCGCATTCTTGGATGCGTACTGAACCAGCGGGAGTACGTCATTCCGAACCTGTTGTATGGGCCTCGCTAGCCCGTTTTCCCTGAATCTCCCTGGCAACGCCCAGGGCTGGAGCGTAACCGGCCAGGTAGTGAGCGGGGCCGTGCTGGGAATACTTTGCGCTGCCGTGGTTGCAGCCTCCATGTCCGCCAAGGCGGGTCCCATGATCCCCGTGGCCCTGATGGTGGTGCTGCCCGCCCTGGCCGCCGTAGTGCTGCGCCCCCGGGTGGGCGTGCTGATGCTGTTCTTCGCCATGGGTTTCATCGAGGAATTCCGGGGGGGCATCGGCGATACCGGCGCCGGCGGCGACGAAGCCCTGCGTTCCGAGCGCACCCCCTTCTACGCCAAGACCATCGGCCTGCCCTCCCTCTACATGCCGGATGTGATGATCGGCGGCATCCTGTTCCTGTATCTCGCCAAGGCCGTTCTGTGGCGCAACACCCTGGGCATGCGCCTGGACAAGATCGGCCTTGGCCTGGTGCTACTGGCCCTGGCCCTGGTGCTGTCCATCGTGGTGCCCCTCATGGGCCCCCAGCCCTTTGGCCCAGCCATACTGGACCTCAGCACCCTGGGCAGCATCACGCTGCCGGAAAAGAACGTCAGCGACGTGGCCCGCTACCTGCCCGTGTTGCAATACAAACTGTTCTTCATTCTCTTTCCGGCCTATCTGGTGGGGCTGGTGTATTTCCAGCAGACCCGGGACATCGAACAGATGCTGCGGGTGCTGGGCATCGCCATGGCAGCCACCGTATTGCTGGGCCTTTACCGGGTAGTGCGTGACCCCGGCATGATCCGCATGCTGGTGCCGGTGATCTTCGACACTGGCAGCGTCGCCCTGATGGCCATGACCGTGTTCTACCTGATCGGCCGCTGGGCCAGCGGGCATTACGCCATGACCCGCTCGGTGATTTATACCTTGCTGGCCATCCTGCTGATGTTGCTGATCCTGCTGTCCTTCCGCCGCACCATGTGGGGGGCCATCGCCCTGGCCATCCCCCTGTTTCCCTTCATCATTCCCCGCCATGCCTGGCGCCGCCTGTTCATCCTTGTAGGCATTGGCCTGGGCCTGGGACTGCTGGTCCTGGTCGCCACATCCCCCGGCCAGGCGCTCTTGCATTCGGTCTTGTCCCGGGCGGCGGAAACCCACCTGAACCAGTCTTCCACCCTGTACCGCTTCGCCATCATGACCTGGCTGGTGGAAAACTTCTTCGATATCCCGGCTTTTGGCTACGGCTTGCAACCCATGTGGAATGAAAAGGTCTACATCCGCTTTTTCTATACCAGCATGGAGAATGTCCACAGTTTGTATATCTGGCTGATCATGCGCATGGGCCTGGTCGGCTTCACCATCAGCGGGGCCGGCCTGATGCTGGTGCTATGGCGCATGTGGGAGGTTTACCGCAGCCTGAAGGAAGAGCAATACAGGATCCTGGTGGGGGTGATCTTCCTTTCCCTGGTCATGTATTTCTTCAACGGCCTGTTCAACCCGGTGTACGCCAACGTGCGCCACCTGGTGCCCCTGGGCCTGGCCCTCGCCCTGGTGACCCAGCTTCCCAGCATCGCTGCCCGCGCCCGGCAGAGCACGCCCCTGACCGGGGCCGGATAAACAGCCGCCATGCCGGCAGCCCCAGACCCGTTGAGTTTTGCCGAAACCCGCCGCCGCATGCGCGGGGATTGCCAGGCCTTGCGCCAGTGCCTGCGCGCCCGTGGCTTGCCCGATGGCGCCCTGTTCTGGTCCCCTGCCTGCCAGTGCGTCATGCTTTACCGCCTGTCACGCCATTGCCACGTACGGGGCTGGAACCTGCGGGCCCGGTTTTTCTGGCAACTGAACCTGTGGCTCACCGGCGCTGACATCAGCCCCATGAGCGACCTGGGGGAGGCGCTGCTGGTCATCCATCCCGTGGCCGTCACCATCAGCGGCAGCGCCGGACGCGGACTGGTGGTGGAAGGCTGGGGAGGCATGGGAGGTGGCCTGGACATGGCGGATATCGGCGCCGGACCCGGCTTGCCCGTGTTGGGGGATGATGTGGTTCTGGACCATGGCGCCATGGTGCTGGGCCCGGTGCGAGTGGGGCACAGGGTGCACATTGGTGCTGGTTGCACGGTCACCCGCGACATACCCGACGACAGCATCGTGGAAGAACCGCCGGTGCGGGTCCGTTTGCCTGGGCAACACTAAGCCGTGGCCGGTCTGCGCGCCCTCCTCGCCCAGGATATCGACATCTACCTGCGGTTCGCCTCCGCCTATCACGACGTGCCGCCGGGATTCAAACGCCGGCTCGGAGCTTTGCTCACGCCCTCCTTGCTGGCCTGCCTGTTGCACCGCTGTGCCCACGGCTTGCACGAACGGGGCTGGCGCCGGCTCGGCCTCCTCGTATCCCTGGCAAACCTGTGGCTGACCCGGGTCAGCATCCATCCCGCCAGCCGCATCGGCGGTGGGCTCTACATTCCCCATCCGGGCAGCAGCATCGTGTTCCAGGGCCACGCGGGAATCAACCTGTGCCTCTATTCCGGCGCCGCCGTATTCGCCGCGCCCGGCACGCCCCTGCACCATGCCTCCCCTGGCGCCATGCCCCGACTGGGCGACAACGTTTCCCTCGGCTCCAAGGCCTGCATAAGGGGGCCTGTAACCATCGGCTCCGAGGTCAAGCTGGGCTTCAACGCCCGGGTGGAAACCGATCTACCCGATGGCGCCGTGGTGTTCGCCGCCCGGGTACGAAACCGCGTCAGGCCCCGGGCCGGGGCAGAGACGCCAGGGTGCGATCCAGGGCTGCCAGCACTTCCTCCGCACTGATCAGGGCCATGCAGTGGTTGTCGTTGGGACAATCCGCCCGGAAACAGGGGCCGCAGTCGACTACATGGGCCAGTACCGTGCTGTGGCGCGAGATGGGCTGCCATATGGCGGGATGGTTCTTGGCCGAGAAAAGGGCCACGATGGGGATGCCCACCGCGTCGGCCAGATGCATGGGGCCGCTATCCGTGCCGATGTACGCGGTACATCGTTCCAGCAAGGCGGCGCTTTGCCCGTAGGTCGCCCGATCGATGAAATCATGGATGCGGGCGGGTGCCAGTTTTTCCCAGCGTTCCTGGAGCCGCTTAACCAGGGCCGCCTCGAAGGGGCCGCCGATCAGCACCCACTCAGCCTGGGGCCGGGCTTGGGCCAGGCTTTCCAGGAATTCGATGATGCGGGCATCGGGCCACAGGCTGGCAGGCTGGCGACTGCCGAAAAACAGGGCGAAGCGGGGCGCATCCGTTGCCGGCAAGGCCTCGGCCGCCCAGGCCCGGTCCGCGGCGCTGATGGCCACGAACTTGCCGTGGTGTCGCCGCAGCGCCGGATCGACCAGATCCACCGTGACATCGCAGATGTTGTCCTCCCGCAAGGCGGCCTCGCTGGGCAATGGCACGGGATGGGTGAGAAACGGGCGCAGCACGGGGCTGGCATAGGCAAGACGATGGCGGGCCCCGGTGGCCATCATGAGCAGGGCATTGCGCATGAAGTCCCGATGGTTGCTGGATACCGTGTTGAAGGTGGGCATGTGCAAGTCCACCCACAGGTCGAAGCCTTCCCGCCGCAACCGTCCCAGGTAGGCCAGGCGGCGCCAGCGGGAGCCCACTTCGTAGGGCAGCACCCGGTCGACCATCGGGTGGCCTTCCAGCAAGCCGCTCAGGTGGGGGCGCACGATGACGGTGAGTTGGGCCTTGGGGTAATGCCGCTTCAGGGCCGCCAGGGCAGGCGTTGTGCAAAGAATGTCGCCGATGCCGTTGATCATCAGGCAGACGATTTTGTGGACCTGGCTGGCGGATGGCAGGGGTTTACGCTGGACAGACGGCATGGCTACTGGACTTTCGGCGCAGGACGGGTGCGGGCATGGGATCGGCGAGGGAGGGCAGGCACTGGTCCGGCAAGGCCAGCCAGGCTGCCAGGCGAACCAGCATTTGCGCCGGTTTGCCTTGCTGACGGAGATAGAAATGGCGCGCCAGCCGGGTGGCCATCAGGGCCAGAGCTGCCCGGCGCACGGCGGGCCGTCGGCACGGCCGGGCATCGGCCACGATGACATCGAGCAAATCCCCCAGGCCTGCCACATCGGGTGCATGCCGGGGGTGCCAGTAATAGCGCAACAGACGCAAGGGGTGGAACAGCCCGGTCAGGACGAAGGCGCCGGGCACGTAGACTGCTCCGGCCAGCAGGATCAAAAACAGCTTCAGCACTAGAGGTGCGGACAGGGCAAGCCCCCCCAGGATAACCAGGGGCAGGATGACCACCGCCAGGGCCAGGGAGTCCCGGCCGCGCCAGTTCAGGCCGATGATGCGTTTCACCAGGACGGCCTTGATGAGCCCCTGCACCAGGGTGGACCCTACCTTTGCCAGATAGGCGCCGAATATCCCCAGAACCGGGATCAGCCCGAACAGCAACATCAGGTTGGCGCCCCCCCCCACCGCAGACGCCTGGGTATCCTGCATCTGCCGGTCCGAGGCGTGCAGGATGCTGCTCAGGAAGAACTCCACCCCGCAGATGAACAAGGCCGCCAGGAATAACTGGGTGAGCAGCACCGGATGGGGGTATTGCTTGGCGAAAAACAGGGCCACGTAGTATTCGCCCAGCAAGGCCCCGGCAAAGGCCACCACGAGCAGGGCGGCCACCACGAACAGGATCATGTCCCGCACCGCCACCCGATAGTGGTGGCGCGCCCCGGCGAACTTGCGGGCGATGGAAGGAAACGCCGCCATGATCAGGGCTGTCAACACCACCAGGCCCAGATCGAAAAGCCGATAGGCGATGGCGTAGTAGCCGATCTGCTCCACCGGCAGATACAAGGAGAGGACGACGAAATCCATGCGGCTGAAAACCACGAAAAGCAGGGTGCCAAGGAAAAAACCCGGCAACACCCCCAACGTGGCGCGCCACAGGGCGGCATCCGGCATGAGGGGCCCCGACAGGATGCCCATTTGCCGCAGAATGTGCACGTACACCAGGAGTGCCCCCAGCCGGGTCAGGAAAAACACCCAGATGAGCCCTGCCAGGCCCGTGTCCAGGTAAAGCGCTGCCAGGCTCAACAGCACCCGGACCAGGTTTTCCCACAAGGCCACCTGGGCCACAGGCCGGGCCTGGTGCAGGCTCATAAAGATGATCTCGGCGATGAACAACAGGATGCCGGGAAATATCAGCACCCCGGTCACGGCAATCCCCTCTCGCACGCTGGCGGAGTATTCCGTGAAATGCATGAACCCCCAGATCAGCCCGTCCACCGCGATGCATCCCAGCAGGCTCATGGCACCAATGGTTACGAAATACTTGCCGGCCTCCTCCGGGCGGCGCGCCACCTCGCGCATCACGTAAGGGGTCAGCCCCAGCAGGGGCAGCATCTGCATGATGTAGTAATACGTCATCACCAGGGCGTATTCGCCCAGCAGCACGTCCGAACGCCAGGCGATGAGGATCAGGATAAGAAAGGCCCCCGCCGGCGTGGCCAGGCGGTTGATCAGCACATACTGGGTGTGGGAAAGGGCGCCCCTGCCGGACATGCTGGGATGCCTAAGCGTAACCGCGCTGGCGTAGCACCAGGCGCCGGTACAGGTGGCGCAAGCCCCCTTGCAGCAGGAACACCGGCGAACCCCGCCCCAGCATGGACAGCCCTGGGCGCCAGTTGCCTGCCTGCAGCAACTCCAGGCCGATCAGGGTGTGATACACCGCCTGCCGCGCCTTCAGCTGGCGCGGGGGCAAGCGGTCACCGAAGCGCTGGAGTACCCACAATGCCTCCTGGTGGGAGGCCAGTTTGTTGCGATAGGTCGTGCTGTGCTCATGCACCCGGTAATGGCAGCAGGTTTCCTGCACGCACAACACGCGAAAACGGGCGGCCAGGGCCACGAACAGCCAGTAATCCTCTGCAAAAGTCAGGTGGGCGGGAATGGGCCTCACTGCCTCCCAGGCCCGGCGGGCCACCAGGGCCGAGACGATGGGCACCAGATTGCCCTCCAGCAACAGGGGGACCAGTATGTCCCCCTCTGGCAAGAGCTTGCCGGCATAGCGGTAAGTGGTCTCTCCTTCTGCTCCCCGGGCGGAAAAGGACTGGGTCCGGGCATAGACCAGCCCCACGTTGCCTGCCTCGCCCCCGCCGGCCGCCTCCGCCTCGATACGGGCCATCTGGCGCGCCAGCTTGTCCGGGCTCCACAAATCGTCATGGTCCAGGAAAGCCAGCCAATCCCCCCGGGCCTGATCCAGGGCGGCATTACGGCCCTCAGCCAGGGTCATGGGATGGGGCGCCCGTAAGAAACGGATGCGTGCATCCTGGAACCCCCCCACGATAGCCTCGGTATCGTCCTCAGAACAGTTGTCCCAGAACACCAGCTCCCAATCCGTCCAGGTCTGCGCGAGCAGGCTGGCAATGCTGTCCGCCACGTAACGGGCACTGTTGTAGCCGTTCATGATGACGCTGACCCGGGGCGTCCCCGGGGGGCCTGGGTCCACCGGCGTCATGTCGCTTCCTCTGCCGCTCCCGCCAGGCTCTGGCACAGGATGTCGGTGATACGCAGCACATCGGCATCATCCAGCCCCGGGTGCAGGGGCAGGGACAGCAACTGCCGGTAGAGGGATTCGGCAACGGGACGGGAATCCCCGTCATCAAACAGGGGAAATCCATGGCCCGGCCGGTAATGCACCCGGGTCTGCACACCCGCCGCCGCCAGGTCGCCGGCTACCCGGTCCCGCAGGTCGGGGGACACCAGCACCGGCTGGATGTGGGGCACCACATCCGCCTGGCTGTCCAGCAATGCCAGGCCGGGAATGCCCTGCAAGCGTCGGCGGTAAAGAGCCGCCAGGGACTGCCGGCGCGGCTTCAGTTCAGCATCGAAACGGGCCAGCTGGGCCCGCCCTACGGCCGCCATCAGATCCGACAAGCCATAGCGCCAGCCGGGGAGCACCACGGTGTAGTCCTCCGGGCCCCCTGCCGGGCGCTCCATGCCAAGGTCTCGCTGGGCCCCCACGCGCCGGGCCACGGCCTCATCACCGGTGACCACCGCCCCCCCCTGACCAGCGGTGATGTTCTTGATGGGGTCGAAACTGAAGCAGACGATATCCCCCTGACTGCCAATGAGCCGGCCCTGGTACCGGCTGCCCCAGGCATGGGCTGCATCCTCGACCACCCGGAGGCCGTGGGTCCGTGCAAAGTCGTACACCGCCGCCAGGTCACCCGCATACCCGGCGTAGTGCACCGGCATGATGGCCCGGGTGCGCGGCGTCAGACGCCGGCCGGCATCCTCAAGGTCGATGAGACCGGAATGGGGCAGCACGTCACAGGCCACCGCCCGGGCACCGCAGACGGCGACGGCCTGAAAGCTGGCCACAAAGGTCAGGGCCGGCACCAGCACCTCATCCTCCGGGCCGATATCCAGGGCTGCCAGGGCCAGATGCAAGGCGGCCGAACCGGTAGCCACGGCACACACCTTAAGTCCCCCGCCCAGGTAAGCCGCCAGCTCCGCCTCGAAAGCCCGGGTTTCGGGGCCCATGCCAAAATAGCCCGACGCCATGGCCCGGGCCATGGCCTCCATTTCCTGAGGGCCCACGTGGGGCGCACTGGTCTGCAACATGGGCGGCGGCATCATGGCTGAAGTGTAGCGGAGCCGTAGCATCGAAGGTAATGTGCGTTCCCATACTGATATGCATCCCGCAACCCCCGAAAGAGCCTCTTTCGGGGGGCGACTCACCCCCACCGCAGCCCATTTGCAGATTCCTGAAAGCTGACCGATGAAAAAAATCGCCACCAACCTGCTCGTCCTGCTGTTCGCCAGCCTGCTGGCCTTCCTGCTGGGTGAGATCGTGGTGCGTCTGTTTTTTGCCGACCAGACCGTCATGTTCCCCCGCTACCACACGGATTACCGCTACGGCCCTTACACGCTGCGAGGCATCCGCCCCAACGAGCAGTTCACCCACAGCAGCGTGGATGGCCAGTGGGAATTCACCACCAACAGCCGTGGGCTGCGTAGTGATCGGGATTACGCATACGAAAAACCGGCGGGGGTCCTGCGCATCCTGGTGCTGGGGGATTCCCACACCCAGGGGTATGAGGTACGTCAGTCAGCAACTTACGCCGAAACCCTGGGTCGTTACCTCAGCAAGCGCCAGCACAAGGTGGAAGTGCTGAATGCCGGGGTATCCGGCTTTGGCACCGCCGAGCAACTGGCCTACTTGGAAAACGAGGGCCTGCGCTACCAGCCCGATGTGGTGGTGGTGGGCTTTTTCAGCAACGACTACGAAGACAACTTCAAGTCAGGGCTGTTCGAACTGGGGGCGGATGGCGTCCTGGTGGCCAAAAAGACCGAACATATCCCCGGGGTGAATATCCAGAACTTCATCTACGCCATCCCCGGCATCAAATGGCTTGGCGAGAATTCCCACTTCTATTCCCTGTTGTTCAATACCGCCTGGGTGTACTACAAGTATTTCCACGCCTCCGCAGGAGGCGGCGCCCCCCGGGAAGTGCCCGAGTACGCGGTCCCCACCAAGCTGACCTATTCCGCCGAGGAACAAGGCCTGGCCGGCGCCCTGCTCAAACGCATGGCCCAGGCCAGTCATGCCAGGGGCGCGCGCCTGCTGGTGGCCGACATCCCCACCGACCTGGATCGTTATGCCAGCGAGTCTTCCATGCCGCCCGAATTCATCCAGTCCCTCGAATCGGCGGGGCTGGAAGTGGTCGCCAGCGAACCCCTTTTCGCCCCTTACATAGGCAGCGTGGAAATTCATCTGCCCCATGGCTACCACCACATATCCGAGTTCAGCCATGCCCTCATCGGCACGGAACTGGGCCGGCGCATCGCCGAGGGCCTGGCCCCGGCAAAGAAGGATCAGGGTCCCTGAAAAAGCCGGCCCGCCTTCACCCGGATCAGGCCTCGCTGTCCGGCAAGGCCGCTGCCACCAGGTCCAGGTCCGGGGGGGTGTTGACGTTGACGTATACCCCGTCGAACATCATGGCGTGCAGGGGCTGGCCATGGTCCACCAGGGTTTGCAGCACATCGGTTATTTCCTTCTCGCCACTGCGCTGGGAGGGGGCGGTCTTGGCGATGTAATCGAAGATGTCCGGCTGAAAGTAATAAAAGCCCATGCCGCAATAGTCATTGCTCAGGTCCGTCGGTTTTTCCACCAGCCGGGTCACCAGGCCGTCCTGGACCTCCACGGCATAGTTGCGCCGGATGCTTTCGGCTTCCGCCTGGCGCTGCACCAGGATGCCGTAGCGCAGGTCCGGGGGAATCTCGAACTGGCCGCTGCAGAAACAATCCCCCAGCACCATGATGAAGGGACCGTCCACCAAAGGCGCCACATAGCTCAGGCCGTCGGCAATACCCCGCAGGGCCTCCGGCTCGACGAACTGTGCCCGGATGGGCAGGGTGTTCACGTATTCCGTGAGTTGTTCCTTGCCGTTCTTGACCACGAAGACGAAGTCGTCCGTGTAATTCTTCCAGTAGTCGATGACGTGGCTGATGATAGGCATGCCACGCACCTGGGCCATGCTCTTGTGGCAACCAATTTCGGCAAAGCGGCTGCTGCGGCCGCCGGCCATGACCACGCAGCGGGGTCTATTGCCAAGGGGATGCGTTACGTCATTCATGGAGTGGGCCGTGAGTGGATGGGGACAAGGAATCATACAGTTCCCGGGTCAGACGATTGATATGCAGTGTATTGAACAGCTCCTGGGCCCGGGCCGATGCGGCGGCGGCCATTTCCCCCACGGCCTCGAAGTGCTGCATGGCCCAGTCGATCTGCCGGGCGAACTCTTGGGCGCTGTCCCGCTCGGCCAGCAGGCCGCTGCGGCCCTCTTCGACAAAATGGCGGATGCCGCCGATCCGCGAGGCGAGCACGCACGCCCCTGCGGCCATGGCCTCCGTGAGGATCACCGGGGACATGTTCTCCCATTGCTCCGGAATGGTGACCAGCATGGCCTGGTGCAAGGCATCGATCAGCCCGCTTCGCCCGATTTTGCCCCGCCAGTGCACCCGGCCTTCCAGGTCCAGGGCCTTTATGCGCTGACGCAGTTCGGTCTCGTAGCCCGCATGGGCCGGCTGGCCGAATACGTCAAGCTCCAGCTCCGGATACTGGCTGGCCAGAAGGCCCATGGCCTCAATGATGACGTGCAGGCCCTTGCGGTGTTCCACCCAGCCCACGTATACCAGCCGCCCCCGCTGCATGGCTTGGGCACGGGGCTTGGCGGCGGCCTCCTTCCAGATGTGCTGGGGTATGACGGCAATGCGCCCGGCCGCCACGCCATGCCGTTGCAGCAGTTCGCCGGAGGCATTGGACAGGGTGACGAACCTGTCCACCGCCTGCACCGGCTCGGCGAAGGTATGGGGCCGGGCGGCGAACAGGGCCTGCTTCACCGGACGCAGGAAGCGCAGGCGCCGGGCGCCGATGCAATCCACGCAGTGAGCGCCATGGCCCCGGGTGCATAAATCTTCGGTATGGGTCAGCAACATGAAGGCCGGGCAGAAAATCCAGTAATCGTAGATGGACCAGACCGACGGGATGCCCTGCCGCCGGGCCTGGGGCACCACTCCCAGGCCGCTGAAATGCAGATTGTGAAAATGCACCACATCGGGCCGACTGATCTCCAGGATGCGGGCCATGTCCCGAGCAGCCAGGCCATCCTGGGGAAAGTAGAGCTGCTTGACGGCATAGGCCAGGCGGGGCGCCCAGCGGTCAAGATTGCGCAGGGTGTAATGGCGCCAGGGGGGGCGTACATCGGCGATGTCCGGGGCCAGGCTTGCCACCTCGACCTCGATCCCGTCGGCCACCTGCTCATCAATGATGCGTTGGGTGGCAAACTCGGCGCCTCCGGCGCGTTTGTGCAATACGGGCAAGAAATCCGCGACATGCAGAATCTTCATGGTCAAGGCCGGGCGTGAAGGACGAGGGCCAGTGTAATGCAAAAGGGCATTGGCCTCGCCACGCCGATTCGGTATCTTCCCGGGTGTTATGCCTGGAGTTTTGCCATGTTGCCCCCTCTGTTGCGCGCCGCATTCCTGATCTCTGCCCTGGGGTCGCTGACAGGCTGTCTGACGACCCAGGGGCCGTCGATTCCACTCCTGAGCAAAACGGGGCTGGAGCCCCAGGCGGCGCAATCCGCCCCCCCGCCAGAGGCGGCCAAGCCTGAAAAAGCCCAGGCGGCGGCTACCCCGAAGCACTTCGAGGAATTCGACCTCATGCCCGCCGTCACCGCCGGCGAGCAGCGTTTCCAGTCTGGGGATGTGCTCAAGGTGGCCATCTGGGGCTACCCGGAACTGGACCACACCGCCACGGTTCAGCTCAACGGCCACATCACCCTGCCCCTGGTGGGGGAGATCATGGCCGCCGGCAAGACCGCCGCAAGCCTGCGGGAAGACATTGCCGAGCGCCTCAAACCTTTCAGCCAGGTGCAAACCCCCAGCCTGCGCCCAGGGGATACCGTGAGCCTGGATGTCTGGCAGCACGCTGACATGTCCCGCACGGTCACCGTGGCCCCGGACGGCAGCATCACCCTGCCCCTGGTGGGCCGGGTGATGGTTGAAGGCCGCTCCATGGACGATATCCGCCTGGAAGTGGAAGAAAAGATGCGCTTCCATCTCCGGGACGTACGGGTTTCCCTGCTACCCAACCTGCTGAACCGCCGGGTGTTGCATGACTATCGTGTTTCCGTGCTGGCGTCCAGCCTCCAGGTCCGGCGTGCCGCCGTGATCGGCGAAGTGGGCCTGCAAGGCCTGGTGGACATCAAAGGTGGAATGCGCCTCATGGAAGCCCTGGCCCAGGCCCAGGTACTGAACAAGACCGCCGAACTCAACAGCATCGTGGTCATACGCAACCGGGATTCGGACACCCCCCAATACCGGCAGATCCGCCTGGTGGACTACATGGAAGGCCGGGCACCGGACCAGAACATCTATTTGCAGCACGACGACATCGTCATCGTGCCCAAGACCTCCATCGCCAAAGTCGGGGACTTCGTCGACCTGTTCTTCTCCCGCACCCTGCCGGTGTTCACCTGGTGGAGTTCTGCCTGGCAAGCCAGCGTGGCCAAGGACAGCGCAGATTCCGTGCGCCTGATCAACGAGTCTCTGCGCGCGGATCTGTTGTCGATCACGCCTTGATCCGCTCCGCCGGCCGGCGGGCGGTGATGACGATCTGCTCTCCCCATCCCCGGGTGGGGGAAAAGCGCCAGCTGTAGCTCCGGTCCAGACCCCGTAAAACCCCCCGGGCAAGCCGCAGCATGCCCAGGGATGCCAGCAGACGCTTGATGCGCCCCTTGTGGTCCCGGGCTGCGTAATACCCATTCACGGCCTCGTCCTGGGCCACAGGTGCCGCCGCCTCCGCCCCGCCCCGCCAAGTGCGCCACAGGCCGGCAATGTCCAGGTTCTGCAAATGGGTTTCGCAAACTTCGAACCCCTGTTCCCGCAACATGCCGGCCAGGGTGTCCGGGTTGAACAGAACGATGTGCTCGTCTTCGCAATTGATGACCCACCAACGGTTGCCGAACAGGCGGCGGTACAGGCTATCCACATTGGGGGTGGTCACCAGCAGCACGCCCCCCGGTTTCAGCCAGCCATGGATGCGCTGCAAGGCGCTGCGGGGGTCTTGCAGGTGTTCTATGACCTCGATCAGGGAGATGGCGTCATAGCCTCCGGCTGCGGGTTCGAAGTCATACAGGGAGCCCCGCTGCACATCCAGCCCGAGGGCCTCCCGGGCGTGCCGCGACGAGGCCACGCCCACCTCCACCCCCTGGACACGCCACCCAGCCTGCCGGGCCACGGTGAGGAAGGCCCCCGTGCCACAGCCCACATCCAGCAAGTGGCCCCGACCGGGAGCCCGGGCCTCGATACGGCGCAAGAACCGGGCATAGTAATCCAGCGTTGCGGGCTCAAAGGCCTGACGCAGCCGCTCCTCGTCCAGCACATCCTGATCGGCCCACAACTGGAGCTTGCGCTCCAGTTCCGCCGGACTCAGACGGGGGTTCACGTAACTCATGCCACAGGCCCGGCAGCGCACCAGATCGGCGACGTTCAAGTGCAGTTGATATTCGGGGCTGTCTGCGTCGCAGCGGGGGCAGCGGACGGCCTGATGCAGGCCCTGGGTGATGGTGGCCAGGGGTTGGGGATCGGGGTTCATGGTGTCTCGAGGCTCATTTCAAATTCAGCCCATCGGGGCCTTGTCCCAGCCGGGCAAGGGGCTCCCGGGCCAATGGGGAAGCCGCCAGCCAACCCAGCACCACCCGGTTGAATGCTGACAGCGGCCACGGAAGGGGGCGTTCGAAATCGGCAAACAGCACCACCCGCCGGTCCCCACTGTCGTTCCTCACCGCGTGGGGAAAGGCATCGTCGAAGATCAGGCTGCGGCCTTCCTGCCAGGTCCGCGTCTCGCCAGCCACGGTGAGCACGCAGGCCGCGTTCTGTCGCGGCGTCAGCAGGGCCAGGTGGTAGCGCAGCAGGCCGCAATATGGGCCCCGGTGCTCCGGAATGTGCTTGCCGGGAGAGAGGATGGAAAACAGGGCATTGCGCAAGCCGGGGATGCGCTGCAACCAGGCGGCAGTACGCGGGCAACGGGCGCAGTTGGCGCGGATGGGGGTGGCGAAGACGGAAAACACGAAGGTCTTCCAGTGCTGGTCCGTGGTGATGGCGGCTTGCTCCGGCGACAGCTCGTGAAAAGCCGGGATGGTCTCCGGATGCAGCAGGACTTCGTCCAGCTCTTCCCGGATTTCCCGCCACCCGGCCTCCAGTTCTGCGCACCAGGGAAAATCACCGGGATCGAAGTAGGGGCGCTGCCCGTCCCGGGTCGTGTGGCGGATCAGCCACTCCATGCTGCCCAGGGCCACATGGAGGCGAAGCATGCGCAATCGATACATGACCCGGGCGGTTACGGAAGACGTGGCCAATCCCGGTTCTCCCATCATCCTCCCCTCCAGGCCCGGTTCTCGTGATGCACCTGGCGGTAGACCGCCTGGGTTTGGCGAGCGGCTTCAGTCCAGGAATAGCGGGCGGCATGGATGCGGCCCGCCTGGCTAAGATGCTGGCGCAGGGCCGGGTCTTCCGCCAGGCGACCCAGGGCGGCCACGACGGCATCCGTATCGTCGGGCTGGACCAGCAGGGCCGCATCGCCGGCAACCTCCGGCATGCAGGACAGGCTTGAAGTCAGGACCGGGGTGCCACAGGCCATGCTCTCCAGAATGGGCAGGCCGAAGCCTTCATAAAACGAGAGATAGACGGAAAACAGGGCGTGGCCGTAAAGCGCCACCAGGTCACCCGTATCGACGAACCCGGCCAGGCGGATGTTTTCCGCCACTCCGCACTGCCGGATTTCATCCATCACTTCCGACGCCGATTCGGTACGCTTGCCCACCAGCACCAGTTGCAGGCGCCCCTGGCGCGCGGCAGGCAAACTTGCAAAAGCCCGCACCAGGGTGCGCTGATTCTTGCGCATGCCCAGGTTGCCCACCCCCAGGATGTAGGGAGTGCGGATATCTAGCCGTTCGAGGATGGCCGGCCGGGGCCCATCAGGCTGGGGAGGAACAAACCCGGGACCGACACCGTTATGGATGACGCTGACCCGTTCCGACGCAACGCCGTAGAGTTCCACCAGGTCGTCCCGGGTGGCATTGGAGACGGCGATGACATGGGCCGCCCGGCGCACCTGGCCAGGCATTAGGGTGCGCATGCGCGTGGCCATACTCAGGGGAAAGTAGTCCGGGTTCCGCTCGAAACTGAGGTCATGCACCGTTAACACGGCCGGACAGGAAGCCCAGGGGGGGGCAAAATACTGAAAATGGGCCACATCCACCCGGTCTCGCCAGAGGGCCCAGGGCGTTGCCAGGGGCAAGCGTAACCAGGGCTGGGCCGGCCACAGGCGCCTGAACCTTGCCCGGTTCTGGCCGGGTGCCAGAGGCCGGGTCTGGTAAAACCGGAAATCCATGTCCGGGGCCGGCGCCTGGAGATACTGATGCAACAAGCCCTCGGCGTAGGTTTCGTTGCCAGTGGCCTGCTCGCCCACGGCGTGGATATCGAAGGCAACCCGGATCATCAGCCCCTAGCCCCCACAGAAGACAGGGGCAAATGAGGCTTGTAAGGCCGGCAAAACCGCGTACCCTTTGCCGGCATAGCCATACCGCCGCCGCTTTCGTACGGGTCCCTGCGCCTGTACGCCATGCCCAGGAAGCTTTTATGAATATCGTCAGCCAAATCGCGAAAAAACTCTTTGTCGTGCCCACCTACGCCCGGCGTTCGGAGGCCCTGCACACCATCCTGGCCCACAGCACCCCCCGCCGGCTGTTCAACCTGATGCTGGTGGAAACGGAATACCGCCTGCGGCGCACCCGGGTCCATGGCCGGCCCTACGTATTGGTGATAGACCCGGCCAACGTATGCAACCTGCGCTGCCCCCTGTGTCCCACCGGCCTTTTGCAGACCGGCCGGCGCAGTCAGATGATCACCTGGGAAACCTTCACCCATATCGTCGACATGGCTGCCCCCTGGGCCTACAAGCTGAACCTGTTCAACTGGGGTGAGCCCCTGCTCCACAGCCATGTCTTCGACATGATCCGCTATGCGCGCAAGAAGGGACTGGGCACGACCATGAGCACCAACCTGTCGGTGGACATTTCCGATGCGGACATCGACCAGTTGCTCACTTGCGGCGTGGAATTCCTGTGTCTGTCCATCGATGGCGCCACCCAGGAGACCTACGCCAAATACCGGCGCAAGGGCAAACTGGATCTGGTGCTGCACAACCTGGACCGGCTGGTGCGTCGCCGCAAGGAACTGGGCCTCAAGCGTCCGGTGATTGAATGGCAGTTCATCCCCATGCGCCACAACGAACATGAAGAAGACGCCGCCCGGGAACTTGCCCACAAACATGGGGCGGACCGCTTCCGCTGCATCCCGGTCGGCCTGCCCTTCGAGGCGGAAAACCGGCCTGAACTGGAACGTGAGTGGTTTCCCATCAAGATCCAGGGAGGTGAGACAGCCGGGGGCGAGGAGATCAGCAGCAATGACCAAAGCCCCAAGCCCTGCTACTTCCTGTATCGCTATCTGGTCGTCAACCCGGATGGCAAGACCTCGCCCTGTTGTGTCGTCTACGGCGAGCCCACGGATTTCGGCGACCTCACCCAAGAACCTCTGGACGCGCTGTGGAACAACGCCCAGTACTGCTCCGGACGGGCGCAGTACAGCAGTAGCGGTCGCCCCACGGTGCCCACCGTATGCGACCGCTGCGACCTGTTTGCCAAGCGGTCCCGCTACACCCCTGCCCCGGCGTCCCAACCCTGACGCACTCCCCCGGGGCCTCATTTTCCTGCCTCCGGGGTTTGCCACAGCGCGGTCATGAGAGCGAGCCAGCGGCCGGCGTTGACATCCGGCGTGAAGGCCTCCTGGTAGAGGGCATACCCCGCCTGACCCATGCGGGTACGCAAGGCGGCATCCTCCAGCAAGGCCTTGAGATGGGTGTACCAAGCCTCTTCGTCTTCTGCCAGGAAGCCCGTTTCGCCCGGCCGCACCACTTCTGTGTTCATGCCCACAGGCGAGGCCACCACCGGCAGGCCGGCAGAGTAGTACTGGATCAGCTTGAAGGCGCATTTGCCCCGTTCGTATTCCCGGTCATGCAAGGGCATGACGCCGATGGCGGCCTCCTGCAGCCAGGCCCGCTCGGTATCCGCCTGCCACACCCGGGCATCCAGGGGAACGCCCGGCATATCCAGGGAGAGGACGTCCGGACTGCCGATGACCCGGAAGGTGAAATCATGGGTGCGCGCAAGACGGCGCAAAGGCTCTGCCAGCAAATCCAGATAGGCCTCATTGCCTACATTGCCGATCCAGACGATCACCGGATGACCCGAAGTGGATGCCTCTCCGCCCAAGTCCCGGTAAGGGGTGGGAATGATGGTGACCCGCTCGTTGAAGCGGCGCGCATAGTCCGCCAGATAGGCATTCCCCACCACCACCGCGTGGCAGGCCGAGATGGTGTCCGCTACCCGGTCCGGATCAAAGAAACGGCCCCGCTGGTCGATCTTCAAAGGCATCCGGGTCCAGGTGGCGTCGTCCAGATCGAACACCGTGCGTGGATTGAGACGACAGATCAGACGCTCGAACCGGGCGCTGCCGAGGGGAAAGGCCTCCCGATGAATGATGACCAGATCGTAGGCCGGAACCCGGGGCAGGCGCAGGATCAATCTGAAGGTGCAATAGGCCAGGCCCAGGGCCTTGCGCATGGCTGCCAACAGTCCAAAGTTGCGCCGGGTCCGGTACAGGCGGTCCGTCAGGAAGGCCAGCACTTCCACCTGGATACCCTGGTCGGCCCAGAGCCGGATGTAGTTGCCGATGCGGTGACGCACCGACGGGCCGTCGGCTGGGTAGAAGGAAAAACAGGCCACCCGGCGCGGGCGGTCGGGAACCACGTCAGGCCTCCTCGCGGGCGGGTTCCAGCGGAGTCTGCCCCCCCTGCCCCGGCTCCGCTACCGGCTTGCGTCCACGGATGTAGAAACCGCCTGCGAGGATGTGGGCCTGGGGGTGGTTCTGCAGGGGGATATCGAGATACTTGAACGGAAACAGGAGCCAGCGATAGACGCCGTTGAACAACTTGCGTATCAGGGCAGGCCGTTCAGGTACCACGAGTTGCAAAGCCATGTTGCCGGATTGCAGGACGGCAGACACGGGGCCGTGAGTCATGCCGACTTCCACAGCCTCCAGGCCTGTAAACAGGCGCGCCAGCCCATCCCGGGTGAAGCGGGTGAAATCCGCCGGATAGCCGTGGAAGAAAAAGATGAACGGGGCTTCGGAGTACAACCAGCCGCCGGGTTTGAGCACGCGCATCATTTCGCTGGCCACCCGCTTCGGGTCGGTGACATGCTCCAGCACCGCCAGGCTGAATATCGCGTCCACCGAGCCGTCTGCCAGGGGAATCTCATGGGCGTCGGCGATCAGATCCACCCCCGGGAACGGGCCGATGTTGAGGGTGATTTCCTGGGCCGAAACCCGGTAGGGCCCGCCCCCAACATTCAACAATCGCACCTCCGGCCCGGCCTTCTCGAACAGGGGCGCCCCCGGACCCCGTGCCGGATCGGGATAATAGCGATGCATGATGTCCGGCGGACGCAGCCAGCCTAACCAGCGCCGCCAGGCTGACGGGCGCGCCGGACCAGGCGCGGCCGCATACTCTTCAACCATGCGCCGCCCGTCGCCATCGGACAGACCCAGATCGAAATAGGCCCGGCTGGCCGGGGACATCAGCACAGGCCTGCCCTGAAGCAAGGGGTAGTGTTCACCGCAGGACAGACACCGGAAACCCGCCTCCCCCTGGCCCTGCAAACCGCCGTGGCATACCGGGCAGCGAAAGTCCGCCTGCAATCCGGTGGCTCGGCCCAGGGACACGGCTGGGGCGGAAGAGGCGGTCGCGCTCATCGCTTGCTCATCGCAGGTTGATCACCAGCCGGACAAGGCTGCGGGCGGGAATATCCAGGGTTTCCATATCCTTGGCCTGCAGGGTCTTTTGGTGGATACGGACCCGGTCAGCCTGCTGGTCATTGCTTGCCGTCAGGGGTTCGGGCCCCAGGCGATACAGGGTGGCATTCCGCACCCCCCGGCCTCCGGTATCCAGCCGCAGGCGCTTGTTCTGGTCATAGCCCCGGTTGAGGATGACCACCTGCCATTGATTGCCCTGCTGCGTGGCAGCGGCCACCAGGTTGGGGTAGCGGGTGCCTTTCGGGTTGTTGCCCTTGCCGCTGCGAAGTTCGATGGTCTCGCTGCCCTGGATGGTCAAGGGCAGCCGGGTCTGGCCCGCCAGGGGGGAAATCATGGAAAACGCCAGGCCGCTCGGGCGCAGGCGGAAATCCACGGCGTTGGCCATGACGCCCCAGGTGCCCCATTGGGACAAATTGAACAGGTAGGCGCCGCCAAAACCTTCCTGCATGGCGGTAAGCAGGATATCCGCCGCCGACAGGCCGGCCTGGAAATCCTTGGCCCGCTCAAGCAGGATCTCGGCCCCGCCGATGAGGCGGTTCTTCTGCACCATGATGCCGTACTCGGTCAGCCAGAAGGGCAAGGGTTTTGCCGAACGCTTTTGCAGCTGCCTGACCGTATTGGCGATGGTGGTGCCGCCCCCCATCACCTCCTCGTACAAGGTGCGTTCGTCGTCCGACCAGGTGAAGGCGCTGTAGAAGTTGCCTTTCAGGTGATCGATCTCCGGCAGCAGGGGACCCTTGGCGTCCAGCACGGCATCATTCCACTTCGACAGCATGGACACCAGACGAATCCAGTCCGCCAGGGCGAAAGTGGTCTCCGCCACGCCCTTGAGCTCTATATCTGTCCCGAGTTGTCTGGCCTTGGCGCGCATGGCCCGGCCGATGGCCGCAGCGCTACGGGCATACCCCCGGGCGGTATCGCCGCCTTTTTCACCGGCACCATAGAGATCCGTCGGCTCGTTGCCGAGTTCGAAGTGGCGCACCTTCCAGGGGGAAGCGCGGCCGTTTTTCGCCCGCAAGGCCCCCATGGGCGTATCCGCCCCCCCCAGCACATATTCCACCAGGTCCGCCCCACTGGCGGGGGAAAGCCTGACGTTCATGGTAACCAGGGGCACAATGCCCCGGGCTTCGCAATAATCCAGGAACTCGTGCAGCCCCAGGGACGGGGTCTCATAAACCCCGAACGCACTGGGGTTCTCGCCCCGCTGGGGCAGCGGGCCGATGGATTCCCGCCAGTCGAAGTGGTCGGCATCGCTGCCGGTGGGCCAACGCAGGGAGCGCACGCCCAGTTCGGCGATGCGCTGGGTGGGCACATCCTTGATGCGGGGGCTACCGCCATTGCGGCGCAGGCGGATTTCATCCACTTCCACCTGCCCTTCATTCACCAGGCAGACCCGCACATAGGGACCATTGGCGGAGTTTTCCGGATTCAGGGTGAAGCTCAGGCGTTGCCACTGGGGGCCATTCACCCAGGCCAGGTTATCCAGGGCTTCAATGGGCATGAAGCGGTCATCCGCCAGGAACACGGACAGGGCCGGCTTGCCGCCCGCCGACCGGGCACTGACTTCCAGGGTATAGCTGTGGCCCGTGCGGGTGGCTTCGACCATCCGCTGGCTGATGCAGGTATAGCCGGCCGATTTTTGTTCCAGCCGCATGAAGCCGGGGTAGGTCCGTCCCGGACCGGCACCCGGCGCCCCCCCGGATTTCTCGTAGCGTATCCGGCCGTCGGCTTTTTTCTCCGGGCTTTCCACCCAGGCCCGGGCCATGACGTTTTCCTGGTTGCGGAAGGATCGATCCCGCACCAGCTCGCCGTATTCCACCATGCCGCCCCCGGCTTCAAGCCAGTTCCAGTTGATGCCGAACAGGGTCTCGGGATACACCGCCCCGGCTTGAACCCGGGCCGGCTCCAGGAGAAGGGTGGCGTGGGGAGAGGCGGGCGCCGGTTTTGCGGTCCCCTCACTGGCGGCACACCCCCCCAGACATACGAGGGCAGCAAGGGCAGTCAAATGGGCTGTGTTCATGGCGGCCTCGGCGAGGTGATCAGGGTTGGGGCCGGGGCGACTGGGTCTGGTCCGGCCGGTAGTCGGGCGCGTTGCCCAGGATTTCCTCAAACGCCCGCACATGTTCGCGGGTGATGAACTCCCAGTTGTAGAGGTGCTCGGTTTTCGCCCGATTGCCTTCTATGAAACGCTGCCGCAGGGCTTCGTGCCCCGTGGCCAATAGTCTGCTGACATCCTCCGGCGTCTGGAAGTACAGAGCACGGTCTTCGAGAACGCTGCGGTTGAAAGGGTTGTCGTGGGCTGCGATGAAGGCGTTGGAGGCCATGGCCTCCACCAGAGAAGGGTTGGTCCCCCCCACGGAATGGCCGTGAAAATACAGGGATGCCTGCCCCCGCAGGGCACTGAGGGCCGCGTAGTCGTAAATTCCGCCCAGGAAACGGATATCCGGCCGAGATGCGTATTTTTGCACCAGGTACTGGCCATGGCGGGTACTGGTCTTGCCGACCACCAGAAACGGCGCGCGCGCCCCCGCCAGCACATGGCCATCGAGGATGGTCTCGATGTTGTTCTCGGGCTCCAGGCGGGCGATGAGCATGTTGTAGCCCCCCGCTTCGACACCGTATTGCTGGGGGATGGCGGGGTCCAGATGGTCTACGGGGACGGCACCGTAGGGGATGAAATAACTGTCCTTCTGGTATTTATCCAGCAGATAGTCGCGAATGGCCTCGTTGTCGGAAATCATCGCATCGCTATAGCGGGCGCCCAGCTTTTCCGTCAGTTCGGCAAAACGCTGCAAGACCCGGTTCCATTTGCTGCGTTTCCACTCCAGTCCATCCATGTTGGTCAGCAGACGGGGACGCCTGCGGTCAGCCCGGGCGATCAGCAAGGGATAGAAGATGGCACAGGGCACATAGCCCAGTTCGAGGATGACATCGAAATCCGAGCGCAGGGCATCCCGCAGGCACAGGTAGTCATAGAGCAAGGTGCCCCAGATGCCGAAGCGGCTTTCCTGGTTGTAGATGTGGCGGATCTTCACCCCCTGCCAGTCCGATTCCTGGTAAGGGTGCTCGTCCGGGCTGTAAACCGTCACCTCATGGCCCAGACGCAGAAAGATCGGGGACATCATTTCGGCATTGGTTTCAGGCCCGCCGTAATTGTTGGGTATACCCCGGGTACCAAGAATCGCGATTTTCATGGCGGAGGGGCCTGGCTCAGAACAGGGTGTAGATGAAGGGCGCGATGACCGAGCCCTGCAACAAGACCAGCAAACCGCCCAGCAAAACCAGCACGAATACCAGGGGCGCCAGCCAATACTTCTTGCGCTGGCGCATGAATTTCCACAAATCCTTGAACAGGTCGAGCATCAGAATGGGCCTTCCAGGTGGTCTTTGGGACGAGAAGAAGAGGCGACACGATAACTTGGCGTCTGCCTGTCGAAACGGCGCCGCATGGCGTCCGGACGCAAAAGCCGCATCAAGAGGCCTATGGGCATCAGCAGCACAAAGAAGAACAGCCCCAGCAGGATACGGTTGTTGATGGCGCCCAGGATATGGGCAAAGCGCATCCAGGCCCGGTAGAGGGGGCCAAGTGTCGCCGGTGCCAGCAGGCCCCACAGGCCCAGTACCAGGGCCAGCCAGAGGGACCACGTGTAGGTCGCCCCGCTCCACAGCCAGGGCACCAGACTGAAGAGAAGGGCAAACATGGCGCCGGTGATCCAGGCGAAATGCCGCAATTCCCGGGGCGAGGGTTCAGGGGGACGGGTATGGGAAACTGGGGACATGGCTCGGTCAGTGCGTGTCAATCGAGTTCGAACTCGCGCATCCAGGCATCGTCTTTGTTGACTGGGGGCTGCTCAGGCTTGAGCAGCAGGAAGTTTTCCAGCACCAGCACATCCATCTCCGTACGCATGAAGCAACGATAGGCATCCTCAGGGCTACAGACGATGGGCTCGCCCCGGACGTTGAACGAAGTATTGATGAGCACGCCGCAACCGGTCCGGGCCTCGAAGGCCTGGAGCAGCTTGTGATAGCGGGGGTTGCTCTCGGCATGCACCGTCTGCACCCGGGCCGAGTAGTCTACATGGGTGATGGCCGGCAGGCTGGAGCGCTTGATGTTGAGCTTGTCGATGCCGAACAGGGCCATTTGTGACTCGGTCATGGGGATGCGCAGGGCTTCCTGCACCGGCGCAACAATAAGCATGTAGGGGCTGGGCCGATCGAGCTCGAAATAGTCATGGACCCGCTCCGCCAGGACCGAGGGCGCAAACGGCCTGAAGGACTCCCGATACTTGATCTTCAGGTTCATGATGGACTGCATCTTTTCGCTGCGGGGGTCTCCCAGAATGGAGCGTCCGCCCAGGGAACGGGGGCCGAACTCCATGCGCCCCTGCAACCAGCCCACCACGTTTCCGGCATCCAGCTGCTCTGCCACGGCATCGCACAAGGCCGTTTCAGCGGGAATTTCCACATACCGGGCCCCCAGCCTATCCAGGGTGGCACGAATTTCCTCCGGCGCGAAACGGGGCCCCAGGTAGGCACCCGACATGGCGTCCTGAGCCTGGGGCTGCCTGGGGACCCCGAGATACTGGTGTGCCCCGATCATGGCCGCGCCCACGGCACCGCCAGCATCCCCCGCCGCCGGCTGGATCCAGATGTCCTTGAAGGGCCCCTCACGCAACAAACGGCCGTTGGCCACGCAATTGAGGGCCACCCCCCCTGCCAAGCACAAGGCCGCTTCTCCGGTTTCCCTGTGGACGGTGCGGGCCAGCCGCAACACCACTTCTTCGGTCACTGCCTGGATGGATGCGGCGATATCCATATGGCTTTGATCCAGCTGGGCTTCCGGCTTGCGGGGCGGGGCACCGAACAGCCCATCGAAGTGGCTGTTGGTCATCGTCAGGCCGGTGCAGTAGTTGAAGTACTTCATGTTCAACCGGAAGGTGCCATCCTCCTTCAGGTCTATGAGGTGTTCCAGGATCAGGTCGGTGTAGCGGGGACGGCCATAGGGCGCCAGACCCATGAGCTTGTATTCGCCGGAATTGACCTTGAACCCGGTGTAATAGGTAAAGGCGGAATACAACATGCCCAGGGAGTGGGGAAATTGCAGTTCCCACAAGGGCGTAAGCGTTGCACCATCGCCATGCCAGGCAGAGGTGGTGGCCCACTCCCCCACGCCGTCCAGGCACAGGACGGCCGCCCGGGAAAACGGGCTGGGATAAAAGGCCGATGCCGCATGGGACTGGTGGTGCTCCGCAAACAGCAGCCGGGGCAGGGCTTCAGGCTTGCAGGCTGCCAGACTGGACAGTTCCTGCTTCAGGGTGTGCTTGAGATATAGCTTTTCCTTCACCCAGACCGGCATGGCCATGGTGAAGGAGCGGAACCCCCGAGGGGCATAACTCAGATAGGTTTCCAGCAGGCGTTCGAACTTGAGCAGGGGCTTGTCATAAAAAACGATGGCGTCCAGGGCAGTCAGGGGCACACCGGACTCCTGAAGGCAGTAGGCGATGGCATTGGACGGAAAACGCGCGTCATGCTTCTTGCGCGTGAACCGTTCCTCCTGGGCCGCCGCAACCAGGCTGCCCCCCCGCACTAGGGCGGCAGCGCTGTCGTGGTAGTACCCGGAAATCCCGAGGATCACCGGCCCTGAGTCAGGGGCGCTTTGCATGTTCGAGGCTTGGTTGGTCATGGATACAGGAAGTGTAAAAGGCGAAGAACGCAGGCAACAAACCCGGACCGGCTCAACCGGCCGCTTTTCTGCGTTTGCTTCCGGGGCAGTGGGCATGCTTCAACATCAATTCGCGGACCTCGTTGACCGTGAATGCAGGCCTCAACCCCTGGCTGACCAGCACCGTATAAATGAGTATGCGCAGATCCAGCACCCAGCTGTAGGCCTCCGACGCCACGCAGCAGTAGGTGTATTCCAGCATGAGCCGGTCACCGTCGGAAATCGCCTCACGGCCCACAAGCTGGGCCGGGCCGGTCATGCCTGCGGGGGTAAGCAAGCGATCAGGAAGCCGGGGAAACGCCTCGGATAGGGAATCGATCACGTTTTCAGGCAGAGGCCGGTTCCCCACGATACTCATCTCCCCCCGCAGCACATGGATGATCTGAGGAACCTCCGTGAGCGCAAACCGTTCGATCAGCCGACCGACAGAGGTGTAAAGGGGGGAATCCGGCGGCGTATTCAGAAAACGGATGTTGTTGGAAACCGGCACCGTCTCCCGGTTATAGAACTTGTCTGCATTGCGGACCATGGTGCGAAACTTGACCATGGGGATGACCTGGCCAGGGCCGACCCGCCGCCGGGATACGTAGAACATCGGCCGGCCGTCGGTCACGTATATCGCCAGGGCACAACACAGTATGACCGGCAGCCAGACCACGGCACTGAGGCCGATCAGCACCAGGTCGAACAGCCGCTTGGGCCAGCGGTACCGTGCCTTGGTCCCCGACGGTACTGCACATCGTGGGTATGCCAAGGACGTACACGAATCATCTTTGTCCATGATAGAAAGCCTCCCGCTGTGCGCAGGATCACCCTTGCACCAGTCACGCAACGGGCCAAAGTCTACTCTGTTATCTGGACAACTCTGCCATTCCTACCTGCTTGCCGCGGATTTCAGCAGCCGAACGGCGCTGGACAGGCAGAGGCCCGGTAAACCCGGGCAGACCTCTGCCCCCGTAAGTGGAAGCGTTCCGTTCCCTCAGTCCAGGCGCAGGGAAACGTAATGGGCGCTTTCGCCCCGCTTCACCAGCAGGGCCACCCGCTCCCGCTCCTCGCCCAGCAGACGGTCGAATTCCGCGCTGCTGTTCACTTCCTGATTGTTCACCGCCAGGATAACGTCACCCACCTCGATGCCAGCCCGGGCTGCGGGGCCGGAAACATCATCCACCAACACGCCGCTGCTGATCTTGAGGGCCTTTTTCTGGGCGGCGCTCAACTCGGCCACCACCAGGCCCGCCCGGTTGGTACTCCTGACCTCCGGCGCCAGTGCCACCTGGTCATCCTCGGGCATGGCGCCCACCCGGGCTTCCAGTTCCCGGGTAGCCCCCTTGCGCCAGACCGTCAGCCGGGCCGGTGTGCCCGGCTTGGCTGAGCCCACCAGACGTGGCAGGTCGATGGAGTTCTGCACCGGCTGACCATTGAACTTGAGGATGATGTCGGACACCTGCACGCCGGCCTTATCTGCGGGACCGTCCCGTTCCACTTCGGCCACCAGGGCGCCTTCGGGTTTCTTCAGGCCAAAGGAATCCGCCAGATCCGCCGTGACTTCCTGGATCATGACCCCCAGGCGGCCCCGTTCCACCTTGCCCTTGCTCTTCAGCTGGTCGGCCACATCCATGGCCACGTCGATGGGAATGGCGAAGGACAAGCCCATGTAACCACCGGAGCGGGAAATGATCTGGGAATTCATGCCCACCACCTCGCCGTTCATGTTGAACAGGGGGCCGCCGGAGTTGCCCGGGTTCACCGCCACGTCGGTCTGGATGAAGGGCACGTAGTTTTCCTGGGGCAGGCTGCGGCCCTTGGCGGAGACGATGCCGGCGGTCACGGAGTTTTCAAAACCGAAGGGCGCACCGATGGCCAGCACCCACTCCCCCACCCGCAACCGGTCCGGATTGCCGATGGCGACGGTGGGCAGTTTGCTGGCGTTGATCTTGATGAGGGCCACATCCGTGCGACTGTCCTTGCCCACCACCTTGGCGCGGAATTCCCGCCGGTCGTGGAGCTTGACCACCACTTCGTCCACGTCGTCCACCACATGGGTGTTCGTGAGGATGTAGCCGTCCTGGGAAACAATGAAACCGGAACCCTGTCCATGGCGGGGCGGCGTGCGGGGGCCACTGCGGCGCGGGTCCCGGTTGGGGGCCCGGTCCGGCATCATCTCCGGCATCATGCGGCGGAAAAATTCGAACATCTCGTCCGAATCCGGCATGCGCGAATTCCTGCCCATCCCCCGCTTTTCCTGCACCGTGGTGATGTTAACCACGGCCGGTGACTGGCGCTCCACCAACTGGGTGAAGTCCGGCAATTGTGCCCGGGCGCCGCCGGCCATCAGGCCAAGCCCCAACCCCAGCCCCATACCCAACAAAGCAAACCACTTCTTCATGATCTACCTCATCCCTTGAATAGCGTTAGTCGAGAATCAATGCCCGTGCTCGCATTGGGTGCTGCCCCGGCGCAGGATGACCGGCTCGGCATTGCTTGCGAGGGTCTGGCGCCGGAGCCATCCCCCGGCAAGCACCAGTCCCAAGAGACCTCCCAGGGCCGCCATCAGTTCCCCGGCCAGCCACTGGCCCAGGGCGGCACCGGCCAGCAAGGCCAGCAGTGGCACCAGGTAGGCCCCCCAGGTGGCTCGCAGCAAGGCCCCTTCCGGCACCCCTACCACGACGGCCTCCCCAGGCTGGGCATTGATGGGATTGGCCACCGGGTATTCAGGCGAATCCGGATGCCAGAGCCGGGTGAACACTGAGGAACCACAACCTTTACCGCCACAGGCGCCACAGGATGTGGGCGCCTCGCTGACCACCCATGCGGTTGTCCCCTCCAGGCGGCTGATGCGGGCGGGCGTCTGGATCATGTCAAATGCCCCACGCTGCCCTGACAGGGCGCCATTCAGCGGCTGCGGAACAGCTCATTGCCTGGGTGTGATCTGGGTGGCGATGTATTCCACCGTGGCCCAGGGAGCTTCGCCCAGGACCGTGGCCTGGAGGTCCCCCACTTGGCGCTTGATCATATTGATCATGCCCTGCCGGCTTTGCCCTTTAATCGTTTCCACAGGCTTGCTGGCGGGTTCCAGGAAAAGGGAGACATGGGTCAAACCGTCACTGAAAACCCAGTGCTCCACCTCTCCCGCCACCCGGGGCAGTTGACGTCGTACTGCAGCAATGCGGCTGAAACCCGGTGGCAGGCTACTTACTCCCACCCGCTCGCTCACCACGGGGCGGGCCGCCTCGGGCACGGCCGGCATAGGGTCTTTCTCGGCCTTGGGCATGGCTCCCAGGCGAAGCTCGGCGAAGCTGTATTGCATCAGCGTCTCACCATCCTCGTTCACCATCACTGCCCGAAGAGGGAAACCGCTCTGCTTCTCGATGCATAAACGGTAGCCCCAGCGATAAGGGTCCTTGGGGGCCATTTCAACGATGACGCAGTCCCTCCCCGCCACCCGGTCCTGGCCCGTCATCTGTACCGTATACCAGTTGGCCAGGGGAGCCGCCCGCTCCGGCAGAAGATCGGGAAAATGGCGCTTGTTGAGCCGTTTTTCCAAATGCAGCTGAGCACCGTTGACCACCAGTGTCACGGAGGACTGCTGGCTGCACCGCACTTCCCGCTGACCGCCATCCATGGTTGAAAGACGGCTTTCCGCACTGGCGCCACTGGCACGATTGCTGACCTTGAGGTTCTGGCTGGCCGTACCGTGCTGGAAAACGAACACCCCCTCGTAGTTTTGCCGCCGGGATGCGTCGGAAATTTTTTGCAGCCAGACCGCGGCCTCCTGGGGTTGGAGCGGGGCGGCCCCCCCCTGGACGGGCACCAGGCCCGTCACCAGGGTGGCAAGTAAAACACGCACCCCTGTGCTCACCGGTGAACCTCCGCCAGGGATACCTGGGTGAAATTCATCTCCGCTGGAGCGATAACCGCCTGGGCGAAATCCTGATGAGCGGCCAGATAGGGCTGCACATCCAGGCCCGCCGGCGGTGTGTTGGCTGCCATGGGCACCGGCGCTCCGGCATCTGGCAGACTGCCCCACAAGCCCCAGGTGATTGCCCCCACGGCTGCGGCGGCAAGCCACAGGAGCGGACGCCGGTCGGGCGCCCGGCGCACAGGGGCGAGCACAGTGGGTTCGTGCTCCAGGGCCGCCATGACCCGGGCCGTAAAGTCTTCTTCCCTGCCAACGGGATAAAGTCCTCGCAAGGCATCCCCCACGGCCATGTATTCACGGAGCCGGGCGTGACCAGCCTCCCACTCGCCTGGACTGGCAAGCAAGCGCATGGCCTCGAGGTCGTCCAGTTCGCCATCCAGCAAGGCGGACCAGCGCGCCTCCTGTTCGGCGCGGGAATCCGCCGGAACAGGAGAAGCAACCATGCTTGGGGAAAGGGTTTGGGTCGCGGTCTTCATCATGCTTACCACCTTCGATCTTCCGATGTGCCCAGGATAGGGCGGAGCTTGCTGGCGATGGCCTCCCGGGCCCGGAAGATCCGGGAACGGACGGTGCCTATGGGGCAACCCATCGCCTCAGCTATTTCCTCATAACTCATGCCTTCGATCTCTCGCAGGGTGATGGCCTGTCGCAACTCTTCTGGCAGGGCCTCCACCGCTTCGTTAACGGCATAGGCCACTTGTTTGGAAAGAAGTTCCGATTCCGGCGTACTGATGTCCTGGGCCATCAACCGTTCGTCCGGTTCGTCCTCGTCGTTGAGGGCCTGGTCGGATATGGTGGGCATGTTGCGCCCCCGGGCCGCCAAGTGGTTTTTGGCCGTATTGACGGCAATGCGGTAAAGCCAGGTATAAAACGCAGCATCCCCCCGGAACTGGGGCAGGGCCCGGTAAGCCTTGATGAAGGCCTCCTGGGCGATGTCCTCCACTTCGTCGGGATCCCTCACCATGCGGGACAGCAGGCGCAGGAGCTTGCGGCGGTATTTCTCCACCAGCAGCCCATAGGCCCGCTTGTCGCCCTGGCGCACCCTTTCCACCAACTGGAGATCGGCTTCCCGCTCGCTCACATTTCCTCTTGTCTATGTTGAGATGCCATCCGGCAAAGCTGCCGGCTATGATTTCCCGGCCGGCGCGAGTATAACCGGCGGCCAGTAGCCATGGCTCACCACGCCGGGCCAGGATGCCCCGCTCCACTGCCACGTTTCCCAGACATGCTCCGTTACGACGTCCTCATCATCGGTTCCGGCCTGGCGGCCAGCACCCTGGCCCTGTCCCTGCCGGCAGGGTTGCGCATTGCCCTGGTCACCAAGAAACAGCCCCTGGACAGTGCCAGCGCCTGGGCCCAAGGGGGCATCGCAGCGGTCATGGGCCAGGGGGACTCCTTTGCCGAACACGTGCAGGACACCCTGGTGGCCGGTGCGGGCCTGTGCGACGAAGCCGTGGTACGCCAGGTGGTGGAGGCCGCACCCGCCGCCTTGGCCTGGCTCATCGACCAGGGCGTGACCTTCGACCGGCTAGCCGACGGCTACCACCTCACCCGGGAAGGGGGTCATTCCCACCGGCGGGTGATGCACGTGGCCGACGCCACAGGTCACGTGGTCCAGGAAACCCTCTTGGACCGGGTGCGGGCCCGCCCCGGGATCACCGTGCTGGAACAGCATATCGCCGTGGACCTGATCACAGACCGCCATCTGGGCCAGACCAGCGGCCCGGGCCGGGCCTATGGCGCCTATGTGCTGGACACGCTCCGGGACCAGGTGCTGACAGTGGAAGCTGCCCACACAGTGCTGGCCACCGGCGGTGCGGGCAAAGCCTTCCTCTACACCACCAACCCGGACACGGCCACGGGCGACGGCATCGCCATGGCCTGGCGGGCAGGGTGTCGGGTGGCGGACCTGGAATTCGTACAGTTCCACCCCACCTGCCTCTACCACCCCCACGCAAAATCCTTCCTCATCACCGAGGCCATGCGGGGCGAAGGGGCCCTGTTGCGCCTGCCGGATGGCAGCCGATTCATGCCGGAACACGACGAACGGGCGGAACTGGCCCCCCGGGACGTGGTGGCCCGGGCCATCGACTTCGAGATGAAGAAACGGGGCCTGGACTGCGTCTACCTGGACATTACCCACAAGCCGGCCAAGTTCATCGTCAGCCATTTCCCCAACATCCACGCCCGCTGCCTGGAACTGGGCCTGGACATCACCCGGGAATGGATACCGGTGGCCCCCGCCGCCCACTACACCTGCGGCGGGGTAGTGGTAGACAAAGCCGGACGCACGGATGTGGCCAACCTGTACGCCATCGGCGAAACCAGTTGCACCGGCCTCCACGGCGCCAACCGGCTGGCATCCAACTCCCTGCTGGAATGCCTGGTCTACGGCCGAGCGGCCGCTGCAGACATCGCCTCGGCCTCGACGCCGCCGACTGTTTCGCTGCCGGACTGGGACGAAAGCCGGGTGACGGATGCGGACGAGGAGATCGTTATCGCCCACAACTGGCACGAACTGCGCCGCTTCATGTGGGACTACGTGGGCATCGTACGCACCAGCAAGCGGCTGGAGCGGGCCAGCCACCGGCTGAAACTGCTGACCGACGAGATCAACGAGTTCTACAGCAACTTCCGCATCAGCAACGACCTGATCGAGCTGCGCAACCTGGTGCTGACCGCAGACCTGATGGTGCGTTGCGCCAAGCTGCGCCACGAAAGCCGGGGGCTACATGCCTCCCGGGACTACCCGGACCTCCTGCCGGAGGCTCGCAACACGGTGCTCACCCCCGGAGACTAGCCGGGGGTAAAACCTCATGCCTGGCCGGCCCGCTTTGCCAGGAAATGCACCAGCAGGGGCACGGGGCGGCCGGTGGCGCCCTTGTCCTTGCCACTCTTCCAGGCAGTGCCGGCGATATCCAGGTGGGCCCAGTGGTATTTCTCGGCAAACCGGGACAAGAAACAGGCGGCGGTGATGGTACCGCCGGGACGGCCACCGATATTGGCCATGTCGGCGAAATTACTCTTCAACTGTTCCTGGTAGTCGTCCCACAGGGGCAGTTGCCAACAACGGTCATGGACCGATTCGCCGGCCTGGACCAGTTCCCGGGCCAGGGGGTCGTGGTTGGCCAGCAGGCCCGTGGCCACATGACCCAGTGCAATGACACAGGCTCCGGTGAGGGTAGCCACGTCCACCACGCAGGCAGGCTCGTAGCGCTCGGCATAGGTCAGGGCATCGCAGAGGATCAGTCGGCCTTCCGCGTCGGTGTTAAGCACTTCGATGGTCTGGCCTGACATGGATTTCACCACGTCCCCGGGTTTATTGGCCCGGCCGGATGGCAGGTTCTCGCAGGTAGGGACAAGGCCCACCACGTTCAGGGGCAGCTTCAGTTCCGCAGCCGCCTGCATGGTCCCCAGCACCGACGCCGCGCCACACATGTCGTATTTCATCTCGTCCATCTCGGCTGCCGGCTTCAGGGAGATACCACCAGAATCGAAGGTGATGCCCTTGCCCACCAGTACCACGGGCTTGTCGCCCTTCTTGCCACCGCTGTGTTCAAGGACGATGAAGCGGGGCGGCTCGTCGCTGCCCTTGGCCACGGAGAGGAAAGAGCCCATGCCCAGCTTTTCGATCTGGCCCCGGTCCAGTACCTGGACCTTGAGCCCCCCCGCCTTGGCCATGCCTTTGGCCTGGTCAGCCAGGTAGGAAGGGGTGCAGACGTTGCCGGGCAGGTTGCCCAGATCCTTGGCCAGGGCCATGCCGGCGGCGATGGCGCTGCCACGGGCCGCAGCTGCCGTGGCCGGCGCCACGTCGCCCCGTTTGGGCACGGACAGGGCCAGCTTGCGCAAGCCTTTCCTGCCTTCGTCCGGTTTGCTCTTCATCTGGTCGAAACGGTAGACCACCTCTTCCGCCATCAATACTGCCTGTTCCACGCACCAGGCCAGGTCCCGCTTTTTCACGGCCAGTTCGGTCAGGTATAGGTGGGCTTCTACCAGGCCAAGGTCATTCAGTGCACGGACAGCAGCCCGCAGGGCATCCCGGAAAGCCTTGTCGTGCAGATCCTTTTCCTTGCCCAAGCCAACCAGCAGCACCCGTTCGGCAGTGATGCCGGGCACCTTGTGGAGCAGGAGGGTGGCGCCCGTCTTGCCGTCCATGTCGCCACGCCTGAGAATGTCGGCCAGATAGCCTTGGGCAGCCTGATCCAGAATCTGGCCCGCCAGGCTCAGTTTCCTGTTTTCGAATACACCCACCGCCAAGCAGGCGGTGCGTTGCTTTTCCGGGCTGCCACTTTTGATGCTGAATTCCATGAAGTTCTCCGCGATTCCGATTGGGGCGCCAGCTGGCGTGCCGGGAGATTATTGGTGGCCCGGCATGTCTAGTCAAAGCGGACGGTGCTGATGCGCCGATTCGATCGTGCCCTGACCCGGGAAATGGCCGCCATGACGGCCAGTGCCTTTGTCGCCCTGCTGGCGATCTTCCTGGTGGTGATCCTGGTGCGGGTGATGGGCCGGGCCGCCGTGGGCGACCTGGGGGCCGGTGACGTACTGCCCCTGCTGGCCTTCGGGGTGTTGCGCTACCTGCCCGTACTGCTGTCCCTGGCCCTGTTCATCGGCGTGTTCATGAGCCTGTCCCGGATCTGGCGCGACAGCGAAGCCGTGATCTGGATGGGCGGCGGCGTGGGGCCTCTGGGCTGGATACGCCCGGTGCTGCTGTTCTCCCTGCCCATGGTTCTGTTCATCGGCCTGGTGAGCCTGGAGGGCCTGCCGTGGACGGCCCGTAAGCAGGCGGAATATGAGCGGGTGCTTGAGTCCAGGGATGAGGTCTCCACCCTGGCGCCAGGCATGTTCACCGAATTCGCCGACGGCCAGCGTGTGCACTTCGTGGAAACCCTGTCCACCACCACCCAGCGGGTGAGCAACGTGTTCGTCCAGTCCCAAATCCACGGCCGCAGCGGAGTCATGGTAGCCAGGGAAGGTCATGTGGAAACGATGGAAAACGGCGAACGCTATCTGGTTCTGGCCGGGGGGCGGCGTTATGAAGGCGTTCCCGGGACTGCGGATTTCCGCATGGTGGAATTCGAAACCTACAGCGTGCGCATCCAGCCCCAGGCCATCGAGGAAATCGCCCGCCGGCCCCGGGTGCTGACCGTGGCCGAACTGCTGGCCACCGCCACCCCGGCACAGATGGGCGAACTGGTCTGGCGCATCGGTTTTCCCCTCAGTGCCCTGCTGCTGACCCTGCTTGCCGTACCCATGAGTTACGTCAACCCCCGGGCTGGAAAATCCATGAATGTGGTATTCGCCATTCTGATCTACGTGGCCTACAACAATTTCGTTGGTCTCTCGGAAGGTTGGGTAAGCCGCGGCAAAATGGACCCGGCGGATGCGTTGGGCCTGGTCCACGGCGGCATGCTGGTAATGTTGCTGATGTTCTATTGGCAACGATTCCGGGGACCCTGGTCCCGATGAGCATCCTTTTCCGCTATCTCAGCCGGGAAATCCTGGTGGCCGGGGGACTGGCCCTGGCCATCCTTCTGGGCCTGTTCACCTTCTTCGACTTCATCGCCGAGCTGGGGGATGCGCATACCGATACCTACACCCCCCTCGTGGCCCTCGCCTTTGTCACCCTCAACACCCCGGTACGGCTTTACGAACTGGTCCCGGTGGCCTTGCTCATCGGCGCCCTGTTCGCCTGGAACCGGCTGGCCCTGTCATCAGAATTTGCCGTCATGCGCACGGCGGGGCTTTCCCTCCCACGGCTGGTGACCTGGATGATCCTGCTGGGCCTTGCGGTGGGGGGGGTGGCCCTGCTCCTGGGGGAATACGTCACACCCCACGCGGAGCGGATGGCCAAGCAGCTCAAGGCCCGGGCCACTACCGGCGTGGTAGCCCGGGAGTTCAGGACCGGCCTGTGGGCCAAGGATGGCGGCACCTTCATCAACGTACGAGAGATGCGCCCGGATGCCTCACTGCATGGCATCCGCCTGTTCGTCTTCGACGCGAATTTCCATCTCAAGGCCATCCGCCACGCAGAAGAAGCGGTATGGTCTTCCGGGCGCTGGACCCTGCTGCAGGTGACGGAAACCCTGATCTCCCAAGACCAGACCCGGACCACCCGCCTGCCGGACCAGGTCTGGTCATCCGCCGTCACGCCGGACTTGCTGTCCGTGCTCATGGTCGCCCCGGAACGGATGTCCATCGCCACCCTCAACGCATACGTGGACCACCTGCGGGAGAATCGCCAGGATGCCGGGCGCTACGAGATCGCGCTGTGGAACAAGATCATCTACCCCCTGGCCGGTCCCATCATGCTCATGCTGGCCCTGGCCTTTGCCTACCGTCCGCCCCGCAGCGGCGGCGCCGGGGGTCGCCTGCTGATCGGAGTCCTGCTGGGCCTGGGATTCCATCTGTCCAACCGCCTGGTGGGCCAGACGGTGCAGTTACTGGACTGGCCCCCGCCCGTGGCCGCCCTGGTGCCCATGGCAGTCATTGGCACCCTGGCCTGCCTGGCTCTCTGGCATCTGGACCGTCGCTAAGGGTTATTTCAGGGGCGCACGGCGAACCAGCCGTGTCCCCGCCAGCCGATCCTGCAAAAACTGGCGACCTGGGTCCAGGTAGGCAGCCCACCAGCCCAGACCAAGCAATATCAGGTTGAGACAAGCAAGCAGAAACCGCAGCCCCGCTTGTCCCCAGCTCACCCGCCCCCCTTCCGCAGAAACCAGTTCAAACCCCCAGGTCTTCATGGCCAGGGTCTGGCCCTTGCGCCAGAACAGGGTGAAATAGCCAGCCACTACCAGCAGCACATAGGCCTGGGTCAGGGGTACCGCCAGGACAGGTGCCAGATGCCGGGTCAGGCCGACAAAAGGAAAGGCGGCAGCAAACACCACGGCCACCACCAGCAGGCCGTCATAGACGACACAGGCCAGCCGCCGGGCGACGGAAGGCGGAGCCGCTAAGCTCACGGCCGTGTCGTACCCGCAGCCGGGGCATCGAACTCATTGCACAGGGCATCCAGCCAGCGCTGCTTGATCTTGTTCTGGTCTTCTTCCGACAAGGTCTGGATGCGACTCAGATTCTGGCGCGCTGCGTGGCGCTGTTCCGGCGTAAGCTGGGCCCAGGACCGCAGGCGCTTCTGAAGCAGTTGCTGCTTCTGGGGGGACAGGCTCGGGTAGCTTTTCGCCACCAACAGCAAGCGAGACTGTTGCTCGGCGGGAAATCGGTTCCAGTCCTGGGCCAGGGGGGCCAGAGCCGTACGGTCGGCGGCGCTGAGTTCGGACCAGGAGCGCTGTCCACCCGCCCAGGCCGGCAGACCGACCAACCCCAGGAAGAACACCAGCATCAGGAATCGCGCAGGCATACTGCCTCCACATTTTCCTGGGTCACCAGGCTCCAGTCGGCAAAAACCTGGGGGGGCAACTCGCCCGTTAGCAGCAGGACGTCCAGCTCGCCGCTCTCCAGGCTGGCCGGGGCCTGCCGGGGACCAGGCTGCATCCACACCCATACCAGCACCCCCAGCAGCAGCAATACGCCAGCTGCGATCAGGCCGGGATGGCGGCTCAAGGCCAGGGTACCGCCCCCCACGTGGCGGGCGGACAAGGCCGCCATGGCCTGGCGCCTCCGGTCGTACAAGGCGGCACAAGTGGCCGGAGGCAGATCCCGGACCCCCTCATCGAGGGCCGCCACCCACTTTTTTGCGGATCTTTCCGCCGCGTGCGTGTCGTTTTCGTTCATGGCTCGATGCCCATTTCCTTCAGCTTGAGGGCCAGTGCATTGACGGCCCGGAAACTGTGAGTTTTCACACTACCTTGACTGCAACCCATGGTTTTTGCCGTTTCCGCCACATCCAGGCCTTCCCAGTAACGTAACAGAAAGGCCTCCCGTTGACGTCTGGGCAGTTCCGACAAGGCTTTTTCTATGAGCGCCAGGTGCTGATTCTGAGACACCTCCTGCTCGGGGGAGGCTGAAACATAGCCCTCCGTCCCCGCCGCCAGGCTTTCCAGGGTTTCCGTGTTGTCCTCGTCCTTGTCACGAAGGGGAGACACCAGTCGCACCCAGAAATCCCGCACCTTGGCGCGGCGGAAATGGTCGTGGATGGCGTTCTGCAGAATGCGGTGGAACAGCATGGGCAGCTCCTGGACCGGCTTGTCCCCGTAGCTTTCCACCAGCTTCATCATGGCGTTCTGCACCACATCCAGGGCTGCATGATGGTCATGGATGGCATAGAGTGCGTGCTTGTAGGCGCGCCGCTCCACTTCCGCCAGGAAATGATCGATTTCCAGATTGGTGGCCACGGGGTTCCAGGAGGGTTTGTTGCATCTATATATACCAAAGCTTGCCCGGGTCTGTGCATTGATTTGCAAAGAGAAAGGCCTTCGCATACAATGCCGCGTTTTCCGAATCGACCCAGTAACTGGAGACAGGCATGTACGCTGTTATCAAAACCGGTGGTAAGCAATACAAGGTGTCCGCCGGTGGCAAACTCAAGGTGGAAAGCCTGCCCGTGGACGTGGGCGCTGAAGTGGAAATCAAGGACGTGCTGATGGTCGCCGACGGCGACAGCATCAAGGTGGGCACCCCCATGCTGGCCGGCGCTTCCGTCAAAGCCACCGTGCTCGGCCACGGCCGCCACGACAAGGTCATGATTTTCAAGATGCGCCGCCGCAAGCACTATCGCAAGACCCAGGGGCATCGTCAGAACTACACCGAAATCCGCATCGACGGCATTTCTGCGTAATCAGGAGCAATAGACATGGCACACAAAAAAGCAGGCGGCAGCTCCCGTAACGGCCGCGATTCCGAGTCCAAACGCCTGGGCGTGAAGCGCTACGGCGGCCAGTTCGTGCCTGCCGGCAACATCCTGGTGCGCCAGCGGGGCACCCAGTTCCACCCCGGCACCAATGTGGGCGTGGGCAAGGACTACACCCTGTTCGCCCTGGTGGACGGCGTGGTCCAGTTCACGGTCAAGGGCGAGAAGAAGCGCCGCACCGTGAGCGTGATTCCGGCCGCTGCCTGAGTCTTTACCTCGCGCCTGAGAGCCCTATCTCCGGATAGGGCTTTTTAGTTTCTGGCCCCAGCCCTCTCATCCCTCATCTCCCACCCCATATCCCATGAAATTCATCGACGAAGCCCGCATCGACGTGGTCGCCGGAAATGGCGGCAACGGCTGCGCGTCCTTCCGCCGGGAAAAATTCATTCCCATGGGGGGACCGGACGGCGGGGACGGCGGCCGGGGCGGCAGTGTATGGCTGCTGGCCGACCGCAACATCAACACCCTGGTGGAATACCGCTACACCCGCCACTTCAAGGCCCGCAACGGCGAAGGCGGCCGGGGCTCCGACTGCTACGGCAAGGGGGCCGACGACATCGTCCTCAAGGTGCCGGTGGGCACCGTGGTCCAGGATGACGACACCGGCGAGTTGCTGGCCGACCTGGCCCAGGACGGCCAGAAGGCCCTGGTGGCCAAGGGCGGCCAGGGGGGGCTGGGCAATCTGCACTTCAAGTCCAGCACCAACCGGGCGCCCCGCCAATGCACCCCCGGCGAAGAAGGGGAAAAGCGCCGCCTGCACCTGGAACTCAAGGTGTTGGCCGACGTGGGCCTGCTGGGCATGCCCAACGCCGGAAAATCCACCTTCATCCGCTCTGTTTCTGCCGCGAAACCCAAGGTGGCCGACTACCCCTTCACCACCCTGCACCCCAATCTCGGCGTGGTGCGGGTGGACAGCGAACGCAGCTTCGTGGTGGCCGACATCCCCGGCCTGATCGAAGGTGCCGCCGAAGGCCACGGCCTGGGTCACCAGTTCCTGCGCCACCTGGCCCGCACCCGCCTGTTGCTCCATCTGGTGGACCTGGCCCCCTTCGATCCGGAAACCGACCCGGTACGCGAAGCCCGTGCCATCGTCGAAGAACTGAGAAAGTACGACGAGGACCTGCATCGCAAGCCCCGCTGGCTGGTCCTGAACAAGACCGACCTCATCGACGCCGATGAACGGGCGGAGCGCATCGCTGCCTTCGTCCGGGATTTTGGCTGGACCGGCCCCCAGTTCGCCATCTCCGCCATCAGCGGCGAGGGTTGCCAGCCCCTGGTGTTCGCCATCATGGACCACCTGGACGCCGCCCGCCGGGCTGCCCCGGACGTGGACGAAACCCCATGACCCAGACCACCCTTGCCAACGCCCGGCGGCTGGTGGTCAAGGTGGGCAGCGCCCTGGTCACCAACGACGGCCGGGGCCTGGATCTCGCCCGCCTGGCCCTGTGGTCGGAACAGATCGCCAAACTCACCCATCAGGGCAAGGAGATCGTCCTGGTCTCCAGCGGCGCCATCGCCGAAGGCATGTTGCGGCTGGGCTGGGCCAAGCGTCCCAAGGCCATCAACGACCTCCAGGCCGCCGCCGCCGTGGGCCAGATGGGCCTCATCGAAGCCTACGAGCGCAGTTTCCGCGCCCATGGCCTGCACACCGCCCAGATCCTCCTCACCCACGCCGACCTGGCGGACCGGGAACGCTACCTGAATGCCCGCTCCACCCTGCGCCGCATCCTGGAACTGCGGGTGGTGCCCATCATCAACGAAAACGACACCGTCACCACCGACGAAATCAAGGTGGGGGACAACGACACCCTGGGCGCCCTGGTGGCCAACCTCATCGAAGCCGACGCCCTCATCATCCTCACCGACCAGCGGGGCCTGTACACCGCCGACCCCCGCAAGCACCCGGACGCAGAATTCGTCCATGAAGCCATGGCCGGCGATTCAAAACTGGAAGAAATGGCCGGCGGTGCCGGCTCCAGCGTCGGCACCGGCGGCATGCTCACCAAGATCCTGGCCGCAAAACGTGCCGCCCGCAGCGGCGCCCACACGGTCATCGTCAGCGGCCGGGAACCGGACGTACTGGCCCGCCTGGCCGCCGGCGAGGCCCTGGGCACCCACCTCATCGCCCGCCAGGAACCTCTGGCCGCCCGCCGCCAATGGCTGGCGGATCACCTGCAGGTAGGCGGTCGCCTGGTCCTCGACGACGGTGCCGCCAAGGCCCTAAGAGAAGGCGGCAAAAGCCTGCTGCCCATCGGCGTGACAGAAGTGCGCGGCGAATTCCAGCGGGGCGAGGTGGTGGGCTGCGTGGATGCCTCCGGCCGGGATCTGGCCCGGGGCCTGGTGAACTATTCCGCCAGTGAAGCCCGGCGCATTGCCCGGCATGCCAGCAGCGAGATCGAGGGGATACTGGGCTACGTGGACGAACCGGAGCTGATACACCGGGATAACCTGGTGTTGCTTTGAAGGGCACTGAAAAAGGCGACCTGCCAGGTTTTCGGCAGTAGATAGCCAAGCCCCCGGTTGGGTTATCGAGAGCCCCCCGCCCAGCCATTCCGGCACAGTAAAATGCCCCTCCCCACGCCAGACACCCCACTGTGACCGCCGATCTCACCCAGCACACCCCCATGATGCAGCAATACCTGCGCATCAAGGCCGATCACCCGGACATGCTGGTGTTCTACCGCATGGGGGATTTCTACGAGCTGTTCCACGATGATGCGGAGAAGGCGGCCCGGTTGCTGGACATCACCCTCACCACCCGGGGGGCGTCGGCAGGGCAGCCCATCCGCATGGCCGGGGTGCCGTTCCACGCCGCCGAGGCCTATCTGGCCCGGCTGGCCAAGCTGGGGGAATCCGTGGCCATCTGCGAGCAGATCGGCGACCCGAAGACCAGCAAGGGGCCGGTGGAGCGGCAGGTGGTGCGCATCGTCACCCCGGGCACGGTGACCGACGAGGCCCTGCTGGAGGACAAGACCGATCCCCTCATGCTGGCCATCGCCCCCGGACGGGTGGAGGGCAAGGCCATCCTGGGCCTGGCCTGGCTGACCCTCACCAGCGGCCGTTTTGCCGCCAAGACCGTGGCCCCGGACCGCCTGGGCGCCGAACTGGTGCGCCTGAACCCCAGCGAGATTCTCTTGCCGGAGGGGTTTGCCGACCCCGCCCTGGACGCCCTGAAAGCCGCCCTCACCCGTCGGGCGGACTGGCAGTTCGACGGAGAGCGGGGCCACCGCCTGCTGTGCGAGCACTTCGGCACGGCGGACCTGACCGCCTTCGGCCTGGAGGACGTCCCCCTGCTCCAGGCCGCCGCCGGATTGTTGTTGGACTATGCCCGCCACACCCAGCGTACCGCCCTGCCCCACGTGACCGGCTGCCAGGTGGAACAGGACAGCGAATACGTGCTGCTGGACGCCGCCGCCCGCCGCACCCTGGAAATCTCCGAAACCCTGCGGGGGGAAGCGGCCCCCACCCTGTTTTCCGAGCTGGATGCCTGCCGCACCGCCATGGGCAGCCGGCTCTTGCGCCACTGGCTGCATCACCCACTGCGGGACCGGACCCGGCTGGCCCGCCGCCAGGGGGTGCTGGCGGCTCTCATGGAGGCGCCCGCCTGCTGCGACGCCGCCCGGGAAGTGCTGAAGGGCACGGCGGACCTGGAACGCATCGCCGCCCGGGTGGCCCTGAAAAGCGCCCGCCCCCGGGATCTGGCCGGCCTGCGGGACGGCCTTGCCCGGCTGCCGGCCCTGGCGGCCGCCCTGGCCCCGGCGGGCCCGGCCCTGACCACGCTGACGGACCGGTTCACTTTTCCCGCCCTCCCCCTGGACCACCTCACCCGGGCCCTGAAGCCGGAGCCGGGACTGGTTCTGCGGGAAGGAGGCGTCATCGCCGACGGCTTCGATGCCGAACTGGACCAGCTGCGCCAGCTGCAATCCGGCTGCGGCGACTTTCTCATGCAAATGGAGCAACGGGAGCGGGAACGCACAGGCATTGCCAACCTGCGGGTGGAATACAACAAGGTATCCGGCTTCTTCATCGAAGTGACCCGGGCCCAGGCGGACAAGGTGCCGGCTGACTACCATCGGCGCCAGACCCTGAAGAACGTGGAACGCTATCTCACCCCGGAACTGAAGGCCTTCGAGAACGATTACCTGTCTGCCGCCGAACGGGCCCTGGCCCGGGAAAAGCTGCTCTATGAAGCCCTGCTGGAAGACCTGGCCGGCCACATGAACGCCTTGCAGCGGGTGGCCCGGGCGGTGGCGGAAGCCGACCTGCTCACCGGCCACGCCCAACTGGCACGGGAACGGCACCACGTCATCCCGACCTTCAGCGACACCTGGGGGATCAGCATCCAGCGGGGCCGCCATCCGGTGGTGGAACCCCGGGTGGAGGCCTTCATCCCCAACGACCTGGATCTCAACCCCACCCGCCGCATGCTGCTCATCACCGGCCCCAACATGGGCGGCAAGTCCACCTACATGCGCCAGGTGGCCCACATCGTGCTGCTGGCCTGCTGCGGCCTCACGGTGCCGGCGGCCGCGGCGGTGATCGGCCCCGTGGACCAGATCTTCACCCGGGTGGGCTCCAGCGACGACCTGGCCGGCGGCCGCTCCACCTTTATGGTGGAAATGACGGAAACCGCCGGCATTCTCCACGGCGCCACGGAACACAGTCTGATCCTCATGGACGAGATCGGCCGGGGCACCTCCACCTTCGACGGCATCAGCATCGCCTGGGCCGTAGCCCGCCACATGGCAGAGAAGACCCGGGCCTATACCCTGTTCGCCACCCATTATTTCGAGCTGACCCAGCTCACCCAGGAATTCCGCACCCTGGCCAACGTGCACCTGGATGCCGTGGAAACCCCCGCCGGCCTCACCTTCCTGCACGCGGTGGAAGACGGCCCCGCCTCCCAGAGCTACGGCCTGCAGGTGGCCCGGCTGGCGGGGGTGCCCGGAAATGTCATCCAGGCCGCCCGGCGCAAGCTGGTGATGCTGGAGAACATGCAGGTGAGCCAGGCGGGCCAGGGAGACCTGTTCGCCCCCGCGCTTCCGCCCAGCCTGCCGGAACCGGCCCCCTCCCCGGTGGAGGAACGCCTCGCGGCCCTCAGCCCCGACAGCCTCTCCCCCCGGGAGGCCCTGGACCTGCTCTATGAACTCAAGACCCTGGCGGATACCCGGGACTGAACCCCACTCCGCCCCCCACCTCGCTCCCTATTCCGCTTCTCAGGAGACCGCTCCATGACCCATAACGATCAGACCGGCGCCACCTGCTCCTTGGGTCGGACGCCGGACTACACCCACGTCCGGATCATCGACCTCCAGCCAGACCCCATGCCCGCCGACTACCGGGCCGCCATGAAGCTGGCCGAGAGAGTCGCCAATGAAACCCTGGGCGACAACATGCTCATCTCCTGGTACGACCGGGACCGGGACTTCGAATCTCCCCAGCACAGCAGCGAATGCCACCAGGACAGCGCCGTACCCGGTTACGTGGATTACGGCCTGAACCACGGCGCCCGCCTGAAGGTGGACTTTGGCGCAGGGCGTTTCGTGTTTTTCTTCATGCCCCTGGAAGGCTTGTAGACCATGAACCAGGACACACCCCGCACCCCCTATGAGGAACTGGTCTGGCAACTCGGCCGCCTGCCGGGGGGGGCGGAAGCGGCCATACCGGATTTTTTCGGCCGCCTGCTTGCCGGCCCCATTCAAACCGATGACAGCGGGGAAACCTGGCCCCTCCATGGTGGCGGCCAGCTAAACCTTGCCTCGGGCATCCTGAGCGTCCGGGTATCCGATAGCGCCGGCGAGGCCACCCCCATCACCCCCCTGCCCCCGGCTTTGCTGCACGAAGCTGGCAAGGCGGGCATCTCCCCCTTGCTCCTGGGGCTACTGGCCCTGGCTACCGGCGATCTGGAGGGGGACCGCAAGCTGAAGGGATTGCTGCCCCAGGTGGATGGCGCTGCCAAGGACCTGATGCTGATGACCGTGTGCCGCCTGTGCGGCTGACGGGCTGCCAGCACCCCTTTCAGCGCAAGGGCACCACGTTGTCCCCGGCCTGGATGAGGCTGGTGGACGTTACCCGGGCCCCCAGCATGAATACCCGTCCCGCCTGCCGGTCATCACCGACCGTGGAAAACTCGAAGGCGTATTCCCGGTAGAAGCGGGCCCGCATGTTTTCATCCCGGCGCAGGTTCAGCCTGCGCAGGGAAACCGAGGCGTCGAGAAACTGCACCCCGGCCTGGGCGCAAGCCCGCTGGGCTGCCTGGAGGGCCAGTTCCCGCTTTTGCAGGCCATCCCACCAGTGCCAGGCCACCACACCGGAGAGAGCCAACAGCCCGACTTCCCAACTCATGGCCGTCGGCTCAGGGCTGGGGTGGAGGTTCGTTGCGCACCGGGGGACGCAGCAGGGCGCACACCGGCTCCTGACGGCGGCGGCCAGGCTTGGGCATCGCCACGCCGCTCGCTGCCCGGGGGGGAGCAGGTTCCAGTGCGGGAGAGGCCTGGACAGGCTGCTGCGCGAGTTCCGGCAGGGGAGCGGGGGGCAGATCTTTCTTGATGAAACGTTCCACTTGGCCCAGCAGCTTGTCTTCCTCCGGCGCCACCAGGGAGACAGCCAGACCGGAGGCCCCCGCCCGGCCGGTACGGCCGATGCGGTGCACGTAGTCTTCCGGGGAATAGGGGAGTTCGTAATTGAACACGCAGGGCAACTCAGCAATGTCGATGCCCCGGGCGGCGATGTCCGTGGCCACCAGCAGTTGCACCTTGCCCTGTTTGAAGCCATCCAGGGCCGCAAGCCGTTCCACCTGAGCCTTGTCGCCATGGATGATGCCCGTGGCCACCCCCCGCTTCTGCAGGCGCCGGCCCAGCTTGTCGGCGGCGATCTTGGTGCGGGTGAACACCAGGGCCTGGGTGATTTCCCGGGACTTCACCACCCGCAGCAGGGCCTCCATCTTGTCGTCTTCCCGGACCTTGTGGACCACCTGCTCCACGGTTTCGGCAGCCGTGTTCTTGCGGGCCACTTCCACCTTGAGGGGGTTCTGCAGGAAGCTCCTTGCGAGGCCGACGATGCTGTCGTCGAAGGTGGCGGAGAAAAGCAGGGTCTGCCGCTGTATGGGCAGCAGGTCCAGGATGCGCTTCAGGTCCGGCAGGAAGCCCATGTCCAGCATGCGGTCCGCCTCGTCCAGCACCAGGAACTGAACCTGGGACAGCTGCACCGACTTGCTGCCGGCGTGATCCAGCAGACGGCCGGGTGTGGCCACCAGGATTTCCACGCCGGCCTTGAGGGCCGCTTCCTGGGGCTTCATGTCCACGCCGCCGAACACCACGGTGCTGCGCAGGGGCAGATGTTTGCTGTAGGCCACGACGGATTCGTGCACCTGCATGGCCAGTTCCCGGGTGGGGGCCAACACCAGGGCCCGCACCGGGTGCCGGGCCGGGGAGGCGCTGTTGTTGGCATGGGGTACCATCTTCTGCAACAGGGGCAGAGCGAAGGCGGCGGTCTTACCGGTGCCGGTCTGGGCCTGGGCCATCAGGTCCCGGCCCGCCACCACCAAGGGTATAGCCTGTTTCTGGATGGGGGTGGGGATCTTGTAGCCCATCTCGTCCAGGGCCCGCAGAATGGGTGGAGCCAGTTCCAGTTCGGCAAAAGTGGTGGCCACTTCCAGGGCCGGGGCGTTCTGTTCGTCGATTTCCATCTGCTGTCCTACTCGATATCCCGCCAGTCCAGACCGTATTCCTGGTCCGCCACGGCGATCCATTCCGGTGTGCACCCCAGGGCTCCGGCCAGGGCAGCACTGGCCAGGGACGGGCTGTTGTTTTCCTGGGAAAGATGGGCTGCCACCACATGTTGCAGCCTGGGGCCGGCCAGTCGGGACAGCAAGGCCGCAGCGGCCTGGTTGTCCAGGTGGCCGAAGGGACCAAGGATGCGCCGCTTCAGGGCCGGGGGATAGCTGCCCCCCTCCAGCATGGCCACGTCGTGGTTGCATTCCAGGGCCAGGGCATCACAGTCGCCCAGCACGGCTTCCATGTGGGATGTGACGTGGCCGGCGTCCGTCAACAGGCCAAAACGCCGGGCGCCATCGGAAAACCTGAACTGCATGGGCTCCCGGGCATCGTGGGGCACTGGGAAGGGGGTGATTTCCAGGTCCCCCACCGCAAAGGGGCTGTGGTCGAAAATGACCCGGGTCTGTTGCGGCGCCTCCCCCTGATTGTCCAACATGCACTGGCTACCGTGGCTCATCCACACGGGACAGCGGGCCCGGGCCGCCAGCTTGGCCGCCCCGCGGCCATGGTCGCTGTGCTCGTGGGTCACCAGGATGGCATCCACCTGGGTCACTTCCAGCCCCAGTCGGGCCAGACGGCGGGCGGCCTCCCGGGGACCGAAGCCGCAATCCACCATGACCCGGGTATCCCCCGCCTGAACCAGCCAGGCATTGCCTTTGCTACCACTGCCCAGACAGGCGAATCGCACCGGGTTCCGCTTTACTTCAGCTGCTCGAACAGCAGGGTGGCGATGCGGTTGCCGGTATCGTTTCGGGCCGGCGAGCCGTCATCCATATAAACCCCCACCTGGGTCCGGTCCTCGCCTCCCTGGACCTTGACCTGATAGCGCAGGGCCTGGATCTTCTTGTCGTCGCTGCTCCAGAAGGCCAGCTTGGAGAGCCAGCCCTCCTTGTTCTTGGTGTTGGCCTCCGGATCGGCGTAACGCACGAAGTACACCCCTGCCGCCCGATCCCGGTCTTCCACGGTGAAGCCAATGCGGTCCAGAGCCAGACCAATGCGCCGCCAGGCCCGGTCGAAGGCCTCCGGCAGGGTGACGCCGGGTACCGCGTTGCCGCCCTTGACCAGGGTGGCCTGGGGGCCAGCCCCCTTCTCGGCCATCATGCTCTGGGCCCGGGCCTCTTCCACGCCGAACCGCAGCATCAGGCGACGCAGCATTTCCGCTTCCAGTTCCGGGTCGGAAGGACGGGGTTGCCATACGGTCCGCCCCTGGCCCTGGTCGCCTCCACTCTGGGTGCCTTCGAATACTTCGTACATGCCCCGGTGGCTGATGTAGATCTCGGTACCGCCGTCGGCACCCGTTTCCAGCCGGGTGCGGAACTTGTCCCGCTCGGCGGTGGAATAAACGGAATCCAGGGCCTTGCCCAGCCAACTGCGAATCGTGTCCTGGGGAATATTGGCCCGGTTCTCGGCCCAGTCTGTTTCCATGACGCCGGATTCCGGAGACTCCAGGGTGATGATGAAGCCCAGTTCCTGCCAGAAATCCTTCACGACGGGCCAGACTTCCTGGGCAGGCACCTGCACGGCCAGCCAGCGCTGGGCACCGGCCCGCTGAACACTGATCTTCTCCACCTGGGGCAATAGCGCCTGGCTGCCCTGCTGGGGCTTGCCGCCCCGCTCCTTGTCATAGGCAGAGAAGGTGGCTGTGCCCTTGGGGTTGATGTCGGGCACGGAAAAACGGTTGTCGCCGGCGGGCATGACCAGATCCGGCGGGGCCTCCAGGGGAGGCAGCGTCCCGGCAGACTTGTAATCGATCTTTTTACTTTCCATGACGGAACAACCCGCCAGGGACAACGCCAGCAAGACCATCAGGGGGGTGACACGCATGGGAAACGTCCTCACAGTGAACCTGCTTCCTTGAGTACGGTGCGCAGGGTGTCGTGGTGGGCAGGGGAAAGAGGCACCAGGGGCAAGCGGATGCCGCCCTGGATGAGGCCCATTTCCGCCACCGCCCACTTCACGGGAATGGGGTTGGCCTCGACAAACAGCTTCTGGTGCAGGCCCAGCAGCCGGAAATTGATCTCCCGGGCCCGGGCCAGATCGCCACCCATGGCGGCGACACACATCTCGTGCATGAGCCGGGGTGCCACGTTGCCGGTGACGGTGATGACCCCCTTGCCCCCCAGCAGCATGAGCACCATGCCACTGGCATCGTCACCGCTATAGACTGCAAAGTCTTCCGGCGCCCGCTTGAGGAGTTCGGAACCCCGCTCGATGTTGCCGGTGGCATCCTTGATGCCGATGACGCCGGGCACCTGGGCCAGGCGCAGGGCGGTGTCATTGGTGATGTCCGACGCAGTGCGGCCGGGCACGTTGTAGAGGATCAGGGGCAGGTCCACGGCCTCGGCGATGGCCTTGAAATGCTGGTACAGGCCTTCCTGGGTGGGCTTGTTGTAATAGGGCGCCACGGACAGGCCCGCCGCCGCGCCGGCTTCCTTGGCGCAGCGGGTCAGCTCGATGGCCTCGGAGGTTGAGTTGGCCCCAGTGCCGGCAATCACGGGCACCCGTCCGGCCGCCTGTTCCACGGCAGTGGCGATCAGGCTGCAATGCTCTTCCGGCGTCACCGTAGGGGATTCGCCGGTAGTGCCGACGATGACCAGGCCGTCGGTCCCCTGGGCCACATGCCAATCGATGAGCGCCCGGAAGCGGGGCATATCCAGGCCCCCATCGGGCAGCATGGGGGTGACCAGGGCGACTAGACTGCCAGTAAACATAGGGGCTCGTGAATTTCGCAAAGCGCTGATTTTAACCGAAAGTCCCGCTCCAATTGGTTACCGGCAGACGGACTGTCTCAAGGCCGCCGCGCACACAGCCTTTGCATGCAGCGACGCTGGGCCGTTTCCTCCACGTCTTCGTAGGCCAGCACCCGCAGATGGCCCCGCACCCACTCCAGCAGTTCGCCAGGCATGAGCAGGTGGGCCGGGTTGCGGGGCCGGCCGTAGCGGGCCTGGCCCATGCTGAAAGTTTCATAGATCAGGATGCCACCGGGGACCAGGCAGGCAAGCAAGTGTTCGAACAAGGGCCGGTGCAAGTAGCGGGACACCAGCACCCCATCGAAACGGCGTCCTGCCAAGGGCCAGGGGGCCGCCTCCAGATCGGCCTCCAGCCATTCCACACCCGCCAGACCATGGTGGGGGGCAGACAGGAGCATATCCCGGTCCACGGCAGTGACCCGGAACCCCTGGCCTGCCAGGTAGACGGCATGCCGCCCGCCTCCACAGGCCAGATCCAGCACCGCACCCGCCGCCGGAATCCCGGCCGCCCAGCGGGCCACCCAGGGGGAGACGTCCTCCGGCACGGTCATTGCCCCGCCACGCCGCCCATGGCCCGGGTGGCGGTCCACAGGGCCTGGCCCCACAAGTTTTCCAGGCTGGCCGGCAGATAGACCAGGGTGAAATACAAAACCAGAAAACCCGCTCCCAGCGTGAGGGGAAAGCCCACGGCGAAAATATTCAACTGAGGGGCGGCCCGGGTCATCATGCCGATGGTGAGGTTGGTGGCCAGCAAGGCCGCCGTCACAGGCAGGGCGATGTGCAACCCGGTCATGAACAGGGCACCGCCCCATTGCACCAGCCCGAAGAATCCGGCCGCCCCCAGGCTTGCCCCTACCGGGATATCGATGAAACTCTGGGCCAGGGCGTCGATGACCACGTGGTGACCGTTGAAGGCGAACAGGATCAGGGCGGAGGACAGCACCAGGAACTGGGAAATCACCGGGGTCTGGGCACCGTTGATGGGGTCGAACAGGGTGGCGAATGAGAGGCCCATCTGCAGGCCCATGATCTGGCCGGCGTATTCCACGGCAGCAAACACGATCCGCAGGCTGAACCCCAGGGCGGAACCGATGGCAATCTGTTGCAGCAACACCAACAGGCCGTCTCCGGACATGAGTTGAAGCTGCTGCGGGTTGGGGAGGATGGGGGCCACCGCCACCGTCAGCACCACCGCCAGGACCAGCCGGGTAGAAGCCGGTGCAGCCCGGTTCCCCAGCAGGGGGTCAAAGAACAGCCAGGCGGCAATGCGCACGAAGGGAAACAGGAACAGGGCCAGCAGGCCATCCAGATCCGCGCTGTTGAGGGTCAACACGGCTGGAAATCAGTTGATCAGGCTGGGGATGCTGCCGATCAGGCGCACCACGTAGTCCACCAGCAGTTGCAGGGTCCAGGGCCCCAGCACCACCAGCACCAGGAACATGACGAACAGCTTGGGGATGAAGGACAGAGTCATCTCGTTGATCTGGGTGGCCGCCTGGAACACGGACACCAGCAGGCCGATGAGCAGGGACGCCAGCAACAGGGGACCCGCCGAGATCATGGCCAGCTCCAGGGCCTGGCGGATGATGGCGACGACGGTATCGACAGTCATATCTGGAAGGTCGCCACCAGGGAAGCGATCAGCAGATTCCAGCCGTCCGCCAGCACGAACAGCATGATCTTGAAGGGCAGGGACACCAGCACCGGCGAAAGCATCATCATGCCCATGGACATCAGCACGCTGGACACCACCATGTCGATGATGAGGAAGGGAATGAAGACGATGAAGCCGATGGTGAAGGCGGTCTTGATCTCGCTGATGACGTAGGCGGGCACCAGCACCCGCAGGGGGGTTTCCTCGGGGCTGTTGAGGGCGGGAATGCGGGCCAGGCGCACGAACAGGGCCAGGTCTTCCTGGCGGGTCTGCTTGAGCATGAAGTCCTTCAGCGGAGCCGCACCCCGGTCCGCCGCCTCCACCAGGCTGATCTGGTTGTCCGTGTAGGGTTTCCAGGCCTGCTCGTAGATCTTGTCGAACACCGGCGCCATGATGAAAAAGGTCAGGAACAGGGACAGACCGACGATCACCTGGTTGGGGGGCGCGGTCATGGTGCCCATGGCCTGGCGCAGCAGGGACAGCACGATGACGATGCGGGTGAAGGCCGTCATCATCAGCAGGGCCGCCGGCAGGAAGGTCAGCGCCGTCAGCAGCAGCAGGGCTTCGATGCTGAAGGTGTAGTTGGTACTGCCTCCCGGTCCAGGAGTGCTGCTGAATGCCGTTATGCCCGGCGCCGCCCAGGCCAGGGCCGGCACTCCGACCCCCAACAGGAGAATCAACCAGCGCGCCCGGGTCATGTTCAACCCGGCCGCTTGGGCAGCAGGTCTTTCAGCTTGTCGGCGAAACCGGCCGGCACGCCAGCGGCAGGCACCTCGACGCCCAGGGGCTTTGGCAAGCTATGCAGATGGGTCACCTGCCCGCCGCCCACCCCCAGCATGAGCCAGGTCTCCCCCACTTCCACCACCACCAGTCGTTCCCGGGGGCCCAGCATGACGCCCCCCACCACCTTGACCACCCCCTGGGCACCGGACTGGCCAGGGGAAAACCGGCGCAGGAACCAGAAAAACCCCACCATCACCGCCAGCACCACGCCCAGGCCCAGCAAACCCTGGAACAGCACACCGAAGGTGGAGGGCGCGGCCACTTCAGCCGCCGCCTCATTCGCCGCCCAGACAGGCCCAGCCAGCAGCCCACTCGCGGCGGCAATCCATGGGGCGGGAAAATTCATTTGTTGATGCGGCGCAGGCGCTCGGCAGGGCTGATGATGTCCGTGAGGCGGATACCGAACTTGTCATTCACCACCACCACTTCGCCCTGAGCGATCAGGCAGCCGTTGACCAGCACGTCCATGGGCTCACCAGCCAGGCCATCCAGTTCCACCACGGAACCCTGGGCCAGTTGCAGCAGGTTGCGAATGGCGATCTTGGTGCGCCCCAGTTCCACGGTGAGCTGGACCGGGATATCCAGAATGAGGTCCAGATTGTTTGCCGCCGCTGGCCCGCCTTCCGGAGTGAGACTCTGGAACACGTGAGGCTGAGCTGACGGCGCAGCGGGGGCGGCAGCTGCCTTGGCGTCTTCCGCTTCCTGTTCCGCCAGGGCGGCGGCCCAGTCGTCGGCACCGCCAGCGGCCTCGCCGCTGGTTTCCTGTTCGGCCAGAGCGGCCGCCCAGTCATCGGCGGAAACGTCTTCCTCTTTCTGCGCTTCCTCGCTCATGCCTTGCTCCCGGCACAGGCAATGCGGTCATCGCCCTGCAGTACCTGATCAATCTTGAGGGCCAGCTGGCCGTTCTTCTGTCCGTACATGCAACGGAACAGGGGAACACCATCCACCTGGGCCACCACGGCCTCCGGCACATCCAGCGAGATCACATCCCCCAGTTTCAGGCCCATGATCTGGCGCAGGGTCACTTCCGAATGGCCCAGGTTCGCCACCAGCTCCACTTCCGCGTCCTGGACCTGAAGGGTCATCTGGTGAACCCAACGTTCGTCCGCCTCGGCCCTGTCTGCCTGCATGGTGCTGGTGAGCTGATCCCGAATGGGCTCGATCATACTGTAGGGCATGCAGACGTGGAAATCGCCGCCACCGGAGCCCAGTTCAATGTTGAAGGTATTCACCACCACCACCTCGGTGGGTGTGGCGATGTTGGCGAACTGGGTGTTCATTTCAGAGCGCACGTACTCGAACTTCACCGGATAGATGCTTTCCCAGGCCTTCTGCATCTCCTCGAAGGCCACATCCAGCAACTTGCGGATGATGCGCTGCTCTGTCGGCGTGAAATCCCGGCCTTCCACCCGCATGTGGTAGCGGCCATCGCCGCCAAACAGGTTGTCCACCACCAGGAAGACGAAATTGGGGTCGAATACGAACAGGGACGTGCCCCGCAGAGGGGGCATGTGCACCATGTTCAGGTTGGTGGGCACGATCAGGTTGCGGACGAATTCGCTGTACTTGATGACCGTCACCGGCCCGACGGAAATCTCGGCGGTGCGCCGGATGAGGTTGAACAGCCCCAGGCGGAAGTTGCGGGCAAAGCGCTCGTTGATGATTTCCAGAGTGGGCATACGCCCACGGACGATGCGTTCCTGACGGCCGATGTCATAACCGCGGATACCGCTATCGTTTCCGCCGGACGCAGTCTCCTCCGCCTCCCCGGTTACACCCCTGAGGAGGGCATCAACTTCTTCCTGAGAGAGGATGTCGTCCGCCACACGCCTCCAGCCGTTATCAGGTCACTGGATGATGAAGGCCCCGAAGAGCACCTTTTTGACGCCCTGAGACTTCTTCTTGATGCCCAGCACGTCGTTGATTTCCTTCTGCACTTCGTCAGCCAGCTTGGTCTTGCCGTCCGGCATGCTCAGATCTTCCGGCATCTTGCTGGACAGCAGGCGGATCATGGCATCCCGCACCTCGGGCATGCGCTCCTTGATCTTGGCCTGTACTTCCGGAGACGCCACCAGCAACTGGATTTCCGTCTGCAGATAGGTTTCCTGGTCCGCCAGGTTGACGGTGAACTGATCCAGCTTTTCGTAGACCGGAGGATGCTCGTCATGGCCCTCCTCTTCTTCCTCTCCAGCTTCCGCGTCGCCGTGGCCTTCCTCACCCCCATCCTCTGCCTTGGCTTTCTTGGATTTATCCGGAGCGGACATCAGCAACCAGGCGGCCAGACCACCGCCTGCCAATACAACCACCCCGACCAGCGCCAGGATGATGATGAGCAATTTACCCTTCTTTTTCGGGGCTTCGCCTTCGGTTGGTGCCTCTTCCTTAGCCATAGTTCTCTCTGGACAATTAGCTCAGGCGGAAAATATCACACAAAAACATGAAGTTTCAGAAAAGTGCTTAAGTTTTTTATTACGACATAAGCACAAAATAGGCAAGCACGCCCTTCAGTCAAAGGGAAAAGCGGGCTCGTGTGGATTCAGATGTAGAGGTCAACCAGCCCCTGGCCGAGCAGGCGGTTAGAGCCCCCATGGAGAGCCAGCCCCCCGGGGTCCGGGGCAGAGGCATCGGCCTCCGTGCCCCTATCCCGCCCCTGGCCCGACTGGGCCTGATCCGGCTGCCGTGGCAGGGCCTCGTCCCGCACCTGGGTTTGCCCCAGGGTGACGCCCGCATCGGCCAGCATTTCCTTCAGGCGGGGCAAGGCCGCTTCAATGGCATCACGCACGGCAGCATGGGGGGAATAAAACTGGGCGCCCGCCTCGCTGCCATTCAGGGACAGTCGCACCTCCAGAGGCCCCAGATGGGGGGGATTCAATGCCACTTCCGCCACATGTCCCTGGCGGCTGGCCAGCCACACCACCCGGTCGCCCAGTTCCTGGGAAAACTGGGAGCTGCGCAAGGGTGCATCGATGGATACCTGCAAGGGGGTCACCCCACGGGGGGCGGAATCCGCTGGTGCAGCGCCGGCCACTCCAGGCATCAAGGCTGAAGGCTGACCTGCCGGAACCAGACCGGATATCTCCGCCCCGGCCCCACCCAGGGGCGCTGCGAGGACCTGGACAAGGGAGCCTGTAGCCGTTGGCATGCCAGCCCCCTTCGCAACAGCGCCGGACAAGGTCATCATGCTGCCGTTGACTTGGGAATCGCCGACCCCTGAGACAATGGAAAAATCGCCCTTTCCGCCAGGCGCCTCTCCTGCCCGCCCTAGCGCCTCCTGCGGCAAGGATTGCCGAAGTGCGGCAAGGACTGCCGCCCGACTCTGAGCCTGCTTACCACCAAAACGGGTATCGGTAGACTCGGCAACAGCAGCCACGCCAGCCGCTGCCGACCCGCCCCCCCTCCCATGAACGCCAGGCACCAGCACACCCGCGCCAGGCAACAGGCCAGCGGGAAAGCCGGAAGGATCAGATACGGGCACCCCGGGTTGGGCCTCACGTGCTTCAGCCTCGGTCAGCAGGGGATCTGCCACCCCTGCGTCACCCTTGGCTTGCAGGGCTTCGATCCGCCCGGAAAGCAAAACCTCGAAGGGTTCGACTGCAACCCCTGTTCCGGCCGAACCACCCACCAAACCAGCCGCAGCAAGCCCAGCAAGCTCGCCCGCCTGTCCAACAGCATCGCCTTTCTGACTACCGTGAGCGGACTTGCCGCCCAATCCGGCCAAGACCTGGGCAGTCTTGTCCGAACCGGCTCCCAGCAGCATTGCCAACATGTCACTCATTGCGCGTCTCCCGCAGCGTTTGCAGAAGACAAGCAAACTATGTGCCCAAACCCTTAATCCCCTAGTACGCGGGTTTTTCTAGATGCAGCTTCATCGGTACCCCGCTGGTCACGCTTTTCCTCCCGCACCAGCTCGGTATGGGCATGGCGCCGGGCCAGCACCTCATAGGCCTTCACCTGCTGGCGTTGCGCCAACCATTTTTCGTGGGCAGACTGCCAATTGGCATGGGCCTTCTCCACCTCGCTGGTCTGATGGTTGATGGCTTGCTCTACCTTGCCCAGGAAAGCGTGATACTCCCGCAGCAGATGGATCTGGAGCCCCTGCTCTCCCGCCCCCGTCAGGCGGCGCTGATATTCGAGTTTATAGCCCTGTATCTCCTCCAGCCGCTGGCGTGCCGCCGCTTCCTTGCGCCCCATCGAGCGCAGCAGGCGCTCCGCGGCCTCAAGTCGGTGTTGGGCATGCTCCAACAGGATTTGCAGGGAAAAAACGCGGGCCACAGAGCACCCTTATTCAGGCGATCTCTTCAGCCTCGTCCAGACGGCGGGCCTCGTCTTCCAGCATGACCGGAATGCCGTCCCGTATCGGAAACGCCAGACGGTCTGCCTTACAGACCAGCTCCTGGCGGGGCTTCAGATAAACGAGTGGTCCCTTGCACAGGGGGCAAACCAGGATATCAAGCAGCTTGGGGTCCATGGACTTCCCGTAGTCGATTGAGAATAAGGTCTTTTAGCCCCCCATCCACCATGGCGTCAATCTCCAGATACCAGGCATCCTGCCGCCCGGTAGCCTGTACCAGAGGAGCCACCTTCACCGCATCCTTTTCCGTCATGACTAGGGGCCCCGGGGGCAGATCCTTGTATTCGTAGGCGTGGTGGTCGGGAAACGGATGGGCCACCACCCTCAGCCCCAGGCCGGCCAGGTGGTCGAAGAACCGCCGGGGGTTGCCGATACCCGCCAGGGCATGCACTTCCATTCCAGCGAAATCCCTGGCAGACGCATCGCCACCGGATGTCCTTAGATTGCGGAAGCGGCTGCCCACCAGGGTCATGGCATAGCCCCCCCCATTCCAGGCCGCCCCCGGACCATTGACCACCACGGCATCCGCCTGCCCCAGACGACGGGGCGACTCCCGCAGGGGACCAGCCGGCAACAGCCAGCCATTGCCCAGGCCCCGGGCCCCATCCACAACCACGACTTCTATGTCCCGAGCCAAGGCCAGATGTTGCAGGCCATCGTCCGCCACCAGCACATCCACTTCCGGGTGCCGGGCCAGCAGCCCCTGGCCCGCCGCCGCCCGTTGACGGCCCACCCACACGGGGCACCCGGACCGACTGGCCATCAGCACCGGCTCGTCCCCCGCCAGGTCCGGGTCTGTATCCGCATCCACGGCCATGGGGGCGTCGGCCTGGCCCCCATGGTGGCCCCCATACCCCCGGCTGATGATGCCCGGCCGGTATCCGGCCTCTTTCAGCCAGGCCACCAGAGCCAAGGTGAGGGGCGTCTTGCCGGCCCCGCCGGTGGTCAGATTGCCCACGACAATGACTGGCACGGGCAAGCGCACCTGGGCCGTCAGCCCCAGGGCATAAAACCAGCGCCGCAAGGCCACCAGACCTCGAAAAACCAGGCTTAGCGGCGCCAGCAGTACGACGAACAGCCCGCAACCCGGGCCCCGGCCATACCAGCAACGATTGAATAGGGATTCCAGACGGCTCAAGCCAGCCAGGCCTGCACGGGACCGCTTCAGGGGGCGGCGTCGGTCTGGGTCACGAATGTCACCCGGGGATAGCCGGCACGGCGGGCCGCGTCCATGACCCGCACCACAGACTGGTGGCTAGCCCGGGCATCGGCGGAAATGACCACGACAGGGTCTTTCTGCCCGCCAGCCGCCGTCTGCAAGGCCCGGACAATTTGCTCCACGCCCGCCTGCCCAAGCACGGTGCCATTCACTTCGTAGTTTTCCCGGTCGCTGACATTGACCGAAATCTGGGTCGGTTCTTCCTTGGCTGTTTCTCCCTGGGCGGAGGGCAGGTTGATCTGCAACTCGGAGAACCGGGCGTAGGTGGTGGTGACCATCAAGAAGATCAGGATCACCAGCAACACGTCGATGAGGGGAATCAGGTTGATTTCCGGCTCATCCCGCCGGGTGCCGCGCTGGAAATTCATGGTCGGGCGGGCCTATTTGCGATCGCCGTGGACGATTTCCACCAGCCGCAGGGCCTCCTGCTCCATTTCCACCAGGAAGGCATCCACCCGTCCCCGGAAGAAGCGATGGAAGATCAGGCTGGGAATGGCGACGATCAGACCGAAGGCCGTATTGTAGAGCGCCACGGAGATGCCATGGGCCAGCATGGCGGGATTGCTGCCGGTGGGAGACTGGGAACCGAAGATTTCCACCATGCCCACCACCGTGCCCAGCAGGCCCATGAGGGGGGCCACGGCGGCAATGGTGCCCAGGGTGGTGAGAAACCGCTCCAGGTCATGGCCCACGGCCCGGCCGGCCTCTTCCAGGGATTCCTTCATCAGTTCCCGGCTGTTGTTGATATTGCGCACCCCCACGGCGAACACCCGCCCCAGGGGCGAGCCTTCCGTCAGGGCCCGCAGCACGTCCGGGTTGGCCCCGTGCTTGCGCAGGTTGTCCAGGGTCTGTTCCAGCAGACCAGGGGGAATGACCATGGGCCGGCGCAGGGTATAGAGGCGCTCGAAGATGATGGCCAAAGCCAGGATGGAGGCGATGATCAGGGGCCATATAGGCCAACCGGCTGCTTCGATGAGGGCTAACAAGGCCATGTTCCAGGAGGGGATAAGACGCGCACAACTGTAGCCCGCCCCAGACGGTTAGGGCAAGCCGGCTGTTATACTGCGCCGCCATGGCCTGCCCGCTCTCCATCCTCCCTAATTTGCCCCCATGATCCGCCGCCTGATCAAGAAGGTCTTCGGCAAGAAGGCCAAAACCGGCCTTGTCGTCCTGCCCCTGGAACAGCATGGCATCCGCCGGGAACAACTTCACGGCTGTGCCCTCAAGGTCACCCGGGGCCTGCGGGAAGCGGGCTATGACGCGTTCGTGGTGGGGGGCGCGGTGCGCGACCTGCTGCTAGGTCGGGAGCCCAAGGATTTCGACGTGGCCACCAACGCCACGCCGGAAGAGGTGCGCCGAGTATTCCGTCGCTCCCGGGTCATCGGCCGGCGTTTCCAGATCGTGCATGTCTACTGCGGCCCGGATGTGATCGAAGTGACCACCTTCAGGGCCGCAACCCCGCCGCCGGAAGATCCGGAGGACGAGGACGGCGCCGATCCCAACCGTACCCGGGTAGCCGCCGACGACGGCATGCTGCTCAGGGACAACGTGTTCGGCAACCAGGAAGAAGATGCCGCCCGTCGGGATTTCAGCGTTAACGCCCTCTATTACGATCCGGAGAAGCAGGAAGTCTGGGACTGGCACCACGGCGTGGCCGATGCAGGCAAGAAAGTGCTGCGCATGATCGGCGACCCGGAGCAGCGCTTCCGGGAAGATCCCGTGCGCATGCTACGGGCGGCCCGCTTTGCCGCCAAGCTGGACTTCCACATCGACCCGGCCACCCGGGCCCCCATTCCCCAACTGGCCCCCATGCTGGCCCGCATCCCCTCCGCCCGGTTGTTCGACGAGATGATGAAGCTGTTGCTGTCGGGTCACGCGGAACGGGGCGTAAAACAATTGCGCGCCGAAGGTCTGCACCACGGCGTGCTGCCCATGCTGGACGCCATCCTGGACGACCCGGCCCGGCAGAAATTTCTCCACGCCGCCCTCCACGACACGGACCAGCGGGTGCGCAACGGCCATTCCGCCTCTCCGGCCTTCATGCTGGCCTGCCTGCTGTGGTTCGACTTCCAGACGGAACTGGCGGCCAACAAGAAAACGGGCATGCACGACCAGCCAGCCCAGTTCGAGGCCATGGACACCGTCCTGGAACGCCAGCGCAAGGTCCTGGCCTTTCCCCGCCGTTTCGACGGCACCATCAAGGAAATCTGGACCCTGCAACACCGCCTCACCCAGCGCAGCGGCGGCCGTCCTTTCAGGCTCCTGAGCCACCCCCGCTTCCGGGCCGGCTACGACTTCCTGCTGATCCGCGCCGAATCGGGGGACAGCGAAGCGGAACTGGCGGAATGGTGGACCCGCTTCCAGGATGCCGATGACCAGGAACGGGCGGAATTGCTGACCCGGACCGCCCCAGTGGGCGGCGAGGCGAAAAAACGCCGCCGCCGGCCCCGGCGCAAGAGCAACGGGGGAGAGGCCGCCCAGGTGGACCTTGGCTGAAATCACCGCCTACGTGGCCCTGGGGGCCAACCTGGGAGACCCCGTCACCCAGATCCACCGCGCTCTGGACGAGCTGGCGCGGCTGCCCGACACCCGGCTACTGGCCAGTTCCAGCCTGTACCAGTCGAAACCGGTCGGCTTTCTGGACCAGCCGGATTACGTCAACGCCGTGGCCGCCCTGGCCACCCACCTGACCCCCCGGGCCCTGCTGGACCGCCTCCTGGATGTGGAAACCCGCCATGGCCGCACCCGGGCCTTCAAGAACGCGCCCCGCACCCTGGACCTGGACCTGCTGCTCTACGACGGCCTGGTGATGCACGAACCCGGCCTGACCCTGCCCCACCCCCGCATGCTGGAACGGGCCTTCGTCATGCTACCCCTGGCGGAAATTGCACCTGACTGCCTGATTCCGGGTCAGGGTGCGGCCCGGGACTGGCTCGACGGACTGGACCGGGACGGCCTGACCCGCATTCCCACCGCCACTTGGGCGGAATCTGCCATCAACGCCTCGAGTAAGTAATGTTGGGCCGCTACCGTCACATCGTCGTGGAGGGACCCATCGGCGTGGGCAAGACCAGCCTGGCACGGAAGCTGGCCCAACTCATGGGGGCGGAGCTGATCCTGGAAAACGCCGACGAAAACCCCTTCCTGGGCCGTTTTTACGAAGACCGGCGACGTTTCGCCCTGCCCACCCAGTTGTTCTTTCTCATCAGTCGTGTGGAGCAGGCCCGGCGGCTCACCCAGGGTGAATTGTTCACCCCCGCCACAGTGGCCGACTTCATGCTTGAAAAGGACCTGCTGTTTGCCCGGCTGACCCTGGACGAGCAGGAGTTCGCCCTGTACCGCCAGCTCTACGAAGGCCTGAAGCCCCAGGCCAGCGCCCCGGACCTGGTCATCTATCTCCAGGCCCGCACCTCCACCCTGGCGGAACGGGTAAGACGACGAGGGCGGTCTGCGGAACGAAACCTGAGCGACGCCTATCTGGACGACCTGTCCAGAACCTACAGTGAATTTTTCTATCATTACGACCAGGCGCCGCTGCTGACCGTGAACAGCGAACACCTGAACTTCGCCGACAAGGACGAGGATTTCAACCTGCTGGTGCAACGCATCCAGGACATGCGCGGCATGCGCGAGTTCTTCAACATGGGGACATGAGCATGTACCTACCTCAGTTACAGAAACGGTGTGAACAAGGCGAGAAGCTGGTGGCCCTCACCTGCTACGACGCCAGCTTTGCCCACCTGATGGCGGAGGCCGGTATCGACATCCTGCTGGTGGGGGATTCCCTGGGCATGACTCTCCAGGGCCACGACGCCACCCTGCCCGTCACCCTGGAGCACATGGCCTACCACACGGAAGCCGTTGCCCGGGGCAATGGCGGCCGGGCCTTCGTCGTCGCCGACCTGCCCTTCGGCAGCTACCAGGCCAGCCCGGAGCAGGCCTTCACCAGCGCCGCCCGGCTGCTCGCGGCGGGGGCCAACATGGTCAAGCTGGAGGGGGGTGAAGTCATGGTGGACACCGTGGACTTCCTCACCCGGCGGGGCGTGCCGGTGTGCGCCCATCTGGGCCTGCTGCCCCAGTCCGTGAACCAGACCGGCTATCGGGCCCAGGGCCGGGAGCGCAAGGCAGCCGAACATCTGATCCGGGACGCATCCCTCCTGGAATCCGCCGGGGCCGGCATGCTGGTGCTGGAATCCATCCCCGCCCTGCTGGCGGCGGAAGTGACCAACTGCCTCACCATCCCCACCATCGGCATCGGCGCCGGCGGTGCCTGTGACGGCCAGGTGCTGGTATTGCAGGACCTGCTGGGCATGACCCCCCGCCCGCCCCGCTTTGCCCGGGACTTCCTGGCCGGCGCCGGATCCATCTCCGCCGCCCTGACGGCCTACGCCCAGGCCGTGCGCGATGGCAGCTTCCCGGGGCCGGAACACCAGTTCCAATGAAGCGGATCTTCGACGCCGCCAGCCTGGACCGGGAACTGGCGGGGGCCACGGATACCGTCTTCGTCCCCACCATGGGCAATCTCCACGCCGGCCACCTGTCCCTGGTGGAACTGGGCCGCCGCCAGGGGGGGCCCGTGGTGGCCAGCATCTTCGTCAACCCCCTCCAGTTCGGCGCCGGCGAGGACTTCGGTCGCTACCCCCGTACCCTGGAGGCCGACTGCGCCCAACTCGAAGCCGCCGGCTGCGACCTGGTGTTCGCCCCGGACGTGGCGGAGATGTATCCGGAACCCCAGACCTTCACCATCCAGCCCCCCTTGGCAGACGTACTCTGCGGCGCCTTCCGACCAGGGCATTTCGCCGGGGTCTGCACCGTGGTGCTGAAGCTCTTCAACCTGGTACGGCCCCGCTACGCCGTGTTCGGCAAGAAGGACTACCAGCAGTTGTTCCTGCTGCGGGGCCTGGTGCGCCAGTTCAACCTGCCCATCACCCTCCTGGCCGGGGAGACCGGCCGGGCCGAGGACGGCCTTGCCCTGTCTTCCCGCAACGGCTATCTCAGCCCCCAGGAGAGGGCCGAAGCCCCCCGCCTGTACAGCACTCTGGTAGAAATCCGCCGCCAGCTGGAGCATGGCGAACGGGACCACGGGCATCTGGAACGGCAAGCTGCCGAGCAGCTGTCCCGGCACGGCTGGAAGGTCGACTACGTGGCCATCCGCAGCCAGCACACCCTGCTGCCCCCCATTGGCGCGGAGACCGACATAGTCATTCTGGCGGCGGCGCATCTGGGCCACACCCGCCTGATCGACAACCTGGAAATCCGCGTGCCTGTTTAACAGGCACTAGCGCTAAAGATATAATCCCCGGCCCCGAACCGATTTTCTTGTCCGCCATGCAACGCACACTGCTCAAATCCAAGCTGCACCGGGTGCGCGTCACGGCCTCGGAGCTGGAGTACGAAGGCTCCTGCGCCATCGACGAGTTGCTGCTGGAAGCAGCGGACATCCACGAGTACGAGCACATCGACATCTACAACGTCACCAACGGCGAACGGTTTTCCACCTATGCCATCCGCGGCCAGCGGGGCTCCGGCATGATTTCCGTGAACGGCGCCGCCGCCCGCCGGGTTGCGGTGGGCGACATACTCATCATCGCCACCTTTGCGGCCTATTCCGAACAGGAAGCCGCCCGGCACGAACCGACCCTCGTATACGTGGACGACAAGAACCGCATCAAGCGCATCGGTTCCACCATTCCCGCCCAGGCGGCCTGAGCGGCCCTTCAGATCACGACCCGGCTCCAGTCGAAGCAGGGCCCCGGGTCCGTCTTGCGACCCGGCGCAATGTCGGAATGGCCCGCCACCCCCTGGATGGGATAAGCCCGCCGCAAGACCCCCAGCACCTCATTCAACACCGCGTATTGCCGATCCGTGAAAGGCAGGTCGTCCGTGCCTTCCAGTTCGATGCCGATGGAAAAGTCGTTGCACCGCTCCCGCCCCTGCCAGGTTGACGCACCTGCATGCCAGGCCCGCATCCCGCAGGGCACGAACTGGACCAGTTCCCCGTCCCGGCGGATGAAGAAATGGGCGGACACTTTCAAGTCACGCAGACCGGCGTAATAGGGATGGGCCATCGGGTCCAGCCGGTTGGTGAACAATTGCTCCACCCCCGGGCCGCCGAATTCCCCTGGCGGGAGGCTGATGTTATGGATGACCACCAGGCAGATGGCCATGTCCTCGGGCCGGGGATCGCAATTGGGCGAGACCACACCTCGGGCCCCGGCCAGCCACCCGGCCCCATCCAGCGTCATGGTTTTCCGGGTCATGGCTCCTCCTGGGCAGGTCCCGTCAAAGCTGCCGCCAGGGCCTGCTCGAAAGCCGGTCTGCTCAACTCGGTTTCCAGGCGGGCATGAAACTGGCCGTCCCGGTAGACGAACAGGGCGGGCAAATGGAACAGGTCGTGGGCCCGGGCCAGGGCCTGACTGCGCTGCACATCCACCTTGAACAGGCGAATATCCAGCGTGCGCCATTCCGGCAGATACCGCTCCGCCCGGCGGCAGGCGCCACAAGCCGGCGCGGAAAACAATACCAACGCCCATCCCCCCGCTTCCCGGAGGCGGTGGTGGTAACGAAATTCGTCCAGTTCTTCCCATTCAGCCATGGCGGAATGTTAGCGCTCCCCCGTCCCCCGCTAAACTTTTCCCGCAATTACCCGATAACCCGGGAACAAAATGGCGAGCCACCCTGCGGCTCCAGGACGGAGAAGACATGAAAGACCCCAACGTCACGCCCACCTCGGTGGAAAAAGTGATGCGCGAAGGTGATTACATCGTCTCCAAGACGGACATCAAAGGTCGGATCACCTACGGCAACCGCATCTTCATCGAGTTTTCCGGCTACACCGAACAGGAACTGCTGGGCACCCAGCACAACATCATCCGCCACCCGGACATGCCCCGGGCGGTGTTCAAGCTCCTCTGGGACACCATCGCCGCCGGCAAGGAATGCAACGCCTACGTGAAGAACATGGCCAAGGACGGCAGCTTCTACTGGGTGTTTGCCAACGTGACGCCGGACCGGGACGCCACCGGCAACATCATCGGCTACCACTCCGTGCGCCGTAAGCCCAAGGCTTCCGGCGTGCAGACGGTGACCGGCCTGTACCGGGCCATGCTGGAGGCCGAACGGGCCGCCGGTGCCCGGGACGCCATGGCCGCCTCCGGCAAGATTTTGCTCGACCTGCTGACCGAGAAAGGGGTGAGCTATGACGAACTGGTCCTTGCAATCTAGGCTCACCGCCCTGCTCTGGGGCTTTTCCGGCCTGGTGCTGGCCACCATCCTCGGCGCCTGGTTTCTTTATGGTTTCGGATGGACCATGCTGGCTTTCCTCTTGTTGGGCATCGCCCTGTCCGCCTTCGGCCAGATCAAGGCCCGCCAGTGGCTGGCCCCCATCGCCCTGCTGGACGGGCTGACCCAGGAAATCTCCCAGGGACGGTTCAGCAGCCGCATCACCCGGGTATCGGACAAGGACGAGCTGGGGCGCCTGTGCTGGCGCATGAACGACATGCTGGACCAGCTGGAGACCTATTTCCGGGAGGAAAGCACCACCTTCCGCTACCACGTGGAAGGCAAGTTCTTCCGCAAGGCCTTCACCGGCGGATTGCATGGCGGCTTCGGCCAGGGACTGGAAAGCCATAACGTACTGCTGGACAACATGGCGGAACAGGCCGAGAAACAGATGCGCAACCAGCTCATCTCCAAGGTCCATCACCTCAACACCACCAACCTGCTCACCAACCTGGCCTCCAACCAGACCGACCTGAAAAACGTCACCGACGAGATGCAGGAGGTCCACAACCTGGCCACCCGCACCAGCGCCGACGCGGAAGACAGCCGCCAGGCCGTGAGCCAGGTGGTGGTCCACCTGGCCGACATCAGCAAGCGCATCAACCACGTGGCAGACGCCGTGACCGCCCTGAACGATAGCAGCCAGGCCATCACCGACGCAGTGCAGCTCATCACCGCCATCGCCAACCAGACCAATCTGCTGGCCCTGAACGCGGCCATCGAAGCGGCCCGGGCCGGGGAAGCAGGACGAGGCTTCGCCGTGGTGGCAGACGAAGTGCGCAAACTGGCGGAGAACACCAAGAAGGCATCGGAATCCATCGGCCAGATCATGGGCAACCTCAACACCGAGGCCGCCACCATGCTGGAGGATTCCCACGCCATGCGGGACATGGCCGCCACCTCCACCCAGGTCATCGGCGAGATGGAAGGACGCTTCCACCATTTTGCCCAGTCCGCCCAGGAAACCCTGCGCCGGGCCACCCTGGCCCACGACATGAGTTTCTCCTCCCTGGTGAAGGTGGACCACGTGGTCTACAAGCAAAAGGCTTACATGGCCATCAACTCCAGCGGCGAACGGGTCTTTACCGATGCCGTGGCGGTGAACCACCACCAGTGCCGCCTGGGCGAGTGGTACGCCAATGCGGGCAAGGCCCATTTCGGCGCCATGCCCTCCTTCGCCCGCCTCGCCCATCCCCACGCCCAGGTCCACGATGGAGCCCACGACATGCTGCATCTGCTGGGGGAAAACTGGGCCCGCAATCCGGACATCCAGGACCGTATCCTGGCGTCCATGGCCCAGATGGAAAGCGCCAGCCAGGCAGTCATGGACATCCTGGACCAGCTTGTGGCGGAAAAGCACGCCGGGGATTAATCGATCCCCAGACGTTCCAGCCGATAGCGCAGGGAACGGAACGTCACTCCAAGTAGCCGGGCGGCGGCGGTCTTGTTGTTGCCCGTCTTGGCCAGGGCGGCGACGAGCACTTTCCGTTCCACGCCGTCGAGATAGTCCTGCAAATTGCCGGCCGGTTCGCCGGGCTGCACCGTATCAAAGCCTTCCCCCTCCAGGCCCGGGGTGATACACAAGTCTTCTGAGCGGATTTCGTCCCCTTCATACAGGGCCAGGGCACGCTCCAGCATGTTCTCCAGTTCCCGCACATTGCCGGGAAAATCGTAGCGCCCCAGGGCCTCGAGGGCCTGGGGGCTGAGCCGGGGGCGCCGGGCACCCGCCAGGCGATCCAGGATCGCCTCCGCCAGGGGCGCCACGTCTTCCCGCCGCTCCCGCAGGGCGGGCATGTGCATGCTGATGACGTTGAGTCGGTAAAAGAGGTCATGGCGGAAACGGCCACTGGCTACAGCCGCCGCAAGATCCTGGTGGGAGGCGCTGATGAGGCGCACATCCACCGGCTCTTCCACCACGCCCCCTACCCGGCGCACCCGCTTTTCCTGGATGGCCCGCAGCAGTTTCACCTGCATGGGAACAGGCAGGTCCACCACCTCGTCGAGGAACAGGGTGCCTCCGTCCGCCGCCTGGAAGAAACCGTCCCGGTCCGCATCCGCACCGGTGAAAGCGCCCTTGCGATAGCCGAAGAACTCGCTTTCCATGAGATTCTCCGGGATGGCGCCACAGTTCACCGCCACAAAGGGGGCGGCCGCCCGGGGCCCTTCCCCGTGGATCAAACGGGCCGCAACCTCCTTGCCCGTGCCGGTGGCCCCGGAGATGAACACCGGCGCCTGGCTGCGGGCCACCTTGTCGATCAGGGCACGTACCTGCTGCATGGGGGGTGAATCCCCCACCAGGCGCCGCTGCCCCCCAGTCCGGACCGGTGCTTCCGGCAGCTTGAGGGCGGAGCGCACCAGGGAGCGGATCTTCTCCGGGGTGACTGGTTTTTCCACGTAGTCGAAAGCCCCCGCCTTCAGGGCCACCACGGCGTTTTCCGCCGACCCGAAGGCCGTGATCACGGCCACCGGGGTCTGGGCGGCCTGCTCGGCAATGTGACGCACCACCTCCAGGCCATCCCCGTCCGGCAGGCGCATGTCGGTCAGGCACAGGTCGAAGGTCTTATCCACCAGTCTGGCCCGGGCCTCGGCAACTGTCTGGGCCCGCTCGCTGTCCAAGCCCATGCGCACCATGTCCATTTCCAAGAGATCCAGCAGGTCCGGCTCGTCATCCACCAGCAGGACCCGGGGCCGTTTGTGGGCACCGGCGCTTTTCAAACCATTGCTCATGGGTTTTTCTCCTTGCAGGGGCCTGGCCGGCCCCGCAGCCGGAACATGGCGCCATCCGCCACATCCATGTAACTGAGGCTGGCCCCGTTGGCCTCCGCCAGATCCCGGGCGATATAGAGCCCCAGCCCCGTGCCCTGCTTGGCCGTGGTGTAGAAGGGCTCGAACAGGCGGGCCTTGGTGGCGGGGGCGATGGGGGGGCCATCGTTGATGACGTCCACGTTGACGAAAGCGTCCTGGCAGGAAATACGCACCCGGATACTTGCCGTCTGATGCGTGCAATATCGCCAGGCGTTGCGCAACAGGTTCCAGAGGATCTGTTCCAGGTGGTTGGCGTCCATGCACAGATGGGGATTACCGTTCAGGTGCAGGTGAATGACATCGTCCGGCACCTGTTCCCGCTGGGCGAAATCCAGCAGAAAGCGGGGTACCACTTCGGCCAGCACCAGTTCCTGGCGCTGCATGCGGTCCCGGCGGTTGAGGGCCAGCACGTCTTCCACCAGGCCGTTCAGCCGATCCGCGTTGTCATTGATGATGCGGGTCAGGCGCCGGCTCACGTCGTCCTCGTGTTCTTCCGCCAGAATGCCCGCCGCATGGCGGATGGCCGACAGGGGGTTACGGATCTCGTGGGCCAGGTTGGCGGTGAGCATGCCCAGGGAAGCCAGCTTCATGCGCTGGGCCTGGGATTCCAGTTCCGTCATGTCTTCCAGCACCAGCACCGCCCCCTCCTGGCGGCTGGGCTCCAGCTCGATGAACCGGGGAATGAGGCGGCGTCCGTCCCGGCCGGACTGGAAAGGGTGGTCCGGGACGCTGCGGTGATGACGCCAGTCGGACCAGAGGGCCGCCAGCTGGGGGGCGCACTGGTGCAGGTTGCAGAGGGGAAAGAAACGGGTGCCCAGCAGGTCTTCCACCCGGACGTTGTATTGCAACACCTCTCCATGGCGTCCCAGTGCCATGACGGCATAGGGCAACTCCTGGATCATGCGGGCGTTGACCCGAGCCAGATTTTCAACTTCGGCCCCCTTCTCCCGGGCCAGGCGGGAAGCCACCAGCACCCCGTTTGCCTGGACATGGGCCAGTATGGCCACCCCGAAAAAGCTGGCCGCCAGCACCCCCACCCGGGCCAGGGTATCCATGCCCGCCTCTCCCGTCAGTACCAGCCAGACCTGCTGGGAGAGGACCACCAGAGCCCCCAGGGAAACCCAGAAGAAGAGCTTGCGCCTTTGTCTGAGCATGCCCACGGCCGCCATGGACACGATGAGCAACAAACCGGGGCCTGCGGGCCCGCTGCCGCTCAGGTACATGATGGCGCCGATACAGACGATGTCGACGATGACATGCCGGGCCAGCTGGGTTTCGAAGGCTGGAACCTGGTTGCGCATGGGCACGATGAACACCCAGGCGGCGAGGAAATAGGTGGCACACACCCCCGCATACCAGTGGGGATTACGCAGGGACAGGAGGCTGCTGTCCCCCATGACCAGCCCCACCACCGCAAGGGCGAAGGCCACGAACAAGCGGAAATAGTTTAGCTGGCTGAGGGCGCGCCAGAAACTCTCCGGCGTGGCTTCCATGTTGCCGGGAAGACCGGCCGCCCCTGATGGGGCACGCTTCACGCCGGAGCCGGAGCCGTCCGGCTCCGGCCCGGGCAGGACTTCAGCCGATACGCCGGTGCTCATCGCAACAATAAAACGCCCCCTTGCTCATAAGGGCTTCGGAGCGGGGCAAGTTCACGCCGCATACCTTGCAGCGCACCATGTCTTCCACCCCCTTCTCGGCGGTAGGCTTGGGCTTCTCACCCCGTGGACGGCCCATGTGCCTGAACCACAACACCAGAAGCACCGTGACCAGGATGATGATGAGTATCTTAGTCACGGGACAGGCCGTTCTTGTGCGCTTCGTTGATCACGCACAACAGTTGCTTGAAGGGGATTTCCCGCCCCCAGCGGTTGACGAACTGCATATAGGGCAGATCCCTCCCGGTGGGGAACTGGTAGGTATCCGCCACCATCTCGTCGTAGAGCTTGCGCAACACACCATCCAGATGATCCAGCATGGTGGACCAGCGCTCCGCATTCTCCGGGTCATATTCGATGCCGGCACGCATCTCGTCGATCTCGTACACCGCGTTGTGCACCAGGTCCACATATTCGTCGTAGGTCTTGGGGCCTTTCATGACTTCCTTTCAGACAGCAAAAACCGGGAAACTTGAGGTCTGTCATTGTGCCACTACGGATTCGCCCCGGTTCACTCTGGCGGATATTCCTGGTCCAGGATCCGGCGAATCCAGTCCAGATGAGGGGTCACCAGACCAGCCCCGCCCAAGGCTCCCTGACGGGTTTTCGAACAATTCAACGTGTTTCCCGGGCCGTCCCTTTGGCAGGACTGGGGCGTCTCGCCGTTGAAGGCGGCAATGGCCAGCACGGCCACCCTCCCTGCCTCATCTATGAACAGGGGGCCGCCGGAATCACCAAAGGCCACCTGAGCCTCTCCCGCCACCCAACGCGAAGGGCCTCCTCCCCGCAGCACCGGACTGCGAACCGGTGGGGCATCGAACTGGAACAGCAGCACCTCGTCCTGGCCCGAACCTTCGTCGTCGGCCAGCAGGGCTTCCACCCGGTTGCGCCCCAGGCGCAATACACCTGGGCTGGGACCGGTGATCACGGCCCCGGTGGCGGGGACGGCATCGGCTCCATACCCAGCCAGGCTGAACACCTGTCCCGGCCGAATTTTCTGCCGGTCCAGGGGAAATACATGGGCATAGTCCGGCGCCGGGTCAGCCAGACGCACCAGGGCCAGATCGTCATGCCAGGCAAAGCGGGCGTCCCGCATCGTGTTCCCGGTCTGGAAATCCGGGTGGATGACCACGGCCCTGGCCACCCTCAGTTCCGCCCGGGCCGAGGGACCGTTGAAGCGGATGCGGATGCGTTCCGGGCTGTTCCGGCTGCCGGAAACCACGTGGGCGGCGGTCAGCACATGCCGGGCATCGATGAGCACGCCGCTGTAAACGCCCCCTTGCTCCGGCAGGATGGCCACTACCCCGGTCCAGGGCTCGCCACCGGTATTCCAGTCCAGGATCTCGCCTCCCACCAGGGCCTGGACGGGGGTATGCAGCAGCAAGAGCAAAAGAAGCAGCAGTCGGCGCACGGAAGAGCTCGCAAACGGAGCGAGGGATTATCCCCCGGCAACTGGTCCATCCCCTAGCCAGGACTGCATACCATCAAAGATAGACAACCCGGTTACGCCCTTCGGATTTGGCCTGGTAGAGAGCGGAATCGGCCCGGGCCAGGGAAGCATCCGCCTGACCATCCGCTTCCCGCAACGTGGTCACGCCGATGCTGATGGTGATGTGCAAACGCAAGTCCCCGAAGGGGATTGCCTCGGCGGCCACGCGTTCCCGCAAGCGCTCGGCAAATTCCCGGGCATCCTCGCCTTCCGTGCCGAACAGAAGCAGGGCAAATTCCTCGCCCCCCAGTCGCCCCGCCTGGTCAGTGCGGCGCAGACTGTCTTTCACGAGCTGGCCGAAATATTTAAGCACAGCATCTCCCGCCGCGTGGCCGTGGAGATCGTTCACCTGTTTGAAGAAATCCAGGTCAATCATCAGCAAGGAGGACACGGATTCCCCGAACCGGCACAAGCGCGCCACTTCCCGTTCCAGCAGGGACAGGAACTGACGCCGGTTGGGCAGCCCGGTGAGGGAATCGGTAGTGGCCAGGGCCTGGAGTTCTGCTTCCATCTGCTTGCGTTCGCTGATGTCGTGGAACACCACCACGGCACCGATGCGCTGCCCGTCCCGGTCCAGGGAAGCAGCCGTCATCTCCACCGGAAAACTTGAACCGTCTCGCCGGTAATAGGTGGACTCATGGCGCCGCAGCAAGCCATCAGCCATAGTCTGGTGGGTGGGACAGTCTTCAATGTCATAGGCCCGTCCATCCTCGTGGTGGTGGTGCACCAAGGCGTGGGTGTCCTGGCCCAGCATTTCGTTCTGGCTATAGCCCAGCATGGTCAGGGCGGCCGGGTTGACGAAGGTACAGCGCCCTGCCAGGTCGATGCCGTACACCCCTTCCCCCAGGGCAGCAAGCAACTGGCGCCGCTGTTCCAGCTGCTGGCGCAGGACGTCGTCTGCTTCCTTGCGGGCCGTGATGTCTTCCGCCACACCTGTGGAGCGGATGACCCGCCCTCGATTGTCACGGACCGGAAAGCTGCGGGCGTGGACCCAGCTGATGCTGCCGTCCGGGCGCACCACCCGATACTCTTCGTCGAAGGAGCCGCTCTCCTCCAGCTCCCGCTGGAATGCCTGCACCACCCGTTCCCGATCGGCTTCGTGTACCGCCTCGACGAAGGAATCGGGAGCGGCATACAGGCTTTCCCGGCTCCGGCCCCAGAGGGTTTCATAGGCCTTGCTGATGTAAAGCATGTCCCGGGCCGTACGCACCCAGACCACCACCCGGCTGTTGTCGGCAAACTGGCGGAAACGTAGTTCGCTCTCGGCCAGTTCCCGATTGCGTGCCACCAGCAGAAGCATGAGGGACAGAATGAGCGTCACCGCCATCCCAGCCAGTACCAGGCTGAAGCCGTGGCGCTGGAGGACATCCCGCCAGGTGAAATCCGGTGCGGCCTCGAAAGGCGTCAGACGCAGTGCCCGCATGAGCCCCCGGACGGGTTCGTAATCCACGGGGATGCTCCAGCCATAGTAATGGCCGGTCCGGGCTGCGGGGGACTCAGCCTCCATGGAAAAGAGGGCCTTGGCCACTTGCTGGGCGAGACGCGGGTCTGCCTGGGGCATGGCGGCTATGGGCCATTCCGGGTACAGACGGGTGGAGAGCAAAAACGGGAAACCGGGCACCAGCCGGGTCCCCACCGCCTTCACCTGAGCCAGATCCAGCCCGCCTGCCTGGGCCAGGGCTTCCACCACGCCGGTGCGCACGAAGGCAGCATCTGCCCTGCCATCCAGCAGGGCTTTCAGGGCGGTATCGTGGGGCATGCCCGTTACCCGTATGGTCATGTCCGTGGCCGGGTCCAGATCCAGACCCAGCAACTCGTAGGCCTGCATCTGGTAACCCCCGAAGGACCCCACATCCGGCGTAGCCACCACCTTGTTGCGCAGATCATCCAGGGTCTTGATGTCGGTGCGATCCGCCCGGGTGACCACCACGCCGCCAAACTGGCTCATGGGTTGCCCCAACTCCGACTCGATCAGGGTGGCCAGGGGAGAGGACAGGCCCACCTGGGAAGACATCTGGACATAGTGAGCCGGATTGGTAAATACAAAGTCCAACTGACGCCGCTGGATCGCCAGTTCCAGCTCCGGATAGGTCATGGCCTCAAGGCGGAAGGGACGGCCGGTGGCCGCCGCCAGATAGTCCACAGTGGGCTGCCAGCGGGCCAGGGTTTCAGGCTTGGGGCGATAGGCCAGCACCCCCAGCACCACTTCCGCCCCCCAGGCACCCATGACCCACAGGCAAAGCAACACCCCGACCACTACCCGTCGCCCGGTGATCCGCCCAAAGCCCATGGAGGCCCTCTCCTATTCCCCATCGCCATTCATATTACAAATGATATAAGGGAATCACCTAGGCGTCAGTGCGATCTTGCGGGTGACACCGAGGATTGTCTGGGCCGCCTGCTGCGCTAGGGCAGACTCTGCAAGAGCGTGCTCCACTGAGTTTGCCAGCAGCAGCGGTGATCAAAACCGGGCATTACTACCAAGTGGGCCGGGCTACCCGGAGGAAAGCCGGCAACGTAATCCATGGTCAGTTCCGGCGGCACGACCCGATCGTCACCGCCGACAAAATGCCATTGGGGAAGGCGGGCCAGGGCATGGCGATAATCTGCCGGGTCAAGGGACCCTGCCAGGGGGCTCAACCTGTGGTGTCGGCTCCAGGCGGAAAGATCCAGGTTGCCAGCTACGGTGACCAGATCATCCACATCGGCGCGCCCGGCAGCCACCAGGGCCGCCACGGTAGCACCGCCGGAATAACCCACCAGCCGCAGGCGCCGGGCACCTGTATGCACCTTGAGCATATCCAGCGCCTGGCTGACAGATTCCAGCACCTCGGGGGAAAAACGCCGCCCTGTCCAATAGTCCTGGGTGCAGGCAGGGTCGGCACCCAATGCAAACTGGCAGGGTCGTGCAAGATAGGCCACCGGCCCAGGATCAGTCAGAGCCAAGACCAGGCCCAGGGCATCCAGAGGGGTCGGATCAGCGGACGGACGAGTGGGGGTTTCCCAGGCAAAACCGTCGCCCTCCACATACACGGCCAGGCGCCCCCCCCGGGTCAGGTTCCGGGGCATAAAAACTGTCAACTGGAAACGCCCTGCCGACAAAACCTGCCGTTGCCAGCCCCGGTCCGCAGCCAGCCTCTCCGCCTGTAGCAGCCGCTCACCGGGGGATGGGAGGCTGCCACAGCCTGCCAGCAGGACCAGGGACAGCGCCGCCGGAAAACCCCGCAGACGCAGCTTGCCCACCTGGGTCAGAAGGCCCAGCGGACTTTCACCGAAGCTGTCTGGTTAAGGAAATCAGAGCGGTGCTCGGCATCGTAACGTGCCACCAGTTCCGCCCCACCCTCCAGCTGGTGGATCACCCCCAGGCCTGCACGGACCAGCCACGGGCTGGGATCCAGTCCCCGGGTGACGAAGGCCGCCCCCGGTGCACCTGCGTAGGCAGCGGTGATGCTGGCCCGCTCATTGAGCACATCGTAGCCCACGCCCAGGTTGGCAATCAGGGTGGAACGGGACGAAAGCGCATGGGCAAGCTTGCCGTCCACGGCCAGGATCAACTCATCGGTATGCCGGGAATCCACATCCAGGTTCAGGAGCCCTGCCCCTGTCTCGGTGTAGGACTCATCCCGAATCCAGGTGTAGTCGGCACGCACCGAGGGTGTAAAGGTCGTACCCGTGTTGACCGGGTAGACGCGGCCAATGCCAACGCCAACGTGGGCGGTCGTACTGTGGTAATCCGACTCGGCCACGGTAGAAGTAAAGGCGATGGTGCGTCGACCTTCGTTGTTGTTGCGGCCGAAATCCACCTGGAAATTCACCTCGGTACGGTCATCCAACGCATAACTGCCATAACCGACGAGCTGAAAGACTTCCACATCCGCTTGCTGGGGGGCAACGTTGGAATTTCCGTCAACATTGGCCTTTGCGTAGGCGAAGGCCAGGCCCAAACGGGTCGAAGACGAGCGGGCGAAATCCGCACCCAGGGCAAGACCCCAGGTATCTGCTTCAAAGCCGGACACGCCTTTGCGGTCATCCTGGTCCGCCCAGCTGCCAAAAGGCTTCATCCAGAACCTGGCATCTCCCATGAAATCGCCCCCGGCGGAGAGGCCCCGGTTCGATTCGATGCGCGCCTGGATCACCCGGTTAATGCCCGACAAGGCATTTCCGGCAGCGATCATGGATCCCCCTGTCAAAAGGGGCAGGGTCTGAGAAGCAGCATCGGAAATCTCATCGTCCGTACTCAGGCCGGCTCCCGTAAACAGTGCCAGCAAGCCCGGGGTGGCATCGATAACGGCGGCGCCCCCATAGGCGGGGGTATTTGCCAGTGTGGTGGAAGAGCCCAGCACGCTGATGCCGGCGGGCGGCGCGGCGCCGCCCACCCCGACCGGCTCGCCGTAGACGTAGAAATCGATCGGCAGGGTGACCGGGGCACCAGCATTGTACGTGGTGATGACCACGTAGTAATCCGTCCCCCCGGTCAGGGTTTCCGTCATTTTTGGGCACAGACCGGCAATACCGCCACAGGTACCCATGACCACGCCCCCTGCTCCCAGGCCATCGCTGTCATCGTTCAGGGCAACGGCATTGGTACCAGGCGCCGCCGGGTTATGGGCCCCCTGGTAAAGGATCAGCACGGTGTCATTGGGCGCGGAGGACATGCCGAAGGTATAGGCCCCGTTGGCCGATGGCGTGAACAACTGGGAGGCGAAGTTGTAGGTGGATCCGGCGCCCGTCAGTTGCCCCAAACCCGCCAAGGTTGGCGAGGTTATGGCGAACGTACCCGTACTCACGCCCGTCACACCGGTGTTTAAGGTAAATGTCGTTAGTGTGGGGGCTGCAACGGCCCCGGGGGCGACAAGGCCCGCCAGGATTGCAAAACCGACGGCAGCTGCGATTGGTGATTTTTTCATGAAGAAACATCCTGTCCTGGTGAAGTCACTTCCGCCTGGAGTGTCAGGCAAAAGCGTTACTGCCACGCACAGGCGTTCCTTGGAGAAGATATCCCAGAATCAGCGGCCTGAACATCGTGTCCTCGAATACCGGCCCCGGAATTTGTTTGGCATATCCGGGCGGCCTGGCCAAGCCTGCCTTCCCAGTTTCCCGGCAAGGCCACGATCCTGCACATCTGCGTCGGCAGGCGCCTGTCTGGGGCCTGCCTTGGTAGAATCCTGACCTCCCAGTCTCCAACCGGCACCCATGATCATCATTACCGGCGGCGCAGGCATGATCGGCAGCATGATCGCCTGGCATTTCAATACCCAATCCCAGCGGGACGACCTGGTGCTGGTGGACCGCATTCTGGAGGCGGACCAGTGGCAGAACTACTGCCGCCGGGACATCGTCGAGTACCTGGACAAGGATGAGCTAATGCCCTGGCTGGAGGCACGCCCGGGCCTGAAAGTGGATGCCGTCATTCACATGGGGGCCATCAGTGCCACCACGGAACGGGATTTCGGCCTGCTACTGGAAAACAATATCCGCTACAGCCAGCGGCTGTGGGCCTGGTGTGCGACAAACGACGTGCCTTATCTGTATGCCAGTTCCGCCGCCACTTATGGTGGAGGGGAAATGGGTTATGCCGATACCCATGAAAACGCCGGTTTCCGGCCCCTGAACGGCTATGGTTTCTCCAAGCAGTTCTTTGACCGCTGGGCCTTGCGCCAGGCTGCGGAAGGCCAGCCCACGCCCCCGGCCTGGTACGGCTTCAAGTTCTTCAACGTCTATGGCCCCAACGAATACCACAAGGGGCGCATGGCCAGCGTGGTCTACCACACCTTCAACCAGACCCGGGCTAGCGGGGGGATGAAGCTGTTCCGCAGCCACCGGGAAGGCTATGCCGACGGCATGCAGATGCGGGATTTTGTCTACGTGAAGGATGCCGCCGCCGTGCTGGCCCATTTTGTCGATCACCGGCCGGCTTCCGGCCTGTACAACATCGGCACAGGCAAGGCCCGGGCCTTTCTCGACCTGGCCCGGGCTACCCAGACCAGCATGGGCCTGGCGCCGAATATCGAATTCATCGACATGCCGGCAGACCTCCAGGGCAAGTACCAGTATTTCACCGAGGCGGACATGGGCAAGCTCCGCGCCGCCGGCTATACCCGCCCCTTCACAGAACTGGAGGACGGAGTGCGGGATTACGTGCAGGGCTACCTGATGCACGACGACCCCTATTGCTGAGCACCCCATGGACATTTTCAACCATTGCGTTTCCGGCCACCAGGCCATGATCGACCTGGTTCGCGCCGGCTTTGCCGGGCCGGACGGACAGGCCCCCACTGTCCTGGTGGTGGGCGACCTGATGCTGGACCGTTATCTGTGGGGGGATGTGGAACGCATCTCCCCGGAAGCCCCCGTGCCCGTGGTGCGCCTGAACCGGGAAACGGAGCGCCTGGGGGGCGCCGGCAATGTGGCGGCCAACCTGGCGGGGCTGGGCATCCGGGCCCGGCTGGCGGGCTTCATCGGCGACGATGCCAACGGCGACCGCCTGCTGCGCTTGTTTGCCGAATCCGGCATCGACGTGGCCGGCCTGACCCGGAGCCGGGAGCGGGGCACCATCGCCAAAACCCGGGTGATCGGCGGCCATCAGCAGATGCTGCGCCTGGACCGGGAAGACAACGCCCCCTATCCCGATGCGGACCAGGCGGACCTGGCCGGTCGGGTGCTGGGCCTGTTGCAGGAGGCCCCGCCGGCCGCCGTGATCCTGTCTGATTACGCCAAGGGCGTGCTGGGCAGGGACCTCTGCCGGCAGGTCATCGACACCGCCCGCAGCCGGGGCATCCCGGTGCTGGTGGACCCCAAGGGCCGGGACTACGGCAAATACCGGGGCGCCACCACCCTCACCCCCAACAAGAAGGAAACCGCCGAGATCTGCGGGGTGCCCACCCGGGACACGGAGGCCCTGCTGGCGGCGGCGGCCCGCCTGGGCCAGGAACTGGAACTGGATTTCATGACCGTCACCCGGGGGGAGGAAGGCATTTCCCTCATCGACGGCGAAGGCGTGACCCACCTGCCAGCCACGGCCCGCCAGGTATTCGACGTGTCCGGCGCCGGCGACACGGTCATCGCCACCCTGGCGGCGGGCCTGCTTGCGGGCTTGTCCCGGCCAGACTCTGCCCACCTGGCCAATCTGGCGGCGGGCATCGTGGTAGGCCAGGTGGGCACGGTGCCCATCCAGCGGGACGAGTTGCTCCATGCCCTGGAAGTGGAAGATGCGGTGGAACAGGCGGACAAGGTCTGCGGCCCGGATGTGCTGTTGCGCCGGGCCCAGGCCTGGCGGCGCCAGGGAGCCCGCATCGTGTTCACCAACGGTTGCTTCGACCTGCTCCATGCCGGCCACGTGACCTATCTGGAGCGGGCCCGCCAGCAGGGGGACCGCCTGGTGGTGGGCCTCAACACAGACCGTTCCGTACGCGCCCTGAAGGGCCCAAGCCGGCCGGTGATCCAGGAACACGACCGGGCCCGGGTGCTGGCGGCCCTGGAGTCCGTGGACGCGGTGGTGCTGTTCGACGAAGACACCCCCATCGAACTGATCCGCGCCCTGCGGCCCGACGTGCTGGTCAAGGGCAGCGACTACACCGAGGCCCAGGTGGTGGGTGCAGAAGATGTAAAAAGTTGGGGGGGCCGGGTGGCCCTGATCGATTTCCTGCCCGGGCGCAGTTCCACCACCATCCTGAACCGCATCACGGGGGAATGAAGGGTGCCTGACCCGGCACCTGTGGCCTGAATTGCCAACGCTGCGCGTAGACCGGATCTGGAGCCTTCGATCAATAACTCTTGGCCGCTGCAAGTCAGGATTTTTCAGGTAGACACCCAAGGCATCGTTGCAGCCAACACCTATGTTGAAGCAAAAAAACGGGCGCCCGAGCGCCCGTTTCAGTTTGCAGCGGATACCAAGCTTACTTGCCAGCGAACTCTTCCAGCTTCCGTGCCCGGATCACGTTGCCGTTGAGGCCCGCTTCCTTGGCGGAACCGCCGTAGGCCAGGGTCATCAACTGGCTGTAGTACAGCACCGGCATGTTGAACTTGGTGCCGTACTTCTTGTTGATCTGGCCCTGGTAGACCTCGGTGTTGGCCTGGCACAGGGGGCAGGGGGTCACCAGCATCTCGGCGCCACTGTCGTAGGCGGCTTCGATGATGTCCTTGATCTGGGCCTGGGCCTTTTCCGGTTCGGAGAAGGCCAGGGCGCCGCCGCAGCAGGTCACCTTCTGGTCGTACTTGGTGGCTTCGCCGCCCACGGACTCGATCAGCTTGTCCAGATACAGGGGGTTCTCGAAGGACTCACCGGCAATGCCGAAGGGCCGGTTGGTCTGGCAGCCCACGTAGCCGGCGAACTTCATGCCGTCCAGGGGCTTTTTCACCGGCTTCTTCAGCTCGTCATAGCCCAGGTCTTCGATGAGCACTTCCACCATGTGGCGGATCTCGGGGATGACCTTGATCTGCAGGCCGGCCTCTTTCAGGGCGGTCTGGGTGTCGGCCATGAGCTTGTCGTTGTGCTCCAGGCGTTCCTTGGATTCCCGGGAACCCAGCCAGCAGGCGGCGCAGGTGGCGACGATGTCCTGGCCCGGCAGGTTGGTCTCGGCCAGGGCGAAGTTGCGGGCGTTCATGGCGATGCGGGGCAGCTCGCCGGATTCAGCGTAGCTGACGGAGGCGCCGCAGCAGTTCCAGTCCGGAATCTCGGTCATCTTGATGTCCAGGGTCTTGCACATGGACTCGACGGAAACCAGGTAGTTGGAGGCCGAAGCGCCCTTCTGGGAGGAGCAGCCGGGGTAGAAAGCGTATTCCTTGCGTGCCATGTCTGATTACTCCTTGCCCTTGGCAGCTTTGTTCTTGGCTTCCAGCTCTTCAGCCTTGGCCAGCATGGCGTGAATGCCCTTGACGTCCTTGCACTTGTGACCCATGCCCAGGGCTTCCAGGGGGTTCAGGCGGCCGGCCTTGACCAGGCCCAGGGCTTCCTTCTGCATCTCCATGCCCTTCTTGATGCCGGCGCCGATGCCGTCCTTGAAGTACAGGCTCTGGGTGAGCTGCACTTCGTTGACCCGGCCGTACTTGGTGGCGTTGGTCCAGAAGGTCTTGGACAGGTGCATGGTGGGCTGATTCTTGGGGGCCCGGCCGATGCGGTAGGCGTATTCGGCGATGCCGTGCATGACGTGGGTGACGGGCACCTTGCGGGGGCAACGCACGTAGCAGTTGTAGCAGGACGTGCACATGTACATGCCGTTGGAGTTCAGCACTTCCTCGCGCTTGCCAGCGCGGATCAGCATGAAGATCTCCTGGGGCGGGTGGTCCCAGCCGGAGTGGAAGTTGGTGGGGCAGGAGCCGGAGCACAGGCCGCACTGCATGCACATCTTCACCCACTCGCCCATCTCGGCCTGCTCTTCAATCTCCTTGAGGAAATTGTTCTTGTAGCGGTCGGCCATTTCGGCGTTGAGAGTCGGTTTCTTGTCGCTCATCGATCTTCTCCTTACAGACCCTTGAAGGGCGACGGGCCCATGGCCTTGATCTGTTCCGCGTAGGCGTTGATCTTGCCGGGCAGGGTGGCCATGTCGGTGATGGCCACTTCCAGGTCCATCAGGCGGTCGATCTCAAGGTTCATGCCCTTGAGGGTGTCGTACACCTTGGACATACGGTAGCGGCCCAGTTCGGAACCCTTCACGAAGTGACACTGGTAGTCCTCGCCGTGCTTGCAGCCCATGAGCATGACGCCGTCATAGCCGCCGTTCAGTGCGTCGGTGATCCAGATGGTGTTCACGGAACCCAGGCAGCGCACCGGGATCACCCGCACGAAGGGGTCGTAGGCACTGCGGTTCATGCCAGCCATGTCCAGGGCGGGATAGGCGTCGTTCTCGCAGGCCAGCACCAGGATGCGGGGCTTCTCGGAGAACTCGTCCGGCACGTCCACGGCCTTGATCTGGGCGCCCACGGTGTTCACCGAGTAGTTCTCGAAGGAGATCACCCGCACCGGGCAGGCGCCCATGCAGGTACCGCAACGGCGACAGCGGGACTCGTTGAACAGGGGGAAGCGCTTCTCGTCTTCGTCGATGGCGCCGAAGGGGCATTCCACCGTGCAGCGCTTGCACTGGGTGCAGCCTTCCAGACGGGCGGTGGGGAAGGACAGGTCCCCTGCCCGGGGATGGGCAGCCTTGCCCAGGCCGGCGTTTTCCACCGCCTGGATGGCCTTCATGGCTGCGCCCGTGGCGTCTTCCACCGCCTGGGCGATGTCCATGGGACGGCGCACCGGGCCGGCGGCATAGATGGCCGTGCGGCGGGTTTCGTAGGGGAAGCAGATGAAGTGGCTGTCGTTGAAGCCGTGCTTGAAGTGGGGGATGTCCGGGCCCTGGCGGTAATCCAGGTTGAGCACGGACTTGTCCATCATGGCCACCACCTTGGCGGTTTCTTCCGCACCACCGCCCTCAGCGGCGCGCTTGGCGTCGGCCAGGGCTTCCAGCTCGGGGCCGGAGTTGGGCACGGAGCCGGTGGCCAGCACCACCAGGTCGGCATCGGCCGTGGTGTCTTCGTTCAGGATCAGATCCTTGAACTTGACGGTGCAGGTGTTGCCGTTGGCGGTCACTTCGGAGACCACGCCCTTGGAGAAGATCACGCCCCGGTTCTGGGCGGAACGGTAGAAGTCCTCGCCGTTGCCGGGGGTGCGCAGGTCGGTGAACAGCACCACGGTATCCACGTCCGGGTTGCTGTCCTTGAAGTAGGTGGCCTGCTTGATGCTGACGTTGCAGCAGTAGCCGGAGCAGTACTGCAGGTGCTCGCCGGAGCTGTCCCGCTGGCCGGCGCACTGCACGAACACCACGGATTTAACCGGCTGGCCGTCGGAAGGCCGGCAGATGGGCTTGCCGGCGGCGGCGGCTTCCCGGGCCAGGACTTCCAGACCGGCCTGGTCCACCACGTTGGGGGACTTGCCGTAGCCCAGGTGGGGCAGCTTGTTGCCGTCGTAGAGGGAGAAGCCGGTGGCCTGGATGATGGAGCCCACGTCCTCGGCCACGGTGGGGCCGCTCTCGATGGCGATCTCGGCCTTGAAGCGGCCGGGGGCGCCGGAGGTCTTGGCGATGGTGGCGTTCAGGTAGACCTTGATGTTGGCGTCCGCATCGATGCGGGCCACCATGTCGGCCACGCCGGTGTCTTCGGCGGACTTGAAGGGCTCCCGGGTGGGCACGCGCTTGTGCATCTTGGCTGCCCAGCCGCCCAGGGCGCCGGATTTCTCCACCAGCACCACCTTGTAGCCGGTCTTGGACGCTTCCAGGGCGGCCGTCATGCCGGAGATGCCGCCACCGACCACGAGGATGGTCTTGATGGTGCCGGTCTTCTGGTTGCCGGCGGGCACCTGCATGGCCTTCACTTCGGCGCACATCATGCGCACGTAGTCCTCGGCCATTTCCTGGGTGGTTTCCCGGGCGTCATCGGTGTCGGGACGAATCCAGATCACGCCTTCCCGCAGGTTGCCCCGGGAAAGGGCCACGGTGGGGAAGTTGAAGGCCTCGGTCTTGGCCCGGCGGGAGCAGGCGCCCAGGGCCACGTGGGTGACGCCTTCGTTGTCGATGTCGTTCTTGATCATTGCCACGCCTTCGGCGGAGCAGAGGAAGTCGTGCTCCCGCACGACGGCCATCTTGCCTTCCTTGGTGGCGACCTTGACCAGGGCGGCGGTGTCCAGGCGGTTGCCCAGCTCGCAGCCCTTGCAGATGTATGCAGCAGTTTTCGTTTCAGCCATTTCTCTCAAGCCTCCGCACGGGCGACTTTATTGACCACCTGGATGGCCCGCAGGGCCGCCGCGGTGGCGCTCTGCACGGCGCGGTTCACGTCCAGGGCGTTGGTGGCGCAACCGGCGCCGAAGATACCGGCATTGGCCGGGTCGGCCATGATGAAGCCGGAGGAATCGCTCATCACCTCGGCGGGGATGTTCACGCCCTTCACTTCCGGCTCCATGCCCACGGCCAGGACCACCAGGTCATGGGCGGTGGCGTAGCGGACATAACCCTCGGTGTTCACGCCGTTGCAGACCGGGTTGCCGTCCTTGTCCTCGGTGATGCGGGCCACCTTGGATTTCACAAAGGAAACGTTGGGGTTGGCCTGAACCTTCTGGTAGAAGTCCTCGAAGCGGTCGATGGCGCGGATGTCGATGTAATAGATCGTGGACTTGCCCTCGTCGCCGTACTTTTCCTGCACGTAGTTGGTCTGCTTCAGGGAGCCCATGCAGCAGAAGCGGGAACAGTGGCGCAGGTGGTTTTCATCCCGGGATCCGGCGCACTGGATGAAGGCGATGTTCTTCGCCTCCTTGCCGTCGGAGGGGCGCAGGATCTTGCCGCCGGTGGGGCCGTGGGGATCGGCCAGGCGCTCGAATTCCACGTTGGTGATCACGTTGGGGAAGCGGTCGTAGCCGTAGTAGACGATCTTCTCGGCGTCGTAGGGCTTCCAGCCGGTGGCCCAGACGATGGCGCCGGCGTTCAGGGTGACCGTCTCTTCCTTCATGTCCAGGTCCACGGCGTTGTACTTGCACGCGGCCTTGGCGGCTTCGCCGTCGGCGGTGCCGACGATGGAAGGATGGATGACGTAACGCTGGGGATAGGAGAAGTTGGAAGGCAGATAAGCCGCCTTCACCTTGCCCAGGTTGTAGTTGTAGGCGTCGTCCACCTCGGTCTTCACGGCCTTGCCACACTCGCCGCAGGCGGTGCAGTTTTCGTTCACGAAGCGGGGCTTCAGTTTCACATCGACGCTGTAATTACCCTTGCCGCCGCTGATGCCCGTGACTTCCGCCATGGTGAGCACCTGGATGCGGGGGTTGGCCTTGAGCCGGCGCAGGTTGATTTCCAGGCCACAAGTGGGGTGGCACATCTTGGGAAAGTACTTGTACAACTGCACGGTCCGACCGCCCAGGTACGGGTTCCTTTCCACCAAAACGACTTGCTTCCCGGTTTCCGCAGCTTCAAGTGCCGCGGTCATGCCCGAGATGCCGCCGCCCACGACCAGAATGGTCTGGTTGGTCGCCACAACTGACGTCATGTATCGCCTCCGATGGGGTGAAGACAGAAAAAACTGAGACCGGACGAGCGTCCGGTCAAATAGGCGCGAATGGTACCCGTAAAGGACACCCCCCCGCGAGACGGGTTTAATCGAATGTTCTTATGTACGAATAGACTCGATAAATCCGACCCGGGCTACGGGGCTTTTCATTGACTCAAGCGGCTCCGCTGGGCCTGGACTTTCTCCAGGGTGGCGGCGAAATCCGCCAGCCGCTGGCGCTCCTGGTCCACCACCGCCGCCGGGGCCTTGTCCACGAAGCTGGCATTGGAAAGTTTGCCGTGGGCCTTCCTGATCTCGCCTTCCAGACGGGCGATTTCCTTGTCCAGACGTGCGATCTCCGCATCCCGGTCCACTTCCACGTGGAGCATCACCCGCCATTCCCCCACCACCGCCACGGGGGCATCGCCTTCGGGCAATCGGGCACAGGCCTGCACTTCCGAAAGCTTGGCCAGGGCGGCGATGTAGGGGCCGTACACCCCCACCCGGGCAGCATCGCCTTCTATATATAGAGGCACTTTCTGGGCGGGAGACAGATTCATCTCGCCCCGCAGGTTGCGCACCGCGCCAATCAGCTCCTTCAGGGTCGCCATCTCGGCCTGGGCAGCGTCATCCTTGTCCCTCAGGGCCTTGGGATAGGCGGCCAGCATGACACTGTCCTTGGTCTTGGCCCCGGCCAGGGGCGCCACGGCCTGCCAGAGTTCCTCGGTGATGTAGGGGATGACCGGGTGAGCCAGGCGCAGGGTGGTTTCCAGCACCTGGAGCAGGGTGTGGCGGGTGCGGGCAGCCCCCTCCCCGCCCTGGGCGATCTGCACCTTGGCCAGTTCCAGGTACCAGTCGCAGTACTCGTCCCACACGAATTCGTAGATGGCCCGGGCAGCCATGTCGAAGCGGTACTGGTCGAAACCGGCCCGGACCTGGGTGACGGCCTCGTCGAGACGGTCGAGTATCCAGAGGTCGGCAAAGGAAAGCGGGGGATGAGGGATGGGGGATGAGGGCTGAGAGGGGGACTCCCCATTCCCCATTCCCCATTCCCCATTCCCGACATTCATGAGCACGAAGCGGGTGGCGTTCCACAATTTGTTACAGAAGTTGCGGTAACCCTCGCAGCGTTGCAGGTCGAACTTGATGTCCCGGCCGTGGGTGGCCAGGCTGGCGAAGGTGAAACGCAGGGCGTCGGTGCCGTAGCTGGCGATACCTTCTGGGAATTCCTTGCGGGTGGCCTTCTCGATCTTGGGCGCGTCCTTGGGGTTCATGAGCCCCGTGGTGCGCTTGGCCACCAGATCTTCAATGCGGATGCCGTCGATGAGGTCGATGGGGTCCAGGACGTTGCCCTTGGACTTGCTCATCTTGTTGCCGTGGGCGTCCCGCACCAGACCCGTGACGTACACCTCCTTGAAGGGCACCTTGCCGGTGAAGTGCAGGGTCATCATGACCATGCGGGCCACCCAGAAGAAGATGATGTCGAAGCCGGTCACCAGCACGCTGGTGGGCAGGTAGCGATCCAGTTCCCAGGTCTTGTCGGGCCAACCCAGGGTGGAGAAGGGCCACAGGGCGGAGGAGAACCAGGTGTCCAGCACGTCCTCATCCCGCCGCAGTTCCCGGCCGGCGGCCAGCTTTTTCGCCTCGGCCTCGTCCTTGGCCACATAGACATTGCCGTCCTCGTCATACCAGGCGGGAATGCGGTGGCCCCACCAGAGCTGGCGGGAGATGCACCAGTCCTGGATGTTTTCCAGCCACTGGCGGTAGGTGGTGGTCCAGTTTTCCGGCACGAACCGCAACTCGCCAGAGTCCACCACCCCCAGGGCCTGTTTGGCCAGGCCTTCCATGCTCATGAACCACTGGTCCGTGAGCATGGGCTCAATGACCGCATGGGTACGGTCGCCCCGGGGAATCATCAGCTTGTGGGGCTTGGCGGACACCAGCAAACCTTTGGCTTGCAGTTCGTCCAGGATCTTCTGGCGGGCGTCGTAACGGTCCAGGCCCTGGTATTCCGTGGGGGCGAATTCGTTCATCTTCGCGTCCAGGGTCAGGACGCTGATGGCTTGAAGCTTGTGGCGCTGCCCCACCTGCCAGTCGTTGAAGTCGTGGGCGGGGGTGATCTTCACCACGCCGGTGCCGAAGGCCCGGTCCACGTAGTCGTCGGCGATGATGGGAATGGTGCGTTCGGCGATGGGCAGACGCACCTGCTTGCCGATGAGGTGGGCGTAACGCTCATCTTCCGGATGCACCGCCACGGCCGTGTCCCCCAGCAGGGTCTCGGGGCGGGTGGTGGCCACGGTAAGGGCGCCGCTGCCATCTTCCAGGGGGTAGCTGATCTCCCAGATGAAGCCTTCTTCCTCGGTGTTCACCACCTCCAGGTCGGAGACGGCGGTGCCCAGCACCGGGTCCCAGTTCACCAGACGCTTGCCGCGATAGATGAGGCCCTCCCTGTGGAGCCGCACGAACACCTCGGTGACTGCCTTGGACAGGCCCTCGTCCATGGTGAAGCGTTCCCGGGACCAGTCCGGGGAAGTACCCAGGCGGCGCATCTGGCGGGTGATGGTGGAACCGGAGTGTTCCTTCCATTCCCAGACTTTCTCGAGAAACTTCTCCCGGCCCAGGTCGTGGCGGCTGATGTTCTTGGCGTCCAGTTGCCGCTCCACCACGATCTGGGTGGCGATGCCGGCGTGGTCCGTGCCCGGCTGCCACAGGGTGTTGTCTCCATCCATTCGGTGGTAGCGGGTCAGGGCGTCCATGAGGCCGTGCTGGAAGGCATGGCCCATGTGCAGGGTGCCCGTGACGTTGGGCGGCGGCAGCAGGATGCAGTAGAAGGGCCGCCCCTCCTCCTGCCCCATGCCAAACCAGCCGGATTGCTCCCAGGTCTGGTACCAGCGTTTTTCAATGTCGTGGGGTTCGAAGGATTTGGCAAGTTCCATGGCAGGGTCGCCGCAGGGCGGCAGTGGGTCTCGAATCGGGAAGGCGCGGATTATATCCGCCCCGGGCGGGGCTTCAGTCAGGCGTGTGGGGACCAGCTGGCGGGGGCGCGGCCAGATGCCGGGCGATCTCCTCCCGGATGACCTTGCGCATGGCATCTTCCATGCGTAACTGCTGGCGGACGAAGAGGTCCAGCAAGCGGGACTCCACGGCCTGGGCCAGCAGTTCCTCATCCGGCAATGTCGAATTTGACTGGGCCGGGGGGGGCTCATGAGCCTGCCCGACCTGGCCCGGATGCCGCCGATCCCCCTGGCGTCGGTCGTATCCCCGGCGATCCCCTCCACGCCGGTCCCGGGCACGCCGATCCTGTTCCTGGAACACCCGGGGGGCAGCCGCCTCACCGGGCTTGACCAGCACCTCGGTCAGTAAAGGAAAGTCTTCATGGTCCAGCCCCTTGTCCACCAGCACATCGGGGGACCGCTTCTCGAACAAGGCGTCGATCTTGCCGAACAGGTCCTTGCTTGACTCGCTCATGGCATGTCTCCGGCAGATCAGGCGCCTGACGCGGCCAGATCGTGGGTCTCCAGGGCATAGCCCCGTTCGCGGAAGTAACGGAACCGGGCCCGCCCCCGTTCCCGGTCTGCGTCTTCTCCGGTGACGATCTCCAGCAGGCGTTCAAACCGGCCGAAAAACCCGGGGGGCTCCGCCGCCAGATTGATCAACACATCCGCCCGGGCCAGGTCGTCCGGGTTATCGCCGATGAGAATGGGCGTCTCCCGGGCCAGGGGGTGGCCGCAGGCCACATGGGGCAGAAAGGAAAGCTGGGAATCCGTCCAGAAATGCTGGTCCAAGGCCCGGACCTGGGCCAGATCAGGGGTGTAAACCAGGGCATGCCGCCCGCTCTGATAGGCTTTGGCGGCCAGCTTGCGGGCCACTTCCAGCTTGTCGGGAGCATTGAAATAGAAGGTGATGCGGGTCACGGGGCAGGGTGAATCTGATCACAACCGATCAGCAAGGTTAGTGCTATAACCGTTGCTCGGCTAGCCTCCCTGGTCAATCCCAGGGCTATTCCAGGAAATTCCGACCCCGGAGGCATTGCTAACCTGTTGAAAGGACCGAATATGCGATTCTCTCCCACTCTTCTGGCCCTGTTGACGGCCCTGAGCCTGTCCGCCCCCGCCCGGGCCGAAATCCAGACATTCAAACTGGACAACACCCACAGCTTCGCCAACTGGGAAATCCGCCACGTGGTGGCCCGCACCAGCGGCACCTTCCACGACGTCCAGGGCAAGGTGGTGCTGGATACCGCAGACATCGCAAAATCCAGCGTGGAAGCCAGCATCAGCGTCTACAGCCTGAATTCCTCTCACCTTAAGCGGGACATCCACGTATTGACCGAGGACTATCTGGGCGCCCGGGACTATCCGGAGATGAAGTTCGTCTCCACCAAGGTGAACCCCGCCACGCCGGAAAAGGGCACCCTCACCGGCACCCTCACCCTCCACGGCGTAACCAAACCCGTGAGCCTGGATTACCAGATCCTGGGCCTGGGCAAGGACCCCTGGGGCGGCACCCGCATCGGCTTCAAGGCCACCACCCAGCTCAAGCGGGCGGATTTCGGCATGGGCAAGGGCCTGCCCTACGGCCCCGTAGGCAACGAGGTGGACATCACCCTGCTCATCGAGGGCATCCGCATCACTGAAGACGGCCAGACCTGGAAGGCGGAAACCGCCCAGCCCAAGGTGATCTCCTTCCCCGCCCCGGCGGAATCGGCACCACAACCTGTGCCCGTCTCCCCGACACCGGCCCAGCCCGCCCCTGCACCGGCCACCCCCGAGAAAAAGGAAAGCACCAAGGATCAACTCAAGCGGGAACTGCTAAAGGGCCTGTTCAACTGAACTTTGGGCAAGGGCTCAACAAAAAGGCCGGAAAATCCGGCCTTTTTTCTTTGATCCGTCTTCTGCCGCTTCCCCTTCAGCCCTTGCGTGCCATGGCCTCCAGGCAGGCCTGGCCCAGTCCGGCCGGGCTTCTGGACACCACCACGCCGGCAGCTTCCAGGGCTGCAATCTTGTCTTCTGCCTTGCCGCTGCCGCCGGCGATGATGGCGCCGGCGTGGCCCATGCGCTTGCCGGGGGGGGCGGTGACGCCGGCGATGTAACCGGCCACGGGTTTCTTCACGTGGGCACGGATGTATTCCGCCGCCGCCTCTTCCGCCGTGCCGCCGATCTCGCCCACCAGGATGATGGCCTCGGTCTGGGGGTCGGCTTCGAACATGGCCAGGCAGTCGATGAAATCCAGGCCCTTGATGGGGTCGCCGCCGATGCCCACGCAGGTGGACTGGCCCAGGCCCGCCTGGGTGGTCTGCCAGACGGCTTCGTAGGTGAGGGTACCGGAGCGGGAGACGATGCCCACCTTGCCGGGCTGGTGGATGAAGCCGGGCATGATGCCGATCTTGCATTCGCCGGGGGTGATGAGGCCCGGGCAGTTGGGACCAATGAGGTTTGCCCCGTTGGCGCGGATGGCGGCCTTCACGTTGATCATGTCCAGCACCGGGATGCCTTCGGTGATGCAGGCGATGACCCGGATGCCCGCGTCCGCCGCTTCCAGGATGCTGTCGGCGGCGAAGGCGGCGGGCACGTAGATCATGGTGGCGTCGGCGCCGGTCTTGGCCACGGCTTCCTTGACGGTGTTGAACACGGGCAGGTTGAGGTGGGTCTGCCCCCCCTTGCCGGGGGTGACACCGCCCACCATTTTCGTGCCGTAGGCGATGGCCTGTTCGGAATGGAAAGTGCCCTGCTTGCCGGTGAAGCCCTGGCAGATGACCCGGGTGTCTTTGTTGATGAGGATGCTCATTGGGCCTTCTCCACAGCGAGTTTCGCGGCTTCGGTCAGATCATTGGCGGCCAGGATGGCCAGGCCTGAATTGGCCAGCAATGCTCGGCCCTTGTCCGCATTGGTGCCTTCCAGCCGCACCACTACGGGCACTTTCACGCCCACGTCCCGCACCGCCTGGATGATGCCTTCGGCAATGAGGTCGCAGCGCACGATGCCGCCGAAGATGTTGATGAGCACGGATTTGACATTGGGATCCGCCAGGATGATCTGGAAGGCCTGGGCCACGGAGGCGGCCGTGGCGCCGCCTCCCACGTCCAGGAAGTTGGCGGGGGTGCCGCCGGACAGCTTGATCAGGTCCATGGTGGCCATGGCCAAACCTGCCCCGTTGACCATGCAGCCGATGGTGCCATTGAGGGCGATGTAGTTGACGTTGTGTTCGTGGGCCTGGGCTTCCTTGGCGTCGATCTGGCCCATGTCCGCCAGTTCCGCCAGGGGCTTCTGCCGATACAGGGCGTTGTCGTCCACGCTCATCTTGCAATCCAGGGGCAGGATGGCCCCCGCTGTGGTCACCACCAGGGGGTTGAGCTCCAGCAGGGCCAGGTCCTTGTCCAGGAACACCCGGTAGAGGGTTTTCACCAGTTTCACGAAGGCGCCGATCTGCTCGCCGGCGAGCCCCAGGCCGAAGGCCAGGTTGCGGCCCTGGTAGTCCATGAGTCCGGTGGCCGGGTTGACCCATTCCTTGAGGATCTTCTCCGGGGTGGTGCGGGCCACTTCCTCGATGTCCATGCCCCCGGCGGCGGAGGCCACCAGGCCGATGCGCTCGGCGGCCCGGTCCACGGTGATGGACAGGTAAAGCTCCCGGGCAATGGGCAGGGTTTCCTCGATAAGCAGGGTATTCACCGGCTGTCCGTCCGGGGCATTCTGGTAGGTCACCAGGCGGCTGCCCAGCAGGCCACCGGCGAAGGCCTGGATTTCCTCGGCGCTCTTGCACACTTTCACCCCGCCGGCCTTGCCCCGGCCCCCGGCGTGGATCTGGGCCTTGGCCACCAGGGGCAGGCTGCCCATGTCAGCCAGGGCCTGGGCCACGCCCTGGGTGTCGTGGATGACCGTGCCCCGGGGAGTGGGCACGCCGTAGTCCCGCAGCACGGCCTTGGCCTGGTATTCATGCAGATTCATGTCGGCAAATCGTTGTCAGGAAAACGCGCATTTTCCGGGAAACCGCCGCCCCTTGCCATGGGCTGCCCCCTTCCGCTGCTATGATTTCCGCCTCTTTGGAGGGAAACATGACGGATATCCTGGTGCTCTACTACAGCCTGCACGGCTCCGTGAAACAACTGGCCCAGCACCTGGCCCACGGCGTGGCCTCGGTGGAAGGCTGCCAGGCCCGGGTCCGCACGGTGCCCAGGGTGATGACCGAACGTGACACACCCGCCAAACTGGTGCCCGACGAAGGGGCCCCCTTCGCCACCCTGGACGACCTGCGGGAATGCGCCGGCCTGGCGGTGGGCTCGCCTACACGTTTCGGCAACATGGCCTCCGCCATGAAACATTTCTGGGACGGCACCTCGGGACTCTGGCTGGAAGGGGCCCTGGCGGGCAAACCCGCCTGCGTGTTCACCTCCACCGCCAGCCTGCACGGCGGCCAGGAAACCACCCTGCTCACCATGATGCTGCCCCTGCTGCACCATGGCATGGTCATCGCCGGACTGCCCTATTCCAACCCGGAACTGAACCAGACCCGCACCGGCGGCACCCCCTACGGCGTCAGCCACTGGGCCGGCCCCGACGGCAAGCAGCCCATCAGCGAAGAAGAGCGGCGCCTGGCCTTTGCCCAGGGCAAGCGGCTGGCGGAACTGGCCCGGAGGCTGGCATGAGCGACGCGTCCCAGACCCCGGAGGCGGGCCGCAACAACGGCCAGGATGCCCGTCGCTTCGTGCGGGCCCAGTTCTCCGGCGTGCTCTCGACCCTTTCCCAGCGGGTGGAAGGCTTTCCCTTTGGCTCCGTGGCCCCCTTTGTCACCGACCACAGCGGCTGCCCGGTGATCCTCATTTCCACCCTGGCGGAACACACGAAGAACCTGGCCGCCGATGCCCGCTGCTCCCTCATCGTGCAGCCCTACAGCCCGGATATGCAGGTGACAGGCCGGGTGACGATCCTGGGCCGGGCCCAGCGCCTGCCGGACAAGGATGCCCTGGGGCCCCGCTACCTGCGGCAACACCCCCAGGCCGAGGCCTACTTCGCCATGCACGACTTCAGCTTCTATCGCATCGACCCGGTGCGGGTGCGCTGGATCGGCGGCTTTGGCCGCATCCATTGGGTGGAGCCGGAAAACTATCTTCTGCCGGCCAGTCCCCTGGCGGAACAGGAAGCGGACATCCTGGCCCACATGAACGCCGACCACGGGCACAACCTGGTGGCCTATTGCCGCCATGTCCACAGCCTTAAGGTGGGGGCAGCGGAGATGATCGGCATCGACCCGGACGGTTTCGACGTGCGGGCCGATGGACGGGGCCTGCGCTTCGACTTCGACACCCCGGTCACAGACGCCCAGCAGGCCCGGGCCGCCCTGGTGGCCCTGGCCCAGTCCTGCAGAACACCGGCATGAGTCCGGCCCTGCTCCAGGCGCTGGCCTCCGCCAGCCTCATTGGCCTGATCCTCCTGGGCCTGGCCTGGGAGCTCTGGCTGGCCCCCTTGCGCCCCGGGGGCACCTGGCTGGTGCTGAAGATCGTACCCTTGCTCATTCCTCTGTTCGGCATCCTGCGGGGCAAGCTCTACACCTACCGCTGGTCCACCCTGCTGGTCTGGCTGTATTTCACCGAGGGCAGCGTGCGCGCCTGGACAGATCCCCCTCCTGGCGCCTGGCTGGGTCTGGTGGAAGTGGGGCTGTCCCTGGTCTTTTTTGTGGCTGCGGCCTGGTACACCCGTAAGGCGAAAACCCCACACCAGCCGACTTGACCGACATCAAATGTCGGACATGGATATCCAGATAGGATGCATTCTGTTAGATTAGCGCCCGCTTATATATCCCTCACTTCAGGAGTCCAGGAGCAGCCGATGACCAACATCAATTTCGTCCATTTCAAATTCCTGCCCATGTCCATGCGGGTGCTGTTCAGCATGGTGCTGATCGTTTTCGGCACGGGCTATCTCATGGCCATGATCCAGGTATGGGAAAACCATGCGGGCAAGGATGGCAAGCCCATGCTGACCGCCAAGGACTTGATGATCTCCTACAGCGGCAATCCGGAAGGCACCAAGATGGAAGCCGCCCTGCGGGCCTCCATGGCTGACATGCTGCCCGCAGAAAAGCGCGAGGTCCTGTTCAACTGGCTCCATGCCGGTGCCCCCCAGGACCAGTTTGAAAGCACCGCCAATCCCATCATCCAGGAACACTGCGTGATGTGCCACAACCCGGATGCCAACCCCCACCTGCCTAACTTCACCAGCTATGAAGGGGTTTCCAAGGTCACCGCCAAGGACGAAGGCATGACCATCCACACCCTGGTGCGGGTATCCCACATCCACCTGTTCTCCATCACCTTCATCTTCTTCATCGTCGGCTACATCTTCACCCACGCCTATGTGCGCCCCACCTGGCTGAAGTGTGCATTGATTGCTGCACCTTTTGTCGTGCTGCTCACCGACGTGGCATCCTGGTACCTCACTAAGGTCTGGTCTGGCTTTGCCTGGGTGGTGATTGGAAGTGGTGCCATCATGGGCATGTCCTTCGCTGCCATGTGGTTCATTTCCATGTGGCAGATGTGGATCGGCAAGGTACCCACCGAAGTCTCAGACAAAGGTGGCCAGGTACCTTGCGTTCACATGGATAACTGAGGCCCCGGGGCCAGAAAAAAGGGCAGCCCACGGGCTGCCCTTTTTATTTCATCCGCCGTGCCAGCTCATACCTGGGGGTGGGCCCTTTCCTCGGCGCTGAACAGTTTGTTCAGGGCATTCAGGTAAGCTTTGGCGGAGGCGATGACGATGTCCGTATCTGCCCCCAGGCCGTTGACGATGCGGCCCCCCTTGGACAGACGCACGGTCACTTCTCCCTGGGCATCCGTACCCGTGGTGATATTGTTGACGGAGTAGAGCAGCAGGTCCGTGCCGCTGGCCACCATCTTCTCGATGGCCTTGAAGGAGGCATCCACCGGCCCGCCTCCGTCCGCATCGGCCCGCAACTCCTCGCCGTTGTCGGACAGCACCACCTGGGCATGGGGGGTCTCACCGGTTTCGGAACAGACCCGGAGTGAAGCCAGCTTGAAGCGGTCGCAGGATTCGAAGGTGGCATCGTCGGACACCAGGGCGTGGAGGTCCTCGTCGAAGATCTCGTGCTTCTTGTCCGCCAGGTCCTTGAAGCGGGCGAAGGCGGCGTTCCAGTCTTCTTCCGTGGCCAGTTCGATGCCAAGTTCCTTGAGGCGGGTCTTGAAGGCGTTGCGGCCGGAATGCTTGCCCAGCACCATCTTGTTGGCGGTCCAGCCCACATCCTCGGCCCGCATGATCTCGTAGGTTTCCCGGTGCTTCAGCACCCCGTCCTGATGGATGCCGGACTCATGGGCGAAGGCATTGGCGCCGACAATGGCCTTGTTGGGCTGCACCGCAAAGCCGGTGATGCCGGACACCAGCCGGGAGGCAGGCACGATCTGGGTGGTATCGATGCGGGTTTCACAAGGGAAGATGTCCTGGCGGGTACGCACTGCCATGACTATCTCCTCCAGGGCGGCGTTGCCCGCCCGCTCCCCCAGGCCGTTGACGGTGCATTCCACCTGACGAGCGCCGTTGAGCACCGCCGAAAGGGAGTTGGCCACCGCCAGGCCAAGGTCATTGTGGCAATGGACGGAGAAGATGGCCTTGTCAGAGTTGGGGATGCGCTCCCTCAGGGTGCGGATCAATTCGCCAAACTGGCTGGGCAGGGCATAGCCCACCGTATCGGGAATGTTGAGGGTACGGGCGCCGGCATCGATGACCGCTTCCAGCACCCGGCAGAGGAAATCCGGATCGGAACGGCCCGCATCCTCCGGGGAGAACTCCACGTTGTCCGTGAACTGACGCGCCCATTTGACCGCTTTCACTGCCTGTTCCACCACCTGGTCCGGCGTCATGCGCAGCTTCTTTTCCATATGGATGGGGCTGGTGGCGATGAAGGTATGGATGCGGCCGGAGTTGGCCCCCTTCAGGGCCTCGCCGGCCCGGGCGATGTCTTTTTCCAGGGCCCGGGCCAGGCCACATACCGTGCTGTCCCGGATGCTGTCCGCCACCGCCTTCACCGACTCGAAATCGCCATTGCTGGCGGCGGGAAAGCCCGCCTCGATCACGTCCACCCGCATGCGTTCGAGCTGCTTGGCGATACGGACCTTTTCTTCCTTGGTCATGGACGCCCCGGGGCTCTGTTCGCCGTCCCGCAGGGTGGTGTCGAAAATGATCAGTGAGTCTTTCATGGTGCACTCCATACACACGCAATACCGGGCCGGGATGCTTCCCGTCCCTCAGGCTCAGGGCGCCGGGTCTTCACCCCGCGGCTTGGGGCCCAGACGCCGTTTAATCCATAGCAGGTAGCCTGAGACCCCATAGGCCAGGAACAGGACGAACAATACGATGGGGGGATCGATGGACACCAGACTGAAGGCCAGGGCCACAAGAACGATGACAACGAAGGGCACGCTGCGGCGCAGGTTGATGTCCTTGCCGCTGTAAAAGCGGAAATTGGAGATCATGGACAAGCCGGCAAACAGGGTGAGCGCCCAGGCGAAGCCGCGCACGTCGTCGCCCGCCACCTGATTATCCACCAGCACCCAGACGAAGCTGGCCACCAGGGCAGCGGCCGAGGGGCTGGGCATACCCTGGAACCAGCGCTTGTCCTGTACTGCCAGCATGGTGTTGAAGCGGGCCAGGCGCAGGGCAGCCCCGGCACAATAGACGAAGGCTGCGATCCAGCCCAGCTTACCCATGCCTTGCAGGGCAAAGCTGTAGATCACCAGGGCCGGTGCCACGCCAAAGGACACCATGTCGGAGAGGGAATCGTATTCGGCCCCGAAGGCACTCTGGGTATTGGTCAGCCGGGCTACCCGGCCGTCCAGCCCATCCAGCACCATGGCCACGAAAATGGCGATGGCCGCCTGCTCGAAATGGCCGTTCATGGCCTGCACGATGGCATAGAAGCCAGCGAAGAGGGCCCCCGTGGTGAACAGGTTGGGCAGCAGATAAATGCCCCGGCGGCGGGGTTTGCCTTCTTCCTCAGGGGACTCGGGGTCCGGGCCGGCCTGACTGTCCGTCATGGATCAGAGCTGGGCCAGCACATCGCTGGAGGCGTGCACCTTGTCCCCGATGGCCACTCGGGGACGGGCATCGGTGGGCAGGTAGACGTCCACCCGGGAGCCAAAGCGGATGAATCCGTAGCGCTGCCCCCGGCTGAGGGTGGCACCGGGCTCCACGTAGCAGAGGATGCGCCGGGCGATGAGGCCGGCCACCTGGACGCTGGTCACATCCTTGCCGTCCGGGGTACGAAACCAGACCGCATTGCGCTCGTTCTCGGTGGAGGCCTTGGCCAGGTCCGCGTTGATGAACTTGCCCGGGTTGTACCAGCGGCCTTTGACCTCGCCATCCACCGGGGCCCGGTTGGAATGGACGTTGAACACGTTCATGAACACGCTGATCTTAAGGGCCCGGCGCTGAAGCCAGGGATCGTCCGTTTCTTCCACGGCGACGATGCGACCGTCGGCCGGCGACAACACCAGGCCTTCACCGATGGGAGCGATACGGGCCGGATCACGGAAGAACTGCAAGACAAACAAGACGATGATCCAGACCGGCGCTGCCCAGGCCCAGCCGGCCAATACGGTCACAGCAACCGCCGCGACCAGGGACAAGGCAAGAAAGGGCCAGCCTTCCCGGGCAATGATCGGGTGGGGCCAGGGGGCTTTGGAGGGAGGAACGAGACCGATGCACATGGGTTCGACAGGCATGGGGCGAGAGACACCCGGCGAGACGGGGTTACACGTCTCTCACCGGCACTCTCACGCCTCACGACATCAGTTGCGGCTCTTGTCCACCAGCTTGTTGGCCTTGATCCAGGGCATCATCTCGCGCAGCTTCTCGCCGGTCACCTCGATGGGGTGGGCGGCGTTCAGGCGGCGGCGAGCCGTCATGGAGGGGTAATTGGTCTTTCCCTCATTGATGAACATCTTGGCGTACTCGCCAGACTGGATGCGCTTCAGGGCGTTGCGCATGGCGGCGCGGGACTGCTCGTTGATCACTTCGGTGCCGGTGACGTACTCGCCATATTCCGCGTTGTTGGAAATGGAGTAGTTCATGTTGGCAATGCCGCCCTCGTACATCAGGTCGACGATCAGCTTCAGTTCATGCAGGCACTCGAAGTAGGCCATCTCGGGGGCGTAGCCAGCCTCGGTGAGGGTCTCGAAACCCATCTTCACCAGTTCCACGGCACCACCGCACAGCACGGCCTGCTCGCCGAACAGGTCGGTCTCGGTCTCATCCTTGAATGTGGTCTCGATGATGCCGGTGCGACCGCCACCGATGGCAGCAGCGTAGGACAGGGCCATGTCCTTGGCCTTGCCGGAGGCGTCCTGGTACACAGCGATCAGGTCGGGAATGCCACCGCCCTTGACGTACTCGGAACGCACGGTGTGGCCGGGGGCCTTAGGGGCGATCATGATCACGTCCAGGTCCGCGCGGGGCACGATCTGGTTGTAATGGATGCAGAAGCCGTGGGCGAAAGCCAGGGCAGCACCCTTCTTGATGTTGGGCTCGATCTCGTTGCGGTAGACGTCGGGCTGGAGCTCGTCCGGCACCAGCATCATCACCACGTCCGCATCCTTGACGGCGGCATCGATTTCCTTGACGTTCAGGCCCGCCTTCTTGGCCTTGTCCCAGGAGGCGCCCCCCTTGCGCAGGCCCACCGTGACCTTGGCACCGGAGTCCTTCAGGTTGTTGGCATGGGCGTGGCCCTGGGAACCGTAGCCGACGATGGTGACCTTCTTCTTCTTGATCAGGGACAGGTCGCAGTCTTTTTCGTAGTAAATCTTCATGGGAGATCCTTTCTGACTATCAAACTTTCATGATGCGGTCGCCCCGGCCGATGCCGGAGGCGCCGGTGCGTACGGTTTCCAGGATGGCGGAGGGCTCCAGGGCTTCCAGGAATGCGTCCAGCTTGGAGCCTGGGCCGGTCAATTCAATGGTGTAGGTCTTGTCCGCCACGTCGATGACCCGACCCCGGAATATGTCGGCCATGCGCTTCATTTCTTCCCGCAGCTCGGGGGTATGGGTGCGCACCTTCACCAACATGAGCTCCCGCTCTATGTGGCTGCCGTCGGACAGGTCCTGGATCTTGACGATGTCCACCAGCTTGTTGAGCTGCTTGGTGATCTGTTCGATGACATCGTCGGAACCCCGGGTGACGATGGTCATGCGGGACAGGGTGGCATCTTCGGTGGGCGCCACGGTGAGGGATTCGATGTTGTAGCCCCGGGCAGAAAACAGGCCCGCCACCCGGGACAGGGCACCGGCCTCGTTTTCCATGAGTAGGGAGATGATGTGTCGCATGGCCGTTACACCAGGATCATTTCAGACAATCCCTTGCCGGCGGGAATCATGGGGTACACGTTTTCCCGGGGATCGGTGAGGAAGTTGATGAACACCAGACGGTCCTTGTACTTGCCAAAGGCATCCCGCAGAGCAGGCTCCACGTCCTCGGGCTTTTCCACCACCATGCCCACGTGGCCGTAGGCTTCTGCCAGTTTCACGAAGTCCGGCAGGGAGGTCATGTAGGACTCGGCATAGCGCTCTTCGTAGAAGAACTCCTGCCACTGGCGCACCATGCCCAGATAGCCGTTGTTAAGCAGGATCACCTTGAGGGGTAGCTTGTGTTCCAGGCAGGTGGAAAGTTCCTGGATGTTCATCTGGATGCTGCCCTCGCCGGTGACGCAGGCCACCATGGCTTCCGGATGGGCAAACTGCACGCCCATGGCGGCGGGCAGGCCGAAGCCCATGGTGCCCAGGCCGCCGGAGTTGATCCAGCGCCGGGGCTGGTCAAACTTGTAGTATTGGGCGGCCCACATCTGGTGCTGGCCCACGTCAGAAGTGACATAGGCCTGGCCCTGGGTCACTTCGTAGAGCTTTTCCACCACATATTGAGGCTTGATGACCGTTGTGCTCTTGTCGTACTTGAGGCAGTCCTGGGAACGCCACAACTCGATCTGAGCCCACCAGGCCTTCAGGGCCTGATCGTCCGGCCTGGCTTTCTCGGCCTTGATGATCTTGATGATTTCGTCCAGCACCTGAGCCACGTCGCCGACGATGGGCACATCCACCTTGACCCGCTTGGAGATGGAGGAAGGGTCCACATCGATGTGGATGATGCGATGGTGTTCGCTGGCGAAATGCTTCGGGTTACCGATGACCCGGTCATCGAAACGGGCCCCCACCGCCAGCAACACATCGCAGTGCTGCATGGCCATGTTGGCTTCGTAGGTGCCGTGCATGCCCAGCATACCCAGGAACAGGGGATCGGGAGAAGGGTAGCCGCCAAGCCCCATGAGGGTATTGGTGACGGGGAAACCCAGCAGGCGGGTCAGCTCGGTGACCTGTTTGGCCGCGTTGCCCAGCACCACGCCACCGCCGGTGTAGATGATGGGACGCTTGGCCTCCAGCAGCATCTGGGCGGCCTTCTTGATCTGGCCGGAATGCCCCTTGCTGGTGGGGTTGTAGGAGCGCATGGTCACGCTCTTGGGATAGTGATACTCGCAGGTGTGCTGGGTGACATCCTTGGGAATATCCACCACCACCGGCCCAGGACGGCCGGTAGCCGCAATGTAGAAAGCCTTCTTGATGGTTTCGGCCAGATGCCGCACATCCTTCACCAGGAAGTTGTGTTTCACGCAGGGCCGGGTGATGCCAACCGTATCCACTTCCTGAAAGGCATCCAAGCCAATGGCCGCCGTGGGCACCTGGCCGGTGATGACCACCATGGGAATGGAGTCCATGTAAGCAGTGGCGATACCGGTGACGGCGTTGGTGGCCCCCGGGCCGGAGGTCACTATCGCCACCCCCACCTCGCCCGTGCACCGGGCATAGGCATCTGCGGCATGAAGGGCGGCCTGTTCATGACGCACCAGCACATGCAGAAAATCGTCCTGCTTGTAGATTTCGTCGTAGATGTTCAGCACGGCCCCGCCGGGGTAACCGAATATGTGCTTCACCCCCTCGTCGCGCAAACAGCGGACAACGATCTCCGCTCCGGTCAACTCCGTGTCGGCCATGGCTTGATATGGATACCTGGAAAAGCTTTGAACACTAGCGATTGCCCATGAGACGGTCAAGCCAATCCATGGGGGCCACAAAACAAAAGGGGTTTGGCCTTCGCCAAACCCCTGTATCTGGTGGGTGGTGGGGGATTCGAACCCACGACCAACGGATTAAAAGTCCGCTGCTCTACCAGCTGAGCTAACCACCCAGGAAAGCGCGCAATTTTGACAAACAAGCTACGCTGGGTCAACCCCTCAGTAGGTCACGGTTTTTGAAGGACTGGTCTTGCGGACTGGCTGTTTGGCGGCAGGCGTCCGGCCACGCCCCACGGCGGCAGCGGAGGTGTCGCCGGGTTTGGAGTAGGTCACTTCCTGAACGGGCGAGGTGACTTCCGTGGTGCTGCTCTGCTTACCTTCAACCACCTGGGTCTGCGGATACTTGCTCTTGTAGGAATCCATGAAGGCAAGCACCTTGTTCAAACGCACCTGACCCGGAATGAACATCACGATTTCACCTTCGGGATCGTAGATATAAGAGGTCGGGTAGAAGTCCACCGGTCCGACCTGCCGGAACGGGCTGTCCTGGTTGCGACGGGAACCGCCAGCGACGATGCTGTTGAAGTCCAGGTTATGGCGGCTGGCGGCTTCCCTCACCACATTTTCGTCCGGGCCGTAATCCAGACCGACACCAATAACCACGAAATCCGAACGCTTGTTCAATTCATTCAGCGTAGGTACTTCCACCCAGCATAGGGGACACCAGGGAGCCCAGAAGTTGACCAACACCCACTTACCCTTGAAATCGGACAATTTCAGGGTCTTGCCGTTGATGTCGGTAAACTGGAAGTTGATTGCCTTGGTCCCGCTGGCATGGGCCATGAACGGCGCCAATATCGCCACAACCCCCAAGAACACCACACCCAGTAGTTTCCGCATGTTTATCCTTTCCGGCGGCTTGACGCCCAAGCCTGGCATCCCAGTTTATCGGCAGAAAACCATCAACGCTGAATAAATCTTTTCGATCAGGCCGACCGCATGATCATGTAGTACTGAATCTTCATGGTGATCGCCGCCCCCACCACGATACCGAAAAAGACGATGAAGGAACTGATCGCCAGGGTAGAGACCCCGGTAACCGCCTGACCAATGGTACAGCCCATGGCCGCAATGCCACCGAAGCCCATCAGCACTGCCCCCACGATATGGCGGAACATGTCCTGGGGAGAATTGAAGTACTCCCAGCGGAAACTGCGGTTGAAAACCGAGTAGATAAACGAACCGATGACGACCCCGAACACGGAGGCCACACCGAAGGTGACCTGCTTGTCCCGCCAGTAGGCCCACAAATCCATTGTGTATGCCAAAGGCCCCACGAATGTCATGGACTCAGCCAGTTTGGAATCGGTTCCCAAATAGGTTCTTTCCATGAATTCGTTCTCGGAAAACCCCAAGTAGCCGGTCACATACCACCCAAGTACCACAACTACGCCAACGACCAGACCGGCCAGGAGGTTGTCTCGACTTTCACGAAATTCCTTGCTGGAAAATACGAAGGCAAGGATGACGAGAGACAGAATCAGGGCGACAGACAACTGGGACACCCCATCACTCATACCAATGAGGCTGGGGATGGTCTGTAAATTATCCAGGTGAACCGTGAAAACATCAGCACGCAGGATGCTATCCAGGGGGATACGTAGAATGCCGTTCATCGTGACCAGGGCGGAGTAACCCAGGAAGAGAAACACCACCACGGATTTAAGGTTTCCACCGCCCAGGCGCACCAGGGTCCGCTGGCCGCAGCCTCCTGCCAGCGTCATGCCGACGCCAAAAATCAAACCCCCGGCCAGTGCGCCGAACCAATAAACCGTGCCCCGGGTATAGATCGTCTGGGAAATATCCAGATAGCCCATGTAGGCAATGAGGTTGGTGCCCAGAATCGCAATGGCGATACCCAGCAACCAGGAGCGCATGCGGCCCCATTCCCCCATGTTCACCACATCTGAAACCGCGCCCATGGTGCAGAAACTCGTTTTGTTGGCCACATAACCGAATATCAGGGCCAGAAAAAAGCCCAACCACGCCACCAGTGCTGCGGGATTTTCCACATTCTCCATCTCTCGCTCCTCTCAGGGGGGTTTTATAGTGCTTGCAGATGTAAAGCCGGCGGATTATAGGCCCAGGCCTACGGGCTTGGGTGGTGAACGCCTCACCAGGAATAGCGAGTCGGATCAGTCACGCCCAGGTCCAGGAACCCCTGGCGCCGCAACCGGCATGAATCGCAGCGTCCGCAGGCATCACCGACCTCATTGGCCTGGTAACAGGAAACGGTCAGACTGTAATCCACCCCCAGGGACAAGCCCAGGCGGACGATGTCCGCCTTGCTGAGGTCCATCAGGGGGGTTTCCAGGCGGATGGAGCGGCCTTCCACTGCCCGCTTGGTGGCCAGGTCCGCCATGGCCTGGTAGGCGGCCACGAACTCAGGGCGACAATCCGGGTAGCCTGAATAGTCCACCGCGTTGACGCCGATGTAGATGGCATCCGCGTCCAGGACTTCCGCCCAGCCCAGGGCCAGGGACAACATGATCGTGTTGCGGGCCGGCACATAGGTGACCGGTATTCCCCCCTCCACGCCCTCCACCGGAACGTCCACGCCGGGGTCTGTCAGGGCAGAACCCGTCATGGGCCCCATGTCCAGCCTCATGATGCGATGTTCTACAGCGCCAAGATGCCGGGCCACCCTGGCGGCCGCTGCCAGTTCGGAACGGTGGCGCTGACCATAATCCAGACTCAAGGCGTAGCAGGCATAACCCTGCTGTCGGGCGACGGCCAATGCCGTAGCGGAATCCAGGCCACCGGAAACCAGGACCACTGCCTTGGGCGAGGCACTCATCGTCCCTGGGCCTCCCCCCAGAGAATCTTGTGGAGCTGTACCTGCATGCGCACGGGCAAGCCATCCCGCAGCACCCATTCGGCCAGGGTGGCGGGCGGCAAGCTGCCCCAGACCGGCGAGAACAGTACCGGGCAGCGCGAGGCGATATTCCGTTGCTGCAGGGTTTCCCGGGCCCAGAGGTAATCCGCCTCCCCCGTCAGCACGAACTTCACTTCGTCTCTGGGGGTCAGGCAGTCCAGATTGGACCAAAGGTTGCGTTCCACTTCGCCGGAACCCGGGGTCTTGATATCCAGGATGCGGGCCACGCGGCCATCGACCCCGGCCATGTCCAGGGCACCGCTGGTTTCCAGGGAGACATCCAGACCCAGGTCGCAAAGCCGGCTCAGAAGCGGCAGGCAGGCCTTCTGGGCCAGGGGCTCACCCCCGGTGACCGTGACGTGGCGGGCGGGATACTGCGTGACCCGCTCCCGGATCTGCTCAATATCCATCCATTCGCCCCCCTGGAAGGCATAGCTGGTATCGCAGTAGCCGCAGCGCAGGGGACAGCCGGTCAGGCGGACAAAGACCGTGGGCAAACCTGCCCGGCTGGTTTCGCCCTGCAGGGAAAAGAAAATCTCCGTGATGCGCACACGGAGAGAAGTCCCGGTGTCCTGCAAGATTACTTCAGGGTGGAAAGCAGCTTCTTACCGCCGTCGGCAGCGCGGCTATAAGGGAAACGCTCGATGAGCTGCCCCAGGGTTGCCACCGCCTCGGGCTGGCGGTTCATCTGCACCTGGGCCCGGGCCAGGGACAACATGGCATCCGGCGTCTTGGGCGCATTGGGGAAGGTGTCGATCAGGAACTGGTAACTTGCGGCCGCGCTCTCGAAATCCGACATGCCCACATAGGAAAAACCCGTCCAGTAATGGGCATTGGGCACCAGCCCGCTTTCCGGATAGGCCTTGACGAAGTCCTGCATGGCAAACACGGCTTCCTTGTAGCGTCCCGCCTTGATCAGGTTGTGGGCATTTTCGTAGGCCTTGCCCTCCCCCTCAGCCACCGGTGCGGCAGGCGACAAGACGGGCGAAGCTGTCGCCAGGGGCGAGCTCAAGGCCTGGGCCGGCTGCAAACGCACCGCATTGGCCGGCGCCACGGGGGCCACCGGCCTGTTTTCCAGCTCCTTGACCCGGTCATCCATGTCGGCAATCAGATCCTTGACCCGTTTGTCGGCCGCGGTCTGCTGGTAAGCAAGTTCTTCCTGGGTGCCCCGCAGGCGAGCCACTTCCGCTTTGAGGGCTTCGACCTGGTTCAGCAGGTTCAAAAGGCCCTGGTTCTGCAACTGGCTTTCCAGCTTGCTGAGCCGGGCGGAAATATCATCCGCTGCCGTGGCGCTGAGAGGATGGGCTGCCAGCGCCAGCAACAGGAGGGGGAGTCTGATGGTTTTCATTCGCCGTGGTACAGGATTTCGGTTCTACGGTTCTGCTGCCAGGCGCTCTCTTCGTGCCCTTCAGCAACGGGTTTTTCCTCGCCCATGGACACGGGCTCGATCTGGGCTTCCGTGACACCCAGCAGGGACATGGCCTTGAACACACTCTCGGCGCGGCGCTGACCCAGAGCCAGGTTGTACTCCCGGCTGCCCCGCTCGTCGGCGTGGCCTTGCAGGATGACCTTGCTGGCCGGATTGCTCTTCAGAAATTCGGCATGGGCTTCCAACAGGCTGCGGTATTCATCCCGGATGGCGGAACTGTCATAGTCGAAATGGATGACCCGTTTGGAAAGGGGGCTGTTGGGGTCCTTCAATTGCAAGGCAATGGCAGCTTGCTGCTGCTCCGGCGTAAGGGCGCCGTCCGCGCCTGCCCCGGCCGCACCGTCCGCGGCCCCCAGGGGCTTGACCTCCGTAGCCGGCTCGGGGAGAGCCTGGGTTTCCACTTTCTGGGGCGTGCCTGCCATACCGCCACTGCCCCCATCCAGAGGCTTGCCGTCGATGGGCGACATGGTCACACCCTGGGTGGTCGCTCCCTGGGGGCTTCCATCCTGGGCATCTCCGGCCAGGGGTTGGGTCTTGATACCGCGATCCTCGATCACGGCATCCTTGGGTGTCTCCGCACAGCCAGCCAGCAATGCGGCCAGACTCAGGACCAGGGCAAGTTGTTTCATAAATGCAATCCTCTATCAACAATCCATGTCATCGCCGGGTCCGGTCCAGCCCGATCCACCGGCCGGGCGGGGCCCAACATCCTGCTTTGCCATCTATCGGCCACATTATGGCCTTACTTGAACTCACTGTCCCCAGGTGGGTTCCCGCAGGTCGCCGGATTGGGACAAGCGTTGCCGCACCTTGCCATCCACGCTGACCGTGGCCAGTACACCCCGGCCGTTCACCAGGGTAGCGTACAGGATCAGGCGGCCATTTGAAGCAAAGCTGGGTGACTCGTCATAGGCGGTATCCGTGAGCACCTGCATCTGCCGGCTGGCCAGGTCCATAACCGCCACATGGAAGCGGCCATCCCGGCGATGCACGAAGGCCAGGGTCTTGCCATCTGGCGACAGGGCCGGGGAGACGTTATAGCTTCCCTCGAAGGTGATACGGGACGTCTCGCCACTTTCCACGGAGGCCCGGTAGATCTGGGGTGTACCCCCCCGGTCCGAGGTAAAAAACACCCAGCGGCCATCCGGGCTAAAAACCGCCTCGGTATCCAGTGCGCCCCCCCGGGTGAAGCGCCGCGCCGCGCCGGTTGCCACATCCAGCATGTAGATCTGGGAGGTTTCGTCCTTGGACAGCGCCACCGCCAGAGTGCGTCCATCGGGAGACCAGGCAGGCGCAGAGTTGGAGCCCCGGAACTTGGCCACAGCCCGGCGGCTGCCGTCCGCCAGATTCTGCACATACACCACCGGCTTCTTGTCTTCAAAGGACACGTAGGCCAGCCGGCTACCGTCCGGGGACCAGGCGGGCGAGATCAGAGGTTCGGAAGAAGCAGCCACGGTGATGGCGTTCTGGCTGTCGGCATCGGCCACCTGCAATTCGTAGCGGCTGCCCCGCTTGAGGATGTAGGCGATGCGCCCCGAGTAGGGACCGGGTTCTCCAAGCAGCTTTTCATGCACCAGGTCGGCGATCTTGTGGGCCACGGAACGCAGGCCGGCCGCGCTGGTGGTGTAGGACAGGGCACTCAGTTGGGTCTGGCGCACGGCGTCGAACAACCAGAAACGCACCTCCACCCGCCCCCCGGCGGCGGGCACCACGTGGCCCATGACCACGGCATCTGCCCCCCTGCCCTTCCACTCTGGCAGCGCCAGGGACTGGGTATCGGCGGGTGAAGCGACACCCTTGGGGTCCAGCACCCGGAAATAACCGCTGCGCCCCAGGTCGTTGGTGATGACATCCCCAGGGTTGAGCACCTCCCCCCCCTTTACGGCAAAGGGCAGAACGGCAACCGGTATCTTGTTGCCCGCCCCGCCAATGATCTCGATGGTCATCAGGGCCCGGGCCGGCAGGGCCGCCAGGGTCAGCAAAACCAGCAGACCCATTCTCGTCAGCATTTTTGACCACACATTCATGACAGCTCTATCCCGCATTCCATAGATTCAAAAAACGCCCTGCACCACCGTCCTCAACGTCTGCCCGGCAAACCGTCCGGATGGGGGCGGAACTTCATGGTGATTCCATCCCGGAAAGCCGCCGCCGACTCTCGTTCAGCCGGTAGCGGCAAAGGCGAGGCCTTCAGTATGGCCCGTTCCACTTCCTCGTCATAAGCCGGCTGGCCACTGGACTTCACCAGTTTGACCGACTTCACCTCCCCGTTGGCAAACAGGCTCACCTGGAACACCGCTTCCGGGTTACCGCTGATCCGTGGCGGCAGGCGCACGTAGGACAGCACCTTGGCCTGGATACGCTGCCGGTAATCCGCCACCACCTTGGCCCGTTGGGCCTCCCGTACCTGAAGCACGCGTACCTGGGCCTCCTCCGCTTCCAGATCCGCCCGGGCCTGGCGCGCCATATCCTGTTCCAGTTGCCGGCGTTTCAGGGCCTGCTTGATCTCCTCCAGGCGCTTCTGCTCCGCCTGTTCCCGAGCCTCCTGCTCCTGCCGGACCCGCTCGGCAGCCTCTTCCTCCGCCTGCCGGGCATCCGCTTCCGCCTTCATGCGAGCCGCTTCCTCGCGCTTGAGTTCCTCTGCCTGGCGAAGTTTTTCCTCCTCCGCCTTGCGCAGGGCGATATCCGCCTCACTGGGGAGCTGGGCCTGGGGTGGAGCGGGGGCAGACTCGGGCTCCGGGAGCGGCGGCGCGGACAATTCCGGCTCCGGCATCTCCGGCGCGGGTGCCGGCAGATCCACCCAGAGATCCGCTTCCACCGGCAGATGCGGCAGGCTCTTCCAGGACATGCTCAGCACCAGGGCCAGCAGAAACAGGCCGTGCACCACCACGGCCAGCCCGCCGCTGGAAACATGCTGGAAGCGGGGTGCGGTGATCACGGGCTGGCCGGTTTAACCAGAAGCCCGACGCGGGGCACTCCCAGGGTCTGAAGCGTGTCCATGACCCGCATGACCACTTCGTAGCGCACATTCCGGTCGGCAGATATCACCACTGGCTGCCCGGGATTCGTCTGCTGCCGGGCCTGAACGCTGGCAGCCAGCCGGTCCTCGGTCAGGCTCTCGCCCGCATCTTCCACGCCCCGGTCCCGCAACAACAGCGTGCCGTCCTCCCGCACCACCACTTCCAGGGGCGCCACCGGGGCAGTGGCACTCTTGCCCACGCTGGGCAACTCCACCTGACCTGGATTCATGAAGGGCGCCGTGACCATGAAGATCACCAGCAGGACCAGCATCACGTCGATGTAGGGCACCACGTTGATCTGGTTCATGGCCTTGCGGGTGCGGCGATGGATCATGGCCTGGCCACCTCCTGCTGGAGGATGTTGGAAAACTCCTCCATGAACACGTCGTAGCGGTTGGCCAGGCGGTCGATGTCGTGGGTGAAGCGGTTATAGGCGATCACCGCGGGAATGGCGGCGAACAGGCCGATGGCCGTGGCGATGAGGGCCTCGGCGATGCCCGGCGCCACCTGGGCCAGGGTGGCCTGGGCCACGTTGGACAGGCCGATGAAGGCGTTCATGATGCCCCATACGGTGCCGAACAGGCCCACATAAGGGGAGACTGACCCCACTGTAGCCAGGAAGGGCAGGTAGGATTCCAGCAGGTCCATTTCCCGCTGATAGGCGGCGCGCATGGCCCGCCGGGCACTTTCCAGCACGGCGGGGGAGGCCACGCTGTGCTTGCGCTTCATGCGGAATTCCCGCCAGCCGGCCCGGAAGACCTCTTCCAGGCTGGAGCGGCGCTCCTCACCATCCGCCCGCTCGACGATGGCGTTGTGGCCACCCCCCCAGAAATCCCGCTCGAAGGATTCGGAGGCCCGCAATTCCCGCCGCAGGGTGAACATTTTTTCGAAAATGAGCCACCAGGACAACACGGAGGCCAGCAACAGCAGCAAGAGCACACCCTTCACCACCCAGCTGGCCTGGGCGATCAGGGAAACGAAGGACATGTCCTGGGCGAGGGAAAGTTCCATTGGGGTCAGCGGTTGAATGCCTGGGTGACGATTGCCGGGATTTTAGCCGGCCGGAAGTCTGGATGCGCCACGCAGGCCACTTTTACCCAGGCTTCCATGAGAATTTCCGTGTCTTCCCCTGTCCCCCGCAAGATACGCTGGGCCATTTCCAGGCTGGCCCGGTTGAGGCTGGCCAGGCGGCATTCCACCGTCAGCCGGTCATTGAAACGGGCCGGACGCAGATAATCCGCCTCCACGCGGCGCACCACGAACACCACGCCCGCCTCCCGGGCCAGGTAATCCTGCTCCACGCCGATGGCGGAAAGCCACTCCGTACGGGCCCGCTCCAGGAATTTCAGGTAGTTGGCGTAATACACCACCCCACCGGCATCGGTGTCTTCCCAATAAACCCGCACGGGCCAGGTAAAAACGGGCAGCTCGCTCATGTTCATATAAATATTCCCGAAACGCCCCTCGCAACACCCACCAGGTTGGTGTGCCCACTGCCCGTCACTGTCACTCGAACAACTGATCTTCCCGCCCCGGCTGCATGAGGCCGAAATGGCGCCAGGCCAGGGGCTGGGCCACCCGGCCCCGAGGGGTGCGGGCCAGGAAGCCCTGCTGGATGAGATAGGGTTCCAGCACGTCCTCGATGGTGTCCGCCGCCTCGCCGATGGCTGCCGCCACGTTCTCCAGCCCCACCGGGCCGCCGGCGAACTTCTCCAGCATGGCGGAGAGGAGCTTGCGATCCATCACGTCCAGGCCGGCGCTGTCCACTTCCAACATCTTCAGGGCCGCATCGGCGACGGCGTCGTCCACCCGGCCGCCGGCCTTCACTTCCGCATAGTCCCGCACCCGGCGCAGCAGGCGGTTGGCAATGCGGGGCGTGCCCCGGGAACGGCGGGCCACTTCGAAGGCTCCTTCCGGGGTAATGTCCACGTTCATCAACCGGGCGGAACGGGCGACGATAAAGCCCAGTTCATCCGGGGTATAGAACTCCAGCCTGGCGACGATGCCGAACCGGTCCCGCAGGGGGTTGGTGAGCATGCCGGCGCGGGTGGTGGCCCCCACCAGGGTGAAGGGGGGCAGGTCCAGTTTCACGGAGCGGGCCGCCGGCCCTTCGCCGATCATGATGTCCAGCTGGAAATCCTCCAGGGCCGGGTAGAGGATTTCCTCCACCACGGGCGAAAGCCGGTGGATCTCGTCGATGAACAGGACGTCGTGGGGCTCCAGGTTGGTGAGCAGGGCCGCCAGGTCTCCTGCCCGCTCCAGCACCGGCCCGGAGGTCTGGCGCATGTTCACGCCCATTTCCTTGGCGATGATGTGAGCCAGGGTGGTCTTGCCCAGGCCCGGGGGGCCGAACAGCAGCACATGGTCCAGGGCCTCAGCCCGGTTCCTGGCGGCCTGGATGAAGATTTCAAGCTGCTCCCGGGCCCGGGCCTGACCCACGTATTCGGCCAGACGCTGGGGCCGCAGGGCACGCTCGAATACTTCTTCTTCCCGTGACACGGGGGACGGTGCGATGACACGCTCGGCAGAAAATTTGTCAGGTTCCAGCATGGGGCCAGTTTACTTTTTCACCAACAACTTGAGGGCCTGGCGGATGGATTCTTCCAGGCCCAGACCTTCCGGCAATTGTTTCAGAGTGGGCAGGGCCTCCTTTTCGGAATAGCCCAGGGCCAGGAGGGCGTTCAAGGCATCTGCGGCCACGCCCGCCGGAGAGGTCAGGGCGCCCGCAGCCTGGGGCAGGGCGTCCGCCAGCTTGCCCTTGAGCTCAAGCAACAACCGCTCCGCCGTCTTTTTGCCGATGCCAGGCACCTTGGTCAGCCGGCCGGATTCCTGTAGTGCCACGCACTGGGCCAGTTCGTCCACCGACAGACCGGACAGGACGGACAAAGCCAGCTTGGGGCCCACGCCGCTGATCTTGATGAGTTCGCGAAAGGCTGCCCGCTCCTTCTGGGTGAGAAAACCATATAACAACTGGGCATCCTCTCGCACCACGAAGTGGGTCAGCAGGGTGACCCGTTCCCCCAGGGCCGGCAGGTTGAAGAAGGTGCTCATGGGCACCTCCACCTCGTAGCCCAGACCGGCGGCCTCCACTACCACCTGGGGCGGCTGCTTTTCCAGCAGGGCGCCGCTGATGCGTCCGATCATCGCTCACTCCAGAACAGGATGCCGGCCAGGATAACCGGTTGCAGGTGGGCCGCGAGTATGGTCATGCGGATGGCCGGCGCCAGACGCCCGGGCGTCGCCGCATGGGCAACCAGCAGCCGCCCCGCCTGGAGGGCCGGCACCATGCCCAGCAGGGACAGCAATCCCCAGACGGGCAAGGTCCCGGCCAGCACGCCCCCGGCCAAGGCTGCCCCGGCCAGGGCCAGGATCAGCCAATACCCCCGGGTCGCCACGGCCGGCTCCAGCCGCACCACCCAATGCCACTTGCCCACCAGCCTATCCGCCTCCCGGTCAGGAAACTGGTTGATGTAAAGCACATTGGTCACCAGCAGGGCATAGGGCAGGCCGGCAATCCAGGGCAAGGCATCGAAATACCCTTGCTGCACATAGGCGCTGCCCGCCACCACCAGCAAAAAACCTGCCGCCACGCAGATTTCCCCCAGGCCCCGGCTGTTTAGCTTGAGGGGCGGGGCGGAATAGGCCCAGCCGATCAGCAAACCCGCCAGGCCAATCCAGAACAAGCCTGCTCCGGCGGCCTGGATGAGCCCCAGCCCCCCCACCGTCACGGCGGCAAACAGGGCCAGGCCATAGGCCAGGGTCTGGCGGGGCGACAGGACCCCGTTCTGGATAAACCGGGACCCACCGGTGAAGGGAAACAAGCGGCCAGTGTTGGCGGCGTCCGTACCGTTCAAATGGTCGTAGTAATCATTGAGCACATTGACGCCAGCATGGGCCAGCAAAGCCAGCAACAGGGTCAGGGCGGCAAGCCCCCCGTGCAGGACAGGCGCCAGGGAAAACCCCAGCAGGCAGCCCGCCAGGGTGATGGTGAGAAAGGCCGGACGGGTGGCCAGCAGGTAACGCAGGAGGGGATTCTTCAGCGCCTGGAGGCTGGGCTCCCGGGGTGCGCGGGGCGCCGTCGTAGAGAAATCGCTCATGACATCCGCCCCGCCCGACGCCGGCCCCCGGCACCGATGAGCCCCCCCAGCCCCAGGCCCCCATGGGCGTGGCAGATGGCGCAGGCCAGGGCATCCGCCGCATCGGGCCGGGGATCGCCGGGCAGGTTCAAAAGGCGTTTCACCATATGCTGCACCTGGGTCTTGTCGGCGTGGCCGTTGCCCACCACCGCCTGCTTCACCTGCAAGGCGGTGTATTCGAACACCGGCTGGCTGGCCTGGGTGAGGGCTGCGATGGCCGCCCCCCTGGCCTGTCCCAGCAGCAGGGTGGACTGGGGGTTGACGTTGACGAACACTTTCTCGATGGCGGCGGCGTCCGGCTGAAAGTGGGCGAGAATTTCCGCCACCCCTTCAAACAGAATCTTGATGCGGCCGGGCAACTCGCCCGTCTCCGTCTTGATGACGCCGCTCCCCAGATAGGTGAGGCGCTGCCCCACCTTTTCGATGACCCCGTAGCCGGTGACACGCAGGCCGGGGTCAATGCCGAGGATGCGCAAGCGGCCTCACGCGTCCGGCAGGATGGCGGAGGTGTACACCTCCTGCACGTCGTCCAGGTCGTCCAGCATGTCCAGCATCTTCTGGAACTTCACTGCGTCGTCGCCGGTGACGTCGGTCTCGTTCAGGGCCTTCATGGTGATTTCCGCCATGACGGGCTTGAAGCCGGCCTTTTCCAGGGCTTCCTTTACGGTGGCCAGGTCGCCGGTGGGGGCGGTGAGGATCTCGATGGAACCGTCATCGTTGCTGATCACATCCTCGGCCCCGGCTTCCAGGGCGGCTTCCATAACGGCGTCCTCGTCGGCGCCCGGTTCCAGGATGATCTGGCCGCAGTGCTTGAACTGGAAGGCCACGCAGCCGTCGGTGCCCATGTTGCCGCCGTGCTTGGACATGGCGTGGCGCACGTCCGCCACGGTACGCACCCGGTTGTCCGTCAGGCAGTCGACGATCACCGCCGCGCCGCCGGGGCCGTAGCCTTCGTAGCGGATTTCCTCGTAGTTCACCCCTTCCAGCTCGCCGGTGCCTTTCTTGACGGCCCGGTCGATGTTGTCGTTGGGCATGTTCTCACCCTTGGCCTTGTCAATGGCCAAGCGCAGGCGGGGGTTGAAGTTGGGGTCACCGCCGCCCATCTTGGCGGCCACGGTGATTTCCTTGGCGTAGCGGGAGAATATGCGGCCCCGCTTTTCGTCCTGACGACCCTTGCGGTGCTGGATGTTTGCCCATTTGGAATGACCGGCCATGCTCGAAAACCTCGTAACGCGTGAAAAAGTTGCGGGATTTTAGCCGAACAGGCCGGTAAACCTGGCTTACTCGTTCAGCCGCCCTACTCGTTCATTTCCAGGACCTCGGCGGCCGCAGGCAGGCTGTGGGCCTTCACGTCCCCCCGTTGCTGCCGGCTGTATTCCTCCAGCCGCCGCTTGGCCACATCGAAGGCATCCCGCAAGGCCACGTAGACGTCTTCGTGGGCATGGCTTTGATGATGGTGCCCCTTGCTAACCACCAGTTCACCGCCGGGCACCGTCAGATCGATGCGCACGTGGAACAGCTTGCCTTGGTGCTTGTGCTCGTGGGGGGCTTCCACCACCACCCGGATGCCCATGACGTGCTGATAGAAGCGATCCAGTTTTTCTGCTTTTTCGCGGATGCGGGTTTCCAGGGCCTCGGAAGTGTCCATATGCCGGAACGTGATTTCCAGTGGGATACGCATGATCCGTTCTCCATGGTTATGGGTTGATGGAACCTGGCGACATGAAAAAGCCCCCCGAAACCCCGCCCCGCAGAACCCGCCACCGGGCAGGTAATGCAGGGAAAGGGTCGAGGGGCTTGTAGGTCTGATTCTCATGGTTCCACTTTCAACATAGCCCGCCTTCCGGCACTTGCCATGGCCCTGCAATAATGGCCGCTCCTTGACCTCCCCAAATCACTGCACACCGCCATGACCGACAGCCTGCTCATCGCCAAGCACGTCCAAGCCAGCGCCCAGACCGAGATTGCCCTCCTGCCCCGCATGGCCAACCGCCACGGCCTCGTCACCGGCGCCACGGGCACCGGCAAGACCGTGACCCTGCAAACCCTGGCGGAAAGCTTCTCCCGCATCGGCGTGCCGGTGTTCCTGTCGGACATCAAGGGCGACCTCTCCGGCATCAGCCAGTCCGGCGGCGGCAACGTCAAGGTGGAAGAACGGCTGAAACTGCTGGAACTGGACACCGCCTACGAAGGCTATCCCGTCACCTTCTGGGACGTATGGGGCGAGCAAGGCCACCCGGTGCGGGCCACCATCTCCGACATGGGGCCCCTGCTCCTGAGCCGCATGCTGAATCTGAACGAAGTCCAGGAGGGCGTGCTGAACCTGGTGTTCAAGATCGCCGACGAGGCGGGCCTGCTGCTTCTGGACCTGAAGGACCTGCGGGCCATGCTGCAATTCGTGGCGGAAAACGCCAAATCCTTCACCACCGAATACGGCAACATCTCCGCCGCCAGCGTGGGGGCCATCCAGCGGGGCCTGCTCACCCTGGAGAACCAGGGGGGCGAGGCCCTGTTCGGCGAACCCATGCTCAACATCGCCGACCTGATGCAGACGGACAGCGGCAAAGGCGTCATCAACATCCTGGCCGCCGACAAGCTCATGCAGTCTCCCAAGGCCTACGCCACCCTGCTGCTGTGGCTCCTGGCGGAACTGTTCGAGAACCTGCCGGAAGCAGGCGACCTGGACAAGCCCAAGATGGTGTTCTTCTTCGACGAGGCACACCTGCTGTTCGACGAAGCCCCCAAGGTGCTCATCGACAAGGTGGAACAGGTGGTGCGACTCATCCGTTCCAAGGGCGTGGGCGTGTACTTCGTCACCCAGAACCCCGCAGACGTGCCGGACGAGGTGCTGGGCCAGCTGGGCAACCGGGTGCAGCACGCCCTGCGGGCCTTCTCGCCCAAGGACCAGAAGGCCGTGCGGGCCGCCGCCGAGACCATGCGGGACAACCCGGACCTGAACGAAGCCGAGGCCATCACCGAACTGGGAGTGGGCGAGGCCCTGGTATCCCTGCTGGACGAGAAGGGCCGGCCCGGCATCGTGCAACGGGCCTACATCGTGCCCCCCCGAGGCCAAATCGGCCCCATCACCGAGGCCCAGCGCCGCCAGCTGATGCAGACCTCCCTGGTGGCCGGCGTCTACGAAAAGGCCGTGGACCGGGAATCCGCCTACGAAGTGATCAAGGCACGCAGCGAAGCCGCCGCCGCCGAACAGGTCGCCCAGGAACAGGCTGCGGCCGAGGCCAAGGCCGCTGCCCAGGCCCCCGCCGGTGGGTCCGGCGGCGGCCTGGGTGGCATGCTGGGGGACCTGCTGGGGGGCGCCCCGGCCGCCGGCGGCCGCCGCCGGGAAGGCGTGGTGGAAGCCCTGGCCAAGAGCGCCGCCCGTTCCGTGGGCAGCCAGGTGGGCCGGGCCATCATCCGCGGGGTGCTGGGCAGTTTGCTGGGGGGCAAGCGGTGAGCCAGCCGGAAAAAGTCGTCCTCGACGCCAGCCACTTTGACAGCAAGGCCCGCCAGTGGGACGAGAACCCCGTATTCGTGGAACGGGCCCGGAAGATCGCCGACGGCCTGCGGGCCCGGGTGCCCCTCTCCCCCGCCATGACCGCCCTGGATTACGGCAGCGGTTCGGGCCTGTTGAGCTTTCCCCTCAAGGATGAACTGGGCCACATCACCCTGTCGGACACCTCCGCCGGCATGCTGGCCGTGGCCCAGGAAAAAATCGACGCCCAGGGGGTGAAGAACATGAGCACCCTGCAAGCCGACCTGTCGGTTGCGGGCCTGCCCGACACCCGCTTCGACCTCATCTACTCCAGCATGGCCCTGCACCACATCCCCGACACGGAGGCCATCCTGGCCGCCTTCCACGCCCATCTGAACCCGGGCGGCTGGCTGGGCATCGCCGACCTGGACCAGGAAGACGGCAGCTTCCACGGCATCGAAGTGGACGTGCACCACGGCTTCGACCGGAACGCACTGGCAACCCGCCTCGGCCAGGCCGGCTTCACCCAGATCAGTTTCGACACCGTTTTCGAGATCGAGAAAGACAAGCCGGAAGGCAAGCGTGCCTACCCGGTGTTTCTGATGGTGGCGCGTAAGGCGTGAAGATCAGATCCGCGAACCCCGCTCGACGATGATGCCCAGCTCCTTCACCCCCCGCAGGATGGCCAGCTTGCGCACGGCCACCCGCACCCAGGGGGCGCCGAATTCCCGGCGCACGATGTCGGCGATGATTTCCCCCAGGGTTTCCACCAGGCGAATGTCCCGCTGGGCCACCACTTCCTGGATGCGGGCGGCCACCTTGCCGTAGTCGATGGTGTCGGCCACATCGTCGGTGTGGCCGGCCTTGTGGTCGTAGAGACCGATCTCGATATCCAGCATGACGGGCTGGGGCGCTTTGCGCTCCCATTCGTAGAGCCCGATAATCAGTTCGAGACGAAAGTCCCGCAGAAACAAGATATCCATGAAATCACGGCCTGAACGGCATACCAAAGGGCCGGAATTGTACGCATAACCCCATACAAATGATTGAATCCACGCTGATTTTGCTTGCCTCCTACCTGCTGGGCTCCCTCTCCTTCGCCATCCTGGTGGCCAAGGCCTATGACCTGCCGGACCCCCGCAGCCACGGTTCCGGCAACCCGGGTGCCACCAACATGCTGCGCACCGGCAGGAAATCCGCCGCCGCCCTGACCTTGCTGGGGGATGCCCTGAAAGGCGCCGTGGCGGTGTGGCTGGCCCAGTGGGCCACGAGCGTGTCCGGACTGCCGGTGTATGTGCCTTATCTGGCGGCCCTGGCGGCCTTCCTGGGGCATCTGTTCCCGATCTTCTTCGGTTTCAAGGGGGGCAAGGGGGTGGCCACGGCCCTGGGGGTACTCATCGCCCTGGACCTGCGTTTGGGTGGGCTGTGCATCCTCACCTGGCTGGCGGTGTTCGCCGTGACCCGGGTTTCTTCCCTGTCCGCCCTGGTGGCCGCCACTCTGGCGCCGGTCTATGGCTATTATTTATTAGGACACGGGCCCGACACGAAGTACCTGGCCGGTATTCTGGCCACCCTGTCCCTGCTGGTGCTGGTGCGTCATCACAGCAATATCCGCAAACTGCTTTCCGGCGAGGAAAAGGCCTTCAAGAAACGCTAACCCCAGACCATGTTCGAAAAAACCATCGATTACGCCCGTGACAGTCTCATCTCCGCCTCCGAAGCGGCGGTGGACAAGGCGGGGGATCGCCTGGGCCAGGTGGTGGAAAACGCCAGCCAGGCCATCGACCAGAAACTGGAACGGATTTCCGAGGAATTGCACAGCCAGCGCAGCCTGACCAAGGACGACGTGCGGGAACTGGTGGATTACGCCGCCGACAAGCTGTCCGTGGTGCTGGACCAGCGCATCGCCGTCATGCGCCAGGAAATCACCGAACTGGTGCAGGAAAAAACCGAGTATTTCAAATCCGAGATCGACGCCTTCTTCATCCAGCGCCAGCAGGACCTGGCCCGGGAACGCCGGCGCCTGGTGCTTAATATCGTCCTGGCGGCGGGGGCAGCCCTGGCCGTGGGTGCCGTCTCCCTGTTCTACAAGGGCGTGCAGGACTGGGATCTGCTGACGGTGTTCCGGGTCGTGCTGGCCGCCCTGGCGGGGGGCTGGGGCGTCTGGGTGGCGGTGAGCCTGATCCGGCGCTGGACCCTGATGTCAGAACACCGCAAGGACCTGTTTTTCCTGGCCGCCCGCTACTGGGGCTGGCTCCAGCCTTCCAGCGTGTTTTCCACCCTGCTGGTGCTGGCCCTGCTGGTGGTGTTGAGCGTGGCCCTGGCCTTTCCCAACGAACTGATGCAGTTCATCGGCCAGCCCATCCTCAGACCCTGAAACGGGTCAGGCGGCTTCCAGGCTGGACAAATCCCAGCGGGGCCGCACGCTGAAACGGCCGTCAGCCACGCCATCCTGGACCAGGCGCTGAGCTCCGGCATAGGCGATCATGGCGCCGTTGTCGGTGCACAACTCCAGGGGCGGATAGAACACGGCAAAGCCCCGCCGCGCCGCCTCATCGTTCAGACGCCCCCGCAGGGCCCGGTTGGCCCCCACCCCGCCGGCAATCACCAGCCGGGTCAACCCGGTTTGCTCCAGGGCTGCCAGGCACTTGCCCGCCAGCACGTCCACCACCGCCGCCTGGAAACCCGCCGCGATATCAGCCCGGGCATCCTCCCCCGCCTTTTTGCTCAGGGTCAGCACCGCCGTCTTCAGGCCGGAGAAACTGAAATCCAGGTCCCCCGAATGCAGCATGGGCCGGGGCAGCTTGAAACGCCGGCTGTCCCCCGTGTCCGCCAGTCTGGACAACGCCGGCCCGCCGGGGTAGCCCAGGCCCAGGAGCTGGGCGGTCTTGTCGAAGGCCTCGCCGGCGGCGTCGTCCACCGTTTCCCCCAGCAAGGCATAACGCCCCACCCCATCCACCCGCATGAGCTGGGTATGTCCGCCGGAAACCAGCAGGGCGACGAAAGGAAATTCGGGACGCGGCAATGCAAGCAACGGGGAAAGCAGATGGCCTTCCAGATGGTGGACCCCCACGGCGGGTATCCCCAGGGACGCTGCCAGGGCAGTGGCGAAGCCCGCCCCCACCAGCAGGGCACCGGCGAGGCCGGGCCCCTGGGTGTAAGCCACCGCGTCCAGGTCCGCCAGGGTCAGGCCCGCCTCCGCCAGCACCCGGCGGGTGAGAGGGATCACCCGCCGTATGTGGTCCCGGGACGCCAGTTCCGGCACCACGCCCCCGTATTCGGCGTGCATGACCACCTGGGAATGGACTGCGTGGGCCAGCAGACCCCGCTCCGTATCAAAGAGGGCCAGGCCGGTTTCATCGCAGGAAGATTCGACACCAAGAACAATCATGACCACGAATGCCACATAAAGAAGGGGAATTGTATTGAAAGCTCGGGCAAGGCTGGTATAGAATCCGCGCTCTTTTATTTGCTGTCCCTTCAGGAATCCCGTCATGCCCAGCGTTCGCGTCAAAGAAAACGAGCCCTTCGAAGTTGCCATGCGCCGTTTCAAGCGCACCATCGAAAAGACTGGTCTGTTGACCGAACTGCGCGCCCGCGAGTTCTACGAGAAGCCCACCCAGGAGCGCAAGCGCAAGCTGGCCGCTGCCGTGAAGCGCCAGCACAAGCGCCTGCGCAGCCAGCAACTGCCCCCCAAGATGTACTGATATCCGCCTGGATATCCTGATCGGGCCTGCCTGTCAGGCCCTTTTTCATTTCCGCCCCGCTCTAGCCAAGGACCGCCCATGTCGCTGAAAGCCCAGATCACCGAGGACATGAAAACCGCCATGCGCGCCAAGGAAACCGAGCGCCTGGGCACCATCCGTCTGCTGCTGGCCGCCATCAAGCAAAAGGAAGTGGACGAGCGGGTGGAACTGGATGATGCCGCCGTCACCGCGGTCATCGAAAAGATGATCAAGCAGCGCAAGGACGCCATCAGCCAGTACGAGGCCGCCGCCCGCCAGGACTTGGCCGACAAGGAACAGGCGGAAATCGGCGTGCTGACCGGCTACATGCCCCAGCCTTTCAGCCCCGAGGAGATCGCTGCCCTGGTGCAGCAGGCCAAGGCCGAAACCGGCGCCGAGGGTGCCAAGGACATGGGCAAGATGATGGCCTGGCTGAAGCCCCGCCTGGCCGGCCGGGCGGACATGACCGCCGTATCCGGCCTGGTCAAGACCGCCCTGGGCTGATTTTCGGCCCCCATTTAGAATCCAGGGCATGGCCCGGATTCCGGAAGACTTCATCCAGCAGGTGCTCGACCGCACCGACATCGTCGCGGTCGTGGAGCGCTATGTCCCCCTCAAGAAGGCGGGCATCAACTACCAGGCCCGTTGCCCCTTCCATAACGAGAAGACCCCCTCCTTCACGGTCAGCCCCACCAAGCAGTTCTATCACTGCTTCGGCTGCGGCGCCCACGGCACCGCCATCAGCTTCCTCATGGAACATGCCGGCTACGGCTTCATCGACGCGGTGAAGGAACTGGCGGGCCAGGCCGGCATGCAACTGCCCGTGGATGACCAGTACGACCCGGAAGCAGACGGCCAGCGCAACCGCATCCTGGCCCACCTGGATGCGGCAAACCGCCATTACCGCCAAGCCCTCAAGAATCACCCCCCCGCCGTGGATTATCTGAAGGGCCGGGGTCTCAGCGGCGAGACGGCGGCCCGCTTCGGCCTGGGCTACGCCGCCGAGCGCCAGGCCCTGAAGGCCGCCATGGGCGACTACGATGATCCGGCCCTGGAGGAGGCCGGCCTGGTGCTGGTCAACGAGGGGCGCCGCTACGACCGCTTCCGGGACCGGGTCATGTTCCCCATCCGCAATGAACGGGGCCAGGTCATCGGCTTCGGCGGCCGGGTCATGGGCCAGGGGGAGCCAAAATACCTGAACTCCCCGGAAACCCCGGTTTTCCACAAGGGCCGGGAGCTCTATGGCCTGCACGAACACCGCCGGGCCATCCAGCAGGCGGACCAGGTCATCGTCGTGGAAGGCTATATGGACGTGGTGATGCTGGACCAGCATGGCGTGGACAACGCCGTGGCCACCCTGGGCACCGCCGTCACAGCCGACCAGGCTGCCCGGCTGTTGCGACTGGCCGATGAGGTGGTGTTTGCCTTCGACGGCGACAACGCCGGCCGCAAGGCCGCCTGGCGGGCCCTGGAAAACAGCCTGCCCCAGGCCCAGGACGGCAAGCGGTTGAGTTTTCTGTTCCTGCCGGAAGGCGAAGACCCGGACAGCTTCGTGCGCAGCCAGGGGGCGGACCGTTTCCGGCAGTTCTGTCAGGCCGCGATGCCCCTGTCCGACTTCCTGTTTGCAGAACTCACCACCCAGACAGATCTTGCTTCCGATGAAGGCAAGGTCCGTCTGGCCAAGCTAGCGGAACCCTACCTGTCCAAGCTCACCCAGGCCCCCCTGCTGGCCCGGGCCCTGCGCCAGCGCCTGGCGGAATTGACGGGCTTTGCCGCCCCCAAGGCGCCGCGCCCGGGGCGATTTTCCCCCGCCCCCAAAGCCCCCTCGGGCAACCGGGGTCGGGCCCACCTCCAGGCCACACCCTGGCGCATCCTGCTCCAGGCCCTGCTGCATGACCCGAAACGGGCCGGCCAACTGGGCGATCTGGACGAAGTCGAGGGCGAAGAAGCCCACATCCTGGCCAACGTGATCGCCGTGGCCCGGGAACACCCGGAATTTTCCACCCGGGATCTGGTGGCCCACTTTGCCGATCGCCCGGAAAGGGCCCTGCTGGAAACCACCGCTGCAGCCCTGATGGACTGGGGCGACGACTACGACGTGGAAGCCGATTTCCTCGGTGCCCTGGCTGCCGTCAGACGCACGGGAGCCAAGAACGCCATGGCCCGGCTGTCCGGCAAACGACCCAGCGACATGACGGCTGAAGAAAAGGCCCAGTTGGCCCGTCTGCTGGCAGAACTGAATCGCTAGAAACCTGCATGCCCCCGCCTTGTCGAATGACAAACTGCCCAAACTTTAAGCTGACAGGTGCCTTGATGTATAATCCCGCGTTTTCACGCAGCTGTTCGACGTCCGATTGGAGAACCCCTAAAAATGGCGACTGAGAAGAAGACCCCCAGAAAAGCCACCGCCACCGTCCAGGTCGCGGGCAGGGGCATGGCCAAGCCCATCTCCAAACGCAAGGAAGCCGCCAACAAGGCCGCCATCCTGGCCCAGGTACTGGAAAAAGACAGCAAGATGGATGTGGAAGAGCGCCGCACGCGCCTGCGCACCCTCATCATGCTGGGCAAGGAACGGGGCTACCTGACCTACGCCGAGATCAACGACCACCTGCCCGACGAGATGCTGGATGCCGAGCAGATCGAAGGCGTGGTGAGCATGATCAACGACATGGGCATCCAGGTCTTCGACCAGGCCCCCACGGCGGAAGACCTGCTCATGTCCGAGGCCCCCGCCCCGGTGGCCGACGAGGATGCCGCCGAGGAAGCCGAAGCCGCCCTGTCCAGCGTGGACGCCGAATTCGGCCGCACCACCGACCCGGTGCGTATGTATATGCGTGAGATGGGCTCCAAGGACCTGCTCACCCGGGAAGGCGAAATCGAAATCGCCAAGCGCATCGAAGAAGGCCTGAAGCACATGGTTCAGGCCATTTCCGCCTGCCCCCTCACCATCGACCAGATCCTGGCCCTGGTGGACAAGGTGGAAGCGGATGAACTGAAGATCGACGACCTGGTGGACGGCCTGATGGACAGTTCCGGGGAAGACATCCCCATGGAAATGGCCGCCGAGGAAAGCGACGAAGAAGCCGAGGACGAGGGCGACGAGGATGACGATGGGGCCGGCGGCGGTGCCGCTGCGGTCAACCTGGCGCAACTGAAAGCCGATGCCCTGGAACGCTTCGCGGCCATTCGCAAGTGCCACGACAAGATGAAATCCGCCCTGGCCAAGTACGGCTTCGCCAGCAAGCAGTACCAGAAACTGCTGGACGAGATTGCCGCCCATCTGCTGGGCATCCGTTTCACCGCCCGCCAGGTAGACAGCCTGTGCGACTCCGTGCGCACCATTGTCGAAGAAGTGCGCAGCCACGAGCGGGCCATCATGGACATCGCCGTCAACAAGTGCGGCATGCCCCGGGCACACTTCATCAAGACCTTCCCCGGCCAGGAAGGCGACCCCGCCTGGCTGGCCAACGAACTGGCCGGCAAGGGTGCCCATCTGGAACTTCTGGAACGCAGCCAGTATGACATCCTCGAACTCCAGGAAAAGCTCCGCCTCCTCCAGGAACGGGCAGGCATCTCCGTCAAGAACCTGAAGGACATCAACAAGAAGATGTCCACCGGCGAAGCCAAGGCCCGCCGGGCCAAGCGTGAAATGATTGAGGCCAACCTGCGCCTGGTGATCTCCATCGCCAAGAAGTACACCAACCGGGGCCTGCAATTCCTGGACCTGATCCAGGAAGGCAACATCGGCCTCATGAAGGCGGTGGACAAGTTCGAATACCGTCGCGGCTACAAGTTCTCCACCTACGCCACCTGGTGGATCCGCCAGGCCATCACCCGCTCCATCGCCGACCAGGCCCGTACCATCCGCATCCCGGTGCACATGATCGAAACCATCAACAAGATGAACCGCATCAGCCGGCAGATCCTGCAGGAGACCGGCGTGGAACCCGATCCGGCAACCCTGGCGGAAAAGATGGAAATGCCCGAGGACAAGATCCGCAAGATCATGAAGATCTCCAAGGAGCCCATCTCCATGGAGACCCCCATCGGCGACGACGAGGACTCTCACCTGGGGGATTTCATCGAGGACCAGTCCACCCTGGCCCCCGCTGATGCGGCCCTGTATTCCAGCCTGCAGAACGTCACCCAGGAAATTCTTGACAGCCTCACCCCCCGGGAAGCCAAGGTGCTGCGCATGCGCTTCGGCATCGAGATGAACACCGACCATACCCTGGAGGAAGTGGGCAAGCAGTTCGACGTGACCCGGGAGCGCATCCGCCAGATCGAGGCCAAGGCCCTGCGCAAGCTGCGCCACCCGTCCCGATCCGAGCGCCTGCGCAGTTTCCTGGACTGACCTGACAGGGAGTTTTCGGGCCTCTAGCTCATGCCTGGTTAGAGCAGCGGACTCATAATCCGTTGGTGCTGGGTTCGACTCCCAGGGGGCCCACCAAAACGTAAGGACCATGCCCAAGATCGAAAAGCACGCCACGCCCAAGGATTTCGAAAGCGCCATTGCCGAGCTGGAACAGGTGGTGGCCAGCATGGAATCCGGCAAGCTCAGCCTGGAGGCTTCCCTGGCAGCCTATAAACGGGGCATGGAACTCTCCGCTTATTGCAAGAAGACCCTGGAGGAAGCTGAACTCCAGGTCCAGATGCTGGAAAACGGCGTACTCAAGGAATTCGACCCGGACATGCAGAAGGACGGCGGCAGGCATGGCTGATTTCGCCGCCTGGGTTCGCCAGATCCAAACCCGCATGGAGTCGGCCCTGGAGCAGATGCTTCCAGCCGAGGTCATTGCCCCTGAGAAACTCCACGCCGCCATGCGCTACGCCACCCTGGGGGGCGGCAAGCGGGTGCGTCCCATGCTGGCCTTTGCGGCCGGCGAGGCGGTGGGAGCGGACATGGCCCGTGTGGAGGCCGCCGCCTGTGCGGTCGAACTCATCCACGTCTATTCCCTGGTCCATGACGATCTGCCCTGCATGGACGATGACGACCTGCGCCGGGGCAAACCCACCTGTCACAAGCAGTTTGACGAGGCCACCGCCCTGCTGGTGGGGGATGCCCTGCAAAGCCTTGCCTTTGAAGTGCTCGCCCAGCCCGCCCCCGGACTCGACCCCGCCACCCAGGTCAGCATGCTGGCCATCCTGGCCCGGGCGGCCGGTTCCCGGGGCATGTGCGGCGGCCAGGCGGTGGACCTGGCCAGCACAGGCCAGCGACTGGAACTGGCGGATATGGAATTCATGCACATCCACAAGACCGGCGCCCTGATCCAGGCCGCTGTCCTGCTGGGTGCCCTGGCGGGCGGCGCCCTGGCCGACGAACGCCGCAGACGTCTGGAGCATTACGCCCGCTGCGTGGGTCTGACCTTCCAGGTCATGGACGACGTGCTGGACGCAGAAACCGACACCGCCACCCTGGGCAAGACCGCCGGCAAGGATGCCGCCCAGGGCAAAGCCACCTATCTGACCCTCATGTCCGCCCGGGAAGCCCGGGCCTATGCCCAGGAATTGACGGACGAGGCCCTGGCCGCCCTGGCCCCCTTCGGCGATCAGGCCGGCCATCTGGCCGACATCGCCCGTTTCATCATTGAGCGGCGCTACTGAGATGCCCCTGCTGGAAACCATCAATACCCCCAGTGACCTGAAGGGCCTTGGGCGCACTGAACTCCGGGAACTGGCAACCGAACTCCGGGAATTCATCATCCAGTCCGTCTCCCGCACCGGAGGTCATCTGGCTTCCAACCTGGGGGTCATCGAACTGACCGTGGCCCTGCACCACGTCTTCAACACCCCGGATGACCGCATCATCTGGGACGTGGGCCACCAGACCTACGCCCACAAGGTCCTCACCGGCCGCCGGGAGCGCATGCACACCCTGCGGCAGACGGACGGGCTCTCGGGCTTCACCAAGCGGGAAGAAAGCCCCTACGACGCCTTCATTGCCGGCCATTCCAGCACTTCCATATCTGCTGCCCTGGGCATGGCGGAAGCGGCAAAACTGGCGGGGGATGACCGCCGGGTCATCGCCGTCATCGGCGATGGCGCCATGACCGCCGGCATGGCCTTCGAGGCCCTCAACAACGCCGGTGCTTCGGACGCAAACCTGCTGGTCATCCTCAACGATAACGAGATGTCCATTTCCCCCAACGTGGGGGCCCTGAACACCTACCTGACCAAGCTGCTGTCCGGCCGCTTCTACAACAAGATGCGCAGCACCGGCGAGCGCCTGCTGTCCAATCTCCCCCCCATCCACGAACTGGCCAAGCGGGCGGAAGAACACCTGAAAGGCATGGTCACCCCGGGCACCCTGTTCGAGGAATTCGGCTTCAACTACCTGGGCCCTATCGACGGCCACGACCTGGACGCCCTGATCCCCACCCTGGACAACATCCGCCAGCTCAAGGGGCCCCAGTTCCTGCACATCGTCACCCAGAAGGGCCACGGCTACGTCCCGGCCGAGGCGGACCCCTGCCTCTACCACGGCGTCGGCAAATTCAAGATCGAAGTGGGGGTGCAAGCCAAGCCCTGCGGCCAGCCCAGCCCCAAACCCAGCTACACCGAGGTATTCGGCCGCTGGCTCTGCGACATGGCCGCCGCCGACCCGAAGCTGGTGGCCATCACCCCGGCCATGTGCGAAGGCTCGGGCCTGCAGGAATTCCAGCAGCGTTTTTCTCCCCGCTACTTCGATGTGGGCATTGCGGAACAACATGCCCTCACCTTTGCAGCCGGCCTGGCCTGCGAAGGCCAGAAACCCGTGGTGGCCATATATTCCACCTTCCTGCAGCGGGCCTACGACCAACTGGTCCACGACATTGCCCTCCAGGATCTACCCGTCGTGCTGGCCATTGACCGGGCGGGCCTGGTGGGGGCGGACGGTCCCACCCACGCCGGGGCCTTCGACCTGTCCTTCCTGCGCTGTATCCCCAACATGCTGATCGCCGCGCCCTCCAACGAGGATGAATGCCGGCGCCTGCTGACCACGGCTTTCCGGCACGACGGCCCCAGCGCCGTACGCTACCCCCGGGGCACCGGGCCGGGCGTACAGCAAGCTCAGGAACTGGAACCCCTGGAAATCGGCAAGGGCATCCTGCGCCGGGAATCTGGCCGGGCGCCCGGGACGAACCCTCGCCGCATTGCTTTCATCGCCTTTGGCTCCACGGTCAATACAGCCCTGGCAGCCGCCGACAACCTGGACGCCAGCGTGGCGGACATGCGCTTCGTGAAACCCCTGGATACGGACCTGATCCGGCAACTGGCCCAAAGTCACGACCTGCTCATCACCGTAGAAGAAAACGTGGTGATGGGCGGAGCAGGATCCGGAGTGGCCGAATTTCTTGCCCAGGCGGGCCTGCACTGCCCCATCCACCACCTGGGGCTGCCGGACCGCTTCGTGGAACACGGCGACCCGGCGGTTCTATTGGCCCGCTGCGGCCTGGATGCGGCCGGCTTGGAAAACACTGCGAACCGGCTCGCAAATATATTAGTTGAGTAGTTTACTCGGGTATTGACCTGGCCTATACTTGGGCCGTCTATTCAAGGCCCTAAGCCAACGGAACATTGTTATGAGCATCTGCGATACGGTTTGCGACACCCCCGCCGCCTGCCCCCCTGGCCAGGCCCCCATTGCCGACGTCCAGAACTATCCGGACTCCCGCAAGATCGCCATCGACAAGGTGGGCATCAAGGCCATCCGTCACCCGGTCAAGGTGCTGGACAAGACCGGCGGCGTGCAGCACACCATCGCCACTTTCGGCATGTACGTCTACCTGCCCCACCACTTCAAGGGCACCCACATGTCCCGCTTCATCGATATCCTTAACGGGTACGAGCGGGAAATCTCAGTGGAATCCTTCGAGCACATGCTGCGCCAGATGGTGGTGAAGCTGGAGGCGGATTCCGGCCACGTGGAAATGAACTTCCCCTACTTCGTCAACAAGGCCGCCCCCGTTTCCGGGGTGCAAAGCCTGATGGACTACGACGTCACCTTCATCGGCGAAATCCGCAACGGGGAATACATCCAGACCATGAAGGTCCTGGTGCCGTGCACCAGCCTGTGCCCCTGTTCCAAAAAGATCTCCGATTACGGCGCCCACAACCAGCGCTCCCACGTAACCATCACCGTGCGTACCAACAGCTTCGTCTGGATTGAGGACATCATCCAGATCGCCGAGGAAAACGCCTCCAGCCAGCTGTACGGCCTGCTGAAGCGTCCCGATGAGAAGTACGTAACCGAAAAAGCCTACGAAAACCCCAAGTTCGTGGAAGACCTGGTGCGGGACGTGGCCGCCGCCCTGAACAAGGACGCCCGTATCGACGCCTATGTGGTGGAAGCGGAGAACTTCGAATCCATCCACAACCATTCCGCCTACGCCCTCATCGAGCAGGACAAGCTGGCCAGGAACAACGCCTGATTCCGCTGTCAGAAAGGGCGTTCAGGCGCGCCTATGCGTCCTAAGGGCTGCCGCCCATAATGGCGGCAGTTCATCTTGCAGGTTGCCGCCATGAAGCCCGTTGCCATTTTCAGACACGCAGAAACCGAAGGGCCGGGCCACCTGGCCCTCTTCCTCGACCGGCAGGGCATTCCCTGGCAACTCTTCGCCATCGACAACGGCACCCCCGTGCCGGTAGAAGCGGCTGACTTCAGCGGCCTGGTGTTCATGGGTGGCCCCATGAGCGTGAACGATGACCTTCCCTGGATTCCACCTGTGCTGACACTCATCCGCCAGGCCGCGCAAAAACAAATCCCCGTGCTGGGCCACTGTCTTGGGGGCCAGCTCATGGCCAAGGCCCTGGGGGGCAGCGTCACCCGTACCCCGGTCAAGGAAATCGGCTGGGGCGAAGTCACCCCCTCGGACACCCCTGAAGCCGCCCTCTGGCTGGGCGAAACCGGCCCCTTCCAGGCCTTTCACTGGCACGGGGAAACCTTCTCGCTGCCCGCAGGCGCCACCCGCATTCTCTCCAGCCAGCATTGTCCTAACCAGGCCTTCGTGCTGGGCCCTCACCTGGCCATGCAATGCCACGTGGAAATGACCTCGGACATGATCCGCACCTGGTGTGCCGTGGGTGCGGACGAAATCGCCCAGGCCGACAGCCCGGCTGTCCAGTCTCCCGGTGAGATCGAGGCCCTCAGCCCGGCCAGACTGCCCCAACTCCACCAGGCCGCAGAAACCCTCTACAGCCACTGGATCCAGGGCCTGGCTACGTAAGAGCCTATTGGAATAGGCTCTTAGCCATGGACGAGATCATCACCCTCCCCCACCTGCGCACCCTGGTAGGGTTGCGCGTGCGGCATCAGGGCATGGAATGCCTGGTGGTGGAAGTACTCGACACCCCCCCCAGCCTGGTTCTGCAACCGGACCAGGCCCCCCGGCTCATGCCGGACCAGTTCGGCAGACCCTTCGAATACGCCATGGCCATGGTGACCCTGCCCGTACTTACAGACGATCTGACTGGCCTGAATGACGCGCTCCTGGACCTGGAAATCCTGGATTGACCAGCCCCACGAATCTGACGGGTTCACACATTGACGCCGCCCCGGCGGCACGTGCACAGTACGGCCCATGAAGCGCCCCTCCGCCCTGGTGCCTGTAATCGCCGGCTTCAGCGTCATGCTGTTGTTGATGGCGGCCGTCACGGCTATCGGCGTGACCTATGTGCGGATCCTCAGCGACCAGCTGACGGCCATCGTCGCCGAACGAAACCAGAAAGCCGAACTGGCCACTGCCATGCACGCCTTGCACGAGGGGCGCTACCAGGCCCTCATGCTGGCCACCAGTCTGCAGGATCCTTTTGCCCGGGACGAAGAAATCCTGCGTTTTTCCCGAATGGCTCAAGACTTCATGCTGCTGCGGGACAAATTCCTTGCCCTGCCACTTGATGATGCCGAACTGGAGCTCTGGCAGGGTATTCGAACCGATGTACGAAGCGTTGAAATCGGTGTGGACCAAGCCATCGATCTCCTTCACGCGGACGAACTGGAGGCCGCTAGGACCCTGATTCGCAGACAAGTGCTTCCCGCGCAGGAATCCATGATGCGCAAATGGGGAAGCCTGGTCGATCTGCAACGCAAAAAGAATCAGGAAGCCATGGATGAAGCCCGGCACGCCAGCAGCAATGCAAGCCAGCTCACGTTGGGGCTGTCCGCAGGCGCCTTTCTGGTGGGGCTGGTCATCGCCGGCTTCGTCATTCGCCTCAGCAGACGGCTAGAGAACGCCCTGTTCCAGGAAAAGGAAATGGCCCAGGTCACCCTCCACGCCATTGGCGACGCCGTCATCCGCTTTGACGACAAGGCCAGTCTGGCCTACCTCAACCCCGTTGCCGAGCAACTGCTGGGCCTCCAGGCAGGCTCCGTCCGTCATTATCCCCTGGATACCGTGCTGCGCCTGCAGGACAAGACGGACCGCACTGAACTGACCACCCAATTGGTCACCAGTGTGCTCCAGGGCAACCATGAATCCATCCCCTTCGGTGCCACCCTCATATCGGGCCCGGGTATGGAATTCGACGTGGAAGGCTCCTGCGCCCCCATCCACACCCATGGCGGAGACATAATCGGCGGTGTGCTGGTCCTGCGGGACGTGACCGAAGACCGGGAATTGCACCGCAAACTCATCTGGCAAGCCGACCACGACGCCCTAACCGGCCTGCTCAACCGCCGTGCCTTCGAAGCACGCCTTTCCCAATCCCTGGTCAGCAAGCGGGCGGGGGAATTCCCCCTGTCCGTGCTTTATATCGATCTGGACCGGTTCAAACCCGTGAACGACACCGCCGGGCACGCGGCGGGAGACGAATTGCTGCGCAGGATATCCGCCATCATGCAGGCGCGCATCCGGGATACGGACACCCTGGCCCGCATGGGCGGCGACGAATTCGCCATCGTCCTGAGCGCCTGCCCGGATGCCATGGCCGAGGAAATCGCCCAGCAAATCCGGGCCGACATACGACAATTCCACTTTGCCTGGGAAAACCACACCTTCCAGGTGGGTGCCAGCATCGGCATCGTCCATGTCCCGCCCCACTGGGCCAGCCTGGACGACTGCCTGGTGGCAGCAGATGCGGCCTGCTACAAGGCCAAGCAAGGCGGCCGGAACCAGGTGGCCGTGCATAACCGCAGCGCGGAAGCTGCATGAGAATGCTGGTCGGCGACATCGGCGGCACCCACTGCCGCCTCGCCTTGGCTCACATTCACGAAGGGCGGGTGGACCTCACCCAGGCCAGACGCTACGTCAACGCTGACTTCACCAGTCTGGCTCAGATTATTCACGCCTATCTGGACAGCACGCCTGGATCCACGGCGAATTTGGCCTGTCTGGCGGTAGCAGGCCCCACGGACGGGCGCAATGTGCAATTCACCAACCTGGACTGGCATATCGACACCCGGGCCCTGCAAGCGGACTTGCCCCTGGCGCGCATCAGCCTGATCAACGACTTTGTTGCCGTCGGCTGGGGCCTGAACGCCCTGCAAGCCCAGGATGTCCACCTGCTGCAGGGCGGCACGGCCAATCCAAAGGCGCCCAAGGCAGCCGTAGGTGCGGGCACGGGGCTGGGGGTCAGCATCGCCGTAGCGCAGGGCGCCCTGCACGTGCCCATGGCCACCGAAGGCGGGCATATCAGCTTTGCCCCCGCGGATCCTGAACAGGACCGCCTGCTCGCCTTCATGCGCCGTATCCATGGCCGTGTATCGGTGGAACGTCTCGTCTCCGGCCCGGGCATCGAAGACCTGTACCAGTTTTGTGCCGCAGACGCCGGACAGACACCCCCAGGCCCGGTCAGTGCCCCGGCCATCAGCCAGGCCGCCCTGGTCCAGACCGATCCCGTCGCCCGAAAAGCCCTGACCCTGTTCGCCCGGCTCTATGGCCAGGTGGCGGGAGATATCGCCCTGGTGGCCAATGCCCAGGCCGGCATTTACCTGGCCGGCGGAATCGCTCCCCAGATCCTGCCAATCCTGAACGGCCCGGCCTTCCTAGAAGGCTTCCATGCCAAGGGCCGCTTCAGCGACTGGATGCACACAGTCCCGGTCGCGGTGATTCTGGACCCCGACATCGGGCTCCGGGGCGCGGCCATCGCAGGGAACGCCTGAATACTCCGAGACAAATGAAAAGGGCCTGCATTTCTGCAAGCCCTTGTATTGCTTGGCGCGCCCGGCAGGATTCGAACCCACGACCCCCTGGTTCGTAGCCAGGTACTCTATCCAACTGAGCTACGAGCGCGTAAAGAGGCGCGGATTATAAAGCAACCGCGCATCTTGGCAAGAAGCATCTTGCGAATCTGGCGGAGACGGAGGGATTCGAACCCTCGATACACGTTTTAGCGCGTATGCTCCCTTAGCAGGGGAGTGCCTTCGACCTCTCGGCCACGTCTCCAAACTGTTTCAGCCACGGCCGAAAAAAGCCGCGCAAGAATACCCGCGCGGCGGGGCAAAAGCAATTTTGCCGGCAGGAAAACCTCTGATCAGACGGTCGCCTCAGAGCTCTTGTCCAGCTCGAAAGCCTGGTGCAGGGCTCGTACCGCCAGTTCCATGTATTTGTCTTCCACCACCACGGAAATCTTGATTTCAGAGGTGGAGATCATTTGCAGGTTGATGTTTTCGGCGGCAAGACAACGGAACATCTTGCTGGCCACGCCTGCGTGGGTCCGCATGCCCACGCCGACGATGGACACCTTGGCGATCTTGTCGTCGCCGGTCACTTCCTTGGCGCCGATGGCGTCCTTCACGGTTTCCAGAACGCCCAGGGCTTTTTTCAGGTCGTTGCGGTGCACGGTGAAGGTGAAGTCGGTGGTGTTATTGGCGCCCACGTTCTGCACGATCATGTCCACTTCGATGTTGGCATCGGCAATGGGACCCAGGATGTTGGCGGCAATGCCGGGCCGGTCGGGTACGCCCAGGATGGTGCACTTGGCTTCGTCACGGTTGAAGGCGATGCCGGAGATGATGGGTTGTTCCATGGAATCTTCCTCAAAAGTAATCAGCGTGCCCTCGCCTTCATCCTCGAAGCTGGACAGCACGCGCAGTTTGACCTTGTATTTGCCGGCGAACTCCACCGAGCGGATCTGCAACACCTTGGAGCCCAGGCTGGCCAGTTCCAGCATCTCCTCGAAGGTGATGGTGTCCAGCTTGCGGGCTTCGGGCACGATGCGGGGGTCGGTGGTGTAGACCCCGTCCACGTCGGTGTATATCTGGCATTCATCTGCCTTGAGGGCCGCCGCCAGGGCCACGCCCGTAGTGTCGGAACCGCCCCGGCCCAGGGTGGTGATGTTGCCCTTCTCGTCCACCCCCTGGAAACCGGCCACCACGACCACGTGGCCGCTATCCAGGTCACCGCGCAGGTTGTCCTCGTCGATGGAGAGAATTCGGGCCTTGGTATGGGCGTCGTCGGTGACGATGCGCACCTGGGCGCCGGTGTAGCTCTTGGCTTTCAGGCCCAGGTCTTTGAGGGCCATGGCCAGCAGGGCGATGGTGACCTGTTCGCCGGTAGACACCAGCACGTCCATTTCCCGGGGGTCCGGGTCTTTCTGGATTTCCTTGGCCAGGCCGATAAGCCGGTTGGTCTCGCCGGACATGGCGGACACCACCACCACCACCTGATGCCCAAGCATCTTGAATTTGGCCACCCGCTCCGCGACGTTGCGGATGCGCTCGATGGAGCCTACCGAGGTGCCGCCATACTTCTGAACAATCAATGCCATGATGGGTTCGTGCTCGAACTGTATAAAAAGCGGGCATTCTACAAGCTTCCGCTCCACAGCGTGGTTTAGCTTTGATTGAAACTATTCCTGCCTGTTGCTAGTCTCAGCCCCGTTACCAACCCTGGAGTGATCCAACCATGCGATTCGACAATGCTGTCCCTATGGGCACCACCGCCGTTTCCATCGAGCAGACCAGCAAGGTGCTGCGCAATACCTACATGTTGCTGTCCATGACGCTGCTCTTCAGCGCCGTGATGGCAGGACTGTCCATGGCCATGAACGTGCCCTACATCGTAAGCCTGGGCACCAGCCTGGCAGCCATGGCGCTGTTGTGGTTCGTGGTGCCCCGCACCGCCAATTCCGGCGCTGGCATCGGCGTGGTGTTCGCCGTCACCGGCCTGCTGGGCTTTGGCCTGGGCCCGGTGCTGAACCACTATCTGAGCCTGGCCAACGGCGGCGAGATCGTCATGCTGGCCCTGGGCATCACCGGCGCGGCCTTCCTGGGTCTGTCCGGCTACGCCCTGGTGTCCCGCAAGGACTTCAGCTTCATGCGCAACTTCCTGTTCATCGGCATCCTGGTGGCGTTCATCGCCGGCATCGTGGCCGTGGTGGCTGCGCTGGTGGGCTATCCCATGCCCGCCCTGGCCCTGACGGTGTCCGCCCTGTTCGCCTTCCTGATGTGCGGCATGATCCTCTGGCAGACCAGTGAGATCGTGAACGGCGGCGAAACCAACTATGTGCTGGCCACCGTGGGCCTGTACGTGTCCATCTACAACCTGTTCACCAGCCTGCTGCACCTGCTGGGCGCCTTCATGGGCGAACGGGATTGATCTCCTTCCCAGGACGAAGGGGCGGCGTCTGCCGCCCCTTTTTATTTGCATGACATCTCCCCTCGCCATCACCGCCGGCGAACCCGCCGGCATCGGCCTGGACCTGTGCGTCCAACTGGCCCAGACGCCCGTGGCTGCCCCGCTGGTTTTGGTTGCCGACCGGGAAGCCCTGACCCAGCGAGCCGGACTGCTGGGTCTGCCCTTGCAACTGCCCGACTACACCCCTGGGCAACCCGCCCCCTTGAGCCTGCTCCATGTGCCGGCCCGGGCGCCGGTGACGGCGGGCCAACTGGATACCCGAAACGCCCCCTACGTGCTGGATACCCTGCGGCGAGCCCTGTCCGGCTGCCAGAGCGGCGAATTCGCGGGCCTGGTCACCGGCCCGGTGCACAAGGGTGTCATCAACGACGCCGGCATGGCTTTTACCGGCCACACGGAATTCCTGGCGGAACTGACCGGTACCCCCCGGGTGGTGATGATGCTGGCCGGTGGCGGCATGCGGGTGGCCCTGGCCACCACACACCTGCCCCTGCGGGAGGTGGCGGACGCCATCACCCCCGCCGCCCTGACGGAAACCCTCACCATTCTGCATGACGCGCTCCAGCGGGATTTCGGCATTGGCGCCCCCCGCATCCTGGTGGCGGGTCTCAACCCCCACGCGGGGGAGGGCGGCCACCTGGGGCGGGAGGAAATCGAATGCATCGAGCCCGTGCTGGCCCATCTGCGCGCCCGGGGCATGAATCTTGTGGGCCCCCTGCCCGCCGACACCCTGTTCCAGCGCAAGAACCTGGAAACCTGTGATGCCGTGCTGGCCATGTACCACGACCAGGGCTTGCCGGTACTCAAACACGCAAGCTTCGGCGAAGGGGTGAACATCACCCTGGGCCTGCCCATCATCCGCACCTCCGTGGACCACGGCACGGCCCTGGATCTGGCCGGCACCGGCAAAGCCCACGTGGGCAGCCTGCAAGTGGCCATCGCCGCCGCCCTGGATATGGCTCGACACCGGGCCCATTACCAACACCCGCGCCAACCCCCACACCAGGCAACTCCCCAGACCACGTCATGACCGCTCCCCTGCCCCGCGCGAAAAAATCCCTGGGCCAGCACTTCCTGGTGGACACCCATTACATCGCCCGCATCGTCGCCGCCATCCGCCCTGAACCGGAAGACCTGATGGTGGAGATCGGCCCCGGCCCTGGCGCGCTCACCCGGCCTTTGCTGGATGTCTTGCAACACCTTCATGTGGTGGAATTCGACCGGGACATGGTGGCGCGACTGGTGGCCGAGTTTCCCGAATCACGGCTCGCCATCCACCAGGCCGATGCCCTGGCCTTCGATTTCGGTGCCCTGGGTCACGATCTGCGGGTAGTGGGCAACCTGCCGTACAACATTTCCTCCCCCCTGCTGTTCCATCTTGCCGACCAGGCAGAAGGCATCCGCGACATGACCTTCATGCTGCAAAAAGAGGTGGTGGACCGCATGGCTGCGGCACCGGACACGCCGGATTACGGCCGCCTGTCGGTGATGCTCCAGGCCCGCTTTGCAGTCACCCGGCTGTTCATCGTCCCTCCCGGCGCCTTCCTGCCACCGCCGAAAGTGGATTCGGCCATAGTCCGCCTGGTGCCGCTGCCCCTCGAGGCTGTGCCCTACCAGGATGAAAAGGTGTTTGCCGAGGTGGTGGCCCGGGCCTTCGGCCAGCGTCGCAAGACTTTGCGCAACACCCTCAAAGGCGTGGCCGACGAGGCGGCCTTTGCTGCCGTGGGCATTGATCCGGTGCGCCGGGGGGAAACCCTGGCGGTGGGCGAATTCGCTTCCCTGGCCAATCATCTGGCGGCAGCCGGGTAGAATCCGCCGCCATGCCTGAAGCCACTCGCCCCCGCCCCGCTCCCGGCGGCGCACCTGCCTGTTTCCATTGCGGCGAACCCGTGCCCCGGGGTGCCAGTTATTTCATCCGCTATCAGGATTCGGCCAAGCCGGCCTGCTGCCTGGGCTGCCAGGCCGTGGCCCAGACCATCATCGATTCCGGCAACGGCGATTACTACCGCCTGCGCACGGATATGCCCCCGACGCCGGAGGCGGCCCTGGAAGAACTGAAGAACCTCAAGCTCTACGACATCCCGGAAGTCCAGGCGAGCTTCGTCAACAGCGCGGGTGAGGACGACAACATCCGGGAAGCCAACCTGATCATGGAAGGCATCGTCTGCGCCGCCTGCGTGTGGCTGAACGAGCGCCACCTGCATCAACTCCCCGGCGTACTGGGGGCCGACATCAACTTCTCCACCCGGCGGGCCCGGGTACGCTGGGACAATCGCAAGATCCAGCTTTCCGACATCCTGAAAAGCATCCAGGACATCGGTTATCTGGCCTACCCCTTTGACAGCAACCGCCAGGAAGAACTGTTCCGCAAGGAACGCAATACGGCCATTCGCCGCCTGGCCATCGCCGGCCTAGGGATGATGCAGGTGATGATGTATGCCGTGCCCGTCTACATGGCCGAAGCCGGCACCATGACCCGGGACATTGAGGCCCTGATGCGGGTGGCCAGCCTGTTGCTCACCACGCCAGTGGTGTTCTATTCCGCCTGGCCCTTCTTCCAGGGGGCCTGGCGGGACCTGAAGCTGTACCGGGCAGGCATGGACGTACCCGTGGCCCTGGGAGTGGGCCTGGCCTATCTGGCCAGTATCTACGGCACTTTTACCGGCAGTGAGGACGTATATTTCGACTCGGTGGTGATGTTCGTCTTCTTCTTGCTCACCGGCCGATTCCTGGAAATGAATGCCCGCAAGAAGTCGGCGGAGGCGGCGGAAAGCCTGGTGAAGCTGATACCTGCCGCCGCCGTGCGCCTGCCGGGCTTTCCCGGCAACCGGGAAGAGGAAACCATCGCCGCCGTGAAACTGGTGCCCGGCGACCATGTGCTGGTGGGCCCGGGAGAAAGCTTCCCCGCTGACGGCAGCGTGGCGGAAGGCGTATCCAACGTTGACGAATCCCTGCTCACGGGCGAGTCCCATCCGGTCAGCAAAGCAGCCTCAAGCCAGGTCATCGGGGGCACCCTGAACCTGGAAAGCCCCCTGGTGGTGAAGGTGGAAAAGGTGGGCGCCGACACCGTGCTTTCCGGCATCGTGCGCCTGCTGGACCGGGCCCTGGCGGAGAAGCCCCATCTGGCCCTGCTGGCGGATCGGGTTGCTGCCTGGTTCGTGCTGGCCCTGTTGCTTGTGGCCGTCGGCGTGGCCACAGCCTGGTATTTCGTGGACCCGGACCGGGCCTTCTGGATCACGGTTTCCGTTCTGGTGGTGTCCTGCCCCTGCGCCCTGGGCCTGGCCACGCCGGCCGCCCTGACCGCCGCCCTGGGCCGGCTCACCCGTCTGGGGCTGTTGTCCACCCGGGGCCACGCCCTGGAAACCCTGGCCCGGGCCACGGACTTCGTGTTCGACAAAACCGGCACCCTCACCACCGGCGAATTCAGCCTGCGGGGCGTGTACCCGCTGCGGGGAGAGCAAACCCGGGCCCTGGATATCGCCTGGGCCCTGGAGCAGGGGGCCACCCATCCGGTGGCCAGCGCCCTGCGTGCAGCCAACGCCCAGGGGGCCCGGCTACAGGCCCAGGAACTGCGCTACATTCCTGGCAAAGGCGTTACGGGCACCTTGGATGGTCGCTCCTATCGGCTGGGCACACCGGATTTCGTCGGCGCCCACCCCCTCGACATCCACGCTCCGGGTCTCACCCTGGTGGGGCTGGCGGACGAAGAAGGCCTGCTGGCCTGGTTTGCCCTGGGGGATGCCCTACGGCCCCAGGCGCGCCAACTCATTGCCGAACTGAAGTCTCTGGGCGTGAACCTGCATCTCTATTCCGGCGACCGGGACGAAAACGTCCAGGCCCTGGCCCGGGAACTGGGCATCGGGGATGCCCGTGGCGATATGTTGCCCCAGGACAAGCTGGATGCGGTGAAAGCCCTGCAAGGGCACGGCGCCATCGTCGCCATGACCGGTGACGGGGTCAATGACGCCCCGGTCCTCGCCCAGGCCCAGGTGTCCATTGCCGTGGACCAGGGGGCCGAGGCCGCCCAGGCGGCGGCGGACATGGTGCTGCTCTCCAGTGAGATCGGCCGCCTGGCGGACGGCGTGCGCCAAGCCCGCAAGACCCAGAAGATCATCCGCCAGAACCTGGCCTGGGCTGCGGCCTACAATCTGCTTGCCCTGCCGGCGGCAGCCATGGGCTACGTCACCCCCTGGATGGCAGGTATCGGCATGTCCTTGTCCTCCTTGCTGGTCGTGCTCAACGCCATGCGGTTGTCTCGCCCTGTTTCCCACGCTGACGATAGGGGCGTAGCCCCATAATTTTTTTTGATTGCACCTAGCCAGTGCATACCCATACCATGGGCGCCGCTAATAAAAATCCCTCATGGACATCCTCTATCTGCTTATTCCGCTGAGTTTGGTTTTTGTGGCCCTGATCGCCCTGGTTTTCCTGTGGGCCGTGAAGAGCGGCCAGTTCGAAGACATGGAAGGGCCCGCCCACCGGATATTGATGGATGACGATTCCCCCCCCTCATCCGATACCAAGTCTGACAAGGGGGTACATTGACTTGAGTCAACTAGATATTTAGGATTCGAATGTCGTTTTTTTGACATTCGTTTTTTTGTGACCCAGCCTTAACTGCTAAGGAGACCCGTATGGAAGCAACATACAACTATAAGGTCGTCCGCCAGTTCGCCATCATGACGGTTGTATGGGGAATTGTCGGTATGCTGGTCGGTGTAATCATTGCCGCCCAGTTGATTTGGCCAGATCTCACCAAGGACCTCGGTCCATTGTCGGCCATCCTCTCATACGGTCGCCTGCGTCCGTTGCATACCAACGCGGTGATTTTCGCTTTCGGCGGTTCCGCACTTTTCGCCACTTCCCTGTACGTCGTACAACGCACCTGCCAGACCCGCCTGCTATCTGACGGCCTGGCTGCCTTCGTGTTCTGGGGCTGGCAGCTCATCATCCTCCTGGCTGCGGTCAGTCTGCCCCTGGGCTTCACCACCGGCAAGGAATACGCCGAGCTGGAGTGGCCCATCGACATCCTGATCACCGTGGTGTGGGTGTCTTACGCTGTGCTGTTCTTCGGCACGATCATGAAGCGCAAGACCAAGCACATCTACGTGGCCAACTGGTTCTTTGGCGCCTACATCGTCACCATCGCCCTGCTGCACTTGGTCAACAGCGCCGAACTGCCGGTGACCCTGACCAAGTCTTACTCCGCTTACGCCGGGGTGCACGACGCCATGGTGCAGTGGTGGTACGGCCATAACGCCGTGGGCTTCTTCCTGACCACCGCCTTCCTGGGCATGATGTATTACTTCATACCCAAGCAGGCCGGCCGCCCCATCTTCTCCTACCGCCTGTCCATCGTGCACTTCTGGGCGCTGAACTTCATCTACATGTGGGCCGGTCCTCACCACCTCATGTACACCGCCCTGCCCGACTGGACCCAGTCCCTGGGTATGGTGTTCTCCCTGATGCTGATCGCGCCTTCCTGGGGCGGCATGATGAACGGCATCATGACCCTGTCCGGCGCCTGGCATAAGCTGCGCACCGACCCCATCATCAAGTTCCTCATCACCGCCATGTCCTTCTACGGCATGTCCACCTTCGAGGGCCCGATGATGTCGGTGAAGACCGTGAACGCCCTGTCCCACTACACCGAGTGGACCGTGGGTCACGTGCACTCCGGCGCGCTGGGCTGGGTGGCCATGATCTCCATCGGCTCCCTGTACCACCTGATCCCCCGCCTGTTCGGCCGCGAGGAAATGTGGAGCACCCGCCTGATCAACGTCCACTTCTGGTGGTCCACCATCGGCGTCGTGCTGTACATCGCCGCTCTCTGGATCGCCGGTGTGGCCCAGGGCCTGATGTGGCGCGCCACCAATGCGGACGGCACCCTGACCTACAGCTTTGCCCAGTCGGTCAACGCCATGTATCCGTTCTACACGATTCGTTTGATCGGCGGCTTCATGTTCTTCGCGGGCATGCTGCTGATGGCTTACAACGTGTGGAAGACCGTCGCCGCCGGCAAGGCTGTGAACGACGCCCGCATCCCCGAAGCTGTTGCGGCTTGACCCGGAACATCTCGGATAAGGAGATCAAACATGTCAGCACACAAGGTTCTTGAAAAGAACATCGGCCTGCTCATGGTCCTGACCTTCGTGGTCGTGGCCATCGGCGGCCTGGTCCAGATCGTGCCCCTGTTCTTCCAGAAGTCCACCACGGAGCCGATCGAAGGTCTTAAGCCCTACAGCGCCCTGCAATTGGCGGGCCGGGACATCTACATCCGGGAAGGCTGCTACAACTGCCACTCCCAGATGATCCGTCCCTTCCGCGCAGAGACCGAGCGCTACGGCCACTTCTCCGTGGCCGGCGAGTTCGTCTACGACCGCCCGTTCCAGTGGGGTTCCAAGCGCACCGGTCCGGACCTGCACCGGGTTGGCGGCCGTTACTCCGATGACTGGCACTACGCCCACATGATGGATCCCCGCTCCGTGGTACCGGAATCCAACATGCCGGCCTATGCCTGGCTGGCGGATGCCCCGGCGGACGACGGCACCATCCAGAAAAAGATGACCGTGCTGAAAAACTGGGCCGGCCATCCCTATACGGATGAGGAAATCGCCCAGGCTTCGGACGAACTGCAAGGCAAGACGGAGATGGATGCCATCATCGCCTACCTGCAAGTGCTCGGCACCTACGGTCCCAAGCCCACGCAAGCGGCCAACTGACATGGACGCCGGTTTCTTTGGATCCATCGCCACCGTGCTGTTCTTCCTGGTGTTCATCGGCATCATCTGGTGGGCTTTTCACCGGGAAAACAAGCAGAAGTTCAACGATGCGGCCCAGCTTCCCTTCCAGGAAGACGCCGACAAACCCGACGAAACCGGCAAAGCGCCTAATTGATTAGGAGACACTCATGATTGCTGGATATGCAATTCCCGACTTTGTCAGTGATTTCTGGCATTACTACATCGCCGTACTGACCATTGCAGGCATCCTGTTCTCGCTGTGGATTCTGCGCAGCCAGACCACACAAAAACTGGCGGCAGGCGAACAAGCCGAACTCATGGCCCCCACCTGGGACGGCGACCTGCAGGAACTGAACAACCCGCTGCCCCGTTGGTGGATGTGGATGTTTTACGGCCTGATCTTCTTCTCCATCATCTATCTGGTGCTCTACCCCGGCGTGGGCAAGTTCTCCGGCGTATGGAACTGGTCTTCCGCAGACCAGTACGCCTCCGAGAAAGAGCGCGTGGATGCCAAGTTCAATGCTGTCATGCAACCCTTCATGGGCCAGGACATCATGACCGTGGCTGCCAACCCGGATGCACGCAAGATGGGCGAGAACCTGTATCTGACCTACTGCTCCCAGTGCCACGGCTCCGATGCCCAGGGCGCCAAGGGCTTCCCCAACCTGGCAGACAACCAGTGGCTGTTCGGCGGCACCCCCGACGATATCAAGGCCAGCATCTCCGGTGGCCGTATCGCGGAAATGCCGGGTGGCATGGCAGGGGATGAGCAGAGCGCCAAGGAAATTGCCAACTATGTCCTCTCCATGGGCGGCAAACCCCATGACGCTGCCCTGGCCGCAGTCGGCAAGGACAAATACGCCGTCTGTGCCGGCTGCCACGGAGAAGATGGCAAGGGCATGCCCGCCGCCAGCTTCCCCAACATCGTGGACGATGCCTGGCAGTACGGAGGTTCCGAAGCCGCCATCATCGAGTCCATCGTCAAGGGCCGTAAGGGCGGCATGCCTGCCCAGGCCCATCTGGGCGATGCCAAAATCCACCTGCTGACCGCCTATGTGTGGGGTCTGGGTGGTGGCCAGAAGCCTGTAGAGGTGGTTGCCGCTCCTGTGGAAGATGCTGCTGCCGATGCCGCCGCTGCTGATGCAGCAGCCGGAGGCGAAGCCGCCGCACCGGCAGCCAATTAAGAAGCATATCGGTGGCCGCACCAGTCCTGCACTGGCGCGGCCCCGGAAAGCAGACTGTTCCAACGAGCGGTCTGCTTTCCGGGACATCCATCTCGGGACTGAGATTCCGTACCCACACCTACTATCGGGTCTGGAACCTTGGCAAAAGAGGACAGAAAATTGACTGAACAGAAATCCACACCCAGCATCCCGGTCATCAAGGAAGGCGAACAGGAACAGTCCCTGTACGCGGTACACCAGAAGATCTACCCCAGAGCGGTCCAGGGATGGTTCAATTACTGGCGCATTGGTCTGGTGGTCCTGACCCAGCTTCTGTTCTACGGCCTGCCCTGGCTCCAGTGGGATGATCGTCAGGCCATCTTGTTTGACCTGGGTGCCCGCAAGTTCTATCTGTTCGATCTGGTCTTTTGGCCACAGGACTTCATCTGGCTTGCAGTTCTGCTGATCATTTCCGCCCTGGCCCTGTTCCTGTTCACGGCCATAGCCGGCCGCTTGTGGTGTGGTTATGCCTGCCCCCAAACGGTGTACACCGAATTGTTCATGTGGGTGGAAGGCTGGTTCGAGGGCGATTACAAGAAACAGCAGAAACTCAGCAGCATGCCCTGGAACGGCGAGAAGATCCTGCGCCGGGGCGGCAAGCATCTGGCCTGGATCATCCTGGCCCTGTGGACCGGCTTCACCTTCGTGGCCTACTTCACCCCCGCGACCCTGCTCTGGCAGGAATTGACGAGCATGAGCCTGGGCCCCTGGGAGACCTTCTGGATATTGTTCTATGCCTTTGCCACCTGGGGTTTCGCCGGCTTCATGCGGGAACAGGTCTGCAAATACATGTGTCCCTATGCCCGCTTCCAGAGCGTGATGTTCGACCAGGACACCCTGATCATCACCTATGACTACCGCCGCGGCGAAGGTCGGGGGCCCCGCAAGAAAGGCGTGGATTACAAGGCCCAGGGGTTGGGGGATTGCGTGGACTGCGGCATCTGTGTTCAGGTCTGCCCCACCGGCATCGATATCCGCAATGGCCTACAGTACATGTGCATCGGCTGCGCCGCCTGTATCGACGCCTGCGACCAGGTCATGGAAAAAATGGATTACCCGAAGGGACTGATCCGCTATTCCACCCAGAACGCCATCGAGGGCAAGTACCCGGACAACCAGATTCTGAAGCACGTCTTCCGGCCCCGGACGCTCCTCTACACTGTGGTGCTGACAGCCATCATCGGCGCGTTCCTGTACACCCTGGCATCCCGCATCCCCCTGCGCACGGACGTCATCCGCGACCGTCTCACCCTGTCCCGGGAAGCGGAAGACGGCCGGATCGAAAACATCTACCGGCTGCAGATCATCAACATGGACGGCCTCCCCCATCGCTACACCATCCAGGCTACTGGCATCGAAGGGCTGACGGTCCATTCCGGATCCCAAGTGGAAATCCCTGCCCTGGGCACCACCAACGTCAATGTCTCGCTCCGGGCGGACCGGCTGAAGCTGGATCGGCCTAGCTACCCGGTGGTGTTCACCATCCAGGCAGAAGATGCACCGGACATCCGCCGCGAGGCCAAGTCCAGTTTCCTGCGCTAAATGGCCCACGGCATGACACACAACACACAGTCGTCTTCCAATGACAATCGCCCATGGTGGCAGGAACGCATGGTCTGGCTCATCATCGCGTTGCCGGTCACCGCGGTGCTGGCCAGCGTCGCCACCTATATGATTGCCTCCCAGGAACCGGTTTCCATGGTCCGGGCCCAGTACACGAAAACCGGCATGGCCATCGAGGAGCAGCGGGATGCGGCACTCAAGGCCGCGTCCCTGGGTATTTCGGCCACGCTGGACTACCGGGATGGCGCAGTCCGCATCCAGTTGCACGGCAACGCACCCATCGCTGAACCCCAACTCCTTTTGCACCTGGTGCACCCCACCCAGGAAGGCCTGGACCAACAAATTCCCCTGACCCAAGCAGGTGAGGGGATATACCAAGCCCGCGTGTTACTGGCGGGCGAGGGCAAACGCCAACTTTTCCTGGAACCGCCCAGTCGGGACTGGCAACTCCAGGGCTTGTGGCAAGCCCCTTTCATAGAAGAGACGAGCCTGAGCGCTGCCAGCGCACTCAATCCATCAACGCACCCGTAAGGGGGCTTATAAAGGAGCTTGAAAAATGGACGTCGTGATGAAAGAACTCTTTGGAAGCGACATTGGCCTGCTGAGTCTGTTCACCATCGGTTTCCTGATCGCCATGGGCTTGTTCATCTGGAATCGCCTGGCAAGCAAGTCGCGGGACCCCAACGCCTGATACTTGTAGTGCTTATGGCATACCCGTGGCGCCGATGCCCGGGTCTTGCCAAGGCGCCCTAGGTGCCGCCTATCAGGGTTTCCAGCTGTGACCGGCTGGCGGAATAGGGTTCCCTGTCCGTGAAGTTCTGTATCAGAAACTGCTCCATGCGCGGATACAGGGCGATCGCCTCGTCCAACTGGGGATCGTTACCCTTGTTGTAGGCTCCGATGGTTATAAGGTCCCGGCTGCGCTGATAACGGGCATACATGCCCTTGAACCGCCGTACCCGATCCAGTTCCTGGCGGGTCAGCAATTCCGTGAGGGCACGGGAAATGGACGCCTCCACATCGATGGCGGGATAGTGCCCCTGGTCCGCAAGCTGCCGGGAAAGCACAATATGCCCGTCTAGGATGGCCCGAGCCGCATCCGCCACAGGGTCCTGCTGGTCATCCCCCTCCATGAGCACGGTATAAAAGGCTGTAATGGACCCCCCTCCCTGGCGGCCATTGCCAGCCCGTTCCACCAGTTGGGGCATCTTCGCGAACACGGACGGGGGGTATCCCTTGGTGGCCGGAGGCTCCCCCACTGCCAGGGCCACTTCCCGCTGGGCCTGGGCAAAGCGGGTCAGGGAATCCATGATGAGCAGCACATGCATGCCCTGGTCACGGAAATACTCCGCGATGGCCGTGGCATAGGCCGCCCCATGGAGGCGTAGCAAGGGCGGAGAGTCCGCCGGGGCAGCCACTACCGCCGCCCGGCGCAAGCCCTCTTCTCCCAAGATATTCTCGATGAAGTCCTTGACCTCCCTGCCCCGCTCACCAATGAGGCCCACCACCACCACATCCGCTTCGGTATAACGGGCCATCATGCCCAACAACATGGATTTGCCCACACCACTGCCGGCAAACAGACCCATACGCTGGCCCCGGCCCACCGTGAGCAACGCGTTGATGGCTCGTACCCCCACATCCAGCACGTCCTTGATGGGCTCACGTTCCATGGGGTTGTAGGGCCGCGCATAAAGTGGCACCCGTCGGGAGGCTTCCACGGGACCCAGCCGGTCCAGGGGACGGCCTGCCCCATCGATGACCCGGCCCAGCAATTCAGGTCCGACAGCCACCTGCCGGATACGGTCTTCCACGCGGCGGCGGCGGGTATAGGGCTTGTTGATGGAGGGAGACTCGAAACCGCAGGCACTGGATACATCCACTCGGGCACCCGGCGCCAAGCCATAAACATCCGTGGCAGGCATCAGGAACAGGCGCTCGCCGGAAAAACCCACCACTTCGGCGTCCACCTGCTGTCCCCCCGGCATCACCACACGGCAGGAAACCCCGGTGGCCAGCTTGAGCCCGGATGCCTCCATGACCAGGCCTGCCACCCGGGTCAGTCGTCCCCCGGACCGCCAGGGAACGATCTGCGCCACAGCCTCCTGGCAGTCCCGCAGATAGGCAACCAGATTGGCGCTACGGCTCAATCCAGCCATTCGGGCTTGGCCCCCAGGCAATCGGTGACTTCCCGCCAGCGGGTTTCCATGCTGGCATCCAGCTCGCTATGGGCACTTTCAAAACGGAATCCGCCTGATTCCATGTGCTCATCCTCAATGATCTTCCAGGACAGGTGGCCATGCTCCTGATCCAGCCAGTCCCGCACTACACGGGCGCTGTCGGGATGGACCACAACGCGGTAATGGCCGCTCAGGGAAGGTAGGGAAAGCAGGGCCTCCCGAACCGTATCCAGGATCAGTTCCGGCTTGAGGCGCAGGCTGGTGCCCACCACCTGGCGGGCGATACCGATGGCCAGGGCCAGCACTTCCTGGGCCAGGGCCTCATCCTGTCGCAGACGTTCGGTCTCCAGTGCCTCTGTCAGGGCCTTCAGTTGCCGGGCATAGCCTTCCCCGTCCGCCCTACCCGCCTCGAAACCGGCCTTGTGCCCTTCCTCCTTGCCGAGATCAAAACCCTCCTGCCAGGCCTCCTGATGGATGCGTTCCAGGTCCTCGGCGGTGGGAAAGGCCATGCGCAGAGCCGCAGTCTGCTCATCCACCTCCACTCCCGCACCAGGCAAGGACTCCGGGGTGGCCCCTTCGGCTGGCGTCCCTCCCGGGTGTGCCTCATCAAAGGCTGCCAGCTCCCAGCGCTGGTAAGCGGTGAGTTTTTCCTTGGGAATGACCTTGGACATGGTGGGCAGAAGAGGGATGTGGCAAAAGGAGCTGCCTTGAGCTTACTCCACCAGTCCCTCGTCGCCTCCCTTGCCACCCAGGACGATCTGTCCTTCGTCCACCAGCTTGCGGACGATCTTGAGGATTTCCTTCTGCTCCGCTTCCACCTCGGAAAGGCGCACGGGCCCCTTCGCCTCCAGGTCTTCCTTGAGAGCCTCGGCGGCCCGGCTGGACATGTTCTTGAATATCTTGTCCTTGAGTTCCTGGGTGGTGCCCTTGAGGGCAATGATGAGAGTTTCGGACTGCACCTCCCGCAACAGCAACTGCACGGACCGGTCGTCCAAGTCGTTGATGTTGTCGAAGGTGAACATCTGATCCTGGATCTTCTGGGCCAGATCCGCATCGTGTTCGCGGATATTTGCCAAAACGGATGCCTCGATGGCCCCGCCCATGTAGTTGAGGATATCGGCCGCCGTCTTGACGCCTCCCAGGGAGCTTTTCTTTGTGACTTCCCCCCCGGACAACAACTGGGTCAATACCTCGTTAAGTTCCCGCATGGCCATGGGCTGCACCCCTTCCAGGGTGGCGATGCGCAACATGACATCGTTACGCAGGCGTTCCGGCAGCATGTTGAGGATTTCGCTGGCGTGATCCCGGTCCAGGTGCACCATGATGGTGGCGATGATCTGGGGGTGCTCGTTGCGGATCATCTCGGCCACGCTGGCGGAGTCCATCCATTTCAGGCTCTCGATGCCGGCGCTTTCGTTGCCTTGCAGGATGCGGTCGATGAGGTGGGCGGCCTTGTCGTCCCCCAGGGCCTTCTTCAGCACCGAGCGGATGTACTCGTTGGAATCCCCCAGGCTGACGCGGCCTTCCGTCTCGTCATGGAAGGCACGTAGCACGGATTCGATCTGTTCCCGGCTGACATTGCCCACCGAAGTCATGGCCGTGCCCAGTTTCTGGACTTCCTTGGGGCCCAGGTACTTGAATACCTCGGCCGCCTCCTCATGACCTAGGGCAAGCATGAGCACCGCGCTATGGGTTACGCCCTCGTCGCTCATTCCTTATTCATCCATTCCTTGATGATCTCGGCCGTGATCTGAGGGTTGGTTTTGGCGAACTCCTTCACCTGGGCAAGGATGGTGGCATAGCTTTCGTCCTTGGCGCGTGCGCCTCCCCCTTCCGGATGCATCCCCTCTTCACCCCCCATGCCCACACCCAGGCCTTCCGGCGTGACCGCCTCCGGGGGCTTGACCAAGTCCTTGAGCAAGGGCCGCAACACACCGAAAACCAGATAGAAGGCCAGACCGAAGACGATGAGGTTCTTGAGCAGGGATTTGGCCGTGGAAACGTTGTCCGGATCCTTCCAGAGGGGAATGTCAATTTCGGTCTTGGTTTCGGTGAAAGCCGCGTTGACCACATTGAGGGTATCGCCCCGCTCCTGGCTGTAGCCCATGGCCTCCTTGACCAGGTTGTTGATCTGTTCCAGCTCCTGGGCCGTCAACGGAGTGGGTTTGCCGGGTTCGCCTTCCGGGCCGGGAACGGCTGCCCGGTAATTGACCACCACAGCCACGGACAAGCGCTTGATGCGCCCCACCGGGTCCTTCACATGACGCACGGTCTTGTCCAGCTCGTAATTCACCGTATTTTCCCGGCGACTGTTACCACCCGCAGCCGCCCCCCCCGCCGCCGTGTTGGGGCCCGCGTTGGCCCCTGCCGGCGCGTTGGGCGGTGCCGTGGCCGGGCCGGGAGGCTGGTTGGTGAGGGCGCCGGGCACCCCCTGGGCCTGGGCCCCGGCGCCACCGCTTTCTTCCAGGGTCTGTTGGCTGCGCACAGCCTGGGTATCCGGCCCCGGGTTGGGCTTGTAGGTTTCGCTGGTAGCTTCGGACTGGGAAAAATCCAGGTCCGCCCGCACCTCGGATTTCACGTTGCCCTGGCCGACAATGGGGGAAACGATGGCCTCGATGCGCTGGCTGTAATAGGCCTCGATCTGGCGCAGATAATCCAGCTGCCCGGAATCCAGCCCCAGGATCGTGCCGGAATCGTTTTTTCCAGTGAGCAGATTGCCCGCCTGGTCCACCACAGTGACCTGCTTGGGCGCCAGATCCGGCACACTGCTGGAAACCAGGTGCACGATGGACTGGACCTGGCCCGGGTCCAGGCCCCGGCCCGCATGTAGATTTACCAGAACCGAGGCCGAGGGAGCCTGGCGATCGCGGATGAACACAGAGGGCTTGGGAATGGCCAGGTGCACCCGGGCCGATTCCACCGGAGCCAGGGACATGATGGTACGGGACAATTCCCCTTCCAGGCCCCGCTGATAGGTCACCTGCTCCTGGAACTGGGTCATGCCCAGCTTGCCGGCGTCCATCAACTCGAACCCCACCGCCCCGCCCTTGGGCAGACCCTGGGCCGCCAGCTTGAAACGCAAGTCATAGACTTGATCCCCGGGCACCAGCAGGGTGCCACCGGCCTCTGTCTTGTAGGGGACATTCATCTGCTGCAGGGTCGCGGTCACGGCCCCCGCATCCCGCTCGGAAAGATTCGAGAACAGCACCCGGTAATCCGGGGCGCTGGACCAGAGGAACAGGCCCACCACCAGGGCAATGGACGCCGCCACGGCAGCCGCCAGACCCATCTTCCGGGACGGGGGCAGCTGGCTGAATCGTAGAGTGAAATTGTGAAGTAGGTTTCCCGCCGGAGTGGCCATCCGTCAACCGAGCCCGATCAGACCTGCATGTTCATGATTTCCTGGTATGCGGACACCAGTTTATTGCGCACCTGCACCATGGTCTGGAAAGACAGGCTGGCCTTCTGCAAGGAAAGGACCACATCCTGCAAGTTGACGTCGGGATCACCGGCTTCGAATTGGCGGGTCAGTTGCCGGGCGTCCATCTGGGCGCCATTGACCTCGTCCACGGCCGATTTCAAAAGGGCAGCGAAGTCCTGGCCGGACCCCGCGGTCTGGGCGACCTGGGACGCAGAGCCACCCGCCGCCTGTGCCGCCACGGCACGCAACTGGTTGACCATCTGCTCGACATTGTTCATCGCCCTACCTCCTGAAGCCCATTATAGGAGGTCATCTCCATCCAGAAAGCCTGCTTCGCGGTACTGCTTGAGCTTGTGGCGCAAAGTCCGCTCGCTCATGTTGAGCACTTCGGCAGTACGACGCCTGGAGCCATCCATGCGGCGGAGTGTACCCAGGATCGTGTCCCGCTCCACATCTTTCAGGCCCTTGTCTGCCTTTGCGACTCCATCACCTTGCGGCACCTGCGGCTCTGGCACTGTAATTCCCTGGGTGGGGAGCATCAGATGTTCCGGCCTGATCTCCGTGCCCGGGGCAAGCACCATGGCCCTTTGCACCACGTTACATAGCTCACGGATGTTACCGGGCCAGGTATACCCCGTCAATTGAGCCAGGGCCCCCTCGGAAAGCGAGAATCCGCGACGCCCGACCTGGGATTCGAAGCGTCGGAGGAATAGCCGTGCCAGGCCGGGTATATCCCCGCGCCTCTGCCGCAAAGGCATGATTTCCAATGGAAAAACATTCAATCGGTAATACAGGTCCTCGCGAAAGCGACCCTCTTGCACCCAAGTGGACAGATTCCGGTTGGTGGCCGCGATGACCCGCACGTCCAGAATGACCGGCACACGCCCGCCCACCCGCTCCAGTTCCCGCTCCTGGAGCACCCGCAACAGCTTGGCTTGCAGGCTGAGGGGCAATTCGGCGATCTCGTCCAGCATCAGCACGCCGCCATTGGCCTGCTCGAACTTGCCGGGCTGGGAAGTGGCCGCCCCCGTGAACGCCCCCTTTTCATGGCCGAACAAAACCGATTCCAGCAGGCTGTCGGGAATGGCCGCACAGTTGACTGCTACGAAGGGGCCATCCCGCCGGGCAGACTGGACATGAATGTAGCGGGCGAACACTTCCTTGCCCACGCCCGATTCGCCAGTCAGCAGCACTGAGGTATCCGTGGCCGCGACCCGGCGGGCCAGATCCAGCAAAGCCACTGTATTGGGGTCATCGGCCACAACACCCAGGCTTTCCGGAGCTTCGGGCTGGCGAAAATAGCGGGCCACCGCTGCAAGCAGGCGATCGGGCTCAAAGGGCTTGGGCAGATAGTCAGCCGCCCCCTCCCGCATGGCCTCCACCGCCCGCTCGATCTGGCCGTAGGCCGTCATGATCAATACCGGCACTTCCGGCCGCTTGGCCTTGATGGCCTGCAACAGGGCATGGCCATCCATGCCCGGCATCTGCACGTCCGTGAGGACCAGGCCAGGCCTCCCCCGTTCCAGCCAGGCCAGAGCCTCCTCGGCATCCGGGGCGGTGGTCACCGTATAGCCTGCCAGTTCCAGGGTGTCCGACAAGGCCTCCCGCAAGGGGGCATCATCTTCCACAACCAGCAGGGGCAGGGTGTCATTCATGGTGATATTCCTGGGCGGCGAAGGGCAGATAGAGGGTGAAGCGACTGCCGCCGGATTCCCGGGGTGCCCATTCCACCCAGCCGCCATGGGCATCCGCCACCTGGCGCACGATGGCCAGCCCCAGGCCACTGCCTTCACCCCGAGTCGTGAAAAATGGCTCGAACAACCGGTCCCGGGCTGCTTCGGGAATGCCAGCGCCGTCGTCTTCCACCACGAATGCAGCAAAGGGACTGCCCTGGCCGCTCACCCGCAGGCTGACGCGCCCCCCGGCGGAGCAAGCCTGGATGGCGTTCTCCAGCAAATTGATCAGGGCGCCGGCTATGGCCTGGCGATCTCCTTGCAAAACCCCGGCCTGCTCCGGGAATTCCACCCCCAGCACCACTCCGGCGGCGGCGGCCTGGGGGTCCAGGGTCTGGGCGATCTCGTCCAGCAGAGGGGGCAACGGAAAGGTGCTGCCGGAGCTCTGCGCCCCCTTTACAAAGAGCAACATGTCCTGGATCAACCGTTCCAGGTAGCGCAGCCGGGCCAGGCTCTTGTCGGCAAACCGGAGCCGGTCCGCTTCCTTGAGCTGGGGCTTAGCCAAGTGTCCGGTGTAGAGCAGGGCCGTGGCCAGGGGGGTGCGCAGCTGATGGGCCACCTGGGCCGCCATCTCCCCCAGGGCGGAAAGCCGTTCCCGACGGGCCAGTTCGCCATTGGCGGCCGCCAGTTCGCTGGTCAGCCGCCCCACTTGGGACTGTAACTCCAGATAGGCCTCGGCCAGCTTTTCGGAGGTTTCGCTGAACAGGGCAAAGGCCTGACGCAACTCGGCATCGTCCTTGGGGGGCGTGGGCGTTTGATTCGATGACTGCATGGGCCCTGGATATTACCCCTAGAAACTGCTATTGACCCCGGTAGGCACCCGCAACCTTAGCCCCATGACGCCGGGAACAAGGCCTAAAGTTTTTGGGTATCCGTTTTCCGTGATTGATTTTCCTGTCTAAGCTCTCGATGTAATTACACCTGCAATCCGTGTTTTGCGATTGACGCGACTGCTATGTATTGCTATCATAAAACCGTTTTCAATGATTGATGGAGTGCAGCGACATGCCCCTTTTTGATGCGCTTGGTTTCCGATGGGACAGATCGGCAGTACCGACTTCCGTTCCGGCTCACTCGCTTGAGCGGGTCTGTTTCCGCTTCCACAAAATGCTGCCCGAGTTCGTCTGGGATGCTTCGGTGCTTGAAGGCAATCCCTTCACCTTCCCCGAGGTCAAGACCCTGCTGGATGGTGTGACTATCGGCGGACGGAAGATTTCAGATCAAGAGCAAATTCTGAACCTCGCGGAAAGCTCCAAGCGCCTGCTGTCGATGGTCAAGAGCGGTCAGTTTTCCCTCACCAAGACCGTGTTCATCGAACTGAACGGCATTGTCGCTCGCAAGGAAGCTTTGGAATGGGGGGTGTTCCGTGGCGAAGGTCAAGAGACGAACTACACCCCGGATGTGGGCCTCGGCGAGCGTGGGCGCTATACGCCGCTGCCGACACTCCCCGGCGCACCGGAACTGAACCGAGTGTTCAGCGAAGGCGTGTCAGCACTGCAAGAGTGCGAACCATTTGAACGTGCAACGGCTTTCTTTCTGTTCGGCGCGTTGCAGCAATTCTTCTTCGACGGCAACAAGCGCACGTCGCGCTTCATGATGAACGGCGTCCTCATGTCTCACGGCATCGACGCCATCAGCGTGCCCGCTGCCAAGGCGCAGGAGTTCAACGAGAAGATGGTGCGCTTCTATCTCTCGAAGGACGCCACGGAGATGATGGATTTCCTCGCCGGGTGCCACCCGGATGCAGAGGCAATTCTTCCTCTCCCCGAGGAAGATCGAAGCCACGACAGCGGAATGGAGCCGTAATCATGGAATGGATCAAGCTGACCGACAGGATGCCCAACCCAGATGAGCACGACCGGGTGCTGATCTACACCGAGGGCTATGACTTCAACGGCGAACAGGTGTTCGACGTGAAGGCAGAAACGCTGAACGAGTGTTTCTATGCCGATCCAGAGGATCAACCAGAGGTATGCAAGCATGCCTCGCATTGGGCTGCGCACCCTCGTAACGCTGCACTGCATCCGACAAGGCAGCAAGACGATTTGCTGGCGCTGCTGGCAGACATCAAGCGCCTTGACGCCCAGAATCTTTCCCTCGATCTGCCGCAGGATATTCGTGCTCGCATCGAGCGCGCCTTGATTGGTTGGGGCGATCTGACCGCCGAGCAAAAAGCAACCGATGCCTTGCGCTCACTCATGGATGCCCTGCCTACCGGAACGCAAACGTCCATGACCGTGTTTCGGCCAGAGGTGAACGGCCAGAAGGCGGGCGCGGTTAAGGCATTTTTGATGGCCGACAACCCGGATGATCTGCGCTGCGCCCAGTGGGTCATTGCCAACGGATCGGCCAAGCGGAGAGACGGCGATGAGTGAAGCATTGGAGCGTGTCATCGCCGAGCAGCAGAAGGAAATCGACCGCCTGCGCTTGATGGAAAAGAACAACGCCGATCGTTGGCAACACGAAAACAAGTCGGTGGAGCGGATGGCGCTCGCGGCATTCAGCGTATTGAACCATCCCGAAAGCCCTGAATGTCATTTTGAACTCAAGCAGGCCGTCATGGCGATGGGGTTCTGCCCGCGTTGCGAATGGCGCCCTTGTGAATGCGAGTGTCAATATGACGACTGATGCCAAACTGACAAAAGAGCAAGAAGCGATGTTCCAGCCGGGCTGCTTCGTGGTCTTGCATCCTGACAGCAAACACCTGGACGCTGGCCGTGTGGGCAAGATCGTCAGTCGCAAGGGCGGCGAAATGCTGGTCGAATTCTTCTCGGATGAACTGATCGGTAAGACTGAGTACAGCACGATCCCGCTCGGCCACTGGGGGCCGGTGCCGGAGTTTTTTGTCGAGGAATATGAGCCTCGCGCCAAGAAACGCGGCTGGCGGGTTTCGGAGCGCGGCATGAAGATGTTTCGTGATCTTGGTTGGGGTTACACGGCGGCCACGGAGGGCAAGGCATGACCACCGAGCAGACCATTCAGGACGTGGCGATGATCGCTCGCAATGGAATTGATCGCGTGATCGAGCTTGAGCGGGAGAACAAACGGCTTGCGGAAGCCCTCGCTAATGCGAATGAACAGGCAGAGCGCTTCGAGCGTGAATGGTATTTGCGCGGCGATGAAATCGAGCGGCTACAAGAAGTATCGGATGAGATGTTTGCGGCGATGACGGCGGCGCTGTTGCTTGCCCCGCACTCCAGCGGAGCCTACGGCGTGCTGAATGAGGCAATCAAGAATATTCAGCCCAAGTGGATTCGCCACGGTGAGGTGACATCGTGAGCTTCGATGATTTCAGCGATCTGGTTGAGGCGCACTTGATGCAAGAACAGGAATGGACGGAGATTCAGGTAGCCGACTTCATCAGTCCGCGCACGCGGCGACTGATTCAGGCATATCAGGAAGGCGATTCGGTTGCTGCAACGGCATCCATCCTGCTGGCTGAACCGCCTGTACAACAGCACTGGGAATAACCATGACCAAACGATACTCCACCTGTCAGACAGTAGGCGAACTCCGCGAAGCGCTCAGCGGCATACCTGATGACGTGGCATTGTTCGGTGACGTGGAAGAAGATCGTTACGTTTCTGTCACTGTCGATCTTGATAAGGTAGCCGGAAATGCTGTTTGCCTGGAACCGGGGCCGCTTGTAGCAGAGGTGATGGACCGTCTCATCGACGCAAGTGGCGCGTATTGCAATGGCTACGAAGCTGCGCGCCGAAACATTCCTGAAAACGAAGCGGTCGCCGACGCGAGACGATCATATGGCGAGGCATTGGCAGAGCATTTCCAATTGGGATATGCAGAGTATCGCAACAAAGCGATTGATGGAAAAGCCTGACCATGCCAGCGAACATCCTCAATCTTCCCTGCTATAAGGTATTGAGCATCCAAGAGAACGAGCATGATTACCACATCGACGTTGAAACGCTGCACGCGCCAACGTCCTGCCCGCACTGCCAGTCGAGCAACCTCGTAGGCTTTGGTCGCCGGGAGCAAATGGTCAAAGACTTGCCTATGCACGGGCGGCGGGTCGGTCTATACATCGACACCCGACGCTATCAGTGCCGGGGTTGCGGCAAGACCTTCTATGAGGTGCTGCCCGAGATCGACGAGAAACGCTTGATGACCAAGCGGCTTGCCCAGTGGATGGGCAAGCAGGCCATTAAGCGCACCTTTGCCAGCATCGCAGAAGAGGTCGGTTGCACGGAGTTCACCGTCCGATCCGTGTTCAGCGACTATGTGAACGAGTTGGAAGCCGAATTCTGCTTCGAGACGCCGAAGTGGATGGGCATCGATGAAATCCATCTCATCAAGCCGCGTGGCGTGATCGCCAACATCCAGAACAACACCATCGTCGAGCTACTGCCGAACCGCAACAAGGATACCGTGGTGCGCTTCCTGCACCACTTGGAAGGCAAGGAGCGCATCCAGTACGTCGCCATGGATATGTGGACGCCGTACCGCGATGCTGTCCGAGCGGTTATTCCGCAGGCCGAGATCGTGGTGGACAAGTTCCACGTCGTCCGTATGGCGAATGATGCGATGGAGCGTGTCAGAAAGAGCTTGCGCGAGTCCTTGACGCCAAAACAACGTCGCGGGTTGATGCACGACCGCTTCGTGTTGCTCAAGCGCGAGCGCGACCTGAACGACAAGGAACGGTTGAACCTTGACGGCTGGACGAAGAACTACCCGGAGCTTGGTGAAGCCTACCGACTCAAGGAGCAATTCTTCGGCATCTACGATGCCGCGTCACCAGACGAGGCACAAGCCAAGTTCATCCAGTGGCAGAAGAGCATTCCATCCGAGATTGCAGACGCCTTCGCTGACATCGAGCGGGCGTGGGGTAACTGGACAATGCCGATCCTCAATTACTTCAATCATCCCGTTACGAACGCCTACACCGAGAGTCTAAACAGCCTGATTCGCGTCATGAATCGTCTTGGCCGTGGTTACTCGTTCGAGGCGCTTCGAGCCAAGATTCTGTTCGCCGAGGGCGCTCATAAACACAAGCTGTCGCGGCCAAAGTTCGAGCGCAAGGAGCGCCGGCAGGTGGAACCGGAGCCGGTCATGATGTACGGACTACCCGGTAACTTCAAGAACTTCGAGATAGGGGAATCATTGGCTCGCATGGTGCCGAAACCGGCTCCCGAGCCGAAGCCCTATATCCCAAAATCAACCGATTCGGAAAAGCCGGAAAAGAACTACGGCGTCGATATTTCAACACTGATCCGCATGATCGAAAACGGTGAGCTATGAACCCGTTTCAATCACGAAAATCGGATAGCCAAGTTTTTCCACACCACGCCGATTATCAATCTGACCACTACAACTCGAAGTGAACCCATTGCTCAAGAGGCCGCCATGTCGGATTTGTTAAGACGCATCGACGCCCGCACCCGGCTCGCCGGTGCGAACAAGCTGGAGATACTGCTCTTCACCTTGGGCACGGACACCAACACCGGCCGCAAGGAGACCTTCGGCATCAACGTCTTCAAGGTGCGGGAGGTCATGCGCATTCCCCCCATCACCCGGGCACCGGACATGCCTGCAGCCGTGGAAGGCATGGTCAGCCTGCGGGGGGTGCTGGTTCCTGTGGTGGATCTGGCCAAGTACATCGGCATTTCCACCGATGCACCGCCATCCATCATGATCGTGACGGAATACAACGGTCATACCCAGGGGTTCCTGGTGGGCGAAGTGGACACCATCCTGCGGCTGGACTGGGCCCAGATGAAGGTACCCCCCTCCATGCTGGTGGCCCGTATGGGCGGCCTGGTCACGGCCGTCACCGAATTGCAGGATGGTCGCCTGGTCATGATGCTGGACGTGGAGAAGATCCTCGCGGACACCGCCCAGGTGGACGACAGCCACCTGTTCTCCAGCCTGACTCCCCTGGACAAGCCTGACCGCACTGTTTTTTATGCTGACGACTCTTCCGTGGCCCGCAAGCAGGTGGAACGCACCTTGGAGGCCCTGGCAGTAAACGGCATCAGCGCCATCAACGGCCGCCAGGCCTGGGACGAGCTGCAAAAAATCGCCGCCCAGGCTGAAGTGGCGGGCAAGCCGGTGTCCTCCTTCGTGCAGCTGGTGCTGACCGATGTGGAAATGCCGGAAATGGACGGCTACGTGCTGACCAAGAACATAAAGAGCGATCCCCGCTTTGCCGGCATCCCCGTGCTCATGCACTCCTCCCTGTCTTCCGACGCCAACAAGCAGCTGGGTTTTTCCATGGGCGTGGACGAGTATGTGCCGAAATTCGAGCCCCACCGCCTGGCCGAAGTCCTCAATCGCATGCTGAAATAAACGGAGAACGTCACCGTGAATCCCCTGGAACCGATCAAACTCCTGGATGCCGTGGATGCCCGCACCAAGCTGGCCGGCTCCAACAAGATGGAGTTGCTGCTCTTCTCCCTGGGCACCCACGAGACCTTCGGCATCAACGTCTTCAAGGTGCGCGAGGTGTCTCCCACCCCCGCCATCACCCTTACCCCCAACATGCCTGCGGGGGTGGAGGGCGTCATCTCCTTGCGGGGCAGCATCATTCCGGTGATTTCCCTGGCCCGGTTCATCCGCCTGGAAGGCGCACCGGCGGGCATTGGCGAAACCCTCATCGTCACCGAGTTTTCCCGCCACACCCAGGGTTTCCTGGTGCAGGACGTGGACCGCATCATCCGGGTCGACTGGGACCGGGTGAAGCCGCCGGAGAACAATCTGGCCGGCCAGGACGGCATGATCACCGCCATCACCGAACTGGATGATGGCCGCCTGGTCTCCATCCTCGACGTGGAGAGGGTGCTGGTGGAAGTGCTGGGGGAAAAGGCCGTTCCCACCCTGCCCCGCATCGAGGCCAGCAGGGAAGCCACCGTTTTCTTTGCCGACGACTCCGCCGTGGCCCGCAAGGAAATCACCTCGGTACTGGACAAGCTGGGCGTCAAATACATCCAGGCCAACGACGGCCTGGAAGCCTGGAAAAAGCTCAGCGGCATGGCAGACCGGGCCAGCGCCGAGCGGATTCCCATGAAAAACCACATCCAACTCATTCTGGTGGATGCAGAAATGCCGGAGATGGACGGCTACGTGCTGACCAAGAACATCAAATCCGACAGCCGCTTCGCCGGCATACCCGTCATCATGCATTCCTCCCTGTCTTCGGAAGCCAACCGCACCATGGGGCAAAAGGTGGGCGTGGACGCCTACGTGGCCAAATTCGACCCGGTTGCCCTGGCCGACGCCATGCTGGCATTCCTCCGACGCTGAGCGCGAACGCTACAATGGCCCCCGAGTGCGTCATGCATAGTCCGAAAAAACCTTGCTAGAGGTAGTGAGAGAAACGCAATGGCCGACAAGAACATGAAATTCCTGGTGGTGGATGACTTTTCCACCATGCGCCGCATCGTACGCAACCTGCTCAAGGAGCTGGGTTACACCAATGTGGACGAAGCGGAAGACGGCGTGGTGGCCCTGCAGAAGCTCCAGGGCAGCAATTTCCAGTTCGTGGTGACCGACTGGAACATGCCCAACATGACGGGCATCGAACTGCTCAAGGCCGTGCGTGGCGATGCCAATCTGAAACACCTGCCGGTCCTGATGATTACCGCAGAAGCCAAAAAGGAAAACATCATAGAGGCGGCCCAAAACGGCGCATCCGGCTACATCGTGAAACCCTTTACGGCGGCCACGCTGGAAGAAAAGCTGAACAAGATTTTTGAAAAACTTGGGATATAGCCCGGCGATCAGCCCTGGGAACGGACAAGGAACAGCAATGAGCGGCGATTCACCCGATCTGGAAGCCCTTTTTGACAGCATAGCCAGCACCGTGGCCCCAGCCCCGGAGCCCGCCCCTGCGCCTGAGCCAGGCATCGGCGACACGCCCGAACTGGAGAGCCTGTTCGACAGCATCTCCAGTGCGGTCAACCAGGCTGAACTGGGCAGCGGCCAGGAAGGCGACGGCGCCTGTCCGGAAAGGGTGTTCTCCCAACTGGGGCAAATGACCCGGGGCCTGCATAACCTGCTGCGGGAACTGGGCCTGGACAAGACCCTGGAAAAGGTCGCCAGCGATCTGCCCGACAACCGGGACCGACTGAACTACATCGCCTCCATGACTGCCCAGGCGGCGGAACGCACCCTGAATGCCGCCGAAAACGCCCAACCCACCCTGGAAAACCTGGGGCAAACCGCCCAGCAACTGTCCGGCGAGTGGGACAAGCTGTTCAACAAGCAACTTGGGGTGGCTGAATTCAAGGCCCTGGTGCACAACACCCGGGACTACCTGGGGGCGGTCCCCCAGCAGACCAGCGCCGCCAATGCCCAGTTGATGGAAATCATCCTGGCCCAGGATTTTCAGGACCTCACCGGTCAGGTCATCAAAAAGATACTGGAAGCCGCCCAACAACTCGAAAACCAGTTGCTGGGCCTGCTCATCGAGACGACCCCCCAGGAAAAGCGTCAGGCCGTCGCCCCCGAACTGCTCAATGGCCCGGTGATAAACGCGTCGGGTCGCAATGATGTGGTCACCAGCCAGGCCCAGGTGGACGACCTTCTGGAAAGTCTAGGTTTTTAAGGCACGCGGGAACGGGAAACAGCGATTGGAAACAGGCACGGAGAGGGGCACGGAAAGAAAACGCACTGCCTCGTGCCCCTCTTCCGATCCCAGCCCCGGAACGCCCAAGGAGTGAAACATGAGTGACTTCGCCGGAATGGAAGAGCTGTTGCAGGACTTCCTCATGGAAGCCGGAGAACTGCTGTCCCAGGTGGACAACAAGCTGGTGGAGCTGGAAAAGCGCCCGGACGACAAGGACCTGCTGAATGACATCTTCCGGGGCTTCCATACCATCAAGGGCGGCGCGGGCTTCCTCAATGTGGACAACCTGGTCGCCCTCTGCCACCGCACGGAAAACCTGTTCGACAAACTGCGCAACGGCGAACTGTCCCTCAACCCCGAACTGATGGATGCCATCCTGGCTGCCACCGGCACGGTGCGGACCATGTTTGATGCCCTCTCCCAGCGGGTGCAGCCGGACGCCGCCGCGCCGGAACTGATCGCGGACCTGGAAGCCGCCCTGGCGGGCAAGGCCGTCACCCGGGCCAAGACTGCCACGGCAGCCGCCGCACCAGCTGACGTGCCTGCGCCGGCCGCCCCCGCTACCCCCGCCGCCCAGGCTCAGGAAACGGGCGACGACATCAACTGGGATGTGCTGCACGCTGCCCTGACCGGTGCCCCCATCCCCACCTCCCCCGCCCCCGCCGCCATGGAAGTGGCCAAGGCGGTGACCGAAGCCGTGGCAGACATACCGGCCAGGGCAGCTCCCCACCAGGAAACCGCCGCCCCGGCAAAACCCGCAGCGGCACCCGCCGGTGGCCTGTCCGCTGGAGCCCCGCCCGCCCAGAACCTGCAAAAGGAAACCACCATCCGGGTCGATACCGCCAGGCTGGACCAGGTGCTCAACCTGTCTGGCGAAATCGGCCTCACCAAGAACCGCATCGCCAACCTGAAAACCCAGATCATTCATGGCAAGAATGACCAGGAAACCCTGAAATCCCTGGACCTGGCGGTCAACCAGCTGGACCTGCTCGTCTCCGACCTGCAAAACGCGGTCATGAAGACCCGCATGCAACCCATTGGCCGTCTGTTCCAGAAGTACCCCCGGCTGGCCCGGGATCTGGCCCGTCAATTGGGTAAGGATGTGGAACTGGTCCTCTCCGGCGAGGAGACCGAGCTGGACAAGACCATGATTGAGGATCTGAACGATCCTCTCGTCCACTTGGTGCGCAATGCCGTGGACCACGGCATCGAAACCGCCGAGGACCGGGTCACCAGCAACAAATCTCCCAAGGCCATCGTCACCCTGTCCGCCAGCCAGGTGGGCGACCATATCTATATAGAGATCTCCGACGACGGCAAGGGCATGCGGCCCGATGTGATACGCGAAAAGGCCATCCAGAAAGGCCTCATCGACCAGGAAACCGCGAATGGCCTGGATGACCGCCAGAGCCTGCACCTCATTTTCATGCCCGGTTTCTCCACCAAGGACGAAATCTCCAGCGTCTCCGGCCGGGGCGTGGGCATGGATGTGGTCAAGACCAACATCACCAAGCTCAACGGCAAGATCGACGTGCTTTCGGTGCCTGGACAGGGCTCCACCTTCACCATTTCCCTGCCCCTCACCCTGGCCATCCTGCCGGTGCTGGTGGTACGGCTGAACAACCAGTCCTTCGCCGTGCCCCTCTCCATGGTGCGGGAGATCATTCCCATCAAGCCCCAGGAAATCCAGAGGGTTTCCGGTCGCGCCACCATGGTGGTGCGGGACGAGGTGCTGCCCATCCGCAGCCTGGCCAGGCTGATCGGTTGGGAAGCCCAGAAGGCGCCCTCCTTCGGCGTCCTGATGCATGCCTCCGACGCCACCTTCATCCTGGCGGTGGACGGTTTCGTGGGCCGGGACGACGTGGTCATCAAGCCCCTGTCCGACATCAAGCCCAAGGGCATCGCCGGCGCCACCCTGTCCGGCGACGGCTCCATCGTGCTGGTGCTGGATATGGAAGAACTGCTGGAAGACGCCCAGACCGATACGCCCAACAGTCTGTTTGCAAACAAATAAATCGCCTCACCCAGAGGAAGCATGAGTCACAACGCCTTCATCGCCCGGCAACCCATCGTCAACGCCGGACACAACATCATTGCCTACGAACTGTTGTTCCGGCATGCCGCCCACGCCCAGTCCGCCCGCGTCGAATCCGACGTGGATGCAGGCATCAACGTCATTGCCAACACCCTGTGCAACATGGGCACCGACTGGTTGCTGAAAGGCAAGCAGGCTTTCATCAACATGGATGAACCCATGCTGATGTCCAGTTTTTCCTCTCTGCTGCCCAAGGCCAGCGTGGTGATCGAGATCCTGGAGACCGTGCGCGCCTCCCAGGAAATCCTGGACCGGGTCCTCGCCCTCAAACAGGAGGGCTTCCGCTTCGCCCTGGACGATTTCCGCCTGACACCGGACACCGAGCCATTCCTGCCCCTGGCGGATTTCGTCAAACTGGACGTGCTGGCCCACTCCGCCCCCGAACTGGCAGGCCTGGTGCGTACCGCACGAAAATATCCGGTCAAGCTGGTGGCGGAAAAGGTGGAGAACCTAGAGCAATACAACCGCTGCAAGGATCTCGGCTTCGACTTCTTCCAGGGCTATTACTTCGCCCACCCGGAAACCCTGGTGGAGCGGGTGATCAACCCTGTCCACGGCACCGTCATCCAGCTTATGGAAAAGGTCCGCCAGGGTGCCGATGTGAAAGACCTGGAAGCCCTGTTCAAGAAAGACGTAGCCCTTACCTTCAAGCTGATGCGCTACATCAACTCGGCCGGTTTCGGGTTGTCCTGCGAGGTACAATCCATCCGCCACGCCGTCAGCATCCTGGGCATGCAGCCCCTCTACCGCTGGCTCACCCTGCTGCTGGCCACTGCCGGCTCCAACCCCACCTCACCTGCACTGTCCCGCACCGCCATCACCCGAGGGCGGCTGTGCGAACTGCTGGGCAAGACGGAACTGCCCCGGGCGGACCAGGACAACCTGTTCATCGTCGGCGTGTTTTCCCTGCTGCCCGCCATGCTGGAGATGACCATGGACCAGGTGCTGGACCGGGTGGTGATCCCGGAAAAAGTGGCCGATGCCCTGGTGGACCGCTCCGGCCTCTACGGCCCCTTCCTGGCCCTGACCGAAGCAGTGGAAAGCGACGATGGGGAACGCCTGGAAGACTTGACCCAGGCCCTGATGCTTTCCCCCGACCAGGTTAGCGAAGCCCATCTCCAGGCCTTGGCCTGGGTGGAGCAACTGGGTCTGGACTGAGGGGCTCTGGTTTTTCGCACGGCGAGCCTCCGCAACGGCAGTGGGGGCGGCCCAGGCCTACAGAAACTCCGGGGTCATGGCCACTCTCAGCACGGTCTGTTGCATATCGCCCCGCACCCGGTTAGTCAGCCAGACCACGCCCCCCTTCTTGAGGCTCATGGGGCGCGCTTCGCCGTAAAGCAGCAGACTGGTTGCCTCGCCCAGGGTGGGTTGGTGGCCGATGATCAGCACCGCCCCCTTGGCATCCGGCCAGCCCGCCGCCGACAGCAGATGGATCACATCTTCCCCGGGCGCCAAGTCCGGCACCACGTCGAAATCCATGTCCAGAGCCTGGGCGGTCTGTACAGTGCGGCGTGCTGGGCTGGACAGCACGCGAACCCCCTTGGGAAGCAGAGGCTTGAGCCAGGCCGCCATGATCCGGGCCTGTGCTTGCCCTTTGGCCGTCAAGGCCCGGTCCAGATCAGGAATGCCATCCTGAGCATCGGCATGACGCCAGAGGATCAGGTCCATGGAATGGAACGCAGACATATCATTCATCCAGCATAGTCCGCTTGCGTGACAGGGGTGTGAAGGCGGCCGGCGACCAACTCCCCCTCAGATGGGTAGAAAGCGGAAGGCGGCGGCGTTCTGGATCGCCCGGGTGATGGTCCGGTTGGCCCGATCCTCGATGATCAGGGCCAGCATGTCCTGCTGGGCGATGATCTTGCCGAATTCCCGCTCGAAGCTCAGGTTCTGCACCTCACCGTCCATGCTGTTGGTCACCAGGACGCGGCCGCCCTCCGGTAATTTGGCGTTGGACAGCTTCCAGACGGCCACTTCTATGTTGCGGGCACTGTTATAGAGCTTCTGGGCGTCCAGCCGGTCAGCCACGAAAAACTCGGTCTTGTATTCATAGGAAGCCATCACCATGCCGGTCAGGGCGGACATGAAGGCAAAGACCCGGTCGCCGGAATAGGCATCCTGGAACGCGACGGCAAAGTTGTCCTGCCAGTTCATGAGGGCGACAGGAGACTCCCTGCCCTTGTCCAGGTGGTCGAAAATCCGGCCCATGGCCGCTTCGATGGAATCCAGCCCGGCCTTACGGTATTCCTGGGGGTTGCGCTTATAGAGCTTCTCCGTCAGCAGCTTCAGGCCCTTCAGCACCTCACGCTGGTTCAACTCGGCGATCACGTCAACATCGCTTTTGGCCAGACTGGCCACCGAGAAGGATTGCTCCGAAGTGGAACCATCCTTGCGCTGGATCTGCTGCCCCGCACACCCGCTCAGTGCCACCAGCAGGCCCATCATCACACTTGAAAGCAGGACTCGCATGGCCCCTCCAGCGCATAAAAACGCCGCAATTCTAGTCCTCAGCCGACCCGTACTCCAGCTGGCCTCCTACTCCTTTCATGCCCAAAAAAAATTTATTTGCAAAGAAATAAGTCTGATTAGAGGGGTGGAGGGGGGGGTGTTATTCTCGCGGCCCATTCGGCTTATCAGCCTATTCTAATCAACCGACCTAGGAGTCCCCATGTCCCATCTCGTGAAACCCCATGGCGGTGGTGATCTCAAGCCCCTGATGCTTGAGGGTGCCGCGCGCGATGCCGAACTGGCCCGCGCCCAGAGCCTGCCCAAGATCAAGATGTCTTCCCGGGAAACCGGCGATCTGATCATGATGGGCATCGGCGGCTTCACCCCCCTGGAAGGCTTCATGACCCATGGCGACTGGCAAGGCGTGTGCGACGGCTACAAGATGGCCAACGGTCTGTTCTGGCCCATCCCCGTCACCCTGTCCACCGAAGCCAAGGTCGCCGAGACCCTGAGCCTGGGCCAGGACGTGGCCCTGGTGGCCGCCGACAGCGACGAGATCATGGGCACCATGAAGGTCACCGAGATCTACGGCATCGACAAGGGCCACGAGTGCATGATGGTCTATAAGACCACCGATCTGGCCCACCCCGGCGTGAAGATGGTCATGGAGCAGGGCCCCATCAACCTGGCCGGCCCTGTGAAGGTGCTGTCCGACGGCGGCTTCAAGGCCAAGTACGGCGAGCAGTTCATGACCCCCGCCGAGACCCGCGCCGACTTCGAGAAGCGTGGCTGGTCCCGTGTCGCCGCCTTCCAGACCCGGAACCCCATGCACCGGTCCCATGAATACCTGGCGAAGATCGCCATCGAGACCATGGATGGCGTGCTGGTCCACTCCCTGCTGGGCGCACTGAAGCCGGGCGACATCCCCGCAGAAGTGCGGTCCGAGGCCATCGCCACCCTGATCGACAACTACTTCGCCCCCAACACCGTGATCCAGGCCGGCTACCCCCTGGACATGCGCTATGCCGGCCCCCGCGAAGCCCTGCTGCACGCCCTGTTCCGCCAGAACTACGGCTGCTCCCACCTGATCGTCGGCCGCGACCACGCCGGCGTGGGCGACTACTATGGCCCCTTCGACGCCCAGAAGATCTTCGACGAGATCCCCAAGGGCTCCCTGGAGACCGTCAACATGAACATTGACTGGACCTTCTGGTGCAAGAAGTGCGGCGGCATGGCATCCCAGCGTACCTGCCCCCATACCAAGGACGACCGCATCCTGCTGTCCGGCACCAAGGTGCGCGCCATGCTCTCCGAAGGCCAGGATCTGCCGGTGGAATTCAGCCGTCCCGAAGTGGCTGCCGTGCTGAAGAAGTACTACGCCAGCCTCTCCGCCGAGGAGAACGTCAAGGTCGAACTGAAAGGCCATTCCGCCGCCTGATTCGACCATCACAGTATTCGGTACCAGGCCCGCCGGAAGCGGATTCGCGATACGCCCCGGCCAAGGACGGGCCCGGTTTTTCTGAATGGGCCGCGTGGAAGACCACGCGGATTGTTAGCTAACAAGGAGTGTTATCAATGCCTACCTTCGTCCGTACCGACAAGTGCGACGGCTGCAAAGGTCAAGACAAGACCGCCTGCATGTACATCTGCCCGCACGACCTGATGAAGCTGGACCGCGATGGTTCCGAAACCGGCCACGCCATGAAGTCCTTCAACCAGGAACCCGAGCAGTGCTGGGAATGCTACAGCTGCGTCAAGATCTGCCCCCAACAGGCCATCGAAGCCCGCCACTACGCTGACGTGGTGCCCCTGGGCGGTTCCGTGCAGCCCCTGCGCGGTTCCGACTCCATCATGTGGACCATCAAGTTCCGCAATGGCGTGCTGAAGCGCTTCAAGTTCCCCATCCGTACCACCCCGGAAGGCTCCATCGACCCGTTCGGTGGCAAGCCCATGCCCAAGCTGGCCGACATCGAGGCCGTGGGCAACTTCACCGCTGGTGTGATGGGCGGTTTCCGCGCCGGCAACCCCGCCGAACTGATCCGCAAGTAATCGAAAAGAGGTATAGAAATGGCTGAATTTGGAAATCCCGACGTCATCCAGGAAGAAGTTGACATCCTGCTGATCGGTGGTGGCATGGCCTGCTGCGGCGCCGCCTATGAAGTCATGCGCTGGGCTGAAGTGGCCAAGGCCGAAGCCGGCATGGACCTGAAGATCAAGCTGGTCGACAAGGCCGCCATGGACCGCTCCGGCGCCGTGGCCCAGGGTCTGTCCGCCATCAACACCTACATTGGTGATGCCCAGGACCCCGCTGACTATGCCCGTATGGTCTCCAACGACCTGATGGGTATCACCCGTGACGACCTGGCCTACGACGTGGGCCGCAACGTTGACGACTCCGTGCACCTGTTCGAAGAGTGGGGCCTGCCCATTTGGAAAACCGACGCCAACGGCGAGCGTCACGACGGCGCTGCCGCCATCGGCGAAGGCCTGCCCTCCCTGAAGGACGGCGGCAAGCCCGTGCGTTCCGGCAAGTGGCAGATCATGATCAACGGCGAATCCTACAAGTGGATCGTCGCTGAAGCCGCCAAGAAGGCCCTGGGCATGGACCGCATCCAGGAGCGCGTGTTCATCGTCAAGCTGGTGAACGACGCCGCCGACAAGAACCGCATCGCCGGTGCCGTCGGCTTCTCCACCCGCGAGCACAAGCTGTTCGTGTACAAGGCCAAGGCCATCCTGCTGGCCGCCGGTGGTTGCGTGAACATCTTCCGTCCCCGCTCCGTGGGTGAAGGTACCGGCCGCGCCTGGTACCCCGTGTGGAACTCCGGCTCCACCTACTCCATGGCTGCCGAAGCCGGCGCCGAGCTGACCATGATGGAAAACCGCTTCGTGCCCTGCCGCTTCAAGGACGGCTACGGCCCCGTGGGCGCCTGGTTCCTGCTGTTCAAGGCCAAGGCCACCAACGGCTACGGCGAAGACTACCTGGCCAAGAACAAGGCCATGCTGGACCAGTACCCCCCCTACGGCCAGGCTGCCGTTCCCGCTTCCTGCCTGCGTAACCACGTTATGCTGAAGGAAATGAAGGAAGGCCGCGGCCCGATCTGGATGGACACCGTGACTGCTCTGGGCAACCTGCGCAACACCCTGTCCCCCCGCGAAGTGAAGCACCTGGAAGCCGAAGCCTGGGAAGACTTCCTGGACATGTGCGTCGGCCAGTGCGGTATCTGGGTTGGCGAGAACATCGAGCCCGAGAAGAAGAACTCCGAGCTGATGCCCACCGAGCCCTACCTGCTGGGTAGCCACTCCGGCTGCTGCGGTATCTGGGTTTCCGGCCCCACCGACGTGGGCGCCCCCACCGCTGCCGATCCCGAGATCGATGGCGTGCCTGCTCACCTGCCTCGCGGCTGGAGCTGGGGCTACCGTGGCATGACCACCGTGAAGGGCCTGTTCACCGCCGGTGACGGCGTGGGCGCTTCCGGCCACAAGTTCTCCTCCGGTTCCCACACGGAAGGCCGTCTGGCCGCCCGTGCCATGGTGAAGTACTGCCTGGACAACAAGGATCTGAAGGTTGAGCTGGACACCCCCGTGGATGCCCTGGTCGACGAGATCTACCGTCCCGTCCGTACCTTCCTGGAGTTCAAGGACTACTCCACCGCCATCGACGTCAACCCCAACTACATCACCCCCAAGATGCTGCAGTTCCGTCTGCAGAAGATCATGGACGAGTACGTTGCCGGTGTGGCCACCTACTACAACACCAACGACAAGATGCTGGAAGTCGCCGAGCAGAAGCTGGAAATGCTGAAAGAAGACGCCATGAAGATGCGCGCCAAGGATCTGCATGAACTGCTGCGTGCCTGGGAAAACTACCACCGCATCCTGACGGCGGAAGCCCACATGAAGCACATCCAGTTCCGCGAAGAAAGCCGTTACCCCGGCTTCTACTACCGCACCGACAAGAACTTCGTCGATGAGGAAAACTGGAAAGTCTTCGGCAACTCCATCTACGACAAGACCACCAAGAAGTGGACCAACTTCAAGCGTCGCCACGTCGACCTGGTGGACAAGTCCAAGCTGTTCAAGCCCGCCGCTCACTAAGCATTAGCTGGCTATAAAACCGGGCGCTCACAAGGCGCCCGGTTTTTCTTTGCGGGACACAAAACTCCATTGCCAAGGGGCATACCCTTGCCAATGGCGCTTTAGACCCCATATAAGCGCTCCTTCTGTACTGTAATTTCGAGGTTGACCATGGAAAACTCCCCCTTCAAGAACCTGGCCGAGGACGCCCCTTTCGAATTGAGCCCGGTCGCGCCCACCATGCTGGCGGGAGACAAGGTCATCCAGTTCCGCTGCCACAAGGACGTAGGCTGCTGGAACGCCTGCTGCTCCAACATCGACATCACCCTGACCCCCTACGACATCATCCGCCTGAAGAACCGTCTGGACCTGTCTTCGGGCGACTTCCTCAAGCAGTACACCGTCCCTTACGAAATGGACCAGGACGGCACCCCCGGCGTGAAATTCCGCGCCGTGGAAGGAGGCACCGCCTGCCAGTTCATGCGCCCGGAAGGCTGCGCGGTCTATGAGGACCGGCCCACCGCCTGTCGCTACTACCCGGTTGCCCTGCTCTCAATGCGCAACCAGGAAGAGTACGTGGACCGCACCGCCTACGCCTTCGTGGAGGAAAAGCACTGCCTGGGCCACAAGGAACCCCAGAAGCAGACCATCGACGAATACCGCAAGGATCAGGGCGTGGACGTCTACGATGAAAAGGGCCGGGGCTGGCGCCAGCTGGTGCTGAAGAAGAAATCCGCCGGCCCCGCCATCGGCAAGCCCCCCGCCGTCTCCAACCAGCTGTTCTTCATGGCCAGCTACGATGTGGACCGCTTCCGTGCCTTTGTATCCAGCGACTCCTTCAACAAGACCTATGACATCCCTCTGGACGTCATGGCCACCCTGCTGGCGGACGACGAAGCCCTGATGGAGTTTGGCTTCAACTTCCTGAAGCACGCCCTGTTTGGCGAACGCTTCCTGGAAGAGCGTGAGGGGGCCTATGAAGAACGCATGGCCCGTCTGAAGTCCCGGGCGGAAAAAATCCGCGCCGAATACGAAGCAGACCGTGAACGGCTGGAGGACGAAAAATACGCCGAACCCGGCCGCCCGGGAGATCTGAGTTGCGGCACCAAAGACTGTGGCTGAAGCCCCTGCTGACACCCCCCAACAATGAGCAAGGCCGCCCTCGGGCGGCCTTGCTTACTTCAGCGGCGCACTATCAACGACGCCAATCATCGTGGCGGGGGGTCACGGCTACCCGCTGCCGGTCTCGGTTCTCCGATTTGATATTCCGGCTCGCCACATCCAGGCGGTGATCCAGATTCGCCAATTCCCGGGGGCCCAGGCGGCCGTCTGCCAGGAATTGCCGTTCCAGGGTATTGATGGCCTGGTGTTCCTGCAACAGCTCGATGGTCTCGCCCCGGGTCAAGCGCCCTTCTTCAATTCCCCTCAGGATACGGTGCAACTGGTTGTCCAGCCGCTTCTCGAAGGCCGCCACCTGATCACGGATATCCCGTTGCTGATGGACCTGGGGCGCGGGCATGTAGGGATTGTAATACCCGCCACGGCCGGGGAAGTCCGCCTGGCTGGCGCCCGCATAAAGACCAGCGGTGGAAACGGCCACCAGGGCCAGGGTCTTGAAGGTTTTCGTCACGTTCATGGTGTCACTCCTGATCTCTGTTTGTCTCCGCCCTGAACCATTCAGCAGCGGACGGTTCCCACTCTAGGGCGGGGCTGTAATCGCACTGTGTCCCGGATGTAGCGAAGATGTAAGCGCTTGTAACGGAGCAGGGCGGCCCAGGCACCCCCTTTCCCGATAAAATCAGTCACCTATTAACGCCCCAACCAGAAAGGTCTAGCGTGGACGCCCACAGCCTCGCCCCGGAAGAACACTTCATCCAGCAAGAGCCCTACTACGAAGCTGTCGGCAACGAAATCGCCATCTTCGAGGCCGCCTGGCGCCACAAGTTGCCCGTGCTGCTGAAGGGCCCCACGGGCTGCGGCAAGACCCGCTTCATGGAATACATGGCCTGGCGCCTCAAGCTGCCCCTCATCACCGTGTCCTGCCACGACGACCTCACCGCCTCGGACCTGGTGGGCCGCTATCTGGTGAAGGGCGGCGAGACCACCTGGGTGGACGGCCCCCTGACCCGGGCCGTGCGGGTGGGCGGCATCTGCTACCTGGACGAGGTGGTGGAGGCCCGCAAGGACACCATGGTGGTGATCCACCCCCTGGCGGACGACCGCCGCACCCTGCCCATGGAAAAGCTGGGCCAGTTGCTGGAAGCCCCGGACGGCTTCTGCCTCGCCATCTCCTACAACCCGGGCTACCAGAGCGTGCTGAAGGACCTGAAGCAGTCCACCCGGCAACGCTTCGTGGCCCTGGAGTTCGACTACCCGGTGCCCGAACTGGAACGCAAGATCGTGGCCAGCGAATCCGGCGTGGAGCCGGCCATGGCCGAGCGCCTGGTGAAATTTGCCCAGATGACCCGTAACCTGAAGGGCAGCGGCCTTGAAGAAGGTGCCTCCACCCGCCTGCTGGTCCACGCGGGCAAGCTCATCGCCGGCGGCATCGAACCGGTGACCGCCTGCCGCAGCGCCGTGGCCCAGGCCGTCACCGACGATGCCGACATGCTGGCGGCCATCCAGGAACTGTCCTCATCCATCTTCTGAAATCGATCCGCTCTTGAACGCCGAGGAAATCACCCAACTCCTGGAAGGCTGGCTGGAGGCCGATTTCTCCTTCCGCAAGGTTGGGCCCACGGCCGCGAAGATTGCTGCGCTAGGCCAGTCGGACCAGGACTTCATCCTGGACTGGACCAAGCGGGTGGCCAGTTCCAACCTTGAAGTGGCCTGGCAGTTTGCCCGCCGGGCTCCCGCCCTCATCGGCACCATGGATCGCCGCCTGATGGAGGCCTGGGTGCTGGGGGCCTGCGACGTCTACGACCGCCAGGGCCTGCGCCATGCCCTCACCGTCATGGAAGAGGCCGACCACTTCGAGGAACGGCAACTGGAAATGACCGCCGGCGTGCTGTTCGAGGACGTGGCCGGAGTGCTTGGCAACTTCGTCCGGGGGCTGTCCGGCCGGCGTCTGGCCCTGGAACAGGGCAAATCAGTGCACACCGACACCGAGAAACTCTTCCTCCCCGGCGTGCTGGCCCGGTTTCCGGACACCGCCGACAACTTCAAGCTGGCCAAGGCCATGGTGGCCCTGCTCTGGGCCCAGACCCGGTTTGGCACGTTCCGGGCAGACCTGATCCTGGCCTGCTCCGGTTTTCCCGACCCGGGCAGGGCCCTGGCCCAACTCCACGGCCTGGAAACCCTGCGCCTTTCCGCCTGCATCCAGCGGGAGTTACCGGGGCTCTACCGGGAGATGGAACGACTCAAGGCCAACCTGGGGGAAGGCCTGCCCCCGGGCTGGGAAGCCATCGCCCAGAGACTGGCGTCACCGGATGCCGACTTGCAGGACAGCCTGGCCCTGCTGGGGGATGCGGTGGTCCTGCCTGACTTCATCCCTTGGTGCTACCAGGGCGAACTGCGGCCCGAGGCCGTGGCCGCTGCCTTCGAAGCCCGGCGGGAAAAGGAAAAGGCCCGCCTGCGGGTCAAACTGGCCGACCTGCTGGAAGAACACACCCGCCACGAGGCCCCAGCCCAGTCCGGCGATGAGAAAACCGCCCCCGAATTCCAGGCCGAAGCCCGGGACGAGGAAGGCCGCCTGGACCTTGAACTCACCCTGGACGGCCTGCCTGTGGCGCCGCCGGAGGACGTGAAGGCCCTGCTGTCCTCCATTTACCTGGATTTCGGCGAAATCCCCCCGGAATACCTGGTCCCCGCCGGCGACGGCGAATACGACCCCAGCCTGCTGGGCGAGCAAGGCCTGGACCCGGACGCCGTCTGGCAGGGCACCTACCACGAGGAAGGCGCCACCTTTTACGACGAGTGGGACATGGGCCGGGAGCATTACCGCAGGAACTGGTGCGTCATGAGGGAAAAGGACGTGCCACCGGCAGAAGACGATTTCTACCGCCAGACCCTGGAAAAACACGCCGGTTTGGTGAAACAGTTACGCAAGAGCTTCGAGGCCATGCGGGACGAAAACCGCATCGAAAAGCGCCAGGCCTACGGTGACGACGTGGACATCGACGCCCTGGTGGAAGCCCTGGCCGACGCCCGGGACGGCAGCGAGATGAGCGACCGGCTATTCGTGCGCCTGCACCGGGCAGACCGCAACATCGCCGTGGCCTTCATGGTGGACATGAGTGGCAGCACCAAGGGCTGGATCAACGAGGCCGAACGGGAGGCCCTCATCCTGCTTTGCGAGGCCCTGGATCTCTTGGGGGACCGTTACGCCATCTACGGCTTCTCAGGCATCACCCGCAAACGCTGCGAGTTGTTCCGCATCAAGACTTTCGACGAACCTTATTCCGCCGAAGTGAAGGCCCGAATCTCCGGCATCCGGGCCCAGGAATACACCCGCATGGGCTTTGCCATCCGGCACTTGTCGGAACTGCTCAAGGGGGTGGAAGCCAAGACCCGGGTACTCATCACCCTGTCCGACGGCCGGCCTGACGACTACTTCGACGGCTACCGGGGCCCCTACGGCATCGAAGACACCCGCATGGCCCTCCTGGAGGCCCGCCGGGCCGGCATCCATCCCTTCTGCATCACCATCGACAAGGAAGCCCGGGACTACCTGCCACACATGTACGGCGCGGCCCGCTACATCATCCTGGACGACGTGCGCGACCTGCCCTTCAAGGTCTCAGACATCTACCGGCGGCTGACGGCGTGAGGCCGCCAAGACGATCTGGAAGTTCAACTGCGCCGACGCCGGGCAGCGAAGGCCACCAGTCCCAGGCCAGCCAGCATCAGGGCGTAGGCTTCGGGTTCGGGGACCGCGGCTACGTAGCCCACATCCCCGTCATGCACCAACCAAACGGAATACCCCCAGTACAACCCCTCCTTGCTCTGGGCGATGTAGGAGGCATTGAAGGTTTGCCAGGCATAGGCCCCGTCACCATAAGCGGTATCTGTCCAATAGGCCGCAGTTGGTCCCCCGCCCGTCGTGATGTAGTACTGCACATTCCGGAATGGCCCCGGGTTGTAAACCAGCGTGGGATGCTGGGAATCGGCATTGTTGCCAAGCTCCACCACGAATAGCTGGTATAGCTCGCCCGTGGATCCATCCCCAGAACCGTCAGAGAAGCTTGGCAACCGCCATTCATCCACCCCCGCCAGCACAAGCGTCTGCACCCAGTTGTCCACATAGTCCCAGCTCATCAGGCCAAACTGGTTGGTATCCGCGAGCCAGGTCACGTCGAGATTTGTGTCGTAATAGGCATCGAACGCGCCGGAGGTCACCCCAGGGGTGAAGTAACGGCCTTCAAGAGCGGCCTCCGCGCCATGGGCGGCAACGAGGCTGGTTAAAGCCAGCGCCGGAACGAGCGCTTTACCTAGGGTGATCATGTTCATGCCCTTTCGAGAAGTATCTGTGTGTAAATTTCACACAGATACTAGCAGACTACGTGCCACCCACTCAAACACGTATATCCATTTGTTTTAATTAAAAAACAAACTTCGCGGAAAAATACGAGGGCGAGATATGTAATGTATTTCGACATCGGCATCCTGCCTGCGATGCCCTATGGAAAACGCCCACAACCAGCCGCCACCACTTCCGGGAGCTGACCTCCCGACACGGCGACACGAAGATCAGATGGCAGGATAATCCGGTCACCCAGCATCAGCATGGACACTTCAGATTCCGGCACGCCCCCGATCTGCGGCAGCATGGCCCGGTCATCCACAATTCGAAATCCCACTGGTGAGGGGCCGATTGCGAGAGCTTGTCTTGTCGACCTAGGACTTATCCGAGGACGCGAAACGCTGCAAGTTGCTGTGCTAGACCGCTTGGGAGGGAAGACTCCGGACATCCATAACGACGACCAGAAGCAGCGCACGCAGGTTGCGCACGTTTCAAAACTGGGAACCTGAATCAAGCCTGTCGACGGCGCACAGCGAAGCCAACCAGTCCCAGGCCAGCCAGCATCAGGGCGAAGGTTTCTGGTTCGGGAACGGCCTGGGTGAATGCCAGATCGTCGATTGCGGTATAGGTACCGTTCCAGGTTGTGCCATTCATGTCCCGCAGCGCCAGGGTCACGGACCCCGTTGCAAGTGCCGTGTACTGGGCCGAAAAGGCAGTCCAGGCGTTCTGCACCGTCACCAGCGTCCCCAGCACATCCCCGTTCACCTCAAACCGGATGAGGCCGTCGTTGTAGCCCAGATTCTCCGAGTTGGCCTCCCGGCCCCAGCCGGAAAAGGTGTAGGTCTTGCCTGCCTCGACATTCACGTTCTGATACCAGATGCGCCAGGCCGAAGGGGTGTTCGGCGGGTCATACAACAGCATCATCCCCGCGCCGCTGGTGTGGTCGTTGAAGACCTCCACATAGCCGGGGGCGTAATACCAGGTCAGGGTATTGGTGCTCACACCGGCGCAGCTGATACACCCGTTCGCGCTGGGGAAATAATCGGTACCGAAGCCGCTCATGCCGGCTTCGAAGTCACCGTTGACGATCAGGTTGCTGGCCTGGGCCAGCGGGGAGAGTGCTGAAAAGCACAGAACTGCTGCGAGGTACTTTAGCGAAGGCATGGGGGTCCTTAAATTCAATGCGTTTGGCTTGGAAAAAGCGTTGCTGTTAGTAAGCAGGTTCTATGCCTGCACGATTGAACCTATCCCGACCGCACTGCTAAAGCACATCCTCGAACCGACCTCTTTATTCCTCGAGGCGTACCGTAAAAGAAACCGACATTGCCTGAGCCGATCAAGCCTGACGCCTGCGAGCAGCCAAAACCACCAGCCCCAGCCCGGCGAGCATCAGGGCGTAGGTTTCGGGTTCCGGCACGGCACCGGCGATGCTGAGGTTGATGTTGTCCACCTGGGCATATACGGAGCTGAAAACGATCTTGTTGAGCCCCTTGAAGTCATCCCCGAAAGTGACGGTTTGAAGGGTGCTGTAGTCGTAGTTCAGCAAGGTGTATTGATGGACGGAGCCGCCCTGGGGGAAATACCCGTACACGTCAAAATGACGGTAATTGTTGAGCAGGCCCACATCCATGCTGAGGAGGTCGAACACGCCGCCGTCTTCCCGCTCCAGCACGAAGGCGCTGCCATAGCCCGTAATCACCCCGGAATACACGGCCGGCGAGCCTTTCCACAAACTGTGGCTGGGCGTTAGGGCGTAGATCGTGCCGCCCGCATAACCGGTATACGGGGAGCCGGAGCTGGTGGTCAGTTTAAAGCCGTCCTCCAGGTAGGGCTTGGGCACGGTGATGGTGGCATTGGTGGTGGCCGTATTCAGGCCGTTGAAATCCACGACTACGGCATGGGCGGGCAGGCTGGAAACACCTGCGAGGCACAGGGCAACAAGGGCGGTACGCATGACGGACTCCGGTTTGAGCTTATTTCAACATCAGGGGTTGGCGGCGGCGGGCGACCAGGCCCACCAGGCCCAGGCCGGCCAGCATCAAGGCATAGGGCTCCGGCTCGGGCACGGCGCTGACGTTCGCCACCACCACGCCGTGGAAACTCACCCCGGAGGCACCGGTGATCACATCCGTGCGGCTCAGGCTGACCAGATCCAGGCGGGCGATGACGGACCGCCCATCATCGTTGCCCGTGGTCCAGTAGACGGCATCGTCGGTGACGTCCATCCCCTTCTTGAAACGGTAGTCGGTGTACAGCTCCTGCCGGTTGCCCCCGTCCAGGTCTGAACGCCAGATGCCGCCGTAACTGCTGGCGTTCCTGCCGAAGTAGTAGATGTGACTGTCGGTCACCTCGAAATCGAAGGGGGAAAGATCCACGCCGGTGGCGATCAGGTCGATGACATTGCTGCCGTCCAGGTCCGCGCGGCGCAGTTTCTTGGTGGTGTAGTCCGTCCAGTAGAGATACTGGGACGTGGCCTGGACCGCCACCGGGAAGGACAGGCCGGTCAACACGTCGACCTGGCCGCTACCATCCAGATTGGCGCTTTTCAGCTTGTTGCCGCTGCCGTTGACCCAGTACACCTTGCCGTTGGCCACGGACACGTCATAGACGTTGTCGCTGGTATTGGGCGTCACCGCCGGCAGGCTGCCATCCATTTCGGCGTGATAGACAGCGGCGAGTTGCTGGTCCGGCCAGTACAGGTCCCCCGCGCCGAACTCCAGGCCATTGGGGCCTTTGATCTTGCCAGGGTCGGAGACCAAGGTTGTGATGTTGGTGCCGTCCAGATCGGCAGACATCACATAGGCGGGACCGAAGGTCATATAGCCGCCGGGCCCGGTCTGGGTCCAGAAAATCTTCGTGTCAGCCAGGGCCGGGGCGCATGCCAGGCTGAAGAGCGCGGGAAGCAGGTAGCGTGCAGGCATTTTGTCTATCGCCCCGGAGGGCCTGGTCAGGTGGAGAATGACTCCAGACTACACACCCGGCCCCGCGTCCGACATCCCCCGCCCCGGGGTGTCGGAACTTCTTACACCTGCCTACACCAGCCCCATGTTCCGCGCCGTCAGTGCCGCTTCGGCCCGGGAGGACACATTCAGCTTGCGGTATATCTCCTTCACGTAGGAAGGCACCGTGTTGGCGCTGATGCCCAGCAGACGGGCCACCTCGGCGGTGGTCAAGCCCTTGGCGATGAGACGCAGCACTTCGGTTTCCCGTTCGGTCAGCACCGGGGCGGCCAGTTCCGGCGCCACCCGGAAGTGGGACAGCAGCTTGCGGGCCACCGCCGGGGACAAGGGCGGCCGCCCGGCGATGATGCCCTGCAGCAGGCCGATGATGGCCTCCTGGTCCTGGTCCTTGAGCAGGTAGCCCTGGGCCCCGGCCCTGAGGGCGGGAAAGATGTGCTGGTCGTCGTCGAAGATGCTGGCCACCACGCACACCGTGCGGGGGAAGCGGTAATTGAGTTCGGCGATGAAATCCGTACCGTTGCCGTCCGGCAGCCCCAGGTCGATGAGGGCCAGCTCCGGTTCCGGAAAGGTGTTCAAGGCCTGGCGGGCCTCCGCCAGGCTGGCTGCACGCTGGATGACGATGCCGGGAAACGTGGTTTCCAGTGCCTGGGCCAACCACTGGGCGGCCTCCGGCACGTCTTCCACGAGCAAACAGGTTTTCATGGTGACCTCCTGGCCGCAAAGATACCGGCGTAAGCCCCGGCCGGGTATCCCCAGAACCAGGGGGGAGCCCTGCCCCCCCCAGATCAAGGGATAGGAGGGCGCGCCCGGCTCGCATACAGTTATAACTTTTGGCATAGAGCGCATACATGGGCACCCGGGCAGCGAAAATTCTGATCATGGCACTGGCGGCCAGTGCCGGCCTGCACGGCACCCATGGCCTGGCGGCGGAAGAGGCCCTGCCCACCGCTGCGGCCCACGGCCTGGACGGCATGGCCCCGGCGGGCCACTGGGCGGCCCGGCTGACGGTGCTGCGCAACAGCTATGACCACCGCTATGACAATGCCCAGCGCCGGGTGGACATGGACGCCGATTACAACGCCCAGTTGGCCGGAGCCGGCTTCAATGTACATCTGGACACCCAGGTCATCACGGAATTCACCGAACTGCTGCTGGGCTATGGCGTGACGGAAAACCTCACTGTGGGTGCCATCCTGCCCTATGCCCGCACCCGCAACCGCATCCGCCTGCGCGACACCGGCCCGGTGGGCGCCAGTGTCCTGCAGGGCGTCCTCACCGGGGCCCTGGGCTACGACCCGCTGGACACCACTACTGTAGCCGGCATGGCGGACCCCACCGTGGGGGCCCTGTGGCGTTTCCACAAGGGCGAGAAAGACAGCGCCATCGCCGGCTTCGGCGTGCGCTTTGGCGTGGCCCGGGACGACGACCCCCACAACCTGGCGGACGTGCCCCCGGGGGACGGCAGCACCGACCTGCGCTTCCGGCTCGAATATTTCCGCGATCTTGGCAGGGGCTGGGATTTCCGTTTCCTGGCGGAGCACCAGATCCAGACGCCGGACCACATCCGCGCCCGGCCCGGCAACCCCCTCACTACGCCGGCGGCCGCCACGGAAAGGCTGAAGCGGGACCTGGGGGACTACCAGGAATTCGACCTGGAACTGGGCAAGACATGGGGCGACTGGCGGGCCTCCGTCACTTGGCACCGCTACCAGGAGGAACAGGACCGTTACACCTCCACCCAGGGTACCGACACCTCCTTCCTCAACGCCAACACCCGAACCGTGGCGGACCAGGCCCGCTACGGCATCACCTGGAGCGGCATCCGGGCCTGGCAGGCGGGCAGGTTGCCATTGCCCCTCATCGTCAAGCTGGAAGTCCAGGACGCAGTGGCGGGGCGCAATTTCGTCGACGTGCGGGATGTGTACCTGCGCGTCACCAGCTTCTTCTGACCGACCATGGATCGGCTGATCCGGGGCCTGGGCATGGCCTGCCTGCTGTGCTGGGCGAGCCTGCTCTGGGCCGGTCAGGCCCCTCCGGATGACGGGACGATCCAGGTGCTGGATACCGCCCACTTCCTGCTGTCGTCTGGAAGCACGCCCCCCGTGGAAGAAGGGCGACCGGTTCGCCTGCCGGACATCTGGATGGAACGCCGGCCGGACATCGCCAGGTTTGCACCGGCCACTGGCTGGTACCGGTTCGATTTTGCGACCCCGGTCCGCTCCGGAGTGCAGGCCATCTATCTGCCCCGACTGGGGCTCAACGCCCAGGTTTTTCTCAACGGCCACGCCATCGGCAACGGCGGCCCGTTCACGGAACCCGTGGGCCGCAACTGGAACCGGCCTTTGCTGTTCGTGATCCCCCCCGCCTCTCTGGCCCCTGTCGGCAAGCCAAACCGGCTCCACGTCCGCCTGCTTTCCCATCCCTACACCCAGGCCTACCTGGACCCGGTGTGGATCGGCCCTGAAACGCAGTTACGCAGCCATTACGAGAAACAGCTTTTCTGGCGCGTCAGCCTCAACCAGACCGCCACCCTGGCCATTGCCAGCATGGGCATCCTGATGCTCACCCTGTGGTGGCAACGCCGCCAGGAGGTGGCCTATGCCTGGTTCGGTCTATCATCCCTCATCTGGGCCGCCCAGTCTGCCAACCTGTATCTGCGGATCGCCCCCCTGGAAACCGCTGACTGGGAAATCCTGGTGAACGCCAGTTTTCAGGTTTTCTCCGCCCTGCTGCTGGCGGCCCTGCTGCGATTCTCCGGTGCCGGCGGCAAGCCCCTGCGACCCTGGCTGTGGGGCTCGGCCCTGGTTTCACCCCTGGTTCTGAGCCTGGTGCCCAGCCAATGGTTCATGCAGACCAGCACCCTCCTGCACGGCCTGACCCTGGTATTGGCCGCAGCAGTACTGGCCCTGCTGCTGCGGGCAGCGGCACGCTGGAATAACCGGGATGCGGCCCTGCTGGTGGCGGCCATGGGCCTGGTGGTGCTGTTCGCCGCCCATGATCTGCTCAAGCACGGCCAGAGCGGTCTGTTCGTCCAGGACGTCCATTTGTTGCATTACAGTGCCCCCCTCATCTTCCTGCTGGTGGGGCTGGTGATGACCTCCCGATTCGTCACGGTGCTGAACGAATTTGAAGATCTGAACACCGACCTGGAAGCCCGGGTGGAGGCCAAACAGGCGGAGCTGAAACACAGCTACGAGCGCATGCACGCCCTGGAGACAGAACGAGCCATCGGCGAGGAACGGGAGCGTATTTACCGGGATCTGCACGACGATGTGGGGGCCAAGCTGCTGTCCCTGGTCTATCGGGCGGGCAGCCCGGAAAACGCCAGCCTGGCCCGCTCTGCCCTCCAGGACCTGCGGGACGTAGTGTCCATCATCCAGCCGGAAAACCTGACCCTGGAAGCCCTGGGTGCCGACTGGCGAGCCGAGTGCGAACGCCGGCTGGGGGATGCTGGCATCGTCCTGGACTGGGAGATGACGGGAGAGGAGGGAAAAGCTGAGGAGGCAGACGCGCCAAGCATCCCCGGGGAACTTGAAACCCTGGTCCTCAGCCAGCCCCAGGCCCTGAACCTGAGCCGCATCCTGCGGGAAGCTGTCAGCAATCTCATCAAACACGCCCAAAGCCCCCGGGCCGAGATCCGCGTAGGCTTGAAGCCGGAAGGGCTGGAACTCTCGATCCGGGATTTTGGCGTGGGCTGCCCCCAGGCCGCCGGGCGGGGAAACGGGCGGGGACTTGGCAACATGGCCATGCGCGCGGAGCGCATCGGCGCCACCCTGCATCGCAGCACAGCAGAATCAGGAGGCTGCCTGATCCAGCTCCACCTGCCCCGGGCACACATCGCCTCAAGCACCTAGGCCTCGGCCACTTCGGGCGCCTGAGCCCCCGAAAAAACTCAGTCCACCCGCCGGAATGGCAGTGCCACCTTGAACGTACTGCCCACTCCGGGCTGGCTTTCCAGCCCCAGGGTGCCCCCCATCATGGAGGTCAACGCCCTTACCACCGCCAGGCCCATACCGGTGCCGCCATGTTTTCGGGTGGCGGCCTCGTCCACCTGGGCAAAGGCTTCGAACACCCGGGCCTGCTGGTCCGGGGCAATGCCGACGCCCGTGTCCTTCACCGCGCACTGGGCCCAGACCAACCCCCCCTCGCCGGGATGGGTTTCCAGGGCCAGGGTCACCGTCCCCCGTTCAGTGAATTTCACGGCGTTGTCCAGGAGCAGCTTCATCAGCTTGCTCCAGGCCTCCATATCGCCGGTAACCAGGTCTTCCACTTCCCCCAGTTCGAGGGCGAATTCCAGCCCCTTTTCGGCGCAGCGACCGGCGTAGCGGTGCTGCAATTCCTCTAGGAGCATGAGGGGGCTGAATTCCGTGATGCTGGATTTGAACTTACCCGCCTCCAGGGCTGTGTAGTCGAGTATGTCGTTGAGGATGGCCAGCAGTCCCCGGCCGGAAGCCATCATGGTCTGGGCATAATCCCGCTGCTCCTCGTCCAGCTCGGTTTCCAGCAACAATTCCCCCAGGCCGATGATGCCGTTCATAGGCGTGCGCAACTCGTGGCTCATGTTGCCCATGAACTGGGTCTTCAGGCGGCTGGCCGCCTCCGCCTGGGCCTTGGCCTGCAGCAGTGTGGCTTCATGGACCTTGCGCTCGGAAATGTCGTGGATCATCACCAGGGCCGCCCGCTGGCCAAAGTAGTCCGTGGGGTAGAGATACATCTCGGCGGGAAACCGACTGCCACCGCGGCCCTTGGACAGGTATTCCAGCCGCTGGTCCCGGCCCTGTTCCAGCACTTCGACCAGGCTGGGCCCCAGGGCCTTGAGCCCCTCGTCGGCGGCCAGGCCTTCAAGGCCCTTGCCGATAAAGGCTGTGGGAGGATGGCCGAACATGCGCTGGGCGCCCTGATTGGCGTCCAGCACCTTGCCACCCAGGCTTAGGAAGAAGATGGCATCACTGGCCCCGTCAAACAGGGCCCGAAAGCTGCGCACGCTGGCATGGAACGCCTTGGACTGGCGGCTGGTTTCCGTCAAATCCCGCACATGGACGACCCAACGGGCCCGCCCTGCCCGGGGAAGGACATGCACGTCGATCTGGGCGGGGAAGGCCACGCCATCCTGGCGCAGCAGTGTTTCCTGCTCCGAATGCAATGCGGTAGCACCGTTGCGCAGGGCCTTGAGTACTTCGTCCCAGGCAGGCAGTTGATGCCGGGCGGTGCGTCGCAGCACATCAGCCACGTCCTGGCCCTGGACGGCTTGCGCTGACTGGTGCAGCAAGGCCAGCAGGCCACTGCTGGCATGTATGCAGCGCCCCCCTTCATCCAGGGCCAATACACAGGCTTCCAGTACGTCCAGCAGCACGTCCGCCTGTCCCTCGAACACCTCAGAAATTGCGCTCATCAAAACAATCCAATGTCATGCTTGGGGTGTATTTATCGACGCAAATGGCAAAAAATTGATGCCTGTGCCTCCCCTTGCCTGAATGTAGCCCTACCCCCATGCAAAAAATCTCTGATATCCGACCGGACGCCTACTACAGCAATGGCGCATACGGCCGCGCCTGGGGAGTACGCCAGATACTCGCTTTCGATCTTGACCCGGAGTGCGGGGAAGAAACCGTGCGGTTTCGCGGCATAGCTGGCACCTGTCGACGCAAGACCGGGGAATGCACCCTGGACGAATTTCGCCTCTGGGCAAGGTACGAGGTGGCCCTCAACGAAAATTCCTGGCATCGGGTCGGCTATTTCTCGGATCTCCCTCCCGATGATCTGGTCGCAGAAAGTCCCGACCCGCTAGGGACCTAAGTCCATCCCTGGTTCCCCGCGTTCAACTGACACCCAGGCAACAGTTCAATGAAAAAGGCCACCGACAGGTGGCCTTACTTGAGACTCGTTGCCTGGGCAGGATTACTTTTGCTTGGCGACGATCTCGATTTCCACCCGGCGGTTGGGGGCGTGGCAGGCCTTCAGTTCTGCGCTGGGCAGACCGGCGTCACACTGCACCACGGGCTGGGCATCACCCACGCCGCTGGAGATGATGACGTTGGGCTTCACACCCTTGGCGATCAGGTAGGACTTGATCGACTTGGCCCGGGCTTCGGACAGCTTCAGGTTGGCCGCGGACTTGCCGGTGGGGTCGGCATGGCCTACCACTTTCACCTGATCAATCTCGCCCATGCCCTTCAGCTTGGAGACTACTTCGTCCAGGCGGGCCTTGCCTTCCTTGGACAGGTCCTTGATACCGGACTTACCGGACTTGAACAGGGCATCACCGGCCAGCACCACCTTGTTGGCGGTGGGTTCGGGCTGGGCCAGAGGAGCAGGTTCCACGACAGGGGCTGGGGTGGGGACCGCCACGGGCGCCGGAGCAGGCGTAGCCTCGGCCGCGGGAGCAGGTTTGACAGCTGCTGGCGCTGGGACTGGCGCCACAGGAGCGGCAGGCGCGGTCGGCACGGGGAAGGTAGGAAGACCGATATTAGGCAGGGACAGGCCCGCCATGCCGGGGATGTAGCCGGAGAGGTTGCCCAGCATGGCCACCGGGTCCCACATGGCGAAACTGCCGGCGCCCTGGACGGCGGGAGCGGGTTTCCAGGCCAGCCAGGCGTTGGTGCCCTGACCATAGGAATTGGGGTTGACGATGGCGCCAGCCATGCCGGTATACAGGGCCGGGTTGGCCACCGTACCCATCAGGTTCCAGGCCCGGGGATCCAGGGGGGCCATGCCCCAGCGGATGTAGGTGTTGGGGTTGAAACCATTCAGCATAAGGTTCCAGACCTTGGGATCCATCGGCAGCATGGCCCAGCGCATCAGCTTGCCCGGGTCGGAGAGTTGGGTCAGCAGCGCGGTGTAGAAATTGGGGTCCAGGGTGGCGGCGGACCATTTCAGGTAGATGTTGGGGTCGCCGAACTGCACCAGGTTACGCACGGCATCGGGATGGGCCATGCTGTTCATCATATTCAGCCAGCCCCCCGGATCCATCATGCCGTTCATCATGGCCACGTAGAAGCCGGGCTCGGTCACGGTATTCGCCCAGGGCAGGAAGACCTTGGGGTCCTTGAAGGCGGAAGCGTTGCGGGTGAAGTCGCTCATGCGGGTCACCCAGGCTTCGGGGGTGGTGGGCACGGCGTTCTTGGCCGCTTCGGCTGCAGCAGCCTGGCCGGCGAAGGTGGGGATCTCGGTGGTGCCCATGGCCGCCTGGGCGGAGGAGAAAGCGGCGGCAGATGCCAGTGCCACTGCCAGGGTGACGAGCTTCAGCTTCATGTTGAGTCCTTTTCTTAAATGCCAGCAAAGTGGAGAAAATTCATTGCGTTGCATTCTAGCAACAGCGCTTTTCAGGGGATAAGCCCAGCCGGGGGGATGCGGGTAATTTCCGTTTGGCTTGTTGCAAAAAAAACGGGCCGGATACACCGGCCCGTCCTCTCGCATCAATCTGTAATCAAACGATCAGCGGCACGATCATCAGTGCAACGATATTGATGATCTTGATCAGGGGGTTCACGGCGGGGCCGGCGGTGTCCTTGTAGGGATCGCCCACGGTGTCGCCGGTCACGGCAGCCTTGTGGGCTTCAGAGCCCTTGCCGCCATGGTTGCCTTCCTCGATGTACTTCTTGGCGTTGTCCCAGGCGCCGCCACCGGTGGTCATGGAAATGGCCACGAAGATGCCGGTGATGATGGTGCCGATCAGCACGCCGCCCAGGGCCTGGGCACCCAGGGTGAGACCGACGATGAGGGGCACGGCCACGGGCAGCAGGGAGGGGATGATCATTTCCTTGATGGCGGCCTTGGTCAGCATGTCCACGCAGGTGCCGTATTCGGGCTTGGCCTTGCCTTCCATGATGCCGGGGATCTCGCGGAACTGGCGGCGTACTTCCACGACGATGGAACCGGCTGCCCGACCCACGGCTTCCATGCCCATGGCGCCGAACAGGTAGGGCACCATGCCGCCGATGAACAGGCCGATGATGACTTCGTGGTTGGACAGATCGAAGGTCAGCATCTGGCCGCCGGCGGTCAACGCATGGGTGTAGTCGGCGAACAGCACCAGGGCAGCCAGACCGGCGGAACCGATGGCGTAGCCTTTGGTCACGGCCTTGGTGGTGTTGCCCACGGCATCCAGGGGGTCGGTGATGTTGCGGATCTCATCGGGCAACTCGGCCATTTCGGCAATGCCGCCGGCGTTGTCGGTGATGGGGCCGTAGGCGTCCAGGGCAACGATGATGCCGGCCATGGACAGCATGGAGGTGGCGGCGATGGCGATGCCGTACAGCCCCCCCAGGGCGAAGGCGCCGTAGATGGCGGCGCACACGGCCAGCACGGGCGCGGCGGTGGACTTCATGGACACGCCCAGACCGGCAATCACGTTGGTACCGTGGCCGGTGGTGGAGGCTTCGGCAATGTGCCGCACGGGGCTGAACTCGGTGGCGGTGTAGTACTCGGTGATCCACACCATGGCCGCCGTCAGGGCCAGGCCGATGAGGGACGCCAGGTACAGGTTCATGGAAGAGACCATTTGCCCGTCGATCATCACGCCCTCACCCAGGATCCAGGTGGTGACCGGGTAGAACGCCACCACGGCGATGATGCCGGAGACGATCAGGCCCTTGTACAGGGCGTTCATGATCTTGGCGCCCGGCTGGGTCTTGACGAAGAAGGTACCGATGATGGAAGCGATGATGGACACGCCGCCCAGCACCAGGGGATAGACCACGGCTTCCGGGGAGCCGGCGATCATCAGGCCGCCCAGCACCATGGTGGCGATGATGGTCACCGCGTAGGTTTCGAACAGGTCGGCGGCCATGCCGGCGCAGTCGCCCACGTTGTCGCCCACGTTGTCGGCGATGACGGCGGGGTTGCGGGGGTCATCCTCGGGGATGCCGGCTTCCACCTTGCCCACCAGGTCGGCGCCCACGTCGGCGCCCTTGGTGAAGATGCCGCCGCCCAGACGGGCGAAGATGGAGATCAGCGAGGAGCCGAAGGCCAGGCCCACCAGGGCGTGGGTGGCGTCCTTGGATTCCATGCCCATGTTGATCAGCACCGCGTAGTAGCCGGCCACGCCGAGCAGGCCCAGGCCCACTACCAGCAGGCCGGTGATGGCGCCGCCCCGGAAGGCCACGTTGAGGGCGGCGTTGATGCCGTCCTTGGCCGCTTCGGCGGTGCGCACGTTGGCGCGGACGGACACGTTCATGCCGATGAAGCCGGTCACGCCGGACAGGATGGCACCCAGGGCGAAGCCCACGGCAGTCTGCCAGCCCAGGGCCAGGAAGATGGCAATCAGCAAAACGACGCCGACAAGGCCGATGGTGGTGTATTGGCGATTCAGGTAGGCCTGGGCCCCCTCCTGCACGGCTGCAGCGATTTCTCGCATTCGGTCATTGCCGGTTGGCAGGCCGTTGATCCACTTGATGGACATGACCCCATATACCAGGGCCAGCGCTCCCGCCACGAGGGCGAACATCAGTCCTTCATTCATCACCTATCTCCTTGAACAGCGACACGAATTCTCTTTGGGAAAGGAGCCAGCAGAGGGACAACCACTGCCTACTGTCTACTTCCGGCCTCCCAATCACTTCTTACCCATGTCCAGACCGCCCTCGAACCGGGTTCCCGGTTCGAAACCGAATATCTCGTCCAGATGCAGCTCGCGGATGAAGGCATCCACTGCGGCCTGGCCATGCTCTTTCTGCACCTCGGAGAGGATGAGCTTGGCCGAATTGCCGTTGTAGAAACCGCCGAAGTCCGCCTGGACTTTCAGGAGCTGTCGGGCGCGATCCAGTGTCATGGGTGAAACCAGGGCTGAAAGTAATCAAGGGCACCATCGGTGCCCTTGATATTTGTTAAAGCTTGAACTCGGGCAACTTCTTCGCCACCGCCACGTTCTTCATCGTGACGTATTTGGGCAGGCCACCTTCGTACTTGGGATAGTCCTCGCCCTGAATCAGGCCGGTGAGGTAATTGCGGCACTTGTCGGTGATGCCATAACCATCCTTGCTGATGAAGTCCCGGGGCATGAACTTCTCCACGTTGGCCACGTCCTTCAGATCCGCCACGCCCAGCTTGTACTTGTAGGGTGTGTCGGACAGACGCACGATGGTGGGCATCACGGAGTTGTGGCCTTTGACGGCCAGCTCCACGGCTTTCTTGCCCAGCTCGTAGGCCTGCTTCACGTCGGTCTTGGAGGCAATGTGACGGGCGGCCCGCTGCAGGTAGTCGGCCACAGCCCAGTGGAACTTGTAGCCATGGGCGTCCTTGATCATGTTGGCCACCACGGGGGCGGCGCCACCCAGCTGGGCATGACCGAAGGCGTCCCGGGTGCCCTGCTCGGCCAGGAACTTGCCGTCAGGGTAATGGCAGCCTTCGGAAACCACCACCGTGCAGTAGCCGTGCTCGGTGACCTTCTTCTTCACGGCCGCCAGGAATTTCTTCTGGTCGAACTCGATCTCGGGGAACAGGGTCACCACGGGAATGCCCTGGTCGGCTACCAGGGCACCGGCGGCAGCGATCCAGCCTGCGTGGCGGCCCATGACCTCGATGACGAAGATCTTGGTGGAGGTCTTGGCCATGGAGCGCACGTCGTAGGAGGCTTCCAGGGTGGACACGGCGATGTACTTGGCCACGGAACCGAAGCCGGGGCAGCAGTCGGTGATGGGCAGGTCGTTGTCCACGGTCTTGGGCACGTGAATGGCCTGGATGGGGTAGCCCATGGCTTCGGACAGCTGGCTCACCTTGTAGCAGGTGTCGGCGGAATCGCCGCCACCGTTGTAGAAGAAGTAGCCGATGTTGTGGGCCTTGAAGACTTCGATCAGGCGCTCGTATTCGCGCTTGTTGGCTTCCAGGCTCTTCAGCTTGAAGCGGCAGGAGCCGAAGGCGCCGGAGGGGGTGGAACGCAGGGCGGCGATGGCTTCGTCGCTTTCCTTGGTGGTGTCGATCAGATCCTCGGTCAGGGCGCCGATGATGCCGTTGCGGCCGGCGTAGACCTTGCCGATGACATCCTTGTGCTTGCGGGCGGTTTCGATGACGCCGCAGGCGGAAGCGTTGATGACGGCGGTCACGCCGCCGGACTGGGCATAGAACGCATTCTTTTTCTTGGCCATGTGAGTCTTCTCCTAAGCAAAAGGCGCGGTCACCCGCGCCTTCCAGTTTCGAAATCTATTGGATGCCGGTTTCGCCCCGGCGTTTGGCGTCTTCCTCTTCCTGCACCTTCAGCAGGCTGATGAGGCAGTCCCCCAGGTTGTCGTAGGTTTCCTTGCCGGTGGCGAAACGATCCTTGACCGAGTAATAGAACATGGCCCGGTACTCCGCCTGGCCCGTGCGGGACACCACGAAGGCGCAGTCCCCGACGATCCAGAACAGGGCCGGGCACAGGGTCAGCTCCCGATCACCGGGCGACAGGCGCACCTCGGTTTCCGCTTCCTTGATCTCCACCTGGCTGGCCACCTGGGCGCCGAAACGCTCCTTCAGAGTGGCCTGCACCAGCTTGATATCGGACTCGGAAAACTCGGGGAGTTCGCTCATGGAATTATTTCTTGACGGCGTCCAGGCCGGCAAACACGGCGCTGGTGATGCTGTCCACGGAGCCCACGCCGGACACCTTGATGTACTTGGGCGCGCCAGCTGCACCAGACTGGCCCCAGTCACCGTAGAACTTCACCAGGGGTTCGGTCTGGGCGTGGTACACGTCCAGACGCTTCTTCACGGTCTCTTCCTTGTCGTCGTCCCGCTGAATCAGGTCTTCCCCGGTCACGTCGTCCTTGCCCGCCACCTTGGGGGGGTTGAACACCACGTGGTAGGTACGGCCGGAAGCCACATGCACCCGGCGGCCGGACATGCGCTTGATGATTTCCTCGTCAGGCACGTCGATTTCCACCACGGCGTCGATGGGCACGCCGGCGGCCTTCATGGCCTCGGCCTGGGGGATGGTGCGGGGGAAGCCGTCGAACAGGTAGCCAGCCTTGCAGTCATCCTGGGTCAGGCGCTCTTTCACCATGCCGATGATGATGTCGTCGGACACCAGGCCGCCAGCGTCCATGATCTTCTTGGCAGCCACGCCCAGCTCGGTGCCGGCCTTGACGTGGGCACGCAGCATGTCACCGGTGGAGATCTGGGGGATGCCGTACTTTTCCTTGATGTAGTTGGCCTGGGTGCCTTTGCCCGCGCCGGGGCCGCCGAGAAGAATCAGTCGCATGAAAAAACCTCTTAGAATCAATCCCTTGCAGGGATGAAGGTGGAAATACCGGAATCAGGATTGGAAATCCTAGGCGGGCAGTAGGGTATGCGGGCGCCCGCCCACTGGACAGTCAATTTTTTGTATTTGGTTATAAGCCCAGGTTATTACGGATTCGGGGCCGCTTATAAAAGCCCCGCCATCCCGACACCAGGCTCAGGCGAAGCCCCGGACTCCAAGGTATTCGTCAGCCTGATCGCCAATCTTCTGGCCAAAGGTGTCGCTACCGCTGAAGCTGAACTTGATGTGGGACGGGTCCAGGGTGCCGTCCCCCGCCGCATTCTGAGTTACCCGAAAAAGCACGGTGGCTGTACGGTCTTCTTCGTTGTAGGTCACGGATACCGGGTAGCGGTCCAGGGCAATCTCGGTGTCGGGCACCGTCATGCCATAGTTGTATATCGTCCCCCGACCCAGGTCGTAGGCCCGGGCGATGGACCAGTTGCGCACATTTTCAACCGACTGGGCATCCATATCCTTATTGAACATGAACACCATGGAAAAGGTCTGCTGCCCGCCGGGCGTGGCCAGATAGCTGTCCAGGTTGGCCACCAGGGTCTTGGGGCCGGAGAAGCGGGCAAAGGTGCTGGTGGCCAGCACGGCCGCCATTTCCGCCGGGGTCTTTTCATAGATGTAGGCGTCCAGGGTATCTGCCAGATCGTCCGCCTGGCCACGCATCTCCTGGACCAGTTCCGCCGCCTTGTCCCGTTCACCGAGCTCGGTAAGGGCGTAGCCCAGCTCCACATGGGCGAACCAGAAATCCGCCTGGAGGCTGATGGCCCGTTCGAAAGCGCGAACCGCTTCTTCGGTCTTGCCCTGCCTGGCGTAGACCAGGCCCAGGCCATAGTCACCGTTGGGCTTGCCGGCTTCGAGTTCCTTGACGGCCTGGAATTCGGAGATGGCACTGGCGTAATCGCCCAGTTCCAGATAGGCCTGACCCAGGGAATAACGGTTGGGAGAGCTGGGGTCCAGCCGCACAGCCTGCTGGTAGGCCGTCTTGGCCTGCTCCATGTCGCCCTGGGTCACATAGATGTTGCCCAGTTGGGCGTAGGCGTTGGCATCCGTCGGGTTACCCCGCAGGGATTCCCGATAGGCGGCGATGGCCGAGCCCACGTCCTCCTTGCTCAGGTAGGCACGGGCCATGTAGTCATAGGCGCTGGTGGCGGTGGAAGACAAGGGGGCCAGGGAGATGGCCCGCTTGAAGGTGACGATGGCCTCGTCGTACTTCTGGGCAGTAAAAAATTCCAGTGCACTGGACAGCTGCCGCTGGGCCAAGTTCTCCAACTGCGCCTGCTGGGAGGCACGGGTGGAAAACAGGGCCGAGGCGTTGGCGCTTATGACGTCCATGACTGGATTATCGACCCAAAACCGGTCAGCTTGAATGGCCGGAGAACAGGCGGCGTACCTTTTCCAGGTCCGCCGCCGTATCCACGCCCGGCGGGCTGGGCCGGTCACTGGGGATCACCACAATGCGGTGGCCATGCCACAGGGCCCGCAACTGCTCCAGGGATTCAAAGCTTTCCAGGGCCGGCCGGGGCAGGCCGGGATAGGCCTTGAGAAAGCCCACCCGGTAGGCGTACAGGCCGACGTGGCGCATGACCGGCAGGCCCGAAGGCAGGGTCTGAGGCCCCGTCTCCATCCAGGCATCCCGGGCCCAGGGAATGGGTGCCCGGGAGAAATACAGGGCATAACCGTCCCGATCCGTCACCACCTTCACCACATTGGGGTTGGCTACCTCGGCGGGATCATGGATGGGGTGGCAGACCGTGGCCATGCTGGCGGCCGGGTGGTCAAACAGGGCCTGGGCGGTGGCACGGATCAGGGCCGGATCGATGAGGGGTTCGTCTCCCTGCACGTTCACCACCACCACATCGTCAGCCCAGCCCAGACGCTCCGCCACCTCCGCCAGCCGATCGGTGCCGGAAGCGCAATCCGGCGAGGTCATGACTGCGGCAAGGCCGGCCGCTTCCACTGCTTCTTTTACAGCGAGATGGTCCACAGCCGCCCACACACCGGCCGCGCCGCTGGCCGTCCCCTGCTCCAGCACCCGCACCACCATGGGTTTTCCGGCTATGTCCGCCAGGGGCTTGGCGGGCAGGCGGGTGGAGGCGTAGCGGGCGGGGACGACGACGAAGAAAGGACTCATGACATTCTGGGCGAAACGCGGTTCGCGCATGGTACGTCCACTCCCCTCTCAGGCGAAATGACACGGATGGCCTGCCCCGGCTCGCCTTCCAGCCATGCCGGAGAGGTTCACTTGCCCGGCAGCGGTGCCAGCAGGGCCTGGATGTCGTCCTCGCCGAACTTGGCGAGGGCCTGTGCGTCCTCCGACAACACCCCCTCTGCCAGGGCCGCCTTCTTTTCCTGGAGGGCGACGATGCGTTCTTCGATGCTGCCCGCCACCACCAGCTTGTAGACGAACACCCGGTTCTTCTGGCCGATGCGGTGGGCCCGGTCCGTGGCCTGGTTTTCCGCCGCCGGGTTCCACCAGGGGTCGAAGTGGATCACGGTATCGGCGGTGGTGAGGTTGAGGCCCACGCCGCCGGCCTTGAGGCTGATGAGGAACACCGGCACCAGCCCTGCCTGGAATTCCGCCACCACCCGCTCCCGGGCAATGGTCTGGCCGGTGAGGCTCACATGGCCGATGCCTGCCTTGTCCAGGGATTCGGCAATGAGCTCCAGCATGGTGGTGAACTGGGAGAACACCAGCACCTTGCGCCCCTCTTCCACCAGTTCCGGCAGCATGTCCATGAGCAGGTCCAACTTGGCCCGCTCCTTCACCTTCTCCGCCGCCTGGACGGTCCTCAGCAGGCGCGGGTCGCAGCACACCTGTCTCAACTTCAGCAGGGCATCGAGGATGACAATCTGGCTGCGGTTGAAGCCCTTGCTGGCGATCTCTTCCTGCACCTTCACGTCCATGGCGGAGCGCACGGCCTCGTACAAGTCCCGCTGGCCGCCCTCCAGTTCAACGCTGCGAACGATGATGGTCTTCTCCGGCAGCTCCCTGGCCACGTCCTCTTTCTTGCGGCGCAGGATGAAGGGTGCCAGGCGCCTGGCCAGCAATTCCCGCCGCACCGGGTCTCCCTGCTTCTCGATGGGGGTGCGCCAGGTGCGGGCGAACTGCTTGCTGTCTCCCAGCAGCCCGGGCAAAAGAAAGTCGAACTGGGCCCACAACTCTCCCAAATGGTTTTCCAGGGGTGTGCCGGTGAGGCACAGGCGGTGGCGGGCCTGGAGCTTGCGCACCACGGCAGCTGCCCTGGCCTGGGCGTTCTTCACCGTCTGGGCCTCGTCCAGGATCAGGCTGCTGTACTCGTGTTTGAGCAGTTCCGCCTCGTCCCGCCACAGCAAGGGGTAGGTGGTGAGACAGACATCGTGCTCCGGAATGCGGTCAAAGGCTGCGGCCCTGGCCTTGCCATGGAGGGACAGCACCTTCAGGGCGGGGGCGCAGCGTTCCGCCTCCCGCTGCCAGTTGAACACCAGGGAGGTAGGCAACACCACCAGAGCGGGCCGGGTGAGGCGGCCGGCCTGTTTCTCGGTGAGCAGATGGGCCAGGGTCTGGGCGGTCTTGCCCAGGCCCATGTCGTCAGCCAGGATACCCCCCAGGCCCTGGGCCCGCAGGTATTGCAGCCAGGCCAGTCCTTCCTGCTGGTAGGACCGCAGGGCGAAGGCGAAGCCCGGCGGGGCGGGCACGGGCTGGATCCCCTGGCTGCCCTGGAGCTTTTCGGCCATGACTCGCACCGCATCCGCCCCCTTGAATTGCCAGTGCCGGGTGTCCGTGAGGGCTTCCAGCCGGGGCGCATCCAACTGGGTGACCCGCAATTCGCCGCTGGCCGGCACGTTGTCGAACAGATCGATGAGGGTGGTGGCCAGGGGCTTGATGCGCTCGGCAGTCACCCGCACCCGGCGGCCGCCGGGCAGGGTCAACTGCACCAGTTCGGTATTCTTGATGCGTTTGAGCTTGGCGGGCTCCAGCCAGCGGGAGTCCCCGCGGAACAGATCCGCCAGCAGGGGTGCCAGGGGCAGGCGTTCTCCCTCCACGACGATGCCCATGCTCAGGCTGAACCAGCCGTTATCCTCCTCCCCCAGTTCCGCTTCCCAGGCCTCGGGCTCCAGGATGTAGTGACGGAAGTCGTCCGGCACTTCAATGGACCAGCCCTGGGCCCGCAGGCCCGGGGCCAGTTCCTGAAAAAAACTTTCCCAGCGGGCCTCGCTGTCCAGGCCCCATATACCGGCAGGGGCACCGCCATAAAAGGTCTGACGGGGAACGGGCATGAAACCCGCCGCCGTCAATTGCTGCAAGCGGACCATTTCCTCCTCTTGCTGGCGGCGCAGGCGCAGCACCTCGCCATCTCCCCGCACGTGGAAGTCGGAGCGTTCGTCCGGCTGCACTTCCAGCACCGCCTCCCCCACGCCGTAGCGGAACACCGGCGTGGCGTAGTCCAGCAAAGTGTGGGCATAGGCCTGGCCCTTGTAACCCCGGTGGGACTTCATGCCCCACACCCGCAGGGTGTTGAGGCGCAGCAGGGGCCGGGGCGTACCGCCCACCTCCAGCAGAGGGCGGCGCTGGGACGCATCCGGCGCCGGCAGATCCGGCGCCAGGTCCTCCAGCAGGTTGGACACCACGGGCACGTCCGCCTCTTCCAGGGGCGGCAGGCGCAGCAACTGGAGCATCAGATCCTGATGGGGGCCGCATTCCAGGGGCCCCGCCTCCCCCTGGTCTGCATCCACATACCAGGGGGGATCACTGGGCAGAGCCAGGGCGGCTACGGGTTCTGCCTTCAGGAACGGGGAGAGACAGCCCTGGGCATCGGTACGCCAGGCCAGGCTGCCGGGACGGGCGGCGCCGGCCTTGAGGGGCGTGCAGCGCCAGGAGGCGGGTGGGGCATTGTCATGTTCCGCCTGGACGAACCAGAAACGCTCCGTGGCGGCCATCAGCCCCAGGGCCTCGGCGGCCAGGGGCCCATGCAGGGGCAGGTCGTACCAATAGCTGCCGGGCAACTGCCGGGTCAGCCCCAGCAGGGGGCGAAACAAGGCCAGGTCGGCATCATCCACGAACTGGGGCGGGTCCAGCAGGGCCCGTTCCAGGTTGTTCCAGGGCTGGCCCCGACTGCCCCCTTGCGCCCGCATTGCACCCTTGAACAACACCAGCCTGGGCCCGCTGTTCCGGGGTGTCTGGAAGATCAGGTAATGGATGCGGCTACCCCCCCGGGGCGCAGTCCGGGTGCGGCCCTGCTGGTTCAATCGGGCCCGGACCTGATCCGCCCAGTCCAGCACCTGGGGGTTGACCCGGGTGCCTTTGTCCCGCTGGCTGTGGGCCGCCACCAGGGCCGCCACCACATGCTTGCAGTTGGCCCCCACCGGACAGGTGCATACCCCCATGGCCGTGATCAGGCCATCCTGACGGGCGAAGCGCACCAGCACTTCGTAGGGCGTGGCACGGGAGCCCTTCACCAGAGCAGCCAGCATGTCCGGCAGAAACCGCAGGTTGGATACCCGACGCTCATAGCCCGCCGCCTTGCGCAGGGTATGCTGGTCGAACCAGCGGGCGATGTCGGCCTGGCTGTAGGCTGTGCTGAGTCTTTCGTTCATGGAAGCGGAACCAAAAACCCCGGGAAAACCGGGACTTCAACCGGGGTTTGCTGGGGGCAAGTTTATCCCGGAAACCCAGCCCATCCGTTTCTTACCTCACCTGGCCGTAACTCCGGCTGACAAACGCTGTTTCCGACCGGCCCAGGCGCCGGTTCACGACCCGGGTGAGGACGAAGAAGAAATTGCACATGAGGTTGCACAGCCGGGGCAGGCGGTCCGGCACGGCAATGCCTTCCTGCTCCACCCGCACCATGAGGCGGATGGCCTTCTTTGCCGCCGAACGGGCCAGGTGCAGCTGGGGGACCGGCTGGGGGCCCCGGGGCAGGACAAAACCAGCCGCCTGGGGACCCAGCTCCTGCTTGTAGCAGGCCAGCCGGCCATGGAGCCAGACCAGGTCCGTCTCTTCCACCGCCAGGCGGCCCCGGATAGAACCGTTGAGATGAAAAGCCAGGGGCTGGAGCCGGTCCAGGTCGGCGGCAAGATCGTCCCAGCCCGCCGGCAGCAGTTCCAGGATCAGGCCGATATGGCTGCACAACTCGTCCGTGGCCACCTCGAAATCGCACAGCCATGAAGGCTCGTGGATGAAGGGGTAGCACAGCTCGTCCAGGGTGCCGCTGGGCTTCATCTTCGCTCCCGGTTCATTTCGGCGTCACGATGGGCGGCGTGGCGTCCAGGTCCACGTGGATGGGCACCCCGAAGGCCTCCGAAAGCATGGGGGCCGTCAATACCGATCGGGCCGGCCCCTGGCTTGCCACACGTCCTTGCCGCAGCAGGCACAGGCTGTCGCAATACCGGGCGGCCAGGCCGAGATCGTGGAGGGCGACGATGACGCCGTTGCCGGCCTGGGCGTATTGCCGCAACACCGCCATGACGCTGCACTGGTAATGCAGGTCCAGGCTGGCGATGGGCTCGTCCGCCAGCAGCAGCCGTGGCTGGCCCGCCAGCACCCGGGCCAGCCAGACCCGGGCCCGCTCCCCCCCGGACAGGGCATCCACCCGCCGGCCCGCCAGGGCCGCCACCCCGGCCAGGTCCATGGCCTGGCGGATGGCGGCGGCATCCTCGTCCCCCCAGGGCAGGCGCCCCAGGGCCACCACGTCCCCCACCGTCAGGGACCAGGCACTGTCGCCCGCCTGGGGCAGCAGGCCGATCTGCCGGGCCCGTTGCCGGGGGGGAATGGCCCGCAGGGACCGGCCATCGAAATCGATCTCCCCCCCCATGGCCTCGTTCACTTCCACCAGCCCGGCCAGGCAGTTGAGCAGGGTGGACTTGCCAGAACCATTGGGGCCGATGACCCCCAGCAACTCGCCGGGGGCCAGGTCCAGGGATACCTGGGCCAGGCGCTGGCCGACATGCAGGTTCCGGGCAGAGATCAGAGCCATCGGCGCCGCTCCTTCCACACCAGCCAGATGAACAGGGGGGCGCCAATCAGGGCGGTGAGCACCCCCAGCTTCAGTTCGTGCTGGGGCGGCAGCAGACGCACGCAGATATCCGCCAGGCACACCAGGATGGCGCCGGCCAGGGCAGAGGGCAGCAACAGCCGGTCGGGCCGGTGACCCACCAGGGACCGCAGCAGATGGGGCACCACCAGGCCCACGAAGCCGATGCTGCCGGCCACTGCCACCGAGGCCCCCACCAGCAGGGCCACGCCCAGCACCACCCAGCGGCTGCCCCGTCCCACCGGCAGCCCCAGGCTCTCAGCCACCTGATCCCCCAGGCTGAGGGCGGCCAGCAGGGGACGCTGGTGCAAAACCAGCGCCCCTCCCACCACCAGAGCAGGCAGCAACAGCCAGAGATGATCCAGCCCCCGTTCCGACACGGAGCCAAGCAGCCAGAACACCAGTTCCTGCATGGCATAGGGGTTGGGGGCGAAATTCAGCACCGTGGCCAGGGCCGCTCCCGTAAGGGTGGAAATGGCCAACCCCGCCATGATGACCATGGCCGGCCGGGAGGAGCCTGCCAGGGCCAGCATGAGCAACAGGGCCAGGCCCGCCCCCAGCAGGCCCGCCAGGGCTGGTGCCGCATCCCCGGCGGCGGGAAACAAGCCGAAATAGAACACCCCGGCCGCACCCAGGGCCGCACCCTGGCTGGCGCCGGTCAGCCCCGGGTCCGCCAGGGGGTTGCGCAGCAGCCCCTGGAGGGCGGCCCCGGAAAGCCCCAGGGCCGCCCCCACGGCCAGGGCCAGCAGGGTGCGGGGCAGGCGGATCTCCCCCACGATCAGGGCCGCCGCCCCCTCCCGGCCCGACAGCCAATCCAGCAGCCCCCCCAGGGCCGGCACCGGCGCGGAGCCCACGTGCAGGGACAGCAGCGCCACGGCCAGCAGGCAGACCAGGAGCAGGAGGACGACCCAGCGCTTCATGGCAGGATCTTCATGGCAACGCCTTTCCACCCTGGGCCTTGCCCAGCTCGTCGATCAGTTCCCAGGTCCAGGGCCCCGGGCATTGCCAGCGCCAGTAATCCGACCGGAACCATCGCTCCGGCGCCACGGCCCGCTTCAGCACCGGGTGTTCGGCAAAGCGGTTGGCCAGGGCCTGGCTGCCAGGGGCCGCCCAGAGGATGGCATCGGGCGGGTCCAGGGCCACGTGCTCCAGGTCCAGGCGCGGGTAACCCGTCTCTTCCAGATAGTTGCGCCAGCCCGCATGGGTGAGGATGCCGTCCTCGAAGGTGCCGCGTCCCGTGCCGATGCCGTTGGCACCCAGCAGCAACAGGCGCCCGCCCTGGCCAGGCACTGCCGCCGGTGCCGTACTGGCGCGGCTGGCGGACAGGCCCAGCAAACCCAGCATGCCCTCTTCATAGGCCCGGATTTCCCCCAGGCTGCGGGGCAGGGGCAGCACCGCCACCCGCACCCCAAGGGCCTCCAGGCGCTTGCGCAGCTGCAGGGCGTTGTACTCGCCGGTGATGACCAGGTCCGGCCTCAACTGGAGCACCTGTTCCAGGGAGCCGTCATGGCTGGGCCAGCCAGTCCCCAGCCAGGCCACTGGAAACCGGCGGTGCAGGGGCGACAGGGCCGCCACCCGGCTGGTCTCCACGTGCCGGGCCAGCATCCAGTCCGTGCACAGGTCCAGGGAGACGATGCGGCTGGGGGGCGCGGCCCCCACCGCCAGCGGCAGGCAGGCCAGGGCAAGCAGGGGGAGCACCTTCCTCATGGGGGCCAGGGGTCAGAAGCGGTATTCGGCACTGACGTAGGCGTTGCGCCGGTCTTCCGGATAGGCATTGAAGGACGTGTAGGAGCCGTTGACGATGCCATAGGAGTAATAGGCCCTGTCGAACAGGTTGTTCACCCCTGCCTCCAGGCGCCAGGCCCCGGTCTCATGGCTGAGCTTCACATCTGCCACGGTGTAGGACGGCATGGTGCGGAAGCGGTTGGCCTGGTCGTTGTCGTAACGCTGACGCCCCACGTAGTTGAGGTTGAAACCCAGCCGGGTGGCGGGCGTGACCAGCCAGCCCAGATTGAGACCCAGACGGTCCCGGGGCACCAGGGGCACGTCGTTGCCGCTCACGTCCTGCCCCCCGTAGACGCCGGAACGGAAGCGGGCCTGGGTGCGGGTGTAGCGGGCGGCCAGGTCCACCCCGCCCCCCAGGAACAGGCTGCCCTCCAGCTCCAGGCCCCGGTGGCGGGTGGGAGACAGGTTCATGTTGCTGAAGGTGAGGGCGTTGTAGTGGATCTCGTCCGTCACAGCCATGTCGAACAGGCCGGCCCGGAATTTCGCGCCACTGTAGGCCCCCATGCCCTGCCATTCCAGGCCAAGCTCCCGGTCCCGGGATCGCTGGGGCTTGAGCAGGGCAGGACAGGGGGCGAACCAGCAGCGGTTCTCGTCGATGTTGCCCACCCGGAAACTGCGTCCCAGGCGGCCATAGGCGGAGAAGCCGGCCCCCAGTCCCTGCTTCAGGGCGATTTCATAGGCGGATAGATGATGGGTAACCGTGGTTTCCGGCCGGGGCACCAGGCGTTCACTCTGGGTCTGGGAGACGTTTTCCCGCCGGGCGCCCAGACTCAGGCGGGTTGTTGCAGAGAGGCGCACCTCATCGCGGACATACAGGGCCCGGTTCTTCTGGGCACCCTCCTCGTCCAGGCTGGACATGAAGCCGGTGCCCAGGGTGTCGTTGTCGTAGGACCAGTCGCTCCAGTCCGCACCGATCGTGAACCGGTTCTCGGCCCCCGAAAGGCTGGACGTCCATAACAGGCGGGGGGACAGCGTGGTTACCTGCACATCGGTCCCCATGCGGGTCGAACCAAACGCCGAGTCGTTAAACATGTCCGTATGCTTGTCCTGGTAACCCAGGTCCAGGGCCAGGGTCAGATCGCCCGTTTGCCTTTCCCCACGCAGGGAGAGACGCCGGCTGTTGCTGTCCAGAAAATCGTCCGGCGTCGCGGCCCCCCGGGGGTCGCTGTCCAGCTGGGCCTCGGTACGGGCCCCGGGCAGGCGGGCTTTCTGGTCATCCGCGTTGATGCCCAGAACGATGAAGCCCTCATCCGAGCCATAACGCAGCTCGGCGCTCCCAGCCCGCTGCTCGGCCCGGTTGTTGTCGCGGTAGTTGTCGTTGCCGTAATCCTGGAGATGCACCGCCAGGCCCCAGGGACCGCTGCCCAGCTTGAGACCGCCGCGCAGATCCCTCAGGTCGTGGCTGCCGGCAGTGGCCGATATATTGCCCTCCAGGCCCGATTCCGCCGGGGCACGGGTGATGATGTTGATGGTGCCCGCCGTGGCGCCGCCGCCATAGAGCACCGCCCCACTGCCCCGCAGGATCTCGATGCGCTCGATGGCATCGATGGGCAGGGCGGAAAGCCGGGCGGTCACGCCGCCGTTTTCCGAAATGCGCTGGCCGTTCACCAGCACCAGGGTGTTCTGGTCCCCGGTCATGCCGAAGCCCCGCAAGTCCAGGGGCGTATCGGGCACGCCGGTGAAGTTGATGCGGGTATGCACGCCCCCTAGTTTGTGCAGGATTTCGGACACAGTCTTGGCGGAACTGTCGCGGATATCCTCCGCCGTGATGATCTGGGCAGCGATTGGGGTATTCATGCCGGCCGACTCGAAACGGGTGGCGGTGACGAGGATGACGCCCAGTTCAGGGATGGTTTCCGCCTGGGCGGAACAGGAAAACAGGCCGGCGAGACAAGCGGCCAGAAGGGTGCGTTGCATGAAGAAAGACCTTTTTCGGATCCCAGCGTCCCCGCAGGGATAAGCCACAAGACGGGCCGAAAAAGGAAAGCCAGAGCACTCCGGGCAGGCAGCGTGGCTGTCCTGCCCTGGCCGCTCCCACGGGGGGAGAAGGTGCAACCCTGGCACCGCCCTCCGCGGCCCGCATCCTGCTTCGGGCCGGTCTCCGGGCTGGCGCCGCGGGCTTAACAAAACCCAGACCGTTCGCCTTCCCGTCTTGCGACAGTGGCCGTGGAACAATCATTCAGCGCTTACCGTTGCGGGGGCAGCACAGGCATTGGGACTGTGTCCCGCACCTGTTTCCCGTTTCACCCGTCTCACAACGGGCACCTGAAGCTTTAGAGAGTGTAATCGTGCCATCCAGGGACAGCCATCCCTCCGATGGGTAGGGACTTTCACTAATCCCTACTGATGCCCCCATACCTGACGGCATACTGGATTTTCTTCAGGTCGCCAGCGGTTTCCACCGCGCAAAGGTAATGGAAAAACAGTTCCCGCTGATGACTGGTTGCCTGGCGCACGGGGATGAATTCCCATTTTGCGTAACGGTTGCGCGACCAGTCGCCGTTCTTGCGGCCGAAGGCATATAGCTTGCGTTCACCGGTTTCGCAGCGCATGCCCTCAAAGCTGACCGTTTCGGCGCCCGCGGGACTCCGGATCAGCACGGTATAACGCACGACGCCATCCTGCCCCACGCTGATGGAAGGGTAATCGATGTAGAAACGGTTGCTGGTGGCGGAACTGACGATGAATTCCACCAGGTTTTCAGCCTTTGGGTAGGGTGGGATCTGGGACTGGATTTCCGTCCAGGCCTTGGCGTTTTCGTCGAACTCGTACTCGAAATCCCCCTTTGCGAAACTATCCCCGGAAATGCTCGCCGGAGTATCGGCAAATGAGGGGAGGCCCCAAAGACCTAACAGGATGACCGCCAGAAAGCGCATAGAAACCTCCAGAACAGGGCTGCCATGATAGCGCCCCGGGGGCAATCGGTCAGTCCTGGTCAGTCCAGATCCGCCGCCAGGGCATCCCGCACCGGCCCTGGCAGGTCCGTGGCCACGGTCATGCCGGGGTGGTCGATGCCGGCGGCGATGGCCGCCCCCGCCTTCACCGCCCCGCACATCTCCGGGGTCAGCTCGAAGCGCATGAAATGGATGGACGCGGTCTTGTCCGGGGCGCTGCGATCCAGGTCCTCGTTGCTGAAGGGGTGTACCTTGTCGAAGCCCGCCACCTGCACCCAGACCGTGTCCTCGATTCCCAGGAGCCGGGCCAGGGCGGCCCGGCGTTCAGCCTCGTCGGGGTACTCGATCATGAAAGTGGCCTTCCAGTTGCGGCCGTCCGGGATGAGAGGGTTGTATACATCCAGTTCCTCCTGGATCAGTTCCGGCTCGAACATGCGTTCCAGGCGCAGCATCTCCTGGACCTGGTACTGCATGGTCAGTGCGTCCTCGAAATACAGGGCCGCATGGGGCCCCAGGGCCACCCGGCGGTGTTTCTTGTGAGCGATGACCTTGGCCCGGAACTCGGGCCGGGCCCGGGCATATTGCTCCAGGCTGAAAAGGCTTTCGTGGGTGAGTTTTTGCATGCTGGTCTCCTTGCTGTCATTCCCACGAATTAAATACCGTAGGCCTTGCGGATCAGGGTGATGGGGTGTTCCGGCTCGCTGCCATCCCCCCGCACGTGGCCGATGTGGTGGCCCGCCATGGCGCAGTCGCTGCCATAGTGGTCCGGCTTGGCCTGGTTCACCCGGTTCACCACGGGTTTGACGATCTTCACGGCATATTCGTGGAACTCCTTCTTCACCGCATAGGTGCCGTCGTGGCCGGAACAGCGCTCGATGAACTCGATTTCCGTGCCGGGCACCAGGGCCAGGGTCTCCTTGGTCTTGGGGCCGATGTTCTGCACCCGCTGGTGGCAGGCGGCGTGGTAGGCCACCTTGCCCAGTGGCTGCTTGAAATCGGTGTTCAGCTTGCCTTCCTTGTGGCGCAGCATCAGATATTCGAAGGGGTCGTAAAAGGCGTTCTTCACCTTCTGCACGTCCGGGTCGTCGGGGAACATGAGGGGCAGTTCCTGCTTGAACATGAGCACGCAGGAGGGAATCAGGGCGGTGAGGTCCCAGCCCTCGTCCACCATCCTGGCCAGCACGGGAATGTTGGCTTCCTTGGCGGCCCGCACGGATTCCAGGTCTCCCAGTTCCAGCTTGGGCATGCCGCAGCAGCGCTCCTTTTCCGCCAGGGTGACGGGAATGCCGTTGTGCTGGAACACCGCCACCAGGTCTTCGCCAGGCCCGGGTTCCTTGCGGTTCATGTAGCAGGTGGCGAACAGGGCGATCTTGCCCTTGGTCTCACCCGCAGGCGTGCCCCGGGTATCGGCCGGTAGTCTGTCCAGGCGGGCCCGCAACGGACGGCTGGTAAATTCCGGCAACCAGGCCTCGGCGGAGATTTCCGCCACGGACTCCAGGGCCTTGCGGGCCATACCCACCTTGCTGACGGCATTGACCACCTGGGCCACCACGGGAATGCCGGCAAAACTGCCCACCAGATCGGTGCTGGTGAGCACCTTGTCACGCAGTTTTGTCTCACCTTTCCGGAAGTGCACGGCCTTGGCCCGCAACATCAGGTGGGGAAAATCCAGATTCCATTCGTGAGGCGGCACGTAGGGGCACTTGGTCATGTAGCACAGGTCGCATAGGTAGCAGTGCTCCACCACCTTCCAGTAATCCGCTTTCTTCACCCCGTCCACTTCCATGGATTCGGATTCGTCCACCAGGTCGAACAGGGTGGGGAAGGACTGGCACAGGGACACGCACCGGCGGCAGCCGTGGCAGATGTCGAACACCCGTTCCATTTCTAGGAACAGGGCGTCTTCGCTGTAGAACTGCGGGTTTTGCCAGTCCAGGGGGTGGCGGGTGGGGGCTTCCAGGTTGCCTTCGCGCTTTGGGGTAGCCATGGGTCTCCTCGTCTTGTATTTCTGGTCAGGTAACGAAAAGGGCGGCCACGCCGCCCTCAGCCTTGCCCCGACGCCCCCCTCAAGCGAGAGGGGGAGGATGTCAGGCGCCTGTTCAGGAGCCCAGTTCGTTCAGGGCCTTCTGGTAGCGGTTGGCGTGGGAGCGCTCGGCCTTGGCCAGGGTCTCGAACCAGTCGGCGATCTCGTCGAAGCCCTCTTCACGGGCATCCTTGGCCATCCCGGGGTACATGTCGGTGTACTCGTGGGTCTCGCCGGCCACGGCGGTCTTCAGGTTGTCGGCGGTGGGGCCGAAGGGCAGGCCGGTGGCGGGGTCGCCGCACTGCTCCAGATACTCCAGATGGCCGTGGGCGTGGCCGGTTTCACCTTCTGCGGTGGAGCGGAACAGGGCCGCCACGTCGTTGTAGCCCTCCACGTCCGCCTTGGATGCGAAGTACAGGTAACGGCGGTTGGCCTGGGATTCGCCGGCGAAGGCATCCTTCAGATGCTTCTCGGTCTTGGAACCTTTCAGTTGCATGGTGGACTCCTCATTTGATTGGACGTTTACCCTTGGGGGGTATAGCCATTCTTGAAGGCCGCCGCGGTATTGGGAAATTTATTTTCTCTATTGCCGCAATAGTAAATAACTAACACGGCCTAGCGCAGGCTGACGACCAGCCCTCCCACCGCCACCAGCACCACCAGTGCCCATCCCAGGCGATCTACGTAACGGTGCATCATGGTTTTCATGCGTTCGCCCCCCCAGGCCATCAAGGCCGCGACGAGGAAGAACCGCCCACCCCGCCCAACCACCGAGGCCAGCACGAAAGGAAACAGGGCCATGGACAGGCCGCCCGCCGCAATGGTGAACACCTTGTAGGGAATGGGAGAAAAGCCCGCCACCAGCACCGCCCAGAAACCCCAGCGGCCAAACCATTCCACCGCCGTCTGATAGGCCGGAAAATAACGGCTTTCCTGGAGCCAGGGCATGATCATGTCCAGGGCGAAATAGCCGATGGCGTAGCCGAACAGCCCTCCCGCCACCGAAGTCAGGGTAGTCAGCAGCGCCAGGTACATGGCCCGCCGGGGGCTGGCCAGGCACATGGGAGCCAGCATCACATCCGGCGGGATGGGGAAGAACGAGGACTCCGCAAAGCTCAGTCCCCCCAGATACCAGGGCGCCCGGGGGTGTCGGGACCAGGCCATGACCCGGGTATACAGGGCAGAAAAAAGTTTCATGCTGAATCCGGGGCGACGTTGGCGACGCTCAGCGCCGCAGGGTCATGCGGTAGACCTTGCCTTCCATCATGCCCGGCACCCAGAGCTTGCCCTGGTCGTCCAGGAACAGGTCAGCCGGGCCGGCGATGGGAGTCTTCTCGTTGGCCACGCTGATCTGGCCCGTGCGGGTGTCCAGTACGTGCAGCAGGCCGGCTGGTTCGAACTTGACCCAGTTGGAGATGAGCCAGCGGTTGGCCCCCAGGTCCACCACGCCATCGAAATAGCCCCCCGGAGTGGGGGTGAAAGTCTTAACCAGGCTGGCTGTCTTGCCCTTCAAACGGTAGGTGCGCACCACGCCATTGGGCTGGCTGTCGGTGCCCCACTCCACGACGATGAGCTGGTCCCGCCGCACCTTCATGCCGTTGGGGCCCTGGGGCGGGGTGTCGAAGACCAGTTCCTCGTAGCGCTTCGCCTTCAGGTCGATGACGAACACCTTGCCGATATCCGTGGCAGAAAGCAGCAACCGGCGATTGTCGAGACGGGCAAAGCCGTTCAGGAACTGGGCACCGGTAGCCGCCATGTCCAGTTCAAACACGGGTTTGCCGTCACTCACGCGAAACCCCACCACCCGATCGATGTCCGCCACGTAGAGCACGCCGTCCACGGCAATCATGCCCTTGGGGCCGTTGAGCTTTCCGGCCCACTTCAGGGCCTTGACATTACCTTCCCGGTCAAGCCGGGAGATGAAACCGTCACCGTCCTTGGCCATGGGCTCCAACTTCTCGCCCAAGTTGGAAACGAATACATCCTTGCCGGCCACCACCACGCTTTCCGGCGAGGAAAAACCCGCAACGGTCTTGTCCACCTGAACGGTGGCCGCAGAAACCGCCGCGCTGAAGCCCATCAATCCCAAAACCAGCCAGAATCCCGCACCCATGACCACTCCCGGATAAATACGCCTGGGGACGTCCCCCACAACCTTCTACTTGCCCATCCGATCAGACCATGGCCCCGGATTCGGGCTTGATGGGCTTGATGAAATCCTCCCGGGACACCCCCAGCCACAGGGTAATGGGGCTGGCCACCAGCACGGAGGAATAGGTGCCGACGACGATGCCGATGGCCAGACACAGGGCGAAGCCATACAGCACCTCGCCCCCCAGGAACAACATGGCCAGCACCATCAACAGGGTGGTGCCGCTGGTGATGACGGTACGGGACAGGGTGGCGGTCTTGGCGTTGTCCATGATGGCCGCCACATCGGTCATGCGGGTTTTCTTGAAGTTTTCCCGGATGCGGTCGAACACAACCACGGTGTCGTTCACGGAATAACCCAGGATGGCCAGCACCGCCGCCAGCACCGTCAGTGAAAACTCCCACTGAAACAGGGACCAGATGCCCAGGACGATGAAGATGTCATGGGCTGTGGCGAAGATGGCGCCAGCCGCCATGCGCCACTCGAAACGCAGGGCCAGGTAGAGGACGATGCCGATGGACACCACCAGCAAGGCGAGGGAACCGTCCTCGAACAGTTCCTTGCCCACCTGGGGTCCCACGAATTCCACCCGGCGCAGTTCCACGGCGGGGTCCGCCGTCTTCAGGATGACCAGCACCTTTTCCGACAACTGGGCCGAGGTTACCCCGGCCTTGACCGGCAGGCGCACCAACACTTCGCTGGCGGTGCCGAAAGTCTGTACCTGGGCATCGCCATGCCCGCCCCCGGCCAGGGCCGCACGAATTGCGGGGAGATCGGCAGCCTTGCCGGCATAACCGACTTCCATCACCGTTCCCCCGGTGAAATCGACCCCCAGGTTCAAGCCCTTGGTGGCCAGCAGTCCGATGGAGGCGACAATGAAAGCCACGGATACAAAGATGGTGGACCGGGCCCACCGCATGAACGGGATGTCTTTTTTGACGTGGAAGAGTTCGATCATGACGGCTGCTCTCAGATGGAGACGCTGGTCAGGCGCTTGGCCCGGCCATAGGTGAGGTTGACTGCGGCCCTGGACACCAGGACCGCGCTGAACATGGAGGTGAGGATGCCCAGGCAGAGCACCACGGCGAAGCCCCGCACCGGACCGGACCCCAGCCAGAACAGGGCGATACCGGCGATCAAAGTGGTGATGTTCGCGTCCAGGATGGTGTCCCAGGCCCGCTCGTAGCCGGCGGAAATGGCCGCCTGGGGCGACATGCCATTACGCAGTTCTTCCCGGATGCGCTCGGCGATGATCACGTTGGCGTCGATGGCCATGCCCAGGGTAAGGGCGATACCGGCGATGCCCGGCAGGGTCAGGGTGGCCTGCATCATGGAAAGCAGGGCGATGAGCAGGAACATGTTGGTGGCCAGGGCCAGCACGGACACCAGGCCGAAGCCCCGGTAGTAGAACACCATGAAGGCCATGATCAGGGCAAAACCGATGAGGGTGGAGTTGAAGCCCCGCTCGATGTTCTCCTTGCCCAGGCTGGGGCCCACGGTGCGTTCCTCGACGATCTCCATGGGCGCCGCCAGGGCACCTGCCCGCAGCAGCAAGGCCACGTCGGAGGCTTCCTGGGGGGAATCCATGCCCGTGATCTGCACCCGGCCGCCGCCGATCTCCTCGCGGATGACGGGAGCCGTGACCACCTCGGTCTTGCCCTTTTCCACAAGCAGGATGGCCATGCGCTTGCCCACGTTCTCCCGGGTCACGTTCTTGAAGATGCGCCCACCCCGGCCATCCAGGTTCACGTGCACGGCTGCCTGGCTGGTCTGGCTGTCGAAGCCGGGCTGGGCGTCGGTTATGTATTCGCCGGTGAGTTCCACCTGGCGTTTCACCAAGATGGGGCTGCCGTCCCGTTCATAGAACAATTCGCTGCCGAAGGGGGCCTGGCCCGTGGCCGCCGCCTGCACTGCAGCCGGATCCTGCATGCGCTCCTCATCCACCAGGCGGATTTCCAGGGTGGCGGTACGGCCCAGGATTTCCTTGGCCTTGGCCGTGTCCTGGACGCCGGGCAACTGCACCACCACCCGGTCGATACCCTGTTGCTGGATGACGGGTTCCGCCACCCCCAGTTCGTTCACCCGGTTGCGCAGGGTGGTGAGGTTCTGTTGCAGGGCGAATTCCTGGGTCTTGGTCTGGGCCGGCTTGGAGAGGACGGCGGTCAGGGCCAACTCCTCACCGCTCTGGCTTTCCGCCAGCACCAGGTCCGGATAGGCCCCCTCGACGGCCTTGCGGGCCTCATCCCGCTGGGCCGCGTCCCGGAACTTCACATAGACCTGGGCACCTTCCCGGCCGATGGCCACGTAGCGCACCTTCTTTTCCCGCAGCAGGGTACGGATATCCCCCTGATAACGCTCGGCGGACTTTTCCAGGGCCTTGGGCATGTCCACCTGCATCAGGAAGTGCACGCCGCCCCGCAGGTCCAGGCCCAGATACATGGGCAGGGCGCCGATGGACGTCAGCCAGTCCGGAGAGGCAGCCAGCAGGTTCAGGGCCACAGTGTAGCCCGGGCCCAAAGTGGCCTGAAGGCTGTCCTTGGCCCGCAACTGGGTATCCGTGTCGGCAAACCGGACCTTGACGCCCCGGGCATCCAGGGCCACACCCCCGGGGGTCAAGCCAGCCTGCTTGAGACTTTCCTCCACCCGCTGCATGAGGGCTGCATCCACCTTCTCCGTGGTCCGCACCGGCGTCACCTGCACGGCAGGCACCTCGCCGTAGAAATTGGGCAGGGTGTAAAGGAAGGCAATGACCAGGGCCACGCCGACGACGACGTATTTCCAGAGGGGATAGCGGTTCATGGAGAAACTCGTGAAGGGTAAAGGGGCAAGGGGGAAGGGTGGCAGGTGCGGGGTCTACCCTTCACCCTTTACCCTTCCCCCTTCACTTTCACAGATCCTTGATAGTGCCCTTGGGCAGCACGGCCTGGACGGCGCCGCGCTGGAACACGCTTTCGGTGCCGCCGCCGATATCCAGGGTGATGTACTGCTCGGAAATCTTCACGACTTTGCCCAGCTGGCCGCCCATGGTGATGACCTCGTCACCTTTCTGGATGGATTCCTGCATCTTCTTGGTGTCCTTGGCCCGCTTCATCTGGGGACGGATGATGAGGAAGTAGAACAACACGAACAGCACGATCAGGGGCAGGAAGCTCATGATCGGGTCCGGCTGGGCGGGGTCGGCGGCGTAGGCAGGAGAAATCAGCATGGTTTTCAAAACAATGGGTTGGGAAAGCCGGGCATTCTACACCCGGCAACATGACGACAACTTACATGGGGGTCAGGCGCCTTAATAGCTGACTCATCCGCCAGCTTTCAGCCACTTCAACAGGGTTTCGTACAAACAATCAGGATCGACAGGCTTGGATATATGGTCATTCATGCCTGCATCAAGGCACCGCTGGCGATCGTCCTGGAAAGCATTGGCCGTCATCGCCAGAATCGGCGTATCGCTATTCAATGAACCGGCGCGAATCGCCCGAGTGGCATCGATGCCGTTCATGATTGGCATCTGCATGTCCATCAGGATCAAGGCATAAGGCTTGCGGCGTGCCATTTCCAGCGCCTGCTCACCGTTTTCCGCCTGATCCACCAGCAGCCCGACCTCCTGTAGTTCCAGACTGGCGACTTCCCTACTCACCGGCTCGTCTTCCACCAGAAGTATCTGGGCACCCGCGAATTCCCGCCGAAGAACAAACGCCGCCTGGACATCCGCCGGAGGTTGCACAACCGCGCCCGCATTCTCCGCCTGCCGCTTCAGCCAAACGTTGAACCAGAATGTGCTGCCGACCCCCGGGGTGCTATCCAAACCGATTTCGCCCCCCATCATGTCCACCAGGCGCTTGCTGATGGCTAGGCCTAGACCCGTGCCTCCATACCTGCGGGTCATGCTGTTATCCGCTTGCTCGAAAGCTTTAAATAGGCGGGACTGGGCTTCCGGGCTGATTCCGATGCCGGTATCGACAACCTCGAAGCGCACGTGCACATCCTCGCCCAGCCGGCTCAATTGCCTCACTTTCAGGGTTACCTGGCCTTGCCGTGTGAACTTGATGGCGTTGCCGACCAGATTCAGCAGAATCTGCCCCAAACGGAGGGGATCGCCAGCCAAGTCCTGGGCGACCAGGACATCGGGCAGATCGATCGTCAACTCCAGCCCCTTTTCGGCGGCCCGATGGCCGAGCACGCTACGTACGTTCTCCAGTACCCCGTTCAGGTTCAGGGGCACGTTTTCCAGTACAAGACGCCCGGCTTCGATCTTGGACAAATCGAGGATGTCGTTCAGCACGGCCAGCAGATGGTCTGCCGCCCCCCGGGCCTTCACCAGCTGATCGATGCCTCTGGGATCCTGCATGCGTCTTCGCGCCAGTTCCATCATGCCGATGATGCCGTTCATGGGGGTACGCAACTCGTGGCTCATGTTGGCCAGGAAGGCGCTCTTGGCCTTGTTTGCAGCCTCCGCCGCCTCCTTGGCTGTAGCCAGGGCATTTGCCCGCATCCGGTCCGCCAGACTGATGTCGAGGCAATACAGCTCCACCCCTTTCGGGCCGGATTGCTTTACATGACTGGAATATACCGGCACCGGCGAGCCGTCCTTGTGTCGTAGCACCAATTCGCCCGGGGGAATGGCGGGCCCGCCGGTGACCCAGGCCTGCACAGCCTTGATGACCTCGTCGCGCATGGCGCCAGGAATGATCAAATCCTCCAGATTGCGACCGACCGCCTCATCGGATGCGTACCCGTACAGTGCCTCGCTGGCCCTGTTCCAGAAAATGACCCTTCGCTCACTGTCATAACCTTGCACCGCAATATTGGGCAACGTTTCGAACAGGGTGCGGAAGCGGATTTCGCTTTCCTGCAGGGCCTGCTCCCGGCGCAGTTCATCTGTAATGTCCAGGCTCAGGCCCACTACGGCCTGGACCTCGCCCGACTCATCCCGCTTGACTGCCTTGAGCACCCTCAGATCATGGACCTGGCCATCCACGAAAGGCAGGCGCTGGTGGGTCACGCTGACACCCTCGCTGCAGAGGGCCTTCTCGTCAGAAGCAAGGCATTGGGCCCGATAGGCTTCCGGGATCAATTCCTGATAATGGGAGACCGCCAGGAATTCCGACTCCGGCACGCCCACCGCGTTGCAGAATGCCTTATTGACGAAGCTGATCTTGCCCTTGCCATCCTGAAGCCAGATACCGATCGGGGCATAGTCCAGAATCAGTTGCAGGGTTTCCCGCTCCCTACGGAGGGCTTGCTGGCTTTCTTGTCGGACCAGATCCGCCGCCACCCGGGCAGCCAGTATGCGCAACCCTGCCGCGATGTCCTGGGAATGCTGAAGAGGCCGACGGCTCACCAGGACAATCAGACCCCGCACCTCGCCACTGGCATCGACAATGGGCTCGCCGATGTAGCCTTCCGCTTCGAGGGCCTGCAGATCCCGGTCCTGGGGAAAAAGCTGTTGTACATGCTCGCTGAAACACCGATGCACCCGCTGCAGCACGCCTTCACAGGGAGTCCCCGGCAAGGCATAGGTATAACCCGGCTCCAGCCGCCGCCCGTCCTGGACCCCCGCCATCACCCGCACGCGAACGCGATCCGGCTCCAGCAAGGCGATATGGGCGTAATCCACCTGAAACTGACGGGCTGCGAAGGCCACCACGGCATCCAGTCCGCCCTCGCCATGGTCCTGAGACACAAAATCGGCAATGGCGATTAGCGCTTCTTCCAGCAAACGTTGGTCAGTGATATCCCTGGCAATACCGAACAAACCGACAATCTCGCCCTCGGATGAGTAAATTGGGAACTTGCGGTTATCCACCCATCCCGGCCGCCCCTCCCGCGTCACGTAGCCCTGGATCTCCTGGGCCACCGGCTGGCCGCTGAACAACTGCTTCTCCAGCCTGTAATACTGATCAGCGTAAGCTTCGGGAAAGATGTCGTAGTCGGTTAAGCCAATCAACTCCTGCCAGTGGACGGCGGGAGGACAAATAGTTGCAAGGGTCTGGCTGGCGCCGGTCAGCACATGGTTGCGATCCTTGAAGAAAATGAAATCGCTCGTGTTTTCCAGCATGGCCTGGAGGTGAGCCGATAATTCAGCATTCGTCCGAGCCAGACTCCTGGCATCCTGTAAACACAAATCCAGGACTGAATCCCCGTCCGCCGCTGCCCTGGCGTAAGTCACCCGCATGCAGCGAATGCGGCCATCGGCATGCCGCAAGCGCAGATTGGTCACGCCTTCAGAATTTGCACCATCCCGGCCAAACAACATCGCCCAGATATCCCGGTCATCGGGATGCAATTGATCCAAGAGCGAAACATCCCCCAGGAGATAAACCTCTGGTCTATAGCCCAGAAGGGTCTCCAGGTCCCCATCTATGGACCGCACTCCAAACGGGGGATCAAGCTGGATGCGGACTCGTACTTCGGGGACAGAGAAATGTTGCTGCACGTCCATGGGAAGCGGGCTCCGACGAGGTGGCGGCTCCATTGTAGGCCGAAGCCTCTCTGACACACACCTGAGGGGCTTCGGTTTCCGTCCCCTCTAGACCCCGGCCGTCCGCTTCTCCAGAAATGCCCGGGCCCAATTTTGGAACTGCCCCGCCTCGAGCGCGGACCGAAGTTTTTTGGTGAAATCCTGATAAAAATGCAGGTTGTGGATCGAATTCAGGCGGGCCCCCAGCATTTCGCCAGACTTTTGCAGGTGGTAAAGATAGGCGCGACTGAAGTTCTGGCAGGTATAGCAGCCGCATTCCGGATCGATGGGGCCGGTGTCGTTCTTGAAGCGAGCGTTCTTGATGCGCAGATCCCCCTGCCAGGTGAACAGCAGGCCGTGGCGGGCGTTGCGGGTGGGCATGACGCAGTCGAACATGTCGATGCCCCGGGAGATGGCGAACACCAGGTCTTCCGGCGTGCCCACCCCCATGAGGTAGCGGGGCTTGTCGGCGGGCAGGCGGTGGCCCATGTGGTTGAGGATGCGCTCCATGTCCTCCTTCGGTTCCCCCACGGACAGGCCTCCCAGGGCATAACCATCGAAGCCGATTTCCGTCAGCTTCTCCAGGGACCGCTCCCGCAGATCCTCGTACATGCCCCCCTGGACGATGGCGAACAGGGCGTTGGCGTTGCCCTCATGGGCCGCCTTCGAGCGGGCCGCCCAGCGCAGGGAAAGCTCCATGGACTGCTTTGCCGTGTCCCAGTCTGCCGGATAGGGGGTGCATTCGTCGAAGATCATGACAATGTCCGAATTAAGCACCTTCTGGATCTGCATGCTCTTTTCGGGGGAAAGCATCAGCTTCTGCCCGTCCAGGGGGGAGGCAAACTTCACCCCCTGTTCCGTGATCTTGCGCAAATGGGTCAGACTCCACACCTGGAAACCGCCGGAATCGGTGAGGATGGGCCCCGGCCACCGCATGAAGCCATGTAGTCCGCCGTGGGCGGTGATCACGTCCAGGCCGGGCCGCAGCCAGAGGTGGAAGGTGTTGCCCAGGACCACCTGGGCGCCCAGGTCCTGCAATTCGTGGGGGGTGACACCCTTCACGGTGCCCACCGTGCCCACGGGCATGAACACCGGGGTCTGCACGGTGCCGTGGGCGGTTTCCAGGACGCCGCGCCGGGCGTGGCCTTCGGTATGGGTGACGGTGAAACGCATGGGAGTGTGAATGCTGAGTAGGATGAAACGGGCGGTAGGGTGCGCCATTCTAATGGCCTTCTGGGTCCAGGCCGCCCTGGCCGAACAGGTCTGCCTGGCCGAGGATGCCCGGCAGGTGCGCATTGGCCCCATGCAGTGGCAGGTGGAAGTGGCCCATACGCTCGCAGCCCGTACCCGGGGGCTCTCCGGTCGAACCGCTTTACCGCCCGGCACCGCCATGTGGTTCGTCTTCCCTGGGCCGGAAACCCCGGGCTTCTGGATGAAGGACATGGCTTTTCCCATCGACCTGGCCTGGGTCAATGCCCAGGGCCGGGTGGTGGGGGTGGAGCGCATGGCGCCCTGTGAACCCTGGTCCTGTCCCATCCACTATCCGCCAGAGCCCGTGGCCTACGTCCTGGAGACAGCAGCGGGGGAAATTCCAGAAGACGCCGAGCGGGCTCACTGGTTCTGCGTCCCCTGATCCGGGAACCCTGACCGTCGAATACCCTCGCACTTATTGATTGATTGGTTACTACGGAGAGTCCCGTGCTGGAAAAACTGATGGCGCAGCTGGATAGCGAACGCCTCACCCTCCTCACCCAGATCTACCAGACCGGGTTGCGCATCGCCGTCATACTGGCCCTGGCCTGGCTGCTGCTGTATCTCTCCAACCGGGGCATCCGCCTGTTCCGGGCCTTTCTCGCCGAGCGGGCGGGGGAAGACACAGAGGAAGTGAAGCGCATCGAGACCCTGGGCCGGGTGTTCCGCTACACCACCTCGGTGCTCATCATCCTGGTGGCGGGCATGCTGGTGCTGTCCGAACTGGGCATTTCCATCGCCCCCATCCTGGCCACTGCCGGGGTGCTGGGCATCGCCGTGGGCTTCGGCGCCCAGAGCCTGATCAAGGATTACTTCACCGGCTTCTTCCTATTGCTGGAAAACCAGGTGCGTCAGGGAGACGTGATCGAAGCGGGGGAAAAATCCGGCCTGGTGGAAGAGGTCACCCTGCGCTACATCCGCCTGCGCAACTACGACGGCCAGGTCCACTTCATCCCCAACGGCATGATCACCACCGTCACCAACATGAGCCGGGACTTCGCCTACTCGGTGATCGACGTGGGCGTGGCCTACCGGGAGGACACCGACCACGTCATGGCCGTGATGGAACGGGTGGGCAAGGAAATGCGCACCGACGCCCCCTGCGCCGACGAGATACTGGAAGACATGGAGATGGCCGGCGTGGACCAGTGGGGCGACTCGGCCGTGAGCATTCGCTGCCGCTTCAAGGTGAAGCCCCTGGAGCAATGGGGGGTGCGCCGGGAATACCTGCGCCGCCTGAAGCACGCCTTCGACCGGGAAGGCATCGAGATCCCCTACCCCCACCTTACCGTCTACCCGGGCCAGGCCAAGGACGGGTCCGCCCCGGCACTGCGCATCATCCAGTCCTGAAAAGCCTGGGCATAAGCACGCCTTCCTGGCTGAACCCACTGGGGTGGTTGGGAAAACCCCACAAACCCGCTAGCGTTACGCGCTCGATCACAGACAAGGAAAACCATGAGCCTGGTTCCATTCCAACTTCCTGAGGGGTGTTCGGTACTGGTGGCTGGCGCGGGCGGGGGCTACGATTTTGTGTGCGGGCTGCCCATTGCGCTTGAACTGGAAAGCCGGGGACACCCCGTTCACCTGGCGAACTATTCATTCACCGAGCTTTCCGCCGTAAGCAACGCCCGCTGGCATTCCGAGCACCTTCTGGAGGTGGGCGCGGACGCGTCATCGGCCAAGGACTATTTCCCTGAACAGTTGCTGGCCGACTGGTACCGCAAATCAAAAAAACAGGAACGTCCTGTGTGGTGCTTTGGCATGCATGGCGTGGTGCCTACCCGGGACAGCTACCGGTATCTGGTTCAGCGACTCGGCATCCATGCGGTGGTCTGCGTGGACGGTGGCATCGACGGCATCTTTCGCGGCGACGAAACCGACCTCGGCACGCCCTCCATGGACACGGTTTCCGTCATGGCCGCCCACCTGTCCGGCGCCCCCGTCCGGGTTTATGCGACCACGGCCTTTGGCGTGGAGGGGGCCGAAGGCACGGTGTCCCACGCCCAGGCCTTGCATCGCATGGCGGAACTGATGCACCAAAACGCCGCCCTGGGCGCGGGACTCCTGCACCCGGGTGAATCGGCAGGGGCGCAGTTCCTGGATGCCGTTAAGTTCATGACCAGACGGCTGCCTGACGGGCGGCAAAGCACCATGGTGGGGAGCCTGGCAGCGGCTGCGCAGGGCGCATACGGGCCCACGGTCGTCAATCACAAGACCGGCCAACGCCCACCCTGGCTTTCCCCCCTCACTTCACTGTTCTGGTATTTCCAGGCGGATGCCGTGGCCCGGTTGAAACTCTGTTACGAGGACATTCTGGAAACCCGGACGGTCGTCGAGGTCGGCAAGGCTTTCGAGGCGGTCCGCTCCACCCAGGGAATCCGGCCCTACGAATCCATACCCATCTGAGCCTTGCCGGGAGTCCGCAGCCACAAGGAAGTAGCTGAGGCCCTAAAACCCCATAAATTAAAAGGCCCTGCCTCTCGCGAGCCAGGGCCTGCCAGACATAAGGACGAGAAGGCTTACCAGTCCTTGTTGGTCCGCTTGGGGCCGCTGTGGCTGCGTTCGCCCCAGCTGTTGCCCTTCTTCCAGGCCGGCTTGTCGCTGCCGCCCCAGGTCTTGGCGCCCGTATCGGTGCGGGGACGGTCGGATTTGGCCCAGGCGGGCGGCTGGGCTTCACTACGGGGTTCCGCGCGGAACTCGCTGCGGGGCCGTTCCGTGCGCTCTCCCTGGGGCTTGGACCAACTGTTGGCAAAACCCCGCTCCTCCCGGCGCCAATGGCCCGAATCCCGGGCGCCTTCGTTTCCACCCTCGCGCGCCCCTTCGCGACGCGCACCACTCCAGCCTTCGCTCCGGTCGCCGCGGTCATCCCGCTTCCAGCCACCGCCGAAGCCGCCACCGTAGCCCGCACCTTCAGGCTTGCGACCAAAACCGCCGGGGCCGCCGGCCCGGGGCTTGCCCTGCCATTCACCCCGGGGCTTGCCCTTCCAGTCGGAACTGGACTTGCGGCGGGGCTCATGGTCGATGCGGGCGCGGGGTTCCAGGCCGGGGATCACGTCGATGCGCATGCGCTCGCCGGTGTAGCGCTCGATCTCCCGCACCAGGCCCCGTTCCTTGCCGTTCACAAGGGTGAAGGCAATGCCGGTACGGCCGGCCCGGCCGGTGCGGCCGATGCGGTGCACGTAGTCTTCCGCCTGGCGGGGGATGTCGAAGTTGATGACGTGGCTGATGCCGGCCACATCGATGCCCCGGGCGGCCACGTCGGTGGCCACCAATACGCGGATACGGCCGTCCCGCAGCCGGTCCAGGGTGCGGTTGCGCTTGTGCTGGGGCATGTCGCCGTGCAGGGCGGCGGCGGGATAGCCCTGCTCCTGCAAGTTTTCCGACAATTCCTCGGCGCTGCGCTTGGTGGAGGTGAACACCACCGCCTGGGTCAGGGCCGTGTCCCGCAGCATGTGGTCCAACAGACGCTGCTTGTGGCCCATGTCGTCGGCGAACAGCACGCTCTGGTCGATGTTGGCCTTGTGCTCTGCCTGGGTGGCCACTTCGATGCGCTGGGGGTCCCGGGTCATCTCCCGGGCGATGCGGGCCACGCTGCCGTCCAGGGTGGCGGAGAACAGCAGGGTCTGGCGGGTTTCCGGGGTGCGGGAGACGATGTTCTCGATGTCTTCCACGAAGCCCATGTCCAGCATGCGGTCCGCTTCATCCAGCACCAGCACTTCCAGGCGGGAGAAGTCGATGCGACCCCGCTCCAGATGGTCGATGAGGCGGCCCGGGGTGGCGATCATCACCTCCGGGTTGGCCTTCAGGGCCTGGAACTGGGGACCGAAGGGGGCGCCGCCCACCAGGCACACGGTACGCAGGCGCTTCAGGCCCTTGCCATAGATGCGAGCCTGCTTTTCCACTTGCAGGGCCAGTTCCCGGGTGGGGCACAGCACCAACAGACGGGGCCCCTGGCCCGGCAGGGCGGAAGGCTCTGCCAACCGGTGCAGGCTGGGCAGCAGGAAGGCGGCGGTCTTGCCGCTGCCGGTGTGGGACGAGACCAGCAGGTCCTGGCCGGCGATGGCGGCGGGGATGGCCTGGCTCTGGACCTGGGTGGGGGTTTCGTAGCCGGTGGCGGCCACGGCTTCGGAGACGAGGGGGTTCAGACCCAATTCAGCAAAAGACATGCAATACCTTTCCTTCAGGCATCCGGCGCGAAACACCCTGGAATCGCGCGGGAATACCGATCCAGCACCTCCTTCGTGGAGGCGCAAACAATGAGGCGCGCTGGGGAATGACCCACTTGGCGGCACTCGCGAAACATCGGCGCCAACCGAAAATCGCGATACCGGAATTGCTGGATCAGGAGAGGTCGGGGCTGATGGGGCTGTGAAAACAGTCCCGAGGGCTTATGAACATCGACGGTCTAAAGCGTCGAAAAGCCAACCACTGCGTTGCACAACTGGCGCGCAGTCTACCTCAAAATCGTCATAAATGTTTGATTATTTTGTGCTATTCAGCAGCAACCCCGTCTGCCCGCTCGATCAGCATGGCGTCGCCGTAGCTGAAGAACCGGTAGCGGGAAGCCACCGCATGGGCATAGGCCCGGCGCAACAGGTCCGTGCCACCGAAGGCGGACACCAGCATGAGCAGGGTGGATTTGGGCAGATGGAAGTTGGTGATCAGCCGTTCCACCACCTGGAATCGGTAACCCGGGGTGATGAAGATATCCGTCTCCCCTTCACCAGCCACCAGTTCACCCCCCCGGGCCGCCGACTCCAGGGCCCGCAGGGAGGTGGTACCCACTGCGCAGATGCGTCCGCCCCGGGCCCGGGCAGCGGCCACCGCCGCCACGGTGGCGGCGGGAATGACGTAACGCTCGGTATGCATCTTGTGGTCCGCCACCGCCTCCACCCGCACCGGCAGGAAAGTACCCGCCCCCACGTGCAGGGTGACAAAGGCCGTCTCCACCCCGGCCGCCGCCAACTGCCCCAGCATGGCCTCGTCAAAATGCAGGCCCGCCGTCGGCGCCGCCACGGCCCCCGGGTCCCGGGCATAGACGGTTTGGTAACGGTCGTCGTCCGCCGCCTCGGCGCTGCGTTCCATATACGGCGGCAGGGGCACCTCACCGCACAGTTCCAGCCATTCCAGCACCGTGTGGGCCGGGTCGAAGGCCAGGTGGAACAGATCGTCCTGGCGCCCCAGCACCAGGGCATCCAGACAACCCGCAAAGCGGATCACGGCCCCGGGCTTGGGGGACTTGCTGGCCCGCATGAACAACAGGGCCTCCCGCTCGGACAGCACCCGTTCCACCAGGGCCTCCACCTTGCCCCCCGTGGCCTTCTCGCCATGGAGGCGGGCCTTGATCACCCGGGTGTCGTTGAATATCAGCAGGTCGCCGGGGCGGCACAGGCCGGGCAGGTCGGCAAACATCCGGTCCTGGAAAACGTCGGCAGGACCGTCCACGTGCAGCAGCCGGCTGGCCGTCCGCTGGGCCAGGGGGTAGCGGGCGATCAGTTCGTCCGGCAGCTCGAAGTCGAAGTCACGGGTCAGCATGGGGCGCGATGTTGCCCGGTTTTGGCTTATTCCGCGATAATGCGCGTCTTGCGTTTGCCCGGGTGGCGGAATCGGTAGACGCAGTGGATTCAAAATCCACCGCCGCAAGGCGTGCCGGTTCGAGTCCGGCTCCGGGCACCATTTTCTCGATTGCTTTTTTCCTCGACTGCCTCATCCACTCCGGTCCGGCTTTATCCCTTCGGGCAGCCCAAGGACCAGGTCTTGCCAGGGTGTCCCAGTTCAGGCCGACGGTCCGGCATCCAGCCGCGCCCGCAGTTCCTGCAACAAGCGTTCCATAAGCTGGGCCAGAACTTCCGCCTGGTCCCGGGCCTGGGGGTCAGCAATGCGGGCCAGTTCATCGGTGCGCTTGGCGGTTTCATAGAGTTCATCCGCCTTCAGGTTGCCCGCCATGCCCTTGATGCTGTGGGCGGCCAGGGCCAGGGCCGGGTAATCTTCCGCAGCGGCCAGGCTGCGAAGTGTGGCCGCCACGGTTTCCTGGGAACGCAAGGCAGTGGCGGCAATGCGCAGGGCAGAGGCTTCCTTGCCCCGGAACTGGGCCAGCAGGGCAGGCCAGTCGATCAGGCTACCGTAGCCATCAGACATCATGCTTGTTCACCTGTCATCAACATTGGTTCGGAACGCACGGGGCGTCTGGAGTGCATCTCGAAAATCCCCGCTTCGACAAGCTCAGCGCGAACAGTGCCATATAAATCATATAGTTCCGTTCGTGGCGAGCTAATCGAACGACGTTATCCAAGGTGCCCTGGAGTCGCCATTGTATCGTCGCTGACGGGCAAGTCTTGAGGCCTTCTTGAAGTCAAATTCGTCTTTATTGCCACCTCCCGCCCCGTTAGCATTGGGCCTGGATCGCCCATGCCCCCTCCGATGAACCTCGTGTTAGCCATTTTCCGACGCGCCGGCGCAGATTTGCTGCGTCCCCGGGTGTTGTCCCTGATGTTCCTGCCCATGCTGGCCGCCCTGCTGCTGTGGGGCGTCCTGGCCTGGGTGTTCGGCGCGGCCTGGCTGGCAGGGCTGGAAGGCATGCTCACGGGCTTCGAGCTGCCCGCCTGGCTGGCGGGCCTGTCCCTGGAGTGGCTTGCCGGGCTGCTGGCCCACGCCCTGCTGGTGCTGCTGCTGATCCCGGCCGTCTACGTCACCGCACTGGCCATCACGGCCCTGCTGTTCATGCCCCTGCTGGTGAACGTGGTGGCCCAGGCCCATTACCCCCATCTGGAACGGCGGCAGGGAGGCACGTTCATGGGCAGCCTGGCCAACGGCCTGTATGCCTTGCTGGTCTACGGCCTGGTCTGGGTGATCACCCTGCCCCTCTGGTTGCTTGGCCCCTTTGGCCTGGCCATTTCCGTGCTGCTCAACGCCTGGCTCAACCAGCGCCTGTTCCTCTACGACGCCCTGGCCGAACACGCCTCACCCCAGGAGCTCCAGCGCCTACGGCGGGTGGGGGGCTGGCCCCTGTTCCTGCTCAGCGCCCTGCTGGGCCTGCTCCACTTCGTGCCGGTGGTCAATTTCGTCGCCCCCGTGTTCATGGCCCTGGCCTTCATCCATTACGCCCTGGAACAACTCGCCGGGGAGCGCAGCGAAGGTACGCCATGATCCACGGCATCGGCACCGACATCGTTTCCGTGCAGCGCATGGACGAACTCCATGCCCGCTATGCGGGCCGTCTGGCACAGCACATCCTGGCCCCGGAGGAGCTGACCGAATTTGCCCGCTCTGCCCAGCCCCAGACTTTCCTGGCCAAACGCTTTGCCGCCAAGGAGGCCTTTGCCAAGGCAGTCGGTACAGGCATGCGTACCCCGGTACATTTCACCGCCATTCGGGTGGTGCACGACGCCCTGGGCCGCCCCGGCCTGGCCTTTTCCGACCGCCTGGCCGACTGGCTGCGGGAAAAGGGGTTGGGCCAGGCCCACCTCAGCATCAGCGACGAGCATCATTACGCCGTGGCCTTTGTCATCCTGGAGCGTGCCCCATGACCCACCTCGCCTGCCCCCATATGCCCCTGGGCCCCGTCATGGCCGACGTGGCCGGGCTGAGCCTCACCGACGAAGAACGGGACCGGCTGCTGCATCCTTCGGTGGGCGGGGTCATCCTGTTCAAGCGCAACTACGAAAGTCCGGAACAGGTGGCCGACCTGTGCCGCCAGATCCACGCCCTGCGCAGTCCCCACCTGCTCATCGGCGTGGATCACGAAGGCGGCCGGGTACAGCGCTTCCGGGAAGGCTTCACGCCCATCCCCCCCATGGGCGCCATCGGCGAAGCCTGGGACACCCAGCCCCAGAAGGCCCGGCGACTGGCCCGGGATGCGGGCTACATCATCGGTGCCGAGTTGCGGGCCGTGGGGGTGGATTTCAGCTTCGCTCCGGTGCTGGATCTCAACTACGGCACCAGCGGCGTAATCGGCAGCCGGGCCTTCCATCGCAACGCCCAGGCGGTGGCGGAACTGGGCCATGCCCTCATGCTGGGCCTGCACGAAGCGGGCATGAACGCCGTGGGCAAGCATTTCCCCGGCCATGGCTACGTGGCGGCGGATTCCCACCTGGCGGTGCCGGTGGACGACCGCCCGCTGACGGATCTTGAGTTCGCCGACCTGCTGCCCTTCCGCCAGCTCATCGACCTGGGCCTGGCCGGCGTCATGCCCGCCCATGTCATCTACCCCCGGGTGGACAGCCAGCCGGCCGGCTTCTCCCACCGCTGGCTCTCGGAGATCCTGCGGGGCCAGCTGGGCTTTGAAGGGGTCATCTTCAGCGATGACCTGACCATGGAAGGAGCCAGCGTGGCCGGCGGCATCACCGAGCGAGCCGAGGCCGCCCTGCAGGCCGGCTGCGACATGGTGCTGGTGTGCAACCGGCCTGACCTGGCCGACACCCTGCTGGCCCGCCTGAAATGGCCCCTGCCCCCCATCTCCCTCATCCGCCTGGCCCGCATGCACGGCCGTCCCCACCCGCCATCCCGTACCGCCCTCCACGAAAGCGCCCGTTTTGCCGCCGCCCTGCGGCACCTGGCCGGCGTGGGCGAAGGGGACTCCAGCCTGGCGCTGGCAGACCCCACCAATACCTGTGGAAAAAACTAGATCATGAGTCTCTCTGTCGATCGTGGCACCACCCACGTGCAACACCACGTGGGTCATGACCACGGCAACACCCCCCTGCTGAAGGCCCTGATCTTCACCCTCGGCTTTGCCTTCATCGAGGCAGTGGCAGGGGTCTGGTCCGGATCCCTGGCCCTGCTGTCCGACGCCGGCCACATGCTCACCGACAGCATGGCCCTTGGGCTCGCCGCCATGGCCGCCTGGCTGGCCCGCAAGCCGCCCTCCCGACGCCATACCTATGGCCTGGTGCGCCTGGAAATACTGGCGGCCCTGGTAAACAGCCTCATCATGCTGGGCCTCATCACCTACATCGCCATCGAAGCCGTGGATCGCCTGGCCCATCCCCAGCCCGTCGTAGGAGAAGCCGTCATGGTGGTGGCGGCAATCGGCCTGGGGGTGAACCTGGTGGTGGCCTGGATGCTGCATCATGGGGGCGACAGCCTGAACATCCGCGCCGCCTTCCTGCACGTGCTGGGGGATCTGCTGGGTTCAGTTGCCGCCCTGGTGGCCGGCCTGGTCATCTGGACCACGGGCTACACGCCCATCGACCCCATCCTCTCCCTGCTGGTGGCGGGCCTTATCCTGGTATCCGCCTGGCGCCTGTTGTGGGAAAGCGTGCACGTATTGCTGGAATCCGTGCCGGCCCACATCAACATCGACACCGTAGCCCATGACTTGGCCCACATACCTGGTGTGCTGCGGGTCCACGACCTGCATATCTGGACTCTGTCTTCCGGACAGATCGCCCTGTCCGCCCACCTGGAACTGGCGAGCTTCGAAGACTGGGACCGCATCCTGCGGGCCAGCCGCCGACGCCTGGACGAACACCACGGCATCCGCCACGTCACCCTGCAACCCGAACTTAAAAACAAGCCTATCTGACATGAAACGTCGCCGCACCTACGGACGCCACCGCCTCTCCCGGGACGCCGAACACCTCATCTGGCTGGCCCAGGGCCTGGCCGATTCCGGCAGCCGCCTGGAAGATGCCTGGTGGGAAGGGGAACTCAACAGCCTGATCGACAAACTCCTGCGCCAGGGAGACGACGACGCCCTGAACCTGGCCCTGGACAAGCTCAACGACCCGGCCGCCCAGGCCGGTAACCAGGGGAGGGCCTACGAGGAACTGGCGGACCTGATCGAAGCCGGCTGCGAAACCAGCCTGGCCGGCGACACCTCCCGGCTGCTGGTGGCCTTGCCCATCCTCGCCTGGTCGCGCTATGCCATTCCCACCCGCCTCCTGGGCACCCAGGTACTGAACGGCCTGCGGACCCAACTGGGCGCCCACGTACTGGCGCAAGGGGCCCAGGTGCAGTTTGCCGACTTCCTCTTCAGTCCCGACCAGTTGCCCCAGGGCTACAGCCAGACCCGGGCCTTCACCGAAGCACTCTGGAAAGCAGCAGACGCCGGCCAGGACCTGGCCGTGGACCCTGCCGCCCTGCCCCAGACCCAGTCCTTCGTATCCGACGTGCGCTACCTGCTGGCGGCGGTGAGCGTGGCCAGCCACGGGCCCGTGTTCCGCTGGAACGAACCCGACGGGAAACGGGAAACCGCCCTGGCCGCCTGGCGGGAACAGGGGGCTCCCAACCTCCAGAGCCTGCTCACCGGCTGCACCTACGAGTGCTTGCTGCCGGACGCCTACTTCGCTGCCTGGCGCCGGGCAGACCAGGAAACCCGGCCCTTCGCCCTCACCGCCGCCGTGGCCTACCTGCAAGCCCTGTTCGACGTGCCCGTCACCCACATCAAGGCCGTGGTGGCCCCCTACTACGAGCACGAACTGGAGGAATGGCGCGTGGGCTTCACCCTGCACGGCTCCGACCAGGTGGTCCATGGCGTCACCTGGCCGCTCATGGGCCAGGAAGACGAAGGCGCCGACATTCCCGCCCGCATCGACGCCCTGCTGCGGGCCGCCGGCGTGACCCGGGTGGACATCCTGGACACGCGCATGCCCCTGGAATACTGCGACGACTGCGGCGCCCCCCTGTTTCCCAACCGGGATGGGGAAAACGTGCACACCGAAATGCCTGAAGACACCCAGAGCACCCCCACCCACCTGCACTGATGCCCGTGTCCCTGGAAACCTGCACTGCCTGTCCCCGCCTGGCCGCCTTTCTGGCCCAGGGCCGCACCACCCACCCGGGCTATTTCTGCCGGCCCGTGCCCGCCTTCGGCGACCCGGCCCCCCGGCTGCTCATCGTCGGCCTAGCACCGGGTTTCCATGGCGCCAACCGCACCGGCCGCCCCTTCACTGGCGACTATGCCGGCGTGCTGCTCTACGAAACCCTGCACGCTTTCGGCTACGCCAGCCGGCCCGTGTCCGTAAGTGCCGACGACGGCCTGGTGCTCACCGGCTGCCGCATCACCAACGCTGTGAAATGCGTGCCCCCGGAGAACAAACCGGAAACCACTGAAATCCGCCAGTGCAACGGCTACCTGAAAGCCGAGCTGGCCGCCCTGCCCCCGAACACCACCCTCCTGGCCCTGGGCCTGGTGGCCCACAAGGCCGTGCTGATGGCCCTGGGACTCAAACAAAGCGCCTACGCGTTCGGCCACGGCGCGGTACATCTTCTCCCCTCCCCCCCCGGGGGAGATTGCGCCCCCTCCCTCCCCTCCCCCCCCGGGGGAGGGGCCGGGGGAGAGGGAGGCACATTACGCCTTATCAACAGCTACCACTGTTCCCGCTACAACACCCAGACCAACCGCCTCACGCCGGACATGTTCCGGGCCGTTTTCAAGCAGATCCAGGAAGGAAACTGACATGCCCGTGGTCACCATCAAACTCGCCGGCACCCTCACCCGGGACCAGAAGAAGAAAATCGCCGAGGAAATCACCGACACCCTGGAGCGCCACGCCCTCAAGCCCAAGCGCTACACCTACATCGCCTTCGAAGAACTGCCGGACGAAAACTGGGCCATCGCCGGCCAGTTGCTGGACGAGGAAGACTGACCGCCACCATGGGCACGGCGGCCTTCGACGCCAAGGCCTTCCTGGCCACCCTGCCCAACCTGCCCGGCGTGTACCGCATGCTGGGCGAAGACGGGGCCGTGCTCTACGTGGGCAAGGCCCGGGACCTGAAGAAACGGGTTTCCAGTTACTTCCAGAAGTCGGACCTGTCCCCCCGCATCCGCCATATGGTGGCCCGCATCCGGGAAATCCAGACCACCGTCACCCGCACGGAAGCAGAAGCCCTGCTGCTGGAAAACAACCTCATCAAGGGCCTGGCGCCCAAGTACAACATCCTCTTCCGGGACGACAAGTCCTACCCCTACCTGCTGCTTTCTGGCCATGCCTTTCCCCGCCTGGGCTTCTTCCGGGGCACGCCGGACAAGCGCCACCGGGTCTTCGGCCCCTTTCCCAACTCCCTGGCGGTGCGGGAAAGCATCCAGATCCTGCAAAAGGTTTTCCGCCTGCGCACCTGTGAAGACACAGTGTTCGCCAACCGCTCTCGCCCCTGCCTGCTGCACCAGATCAAACGCTGCAGTGGCCCCTGCGTGGGCCTGGTAAGCCCTGCGGATTACGCCCGGGACGTGGACGACGCCCTGCTCTTCCTGCAGGGCAAGGACAGCGAAGTGGTGGACGCCCTCACCGCCCGCATGAACGCCGCTTCGGAAGCCTGGAAGTTCGAGGAGGCAGCCTTCTGGCGGGACCAGATCAACGCCCTGGCAAAGGTGCGGGCCCAGCAGTTCGTGGAAAGCCGTTCCACCCAGGACACGGACATCATCGCCGCCGTGTTGGGCGGCGAGAGTGGAAACAGCGTGGCCTGCGTCTACCTGGTCATGGTGCGGGGCGGGCGCAACCTGGGGGGCCGGGCCTTTTTCCCCAGCCACACCCAGGGCATGGACGCCGCCGAAGCCGCCAGCCTGCTGGAGGCCTTCGCCAGCCAGCATTACGAAGCCCACCCCATCCCCGCCACCCTGATCGTCAATGAAGCCGTGGAAGGCCTGGCGGACTGGCTGTCCGACCAGGCGGAACGCAAGGTGCAGGTGCTCACCCGTCCCCAGGGAGAACGCCGCATCTGGCTGGAAATGGCAGAGAAGAACGCCCGCCTGGCCCTGGCCACCCGGGAAGGCCAGCGGGAAAACCAGAGCGCCCGGCTGGCCGCACTCAACGAAGCCCTGGGGGAAGAAGGCATCGCCCGCATCGAATGCTTCGACGTCAGCCACACCCTGGGAGAAGCCACCGTGGTGTCCTGCGTGGTGTTCGACCAGGGCGCCATGCAAAACAGCGAATACCGGCTCTACAACATCAAGGGCATCACCCCCGGCGACGACTATGCCGCCATGCGGGATGCCCTTTCCCGGCGCTATGGCAAGCTGGCCGCCGGCGAAGGCAAGCTGCCGGACCTGCTGCTCATCGACGGCGGCAAGGGCCAGTTGCACATGGCCGTGGACGTGCTCACGGAACTGGGCCTGGGCCACCTGCCCATGGTGGGGGTGGCCAAGGGCGTGGAACGCAAGCCCGGCCTGGAACAACTCTTCCTGCCCGGCGAAGTGGAACCCCTCATCCTCGGCGGCGAGCATCCGGCCCTGCACCTCATCCAGCAGGTGCGGGACGAAGCCCACCGCTTTGCCATCACCGGCCACCGGGCCCGCCGGGCCAAGGCCCGCACCCAGTCCAGCCTGGAGGACATCCCTGGCGTGGGCGCCAAACGCCGCCAGAAGCTGCTGCAAACCTTCGGCGGGCTGCGGGGCGTGGTGGACGCCGGGGTGGAAGAACTGGCCACCGTGGACGGCATCAGCCGGGAACTGGCAGAACGCATCTACCGGGAACTCCATTAAGCTGCCACGGAGCTAGAATCCGGCCAGACATCACGCGCCCCCATCCCCCATCCCCCATTCCCCATCCCCCGCCCCCCGTGCCCCTCAACCTGCCCAACCTCCTCACCTGGCTACGCATCGCCCTGATTCCCCTGTTCGTGGCGGTGTTCTACCTGCCCGACGGCGTCGTGCCCAAACCCGCCATCAATCTGGTCGCCACAGCCATCTTCATCCTCGCCGCTGTCACCGACTGGCTGGACGGCTGGCTGGCCCGCAAGCTCAACCAGATGTCCGCCTTCGGCGCCTTCCTGGACCCGGTGGCCGACAAGCTCATGGTGGCCGCCGCCCTCATCGTGCTGGTGGACCTGGACCGGGCCGGCATTGCCGCCTCCCTCATCATCATCGGCCGGGAAATCGCCATTAGTGCCCTGCGGGAATGGATGGCCCGCATCGGCCAGGCCAAGGAAGTGGCTGTCGCCTTCATCGGCAAGCTCAAAACCACCGCCCAGATGATCGCCATCACCCTGCTGCTGTACCACGACGTGGTGCTGGGCATCAGTGCCCAATGGCTTGGCCGATGGCTGCTGGATATCGCCGCATTCCTCACCCTCTGGTCCATGGCCCACTACCTGCTCATGGCCTGGAAAACCCTGCGCCATGAACCTGCCGATCACACCACCCTGGGCGCCCGGAACGATCCGCAATGAAAGCGCATTTTTCCGCGCAAAGTGGTTGACACATTCCGCCCCGCCACCCATAATCCGCCCCCACTTCGACGCGGGAATAGCTCAGTTGGTAGAGCGCAACCTTGCCAAGGTTGAGGTCGCGAGTTCGAGCCTCGTTTCCCGCTCCAAATATCTGGGGAAAGCCAAAAGCTTTCCCCAAATCGTTTAAGTCACCGTCAAGTCAAGCGCGGCGCGTTAGCAAAGCGGTTATGCAGCGGATTGCAAATCCGTTTAGATCGGTTCGACTCCGGTACGCGCCTCCAAAGTGTTCATACGGCTTCCAGCGATGGAAGCCGTTTTTGTTTCCGGCCCCTCTGGCCAGCCCTGCCTAGGGCTGGAGCACGCCGCCGCGAAGCATGTCCCCGAGACACGGCATCGAGGTAGAAAAAAAACGGGCCCCGAAGGGCCCGTCTTTGGGGAACGTCCGGCTGATCAGCCGACCAGACGCTCGGCGCTTTTCATCTGCTTGCGCACCCGCAGACCCACCAGACCCAGACCCGCCAGGATCATGGCCCAGGTTTCGGCTTCGGGGACGGGCACGGCAGTGAGGGACAGAAGGTAAGCACCACCGTAGGTGCCATCCGCCGTGCCCTTGACAGCCAGGGTATGCATCCCGGCGCTCACGGTGCCCACGCTGTCGAACAGATCACCGGGAACAGAAACCCATCCGGAGCCATCCAGGTTCACCATGAAGCCGGAGATGTTGTAAGCGCTGCCGATCTGCCTGTCAGCTACCAAACCGGCAACCTGAGCCGCCGTGGAGAAATCCAGGTTCCAGATATCTTCAAAGTAAACACCGGTCCCGGTCAGGTTCTGGAAGCTTTTAACAGTCGAAAAGCTATAGGGAAGGTCATAGGAAGGGGCGCCGGGCACATCCAGGTTGTAGGTACCGTACTGGGTATCCACAGCAGCCGCAGTTCCGGTCAGGCCAACACCCAGGGCCAGGGCGGCAATCATCGAATTCAGTTTCATCACAACTCTCCCATTTGGAAAAAGGTTCTAGGCACACGATCAAGAGCTTCTGCCCTGTCGGTTTTTATGCATTAAGCGTGCCAGCATTCTACACAGTCCAGACACACCATCAAAGCAGGCATCACGGGTTACTAGCAAAAATAACGCCAATCTCATAAGTACATGTTTAAAAAGATTAATTTAATTCGATTAATACATATATGTAAGAAATATCGACACTTTCGTCACCCCCCTCGACCGACCCGGGGTATGCCTGGAGTCCTCGTTGGCAGCAAACGGGAGGTATCGATGGCGCCAATCAGACATGCAAAGTTCACGGTTTTGGTGCTTTTCGAACCTGGGCGCACTGCTCAGGCGCATGACGGGCAGCAAGAGATATGCCCCGCGCCGCCAGTCAGACCGGCTTTTTCCATCACTCCAGCCCGAGCGAAGTCAACACACGGAAAAAAACCCGCTAGAATCCGGCCCAGACAACAAGACATACAGATAAAGACACCCCGTAACCGCGTGAATGATTGCCCGGATGGTCTTCCGGACAAGGCGCGGGGCTTGCGGTGAGGTGCATTGAAACCCCGTTTCTCACCCCTAAAGGGGCTGGGTTCCATTGAGTGCCGGTTTTGCGGGCCCCAATGCAGTCCGACGGGAATTTCGAAGCCACCAGGGAGGTGTCTAAAGAACTGAAGCCAAGCCGGACGGGCATAGGGAGCGCGCTGTCTCATGGAAATCATGGGCAAAGACGGCATAGTCCTTGCTGTTCCTGCATGGGCCCCAGGGACATGGACACTGTTTAGTAATACGTAGCTGTAATAATCTCTCGCTCTCGACAACTCGCCTCCCAAGGACACCATGAACAAACTGCACTCGATTCGCCTGTCTGCCGGCGCCCTGGCCCTTGCCATCATCCTGGCCGGCTGCGGTGGGAAAGACGAAGAGAAGAAGGCCACCCAGGTGGCCGCCCAGGTCAACGGCGAGGAAATCACCGTGCACCAGATCAACTTTGCCCTGCAACGGCTGGGCAAGGTGGAACCCGAGCAGGCCAAACAGGCCGGCGTCCAGGCCCTGAAGAGCCTGGTGGACAAGCAATTGCTGGTGCAACAGGCCCTGGAAGACAAGCTGGATCGGGACCCCCAGGTCTCCCAGGCCCTGGAAGAAGGCCGCCGCCAGATTCTGGCCACCGCCTACATCGAACGCCTGACCGCCAACGTGACCCCGCCCACCGACGCGGAAATCCAGGAATACCACGACAAGAACCCGGCCCTGTTCTCCCAGCGCCGCATTTATAAATTGCAGGAACTGGTCCTCCGTCCGCCTGCCGAGAAAGTCGATGCCCTGAAGACCAAGCTGGGGGAAATCAAGAACCTCAACGAACTGGTGGAATGGCTCAAGGCTGAACAGATTCCCGCCCGGGCCGCCCAGAGCGTCAAACCGGCCGAGCAACTGCCCCTGGAACTGCTGCCCCGCCTGCAAAACCTCAACCCGGGCCAGTCCATCACCCTGGCTGGCAATGGTCAGTTCACCATCCTCAGCGTGGTGGACGTCCAGGTCCAGCCCATCGGCATGGAACAGGCCAAGCCCCTCATCGAGCGCTACCTGACTGGCAACCGCAAGCGCGAAATGGCCGACGCCAAGCTGCAGGAGCTGAAGAAGAAGGCCCAGATCGAATACAAGGGCGACTACACCGACCTGAACCAGGCCGCCGACACAGCAGCCCCGGCACCTGCTCCGGCCGCCGCGCCTGCAACGCCCGCCGCGCCCGCCACTGCCGACCAAAGCGCCATGGACAAGGGTCTTCAGGGGCTGAAATAACCTTGTCCGCCGCCATTGCCGCCCGCCATGCACGCATACCGGCCCATGCTGGCCCGGGTTCTGCCATTCGCGCTTTTCATCGCCTTCATTCTGCTGGGCGACGTAGTGCAGGCCTGGCCGGCAGCAGCCAACTTCGACCAGCGGCTGATCTACCCCATCAAGGTTCTGGTGGTGGCTGGAGTGCTGGCCTATTTCTGGCGGGATCTGACCGAGCTCAAGGTTCGGCCGACGCACGGCAAATGGCTCTGGCTATGGGCACCCATGGCCGGGACAGCGGTTTTTGTGCTCTGGATCAACCTGGACTTCGGCTGGCTCAACCTGGCGGGGGAAGGTGCCTACGGCTACGATCCCCGGCACCCGGAAACCGGCCAATGGCAATGGCATCTGGTCATCATGCGGCTGGCGGGCGCCGCCCTGCTGGTGCCCCTCATAGAAGAACTGTTCTGGCGCTCCTTTCTCATGCGCTGGATAGACAAATCCGCCTTCCTGACCCTCGCCCCGGCAGCGGTGACCTTGCGGGCCATGCTGGTTTCAAGCCTGATTTTCGGCTTCGAGCACACCCTCTGGTTCGCCGGCATTCTGGCGGGACTGGCCTACGCCTGGCTCTACCGGGCCAGTGGCAGCCTCTGGCCCGCCATCCTCGCCCATGGCGTCACCAATGGCCTGCTGGGCATCTGGGTGCTCAGCACCGGGAACTGGCAATTCTGGTGACATGACAAACAACAACAATTTCAAACCGGGAGGTACAGGGGTGCCTCCCGCTACACCTGCAAGCCTGGCGAAGCATGTCCTGCCTGCGTTTCTGGCCGCCTGCGCAATGGCAGGCCTGAGCGCCCTCCCGGCCCAGGCCGGCGAAGGCGACACCTTCCGGCCGGTGCTCCAGTATTACTACGCCCACGACGACAACCTGTTCCGGCTGGCGGACAGTACGACCCCCTATTCCGCAGGCCGCAGCGACAGCTACCAGTCCCTGGGCGCCGGCTTTGACTTGGACTGGAAACTGGGCCGGCAGCAGATCCTCGTCAGCGCCCTGGCCAACCAGACCAAGTACCGCAAATACAGCCTGCTGGACTACGACGGCAAGAACGGCACTGCCGAATGGAAATGGCAACTTGGCAACCGCCTGCGGGGCAACCTGGGCACGGACTACCGGGTCTACCAGGGCACCTATCTGGACACCACCGGCCTGGTGGGCAACGTGCGCACCCAGCGCCGGCACTATGGCAGCGCCACCTGGTGGTTCCACAGCAACTGGGAAGCCGAACTGCGCCACAGCATAGCCACCCAGGATTACAGCGACGTCGCCCAGGCCAACAACAATTACGACCAGGACGACACCACCGTGGGGGTTTTCTACAAGGGCGGCCAGATGCAACGCCTGGGCCTGGAATACAGCACCCTGGACGGCCGCTACCCGGACCGCACCAACCCCCTGCTCGCCACCCGCTACAGCCGGGACGCCTTTTCCCTGGTAGCCAACTGGCTGCCCACGGGCAAGACCCAGCTCAAGGCACGCATTGGCCGCGTGGAGCGCAAGGACAACGCCGCCAACCGCCGCAATTTCTCCGGCATCAACGCACGCCTGGACATGAACTGGGTGCCCACGGGCAAGACCCTGTTCAACCTGGCCGCCTACCGCAACCTGGAAAACTCGGAACTGGGAGGTGCGGATTCCGAGGAAATCACCGGCCTGAACGGTGGGGTCCAATGGCAAGTGCTCCCCAAGGTCTGGCTGGGCGCCAACCTGACCCTGGAGCAACACCAGTACAACGGCCTCAATCTGGACGAAGACCTGAACACCGCCGGCCTGAGCGCCACCTACCAGCCTTGGGACAACGCCAGTCTCAGCCTGAATCTGAATAAGCAACAACGCCGTTCAAACATAACAACCAGGGAATTCGACGCCACCACGGTCTCCATCAGTGCGTTGGTGCGTTTTTGATCAACCATGCAATCCGAGAACCCCACCCTGGCGCTGGTGCGCCGCCTGCTCAACCCCATTCTCATAGTTCTGGTACTGCTGGTCAGCCTGGCCTACCACGACGAGCGCATGGACGGCTATTACCTGATACTGGCCGTCATTGCCTTTTTTCTGGCCTCCTACCTGTTTGACGACCTGTCCATCAGTCAGCCGTCCAACGGCGCCCTCTGGCGTGGTTTTGGCGGCGTACTCCTGGCCTGGGCCCTGACGGTCGGCGGCATCATCCTGCTGGGCATCCTTTCCCGGCTGATGCACCACTACTACATGCCCGCCATGGAAACCTGGTTTTTCGCCAGCCCGGTGGTGCTGTTTGTCGCCCACCTCGGCCTGCGGGGCTACGTACGCAAGCTGCACCGCTCCGGCGCCGTGCGCCGGGCAATCATCGTTGGCGGCAATCCGGTGGGAGAACGTCTGGCCCGCCGTCTGACCGGCAACCAGGACCTGCTCACCAAGTTCGTCGGCTACTTCGACGACCGCCGTCCTGAGCGATTGTCCCCGGACTGCCAGGCCCGCTATCTGGGCCACCCCCAGGACCTGATGTTCTACATAGGCAAGAACAACGTGGAAGTGGTCTACATCGCCCTGCCCATCTCCCAGAAAGAACGCATTTCTGCCCTGCTCAACACCCTCAAGGACACCACCGCCTCCGTCTACCTGGTGCCCGACATCTTCACCTTCGACCTCATCCAGGCCCGCATCGACCGGGTGGGCAGCGTGCCCATCATCGCCATTCTGGAAACCCCCTTCACCAGCCTCAACGCCTTCAAGAAACGCCTGGCGGACATCGTCCTGTCCCTGGTCATCCTGACCCTCATCTCCCCCCTCATGCTGCTCATCGCCCTGGGGGTCAAACTCAGCTCCAAGGGCCCCATCATCTTCAAGCAGCGGCGCTACGGCCTGAACGGCGAAGAAATACTGGTCTACAAGTTCCGCTCCATGCGGGTCTGCGAAGACGGCGAGCAGATTCGCCAGGCCACCCAGAACGACGACCGCATCACCCCCCTGGGCCGCGTTTTGCGCAAAACCTCCATGGACGAACTGCCCCAGTTCATCAACGTGCTGCAAGGCCGCATGAGCATCGTCGGCCCCCGGCCCCACGCCGTGGCCCACAACGAGCTCTATCGCAAGCAGATTTCCGGCTACATGCTGCGCCACAAGGTCAAACCCGGCATCACCGGCTGGGCCCAGGTCAACGGCTACCGGGGTGAAACCGAAACCGTGGACAAGATGGCGAGCCGCGTCCAATACGACCTGGACTACCTGCGCAACTGGTCCCTCTCCCTGGACCTCATGATCATCCTCAAGACCGTCTGGCTGGTCTTCAAGGACGCCAAGGCCTACTGACCATGACCGCTCCTGGCCCAACGCTTGCTTCCATTTCTGTAACCTGATCCCGTTAACCTCCACCCACCCCGAGCCCCGCCCATGAAAACCATGCCAATCTACACACGCTACTTCCTGCTCCTGATGGCCGTGCTGGGCCTGTTTGCCACCAGCGCCGTCCAGGCCGCCAACGACTACGCCCTGTCCACCGGCGACCTGGTGCGGATCACTGTGTATGACCAGCCAGACCTCACCACGGAAACCCGGGTCAGCGAAAGCGGCGCCGTGCTCTTCCCCCTGGTGGGCAGCATGAACGTCAACGGCCTGACCGCCTCTGAAGCTTCCAACCGCATCGCCAAGGCCCTGGAAAGCGGCGGCTTCGTCAAGAACGCCCAGGTCAACCTGGTGGTGCTGGAATTCAAGGGACAGGAAGTTTCCGTGCTGGGCCTGGTCAACCGCCCCGGCAAGTTCCCCCTGCAAAAGGCCAGCCGCATCACCGACGTGCTGGCCCTGGCTGGCGGCACCCAGCCCGCCGCCGCCGACACCCTGGTGCTGATCAGCGAAAAGGACGGCAAGACCCAGCGCAAGGAAATCAACCTGCTGGCCCTGTTCGCCGACGGCGGCGACAGCATCAACAGCATGGTGGCCAACAACGACATCCTCTACGTGCCCCGGGAACCCCGCTTCTATATCTACGGCGAAGTGCAGCGCCCCGGCGCCTTCCGCCTGGAACAGGACATGACCCTGGTGCAGGCCCTCTCCGTGGGCGGCGGCCTCACCCAGCGGGGCACGCAAAAGGGCATCAAGATCCTGCGCCGCAACGCCGACGGCAGCCTGCAAACCCTCACCGGCCAACTGTCCGACACCCTTAAGCCCAGCGACGTCATCCACGTCCAGGAAAGTCTCTTCTAAGCGGAGCCCAGGCCCATGAACTTCACCCAATTCCTGCTCATCCTGCGGGCCCGCTGGCTGGTCGCCACCCTGGCCCTGGCCGTCACCGTGGCCACCACCCTGGTAGTCAGCCTCATACTGCCCAAGAACTACACCGCCACCGTTTCCCTGGTGGTGGATTCCAAATCCAAAGACCCCGTCACCGGCATCATGCTGCCCAGCCAGCTTCTGCCCGGCTACCTGGCCACCCAGGTAGACATCATCCAGAGCCAGAACGTGGCCCTGCGGGTGGTGGACGGCCTCAAGCTCACCAGCTTCCCCGCTGTCCAGGCCGACTTCCAGGCCAGCACCCAGGGCGAAGGCGACATCCGCCACTGGATGGCCGAACTGCTGTTGAAAAAGCTGGAAGTCACCCCCAGCCGGGAATCCAGCGTCATCCAGGTGAGTTTTTCCGGCTCTGACCCCCGTTTTGCCGCCGGCATTGCCAACGCCTTTGCCCAGGCCTACGTGCAAGCCAACCTGGACCTGCGGGTAGAGCCTGCCAAGCAGGTCAACGCCTGGTACTCGGACCAGCTCAAGCAATTGCGTGAAAACCTGGAAACCGCCCAGGCCGCCCTCACCGCCTACCAGCGCGAAAAAGGCCTGGTGGTGGGCGACGAGCGCAGCATTGACGTGGAAACCGCCCGGCTGGCCGAACTTTCCAGCCAACTGGTGGCAGCCCAGGCGCAAACCTACGACAGCACCTCCCGCCAGGGCCAGAGCGCCAACGCCCTGGCTGAAGTGGAACAGAACCCCCTGGTGCAAGGCCTGAAGCGGGATCTTTCCATGGCTGAAGCGAGCCTTTCCCAACTGGCAGAAAAAATGGGCAAGAACCACCCCCAGTACCAGGCCGCCCAGGCCCAGGTAAACGCCCTGCGGGACAAGCTCAACACCGAAATCAAGCTGGCCACCCGCTCCGTGGGCACCACCGCCAAGGTGGCCCAGAACCGGGAAGGCGAACTGCGCGCCGCCCTGGCCGCCCAGAAAAACCGGGTCATGGCCCTCAAGGCCCAACGGGACGAAGCCTCCGTGCTGATCCGGGAAGTAGCCAACGCCCAGGCCATGTACGACGCCGCCATGCAACGGGCCGGCCAAAGCCGCATGGAATCCCTGGCCACCCAGACCGACATCGCCGTGCTCAACCCCGCCGTGCCCCCTCTGGAAGCCTCCAGCCCCAAAGTGCTGCTCAACACCATCCTGGCCGTCTTCCTGGGCGGCCTGCTGGGCATTGGCCTGGCCTTCCTGATGGAAATGATCGACCGCCGCGTACGCTCCGCCGAAGACCTGGCCACCGGCCTGGAACTTCCCGTGCTGGGCGAGCTGAGCTGGAAACCCAAGGGCCGCCGCCTGTTTGCCCGCGCCCAAGCCTGAGGAGCCCCCAACCATGAACAACCTTCAAGCCTCCCCCAACACCGCCCCCCGGGCCGAACTCACCCTGGGCCGCATCCTCCTGGAACAAGGCAAGCTCAACGCCCAGGACGCCGAGCGGGTCCTGCGCCTGCAAAAAGAAAAGAACCTGCGCTTTGGTGAAGCCGCCGTGCAACTGGGCCTGGTAACCGACGCCGACATGCGCCAGGCCCTGGCCCAGCAGTTCGACTACCCCTACCTGGCCCCCGGCAGTGGCGACCTAAGCCCCGAACTGGTGGCCGCCTACGAACCCTTCAGCCACCAGATGGAAGCCCTGCGGGGCCTGCGCGGCCAGCTCATGCTGCGCTGGTTCGGCCGCAACAAGGCCCTGGCCATCACCAGCGCCAGCGCCACCGACGGCGCCAGCCGCCTCACCGCCAACCTGGCCGTGGTCTTCTCCCAACTGGGCGAACGCACCCTGCTCATCGACGCCAACCTGCGCACTCCCCAGGTCAGCCCCCTGTTCAAGCTGGAAAACCGCATGGGCCTGTCTGACGTGCTGGCCGACCGGGCAGACGTTTCCGCCATCACCCGCATCCCCGCCTTCGTGGACCTCTCCGTCCTGCCCGCCGGCACCCAGGCCCCCAACCCCGCCGAGCTCCTCTCCCGGGAAAAACTGCAAGACCTGCTTCTGGTGCTGGCCGGGGAATACGACGTCATCCTCATCGACACCCCCCCCGCCACCGAAGCCGCCGACTTCCAGGCCGTAGCCGCCCGCGCCCGGGGCGCCCTGCTGGTCACCCGCAAACACAAAACCCGCCTCACCGACGCCGCCGGCATCAAAGCCATGCTCACCGCCGCCGGCGCCGAAACCGTAGGCGCGGTGCTGAACGAGGTTTAAGGCGAGACGCTCATGAACCTCACCCCCCTCTGTGAGCGACTTCATGCCTGAAATTTGCCGATTCCTTGGAATTGTCATCAGCATGTATTTCGATGACCACAACCCACCGCATTTCCATGTGCGCTACAACGAACACCGGGCCGTGTTCGCCATTCGCAACGGAAACCTGCTCGACGGGCAAATGCCCGCCCGGGTTCGTGGGCTGGTGGAGGAGTGGGCGGAACAGCATCAAGATGAATTGCTCGAAATGTGGAACACAAAGGAATTCCACAAAATTGAGCCCCTGGTCTGAAAGGAAACAAAATGCCCCATCTCCTCGAAGCCAAACACGTCGAATCACACAAAATCTGGCTCAAATTCAACGATGACCAGGAAGGCGTCATTGACCTTGCCGACATTCCCACAAAATTCCTGGCAGCAAGACCCTTGGCGGACGTAGAAACCTTCGCCAGTTTCTACTTGGACGAATGGCCTACCCTGGCCTGGAACTGCGGCTTTGACCTTGCCCCTGAGTTTCTTTATGAACGTCTGACCGGCCAACGGCCCGCCTGGCAACAAACGCTTGAGGCCACCACATGAACCTCGCCCCGCAACAGATAGCAAGCATCACCGCCTATCTCCTCCCCTCCCCCCCCGGGAGAGGGGCCGGGGGAGAGGGAGCAACGCATCCACACCAAGGCCGCCAAATAGGCGGCACCCAAGCCCTACCCGCAAAAGCCGGTACCCAGCCCAGCCAACCCCCAATCCATCAGTAACCCCTGCCTGAGCCCACCGTGCAGCCACTCAACCGCCTCCCCCCCTCCTGGCCCCTGTTTCTGGGTCTGGCGGCCCTATACGTGCCCACGGTCTGGGATCTCTTCCAGGGACTCTGGGCAACCGACGAGCAATTCCACGGCCCCATCATCCTGTTCGTCACCCTCTACCTGTTCTGGTCCCTCAAGGAAACCCTGGCCGACGCCCCCATCAAGCCCCTGCCCCTCATCGGCTGGCCCCTGCTCATCATTGGCCTGTTGAGCTACACCCTAGGACGTTCCCAGTCGATCATCATCATGGAGCTGGGGTCAGTAATTCTGATTCTTCCCGCACTTATCCTCCTCTGGCGCGGTACAAAAGCTTTAAAGGCCTGCTGGTTTCCCATCTTCTTCATGGCTTTCATGATCCCGCTTCCTGGGGTCGTTGTTGACCCGCTCACCCAACCCATGAAGTTGTTTGTTTCCTGGGCCACAGAACACATTTTATTTGCGCTGGATTATCCCATCTCCCGAAGTGGTGTAACCCTGCAACTGGGCCAGTACATGCTATTGGTGGCCGACGCCTGCGCCGGCTTGCACACCCTCTTCTCGCTGGAAGCCTTGGGCCTGCTCTATCTTCACCTCACCAGACATGAGTCTTGGGCTAGAAACACAGCGCTTGCCGTTCTCATCGTCCCCATCTCCCTAACCGCCAATACCATTCGAGTACTTAGCCTCTCTCTTATTACCTATCACTTTGGCGACGAAGCCGGCCAAGGCTTCTTGCATGGCTTTGCCGGCATGGTGCTCTTTATTAGTGCACTCATATTAATCATGGCGATTGATACCTTGATTCAGTGGTTTATTTCAAGGCACAGCAAAAAGCCTTCATTAGCATCAACTTAACCCATGCATTACGCTGGATCACTCATGCCTCTCCAGAACCAGAAATCCTTTGTCATCGCGCTTGCCATGCTGATAGCGGCAAGCCTTTCTGTGTTTTTGACCCCTGACAAAAGATTGGCAGACCAAGGCCCTAAAGTTGATCTGGAAGCCCTGATCCCCCAGCAATTTGGCGACTGGAAGTTAGATAACTCAATCATTCCCATACAAGTAAGCCCAGATGTTCAAGCCGCACTTGATGCCATTTACAACCAGACTCTTAGTCGTACGTATATGAACGACCAAGGGCAGCGCATCATGCTTTCAATCGCTTACGGGAGTGACCAAGGCGGCGATAGCATGCAAGTTCACCGCCCCGAGTACTGCTACAAAGCACAGGGCTTTGATCTAGACGTTCAGGGTGACGAGACTCTCAATACAAAGTATGGCGCAATCACAGTGCGCCGCTTACTCGGGGAGCAGCGAGCGCGCGTTGAACCAATCACATATTGGATCACGATCGGAGACAAAACATTGCTCCCCGGCTTGCAACGCAAGCTAACCCAAATGGCATACGGCTTAACAGGAGAAATCCCTGACGGTCTTCTATTCCGGGTTTCATCCATTGACCGCAATCCTGAAAAGGCCTACCAAATACAGGATCAATTTGTCGCCCAATTATTAGATGCAGTACCCACTTCAACCCGTATAAAACTGATAGGGAAACAAAACCATGAGTAACACCACAAATCGTGTAGCACTCATCACCGGCATTACCGGCCAGGATGGCGCCTACCTCGCCGAATTTCTGTTGGGCAAGGGATATGAAGTCCACGGCATCAAGCGTCGCACCTCGCTGTTCAACACCGACCGTATTGACCACCTCTACCAGGATCCCCACGAAACCGACCGCAAGTTCATCCTGCATCACGGCGACCTGACTGACAGCTCCAGCCTCATCCGCATCATCCAGCAGGTGCAGCCCGACGAGATCTACAACCTGGCTGCCCAGAGCCACGTGGCGGTGTCCTTCGAAGAACCCGAATACACCGCCAACTCCGATGCGCTAGGCGCCCTGCGCATCCTGGAAGCCATTCGCATCCTGGGTCTGGAAAAGAAGACCCGCTTCTACCAGGCCAGCACCTCCGAACTCTTCGGCCTGGTGCAGGAAATCCCGCAAAAGGAAACCACCCCCTTCTACCCCCGCAGCCCCTATGCCGTAGCCAAGCTTTACGCCTACTGGATTACGGTGAACTACCGGGAAGCCTATGGCATGTACGCCTGCAACGGCATCCTGTTCAACCACGAATCCCCCATCCGGGGTGAAACCTTCGTCACCCGCAAGATCACCCGGGCTCTGGCCCGCATCAAGCTAGGCCTACAAGACTGCCTCTACCTGGGCAACATGGACGCCAAGCGGGACTGGGGCCACGCCAAGGATTACGTGGAAATGCAGTGGCTCATGCTGCAACAGGAAAAACCCGAAGACTTCGTCATCGCCACCGGCGTGCAATACAGCGTGCGGGATTTCGTCAACGCCGCCGCCAAGGAACTGGGCATGGAAATCCGCTGGGAAGGCGCCGGCGTGGATGAGAAAGGCTATCTGGCCACCCCTTCACCCCACCATGAAATGGGCCAACCCATTGTCGCCGTAGACCCTCGCTACTTCCGTCCCACCGAAGTGGAAACCCTGCTGGGCGACCCCGCCAAGGCCAAGGCCAAGCTGGGCTGGGTACCCAAGATCACCTTCGACGAACTGGTGGCCGAGATGGTCCGCGAAGACCTGAAGAGCGCGGAGCGGGACGAACTCATCAAGAAGCACGGCTACAAAGCCATGGATTACAACGAGTAAGCCCATGGACAAGACCGCAAAAATCTACGTGGCGGGGCACCGGGGCCTGGTGGGCTCTGCCCTGGTGAAGAACCTCACGGCCAAGGGCTACACCAATCTGCTCACCCGCACCCACGCTGAACTGGACCTCACCCACCAGGCCGCCGTGGAGGCGTTCTTCCAGCAGGAAAAGCCGGATTACGTTTTCCTGGCCGCCGCCAAGGTAGGGGGCATACACGCCAACAACGAATACCCTGCCGAGTTCATCCGGGACAACCTGGCCATACAGACCAACATCATCCACGCCGCCTACCTGAACGGCGTGAAACGGCTGATGTTCCTGGGCTCAAGCTGCATCTATCCCAAACTGGCGCCCCAGCCCATGAAGGAAGAGCATCTGCTCACCAGCGAACTGGAGCCTACCAACCGCCCCTATGCCCTGGCCAAGATTGCCGGCATCGAGATGTGCTGGGCCTATAACCGCCAGTACAAGACCCAGTACCTGGCTGTCATGCCCACCAACCTTTACGGTCCCGGCGACAACTACCACCCCCAGAACAGCCATGTCATTCCGGCCCTCATCCGCCGCTTTCATGAAGCCAAGCTGGCCAACACCCCCAGCGTTACCGTCTGGGGCACCGGCACGCCAAAGCGCGAGTTTCTGTATAGCGAAGACATGGCCGATGCCTGCGTGTACCTGATGAACCTGCCGGATGCCCAGTTCACCCCCCTGCTGGGCCAGGACCGTAACGACGGCCTGGCCCCCCTGGTGAACATTGGTGTGGGCCATGACATGACCATCCGGGAACTGGCCGAAACCGTCGCCGCCACGGTGGGCTACCAAGGCAAACTGGAGTTCGACGCCACCAAGCCCGATGGCACACCAAGAAAACTCATGAACGTAGATCGACTGAACGCCATGGGCTGGAAAGCAAAAACCGAAATGCGGGAAGGGCTGGTCGTGGCCTACAAGGAGTTTCTGGCGCGGGAAGCGGCTTGACCTCATGCCCAGCAAGATCATGCAACGCCTGGAAGGCCCCATAGGAGCCCTTATATTCCGAGTCTTAGCCGCCGGCCTGTCTTTTCTATTCGGCGTGGTGGCTGCCCGGATTTTAGGTGTCGACCAATTTGGCATTGCAAGTGTCCTGCTGGGCATGGTCAACATCGGACTGGTCATCGCCCTGCTAGGCCACGAAACCCTGGCCACCCGACAAGTAGCCACGCTCACCCATCAAAACACCCTTCGCTATCAAAGAAGTGCAAGCAGGCAAACATGGATGGCGGGCCTGGCTACCTTGGCACTAGCGGTCACCATAGTGCAATTTTTGCCCATAGGCATGCAAGCTGGCACGGCCTTTCTGGCCCTGCTTGTCCTCATTCCTCTCATGGCCCGGACACGCCTAAGCCAAGGTCTGATACGCGGCGCCCACCTTCCCTCGCTCTCATTGTTACCCGACGGCATTGTCAGACCCAGCCTAGCCATGGGGCTGTTACTGCTGCTTGCATATTTTGGGTACGACAAGGACTCAGGCTTTGCAGCAGCACTGCTGATAAGCGCCATACTGGCAATGATCTACGGAATATGGCTAGAGCATCGTGCAGTAACCAAAACAAGCGTTGAAACAGCCGACCCACCTCAACAAAAACCAGCATTCTTCTCCCGAGATATTTTCATATCCTCTGTACTGGCCGTACTGGTAGCACAGATAGCCTTAGTTGCTACTGGCCTCTTGGCCACACCCAAAGATGCCGGCTTATTTGCAGCTGCAGAGCGCTTTGCTCTTGCGGCAGGGCTTATAGGGCAAACCGTATACTTGGCTGTTGCCTCTAGATTGGCCACACACCATAACAATGCCGAAACGCAATCGATGCGAGCATTGATCAGGCGATCAACGCGCATCGTTTCCATCTCAACGATAGGACTATGCATATTTATTGCCATCGCAGCCAATACGTTACTTGACCTATATGGGCAAGGTTTTAGTGAAGCCAAAGACGCTCTTTATCTATTGCTAGCAGCCACTGCATTCAATGCAATTGCCGGCCCAACAGGGCAAGTACTCCTCATGACAAAGCACGAAGGCCTGCATTTACTGGCCATGCTTGCCAGCCTGATTATACAAGCCGCGCTAATAATAGCCCTGGTTCCAGAATACGGATTTAATGGAGCAGCATTAGCAACACTAATATCAACAGTGATTTGGAACGGCCTGATGATGTATTTCATAAAACTAAAACTAACTATCAACCCAATACTGGCCTGGGCATGAACACTCAAATAATATTCATTGCGTCACTTCCGCGCTCTGGCTCAACATTACTCCAGAAGATGTTATCAGCAAGCCCGGATGTAGCCAGTAGCGCAGAGCCCTGGATCATGTTGCCATTCTGGGGCATGAGACTACCCGCATCAGGGAGATCTGTTTATTTCCATTACATTGCCGCCATGGCGATTAACGACTTTCTAGATAACATACCCAATGGGGAACGGGTATATGCGGAATCAGTGGGGCACTTTGCCAGGCATATGTACACTGCCGCCGCCCGGGAAAAACCCGTATTTTTGGACAAAACACCTCGATATTACCTGATGCTGCCTTTGTTACACCAAGCATTGCCAGAGGCAAAGACCATACTACTGCTCCGCAATCCCTTGGCCGTGTTAGCGTCAATTTGCGAAACATTCAACAGAGGGCGCTTTCTATGGTTTGAGTATTGGATCGATTGGATTGACGGGCATCGATGTCTAGCCCAGGCAATACGCGAAAACCATAATAACCAGGTGGTACTCCGATACGAAGAATTGGTGGCTGCGCCAGATACGACCCTCAAAGCGTTGTGTCCACAAATTGGTCTGGAATATACAGACGCCATGATCACTGGATATAAGTCCTCCGCTCTAGCCGGACGCATGGGTGATCCGGTAGGTGTACACCGGTACGCCGCAGTAAGCAGTGCATCCATTAACAAATGGCAAACGTTCTACAACACCGCCTACCGCAGATCCGTTGCTGAAAAAATGCTGCGTCAATTAGACCCACAAGACCTGGAAACTTTGGGCTACCCCCTACCAAAGCTCTTGGAAATGCTTCACGCCACGCCCCCCGCCCCGGGTATGGATTTTCGCAGCCGTGCCCACCAGGCCATAGACGCCTTCGCCCGCGCTGTGGACTTTCGCTACCTGCAAGCCCGCTGGCGCGCGAAAAGACAAGGAGAGCCCCATGCCTATGGGTATTACCGGTAAGCCCGCAAACCCGCTGGATTTTGATATCGCTAAGCTGGGTTACTACTTATTTTTATTCGTGGCTCTGTTTACCCTGATTGATCCTTTCTACACCGGCTACGGCGCTTTTAGGGTAACGCGAGACCTGGGGCCACTCAAATATGCCTCACTGGTATTTGGTTCTGGTGCGTTTTTCTTTGCCTTTGTGGGTATGCTTTTGCGGGCCCCTTGGCATAAACAGCCCCCTTGGCGTAACAGCTTGACAACAGCTTGGCCATTACTTGTATTTGCACTATACATGCTGGTCGGAGCGCTAACCGCCCGTATTTATTTCGACATTCAAGAAACATTCCTGCCCTTTGCCATCGGAATGGTTGGCATACCGCTAGCCATCATATTGTTTTGGGGCATTGGTCAGAACATGATCGTGGCACGCAGATTTATGCAAGGGCTTTTATTGGTGTTGCCCATTGTCATAGGGTGGGTAGTTGCAAAAAGAATGGAAAATGGTCAAGCCTTTCATACTGAGATATTTTTGTTTGTACCACTTGGGGCTTATTTTTTCCTCACACTAAAAACCCGTTGGCTAGCCTGGTGTATTTTGGCGGCCATCACCTTCCTTGCTGTATTCAGCTACAAAAACACCGCCTTTCTTGTCTTGCTTATTACGCTGGGCTATCTGCTGGTAGTACGCCAACTTCACCGATCATCCAATGCCACCAGTCTAAAGCGTGTGCTTATCGTTTATTTCCTACTTATCGTGCTTCTGATTGCCGCTGCAGGCATTACTTACCTACTTATCAACCGTGACACTTATCTTCCCTCGGGTAACGTGTCGGTTCGGACCTACACTTATGGCGTAGTCTTTGATAATTTCCTCAAGAGCCCGCTCTATGGCGGGGCATTTGCCGACAGTGTACTGGTGGATCTTATTCACCATGTCATTTTGAATGATGACAGACTAAATACCCACAGCGACTTACTGGATATACTTGCCCACGGCGGTGTCATTGGGGCTGCGTTATTTATATGGGGATTTTATAGGATTTTCAAGCGAACATTGATCGCACTTAAGTCACCATGCCCACCTGAAGTTAAGTCCGTGTTACATGGTGTAACTCTAATCGTATCCACCGGCATCATTACCGCAGCATTTAACTCACCATTGTTATCGCTATCCATAGGCATATTATTTTGGTTTGCAGTCGGGCTACAGCTCGCCATTAGCGAATATGCGCACCAGCAAGCGCATCTAGCCCCATACACTGATACCAAATAACAATAATAATATTACATCTTCAGCCACATTCACACCAACACATAATGAAATTCTCCATTGTTACCCCCACACGCAACTCCCTCGACAAATTAAAACGCTGTGTTGGATCGGTGCGCGGCCAGAAAGGTGTGATGTTTGAGCATATAGTCCAAGACGCCTGTAGCGAAGATGGCACTCCTGAATGGCTAAGTGTACAGGCCGATCTTAATTGGCGTTCAGAGAACGATGGCGGCATGTACGACGCCATAAATCGTGGATGGCGTCGAGCGAGCGGTGACATACTTTGCTGGCTGAACAGCGACGAACAATATCTACCAGGCACCCTAGAGAGAGTTAAAAACACGTTCTCACGCAATCCTGACATAGATTTCGTTTTCGGCAATTACATTGTAATCAGCAACACCGGCAACCCCATTGCAGCAAGGCGCGAAATAAGACTCTCAAAGTCTTATATCGCCAATGGATTTTTGAATGCAGCATCTTGCACCATGTTTTTTAGATCTCGCATTCTCGCTGACCTCGAGCTTGACTTAAAATACCGCTACGCATCTGACATGGACCTTGTACTCAGACTCTTGGACAACAATCGCAAGGCTAAGAAGATCGATGAATACTTATCGCTATTCACCTTCGATGGCAGCAACCTAAGTTGCTCCCCCACCATGATCACCGAGACAAGAGAAATCAGGAAAAAATTCGGTGGTTCTAGTAGTTTTACATCATTACCCTACAGATTTGGCAGGGTATTAGAAAAATTAATGGCTGGATGTTATATGCGCGACAATATTAGCTATGACTACGCAATCGACTCCACTCCTAATTACATAACCTTCAATGCAAAAGGCGTTTCACAGGCATACATAACGCAATGAGCACACTCAAATATCTTTTCCAAGATTGGGCCGCAAACAACAGGAATCCTAAAATACAGTTTTTTTTGCTTTCATTTCGCTTGTCGCAACTAATTCGCAGACAGCGTAGATTTATTTTATTCATAACATCACCGTACCTAGTTATTCATCGCATCATTTTTGAATGGATATTAGGCATTGAACTACCTTGGGGCACATCAGTCGGACCTAACCTACGCATATTTCATGGGCATTGTCTCGTAGTTAACGACCGTTCTTCGATTGGCGCTAACGTTATTTTGCGTCACAGCACAACCATAGGAGTTAAGGAAATTGGAGAGTTTGGCCAAGGCAAGGCTCCTACAATTGGGAATAACGTTGACATTGGCGCCAACGTGGTAATCATCGGCGACATCTCCATCGGAGAGGGATGCATCATTGGCGCTGGCGCTATTGTTACGAAAAGCATCCCGCCATGGTCTGTCGCTGTAGGCAACCCCGCAAAAGTCATTAAATCACGTCACACCAATAGCCTAGGCGGCTAATATCATGCCTAAGTCAAATTATTTTCGTAAATATATACCCATTTTTTTTATTTTAATATCCACTTTCGCCCATTCCCCCGTACACTCTGACACCATTAACCAAAGCTTATTCGGTCTACACATTCACGGCATTGCGAGCGGTAGCACTTGGCCCAGTACTCAGTTTGGCTATTTACGTTTATGGGACAGCCATACCACTTGGCGCGACCTTGAGCCCACAAAGGGTCAATGGCAGTTTCATATTCTTGATCGCTATGTCAACGCAGCAAATCATCGTGGCATCAAGGTGTTATTAACCCTTGGTCAAACCCCGGCCTGGGCTGCGGCCCGGCCTCAGGCAGATTCACCCTATGGCCCCGGTGCCAGTAGTGAGCCCCTAGATTTAGCTGATTGGCGCCGCTATGTGCAAACCCTGGCGCTGCGATACAAGGGCCGGATTCATGCATGGGAAATTTGGAATGAGATCAACGTCAAGCACTTTTATAGCGGCGACTTGCAGCGTATGGCTGAGTTGGAGCGGGTTGCTGCCGAAGTGCTTAAGCAAGTAGACCCGGAGAATGTGGTTTTGAGTCCATCCATACAGGGGGGTGCTTTTAGACAGTTAGACGCCTACTTCAAGGCTGGTGGGGGGCGATGGGCCGATGCAATTAGCCATCACTTCTACGCGTCCACTGAACTTCCGGAGGCCACGCCGGAACGCATTCGTAAAGTACGCGAAGTCATGGCCCGCCATGGTCTGGACCAAAAGCCGCTTTGGAATACCGAGATGGGTTGGTTGATTGCAAACAGTGATGGTGGCTATGGCCGTCAACAGCGTCCCGTCTGGAGTTCTTGGTATAAGCCCGACCCTGCCGAGGCAGCCGGCTTTGTGGCGCGCAGTTATTTGTTGACCCTGGATGGTGGAATCCGACATTTGTTTTGGTATGCCTGGGATAACGGGGCGATGGGCTTGGCCGAGCAGCGGGGTACGCAGCCTAAATTGGCTGCCCAAGGCTACGCGCGGATCCGGGAATGGTTGGTAGGGGCTGATTTTCATGGTTGCCGCCAAGAGGATGGCAGTTTTTGGAAAGACCCGGTTTGGGTATGCCACCTGGTTCGCGACGGACAACCCCGATGGATTGTGTGGAGTGAGAAAGACAGGCTGTTTAATGTACCCATCAAGTGGCAAGCCACCCACGTTCAGGGCTTGTTGGGTGACAAAGCCAAACCCTCGGTAAGCCAGGTGACTGTAGGGCCGGTACCGGCGCAATTCAGCCGCTAGTATGAAGTTTCCTAATCGCGTACTCGTCGTCCATAACGCCTATCAACATCGCGGTGGTGAAGACACCGTGGTCGAGGCGGAGGTGGCTTTGTTGCGCGCCCGGGGCCATGAAGTGGAAATCTGGTCTCGCAGCAATGAAGAGGTGGTGGGTATGCCTGCGCTCAAGCTGGCTGGCCAAACGCTCTGGTCCTCCCACACATTCTCAGAGTTGACCAGCCTGGTCAGAAAGTTTCAGCCAGATGTCATTCACGCTCACAACACATTCCCTTTAATTTCACCTTCTTTGTATTGGGCTGCAAGCAAGGCAGATGTACCTGTGGTGCAAACGCTGCATAACTTTCGTTTGATGTGTCTGAACGCGCTGTTCTTGCGCAACGGCCAGGTGTGCGAAGACTGCATGGGCCATGTGCCATGGAAAGGCGTGGCGCGTGGCTGCTACCGCAATTCCCGGCCTGCTTCGGCGGTGCTGGCTGGCATGCTGACCCTGCATCGGGGCTTGGGCACGTTTCAAAACAAGGTTGCTCGCTTCATCGCCCTGAATGAGTTTTGCCGCGACAAATTTATTCAGGGGGGACTGCCCCCTGATCTAGTAACAATAAAACCGAATTTCGTTGATTCACCCCCACCCATGGAAGTAAATCGACAAGGATTGTTGTTTGTTGGACGTTTATCGACTGAAAAAGGTATAAACACCCTATCAAGTGCGATGTCGATGCAGCGTGATATTAATATCAGCGTAGCTGGTGATGGACCAGAGGCCTCATTGATAAGAGATGCTCCCGGGGTAACTATGCTTGGCGCACTACCAAGTGATATGGTGCGTTCGGTGATGGAAGAATCAATAGCGTTAATCGTTCCCAGCATCTGGTATGAAAATTTTCCGAGAACAATTGTTGAGGCATTTGCGGCTGGGCTCCCAGTAATTGCCAGTCGTATAGGGGCACTGGCAGACATCGTTTCGGATAAAAATACTGGCTTGTTTTTTGAACCTGGCAATGCCCAAGACTTGGCAGACAAAATGGCTTGGGCACAGGCACACCCCGCAGAAATGCATGAGATGGGACGAAATGCCCGCGCACACTACGAGCGCTCATTCACCCCAGAAGTGAATTACCAACAGTTGATCAACATATACCAAGCAGCGATAGCGGAGCAGCAGTCATGAGCAGGCCGGGTGCAAGCCATACAGATCGGGTGACAGGGAATGTGTTGGGCGCCCATATAGATGTCATGTCCTGGAATACTGCTTTAGACCGACTGATGTCTTGGGGGCACAGGCGAGAGTCCCGCTATGTGGCCATTTGCAATGTGCATGTGGTGGTCACCGCCAATCAGGATGCGGCATATCTGGAGATCATCAATGGCGCAGACATGGCCACGCCGGATGGCGCCCCTGTTGCCTGGGCACTACGCCGGCAGGGATTTAACGATCAGCCGCGCATCAGCGGGCCGGATGTGATGTGGGCGTTGTGTGCACGCTGCGCTCAGGAGGGATTACCCATTTTTTGCTATGGCAGCACCGATTCCACTTTGAATTTATTGGCTGCACGTTTGAGTGTTGCATTTCCGACGTTGCAGATTGCGGTGGAATCGCCGCCATTCCGCCCTCTCAGCCCTGAGGAGGATGCTGAAGCAATTTCAAGAATCAATGCCAGCGGCGCAGGGTTGGTTTTTGTAGGCTTGGGCTGTCCCAAGCAAGAACGCTGGATGGCAGAGCACCGTCACAAAATCCAGGCAGTCATGCTTGGTGTAGGGGCCGCCTTTGATTTCCATGCTGGCACAGTAGCGCGGGCGCCCGCATGGTTTAGAAATAACGGCTTGGAATGGCTGCATCGCCTTTTTTCTGAGCCAAAGCGGCTATGGAAACGGTATTTGCTAACCAATACTGCATTTGTCATTGGATTGACAAAACAATTGGCTACAAGGGCTTTTTCATCCTCGAAACCTGAATAAGCCACGCATGCCATCAACAATCTATCCCGTCATCCTGTCCGGCGGTTCCGGCACCCGTCTGTGGCCCATGTCCCGGGCGGCCCTGCCCAAACAGTTATTGCCCCTGGCCGGCGAAAAAACCATGGTTCAGGATACGCTGAACCGTTTGGCGGGCTACCCTGCCCTGG
>JBFLXA010000002.1:0-326714 GCA_040757575.1 Pseudomonadota bacterium
CGCCCACCCGGCCCATGGCCTGGGAGTCGGAGCTCATCATGGAAAAGGCCCCCAGGTCGTGGAGGATGTCCTCGGCGGCGATGGTCTCCCGGCGGATGCGGCTCTCGGCGAAGGCGATGTCCTCGGCAATGCTGGCATCCAGGTGGTGGCAGACCATGAGCATGTCCAGATGCTCGTCGATGGTGTTCACCGTGTAGGGCATGGTGGGGTTGGTGGAACTGGGCAGCACGTTGGCCAGGCCCGCCGCCTTGATGATGTCCGGGGCGTGGCCGCCGCCGGCGCCCTCGGTATGGAAGGTGTGGATGGTGCGGCCCTTGAATGCGGCCAGGGTACTTTCCACGAAGCCGGACTCGTTGAGGGTGTCGGTGTGGATGGCCACCTGCACGTCCATTTCATCGGCCACCGCCAGACAGTTATCGATGGCCGCCGGGGTGGTGCCCCAGTCCTCGTGGAGCTTGAGGCCCATGGCCCCTGCCCGCACCTGTTCGCGCAGAGGCTCCGGCTGGCTCACGTTGCCCTTGCCCAGGAAGCCCAGGTTCATGGGGAAGGCGTCGGCGGCCTCCAGCATGCGGTGGATATGCCAGGGCCCCGGGGTGCAGGTGGTGGCGTAGGTGCCCGTGGCGGGGCCGGTGCCGCCGCCGAGCATGGTGGTGACGCCGGACATCAGCGCCTCTTCGATCTGCTGGGGGCAGATGAAGTGGATGTGGCTGTCGATGCCCCCGGCGGTGACGATCATGCCCTCGCCGGCGATGATCTCCGTGGCGGCGCCGATGGGAATATCCACGCCCGGCTGCACGTCCGGATTGCCGGCCTTGCCGATGCGCCAGATGTGGCCGTTCTTCAGGCCCATGTCGGCTTTCACGATGCCCAGCACGGCGTCGACGATGAGGGCGTTGGTGATGACCGTGTCCGCCACCTCGGCGGCCACTTTCTGGCCCTGGCCCATGCCGTCGCGGATCACCTTGCCGCCGCCGAATTTCACTTCCTCGCCGGGGATGGTGTAGTCCTTCTCCACTTCGATCCACAGGTCGGTGTCGGCCAGGCGCACCCGGTCCCCCACGGTGGGGCCGAACATCTCGGCATAAGCCTGGCGTTGTATGCGGACAGCCATAACGTTCTCCTCTTGCTAGACCTCGCGGCGGGGTTGCCGGGAACCCGCTCCCGGCCGGCGGAGGAACAGGCGCGCGCCAAGCACGCCACCGGCCACGGCAAGGACCATCAGGACCAGGTGATCGGGCTGGCTCAACAGGTGGGCCAGGCTGTCCAGTAGCCCGCCATGGTGGGCACCGGGGTGGGCGAACGCCTGGGGCGCGTGGAATATCAGCGCGAGGGTGAGGACGAGGGAGAGGGGGGGGCGTCGCATGTCGTGTCTCCAATCAATTCAAAGTGGGCCCATGACCTTGCCCTGGAAGCCATAGACCCGGCCATCGCCGGCGTAGGCCACCAGTTGCACGGTGCGGCTCTGGCCCGGCTCGAAACGCACGGCCGTACCCGCGGCGATATCCAGCCGCATACCCCGGGCGGCCTCCCGGTCGAAGGCCAGTGCGGCGTTGGTTTCATGGAAGTGGTAATGGGACCCCACCTGGATGGGCCGGTCGCCGGTATTGGCCACTTCCAGGATCAGGGTGGGGCGGCCGGCATTGAGCTCGATCTCTCCAGGCTGGATCTGCATTTCTCCGGGAATCATGGCGGTGTCCTAGATGATGGGTTGATGGACCGTGACCAGCTTGGTGCCGTCCGGGAAAGTGGCCTCCACCTGGATGTCCGGGATCATCTCCGGCACCCCGTCCATGACTTCGTCCCGGGCCAGCAGGGTGGTGCCATAACTCATCAGGTCCGCCACCGTGCGCCCGTCCCGGGCCCCCTCCAGAATGCCGGCGGTGATGAAGGCCACCGCCTCCGGGTAGTTCAGCTTCAGGCCCCGGGCCCGGCGCCGTTCGGCCAGCAGGGCCGCGGTGAAGATGAGGAGTTTGTCTTTCTCCCTGGGGGTCAATTCCATGGTCGCTCCTTCAAGTGTTCCAGATGCGGGGCATCACGGCTTCCCGCCCCATCAGATGGGGACGCAGCAAGCCCCAGAGCCCTGTGAACCAGTGACGGGCCGATTCCGAGCCATGGCCCAGGTAGCGGGCCACCAAAAGGTCAGGCAACTGGCTCAGGCCATACCGGGCACCGGCCTCCCGGGGTACCCGTTCACGGCAGGCGGCCAGCACCTCCGCCGGTACCTTGCCACCGCAGGCCAGCAGGGTGCCCGCCACGGTAAAGCCCGCCAGGCCGGCGGGGGATGCCAGCAGGGGATCATTGCCGGCAAGTCGCCCCCGCTCCAGCCAGAACGGTTTGCCATCCCGGCGCATGCGGGTCAGCAACCCCACTCCCCCCTGGTCAAAGTGTTCCCCGGAAGCCCGCCGGCCCAGGCACAAGACCTCCCAACCCAGGTAACGCCCCGATCCCGCCAGGTCGATCTCCAGGTCCATCTCCGCCCGGGCACCGTCGAAGACGATGCTTTCCTGGGGCAACCATTCCAGCCGGCCCCCGTCCGCCACCTGGAACGCCAGGCGCTGGACAGCCCGGGGACCGGCGCTGCGGTACCACTTGCCCGCCCCCGGCGTGGTCAGCAGGGCATGGGCACCGCCAGCCACTTCCACTCTGATGGCAAGCTCATCCCCCCCGGCAATACCGGATGGCGGATGCAGGACGATGGCATGGCACACCGCGCCCCCTTCCGGGTAGAGGGCCTTCTGGACCCGCAAGGGCCCCTGGTGTTGACGGCGGAACAGCACCGTGTCGCCGCCACGGCGCTGGAAACCCAGGTCCAGGCGGGCAATCCAGGGGGCGGCGACGGGAGCGGAGAGATCCATCGGGGCATCATACCGAGAGCAATTCCCGCACTCCATCCTTGTCCATGTCCGCCCCGGCGCCGCGCTTGATGAACTCGCCCCGCTCCATGAGCAGGTACTGGTCCGCCAGGGAGCGGGCGAAGTCGTAATACTGTTCCACCAGCAGGATGGCCATGCTGCCTTCCTCGGCCAGGGTGCGGATGGCCCGTTCGATGTCCTTGATGATGGATGGCTGGATACCCTCGGTGGGCTCGTCCAGGATCAGGAGCCTGGGGCCGAAGGCCAGGGCCCGGCCGATGGCGAGCTGTTGTTGCTGGCCGCCGGACAGGTCTCCGCCCCGCCGATGCAGCATCTGCCGGAGTACCGGGAACATCTCGAAGATGCGTTCCGGGATGGGCGTGCCGCCGGGGCAGGAGGCCAGGCCCATGCGCAGGTTTTCTTCCACGGTCAGGCGGGGAAAAATCTCCCGGCCCTGGGGCACATAGCCGATGCCGGCTTTCACCCGGACATGGGATGGCGCGCCAGTGAGGTCGCGACCATCAAAGCTCACCGCCCCGGTCCGGGCCGGCACCAGGCCCATCAGACATTTAAGCAAGGTGGTCTTGCCCACCCCGTTGCGTCCCAACAGGCAGGTCACCTCGCCGGTGCGGGCCTCGAAGGACAGGTCCCGGAGGATGTGGCTGCCGCCGTAGTATTGGTTGAGGGCGTCGACTTTCAGCATTTTTCTTGGGAATGGGGGATGGGGAATGGGGAATGGGAGCAGGTGGCCGGAGGGATGGGTTTTTCCCAGCCCCCATCCCTCATCCCCCATTCCTGCTCAACGGCCAAGATACACCTCCACCACCCGCTCATCCGCCTGCACCGTGGCCAGGTCGCCTTCCGCCAGCACCGAGCCTTCGTGGAGCACGGTGACCTTGCCGCCCAGTTGTTCGATGAAGGCCATGTCGTGTTCCACCACCACCAGGCTGTGCTTGCCAGCCAGGGACTTGAACAACTCGCCGGTACGCTCGGTCTCGTCGTCGGTCATGCCGGCCACGGGCTCGTCCAGGAGCAGCAGCTTCGGTTCCTGCATCAGCAGCATGCCGATCTCCAGCCATTGTTTCTGGCCGTGGGAGAGCAGCCCCGCCAGCCGGTCTGCCTCCGGGTCCAGGCGGATCAGCTTCAGGGTATCGGCAATCCGGTCCCGGCCTTCCTGGTCCAGCCAGGCGAACAGGCTGCACCAGGCGCCCTTGTCCGCCTTCATGGCCAGTTCCAGGTTTTCGAACACCGTGTGGTTTTCGAAGATGGTGGGTTTCTGGAACTTGCGGCCAATGCCGGCGTGGGCGATTTCCGGTTCGCTCATGCGGGTCAGGTCGATGGTCTGGCCGAAAAAGCAGGTCCCTGTGTCGGGCCGGGTCTTGCCGGTGATCACGTCCATCATGGTGGTCTTGCCGGCACCGTTGGGGCCGATGATGCAGCGCAGTTCGCCGGCGTCGATGGCCAGGTTCAGGCTGTTCAGGGCCTTGAAGCCGTCAAAGCTCACCGAGATGTCTTCCAGGTAAAGGATGACCTTGTGGGAGATGTCCACGCCGGGCTGGAGCACATGGCCCACCGCCGGTGCATTGGCGTCCCATTCGGATTCCAGTTCAGCGTTCATGCCTTACCCCGTGCCTTGATGCGTTTCCACAGTCCCACCACCCCCTCCGGCAGCCAGAGGGTGACGCCGATGAACAGGGCCCCCAGGAAGAACAGCCAGTATTCCGGAAAGGCCACGGTGAAGATGCTCTTGAAACCATTCACCAGGGCCGCGCCGATGACCGGGCCGATGAGGGTGCCGCGTCCGCCCACCGCCGCCCAGATGGCGATTTCGATGGAATTGGCGGGGGACATTTCGCTGGGGTTGATGATGCCCACCTGGGGGACATACAGGGCCCCGGCAATGCCGCACAGCACCGCGGAGAGCACCCAGATGAACAGCTTGTACTGCAAGGGGTTGTAGCCAATGAACATGACCCGACTTTCGGCATCCCGGATGGCCGCCAGCACCCGGCCGTACTTGGAGGTGGTCAGATACCTGCCCAGCACCAGGGTGGCCATGAGGGCCAGGGCCGACAGGGCGAACAACGCGGCCCGGGTTTCAGGCGCGGTGATGTCGTAACCCAGGATGCGCTTGAAGTCGGTGAAGCCATTGTTGCCGCCAAAGCCCGTCTCGTTGCGGAAAAACAGCAGCATGGCGGCAAAGGTAAGGGCCTGGGTGATGATGGAGAAATACACGCCCTTGATGCGGGAGCGGAAGGCAAACCAGCCGAACACGTAGGCCACCAGGGCCGGCAAGGCCACCACCAGCACCAGGGCCCAGAGGATGGAATCGGACCCCACCCAGAACCAGGGCAGTTCCTTCCAGTCCAGGAACACCATGAAATCCGGCAGGTCCGACTGGTAGGAACCATCCCGGCCGATCTGGCGCATGAGGTACATGCCGAAGGCGTAGCCCCCCAGGGCGAAGAACAGGCCGTGGCCCAGGCTGAGAATCCCCGCGTAGCCCCAGATCAGGTCCATGGCCACGGCGACGATGGCATAGCAGAGGATTTTGCCCCCCAGAGTCAGGGTGTAGGCGGACACATGGAAGGGGGAATCCGCCGGCACGTACAGGTGCAACGCCGGCATGAGCACCAGGGTGAGGGCGGCGAACACCGCCAGGCCGATCCAGCCGGCCCGGGGCATGGATGAGAGGAAACGGAGGATGAAGGGGGTACGCATCTCAGTTCTCCACGAACCGGCCCTTGAGGGCGAACAACCCCTGGGGTCGCTTCTGGATGAAGGCGATGACGATCAGCAGCACCACGATCTTGGCGATGACCGCTCCCGCCCAGCCTTCCAGGAATTTGGTGACCACGCCCAGACCCAGGGCCGCCCAGACGGCGCCGGCCAGCTGGCCCACGCCCCCCAGCACCACCACCAGGAAGGAATCGACGATATAGCCCTGGCCCATGTCCGGTCCCACGTTGGCGATCTGGGACAGGGCCACGCCCCCCAGGCCGGCGATACCCGCGCCCAGGCCGAAGGCCAGGGTATCCACCCGGGACGTGGGCACCCCCACGCAACCGGCCATGGGCCGGTTCTGGGTCACGGCGCGGACGAACAGGCCCAGGCGGGTCTTCTGCATCAGGGCCCACATCAGGCCCAGCACGAACAAGGTAAAGCCGATGATGACGATGCGGTTCCAGGGCAGCACCAGGCCGGCCATGACTTCCACGCCGCCGGACATCCAGGCCGGGTTGGCCACTTCCACGTTCTGGGCGCCAAACAGTACCCGGGCGGCCTGGATGAGGATCAGGCTCAGGCCCCAGGTGGCCAGCAGGGTTTCCAGGGGACGGCCATACAGACGGCGGATCACCGTGCGTTCCATGGCCATACCCACCAGGGCGGCGGTCAGGAAGGCCGCCGGAATGGCAGCCAGCACGTACCAGTCCACGTACTCCGGCAGCCAGGTGCGGAACAGGGTCTGCACGAAGAAGGTGGTGTAGGCGCCGATCATGAGCAGTTCGCCGTGGGCCATGTTGATGACCCCCATGACGCCATAGGTAATGGCCAGCCCCAGGGCCGCCAGCAACAGGATGCTGCCCAAAGACAATCCGGAAAACACCTGGCCCAGCAGTTCCCCCCACACCAGGCTGGCCTCGATGCTGCGGATGGCGTCGGCGGCAGCTTGCCGCACGGCGGCATCCGGCTCGTTGGCGGCTTCCAGCAAGGGCAACAGCAGGCTTTTTGCGGCTGGACTGGTGCTATCGGCCAGGGCCTGTACGGCGGCCAGACGAGCGCCCGCGTCGGGGCTGGCCAGGTTGGCCTGGGCGTGGGCCTGCCGGAGCAGGGCCAGGATGTCGCCATCTTTTTCCCGGGCCAGGGCCTGAGCCAGCACCGGCACCAGTTCCAGGCCGGCATTGCTTTGCAGTTCCGTGGCCGCCGCCAGGCGCACGGCCCGGTCCGGGTCGAACAGTTTCAGGGCAGCCAGGGCATTGGCCAGGGCGGAACGCAGGCGGTTGTTGACGGTGATGGATTCATATTCCTCGGGTACCGGGTTCAGTGCCGCGCCGGTGGCGGCATCCAGGGCCTGGTCATCGGCCAGGATGAAGACCGTTTCACCGGCCACCAGCAGTTCGTCATCGGCCATGGCCTGGAGCACCCGGGCGGCTTCAGGCGTGGCCGTGGCACCCAGTTGCTGGATGGCGGCGATCTTCACGTCGGAATCCTCGTCGGCCAGTTGCCGTACCAGGGCCGGGTCCAGGGCGGCCTGGGCCACTTGGGCCGACAGACTGGCAAGCCAGAGAAGGAGGAGAAGTAGGGAGCGGGTCATGGGGTGTCTGCTTGGGTCATTCCGGCGCGGGCTTTCCCGTAATTGGAGAAAACCCGGTGCGGGAATGACGCCCCTTGCGGGGCGCCGGCCGCGTTATTGCGGGGTGTCCTTCTTCTTGTCGTTGCCGGGAATGTAGGGGCTCCAGGGCTGGGCACGGACGGGGCCCTTGGTCTTCCACACCACGTTGAACTGGCCGTCCCCCTTCACTTCGCCGATGAACACCGGCTTGTGCAGGTGGTGGTTCTTCTCGTCCATCTTCACCACGAAGCCGGAGGGGGCCTTGAAGGTCTGCCCCCCCATGGCGGCGATGACCTTGTCCACATCGGTGGACTTGGCCTTCTCCACCGCCTGCTTCCACATGTGGATGCCGATGTAGGTGGCCTCCATGGGGTCGTTGGTGACCACGGTGTTTGCATTGGGCAGCTTGTTCTTCTTCGCCCAGTCCTTGTACATCTTGATGAACTTGGTGTTCTCAGGGTTCTTGATGGACTGGAAGTAGTTCCAGGCGGCCAGGTGGCCCACCAGGGGCTTGGTATCCACGCCACGCAGCTCCTCTTCGCCCACGGAGAAGGCGACCACGGGGACATCGGTGGCCTTCAGGCCGGCGTTGCCTAGTTCCTTGTAGAAGGGCACGTTGGAGTCGCCGTTGATGGTGGAGACCACGGCGGTCTTCTTGCCCTCGGCGGCGAACTTCTTGATCTTGGCGATGATGGTCTGGTAGTCGCTATGCCCGAAGGGGGTGTATTCCTCCATGATGTCTGCATCCGCCACACCCTTGGATTTCAGGAAGGCCCGCAGGATCTTGTTGGTGGTGCGGGGATAGACGTAGTCGGTACCCAGCAGCACGAAGCGCTTGGCGGAGCCGCCGTCCTTGCTCATCAGGTATTCCACGGCGGGAATGGCCTGCTGGTTCGGCGCGGCACCGGTGTAGAACACGTTCTTCTCCAGTTCCTCGCCCTCGTACTGCACGGGGTAGAACAACAGGCCGTTCAGCTCCTTGAACACCGGCAATACGGACTTGCGGGACACGGAAGTCCAGCAGCCGAACACCACGTCCACCTTGTCCTTGGTGAGCAGCTGGCGGGACTTCTCTGCGAACAGGGGCCAGTTGGAGGCCGGGTCCACCACCACGGGCACCAGCTTCTTGCCCATGACACCACCGGCCTTGTTGATCTCGTCGATGGTCATCAGGGCGGTTTCCTTCAGGGCCGTCTCGGAAATGGCCATGGTGCCGGACAGGGAATGCAGGATGCCGACCTTGATGGTGTCGGCAGCCAGGGCGGCGAAGCTGGTGAGACCGGCAGCGGCCAGGGCCACGGACAGGGCGGCGGCCTTGATGAAAGTGCGTCGATGCATGGAAGGCTCCTTGGGTTGGGATGGAGGGACTGACGAATCAGTGCGATGCCAGATTAGGGAGCCGGGGAAGGAAGCTGAATACGTCAGATGGCGTATATCAGCGTCGGCTTATACGCCATCTGACGTATTCAGCCCGACCGGAGCAGCCCTCTAATCTGGGCCCCACATCAGGCGGACCTGACCGGCATGGCCCCGGACCCGCCTCAAGCCCTCGTTCGCCTTTTCCCAACCGCCCAGGAGCGCCCCATGCAACACGCCACCCCCCTCCTCCGTCCTCCCTTTGCCCGGCCCCGTCTTGCCGGACTGGCTGCCCTGGCCTGCCTGATGGCCAGCCAGGCCCAGGCCAGTGCCACCCTCAACTTCGGCGAAGACCAGTCCCTGTCCCTGGGACTGGGCCTGCGCACCAGCTTCACCCACACCAACACGGGCAACAACAAGAACGACTTCAACCTGGACAGCATCCGTCTCTATGCCAACGCCAGCCTGAACAAGTACATCAAAGGCACCTTCAACACGGAAAAGGACAGCGACGACAACGTGAAAGTGCTGGATGCCATCGCCCGTTTCGAATTCTCCGACGGCTTCAACATCTGGGCCGGCCGCATGCTCCCCCCCAGCGACCGGGCCAATCTGGATGGCCCCTACTACCTGTCCGCCTGGTCCTATCCCGGTGTGGTATCCCAATATCCGGCCCGCTTTGCCGGCCGGGACGACGGCCTCACCGTCTGGGGCAAGGTGGCCGACCAGAAGCTGGTCTACGCCGTGGGGGCCTTCCGGGGCCATAACCGCGTTTCCGGCGCCTCCAACGACGATGGCGGCAACCTCCTCTATGCCGGCCGAATCCAGTACAACTTCCGGGATGCCGAACCCAACCCGGCCTACTACGCCAGCAGCACCTACCACGGCGGTGCGGAAGTGCTGGCCCTGGGGCTGGCCGGCATGTACCAGGCCGACGGCGTAGGCACCGCCGCCACCCAGGGCGACTACACCGGCCTAAGCGTGGACGCCCTGATGGAACACAAGCTGCAGGGCGGCGGCGTGGTGAACCTGGAAGCCGCCTACTACGACTTCGACACCGATGACGTAGCGGACGTGGCCGCCGGCTTCGGCGGCGCCGGCGCCACAGACAACGTGGGCGGCATCAGCCAGGGAGACGGCTGGCTGGTGGGCGCCGCCTACCTGATCCCAGCCCAGGTCGGCTGGGGCAAATTCCAGCCCTATGCCCGCTACCAGACCTTCGACAACGACCTGGCCAACACCACCACCAAGCAGACGGACGTGGGGGTGAACTACGTGATCAAGGGCCACAACGCCCGGGTCAGCATGAACTACGGCAAGGCCAAGGTCACCGCCACCCCGGACGTGAAAACCTTCACTGTCGGCCTGCAAGTGCAGTTCTGACCTTCCGACACACCAGTTCCATACTCCATGCAGGTTTACGGGTGGCCCAGTGCCACCCTTTTTTCGTCTAGCAGACTGGTATGCCCGGGTCACATGCAAGCCTTAAGGGGCCTACAATCTGCCGCGTCCCAAGCTGAAGCTGCCGTCCCAACGCCATGAGCCTGCTCGACGAACAGTCCATCTTCACCACCATGAAGCAGGACGGCCCCTTTGCCGTCAGCGATGGCGCGGCACTGCGCCGGCACTTTTCCAGGGAAACCCGGGAGTGGGTGCGGCAATTCAACGGCGACCGGCTGCTGGTCACCAAATACCGGGTAGTCCGGGCCCAGATCTTCGATTTCCTGCAGATCCAGCGTTTCGAGGAAATCCCCCAGTTGCTGGTGGATTCCGCCCTGCGGGCGCGCCACAGCGAACGGGCCTGCCGGCTGCTGGGCAACCTGTTCGGCATCAGCGGCAGCAATTCGGAAATCCGCAGCAAGCTGAAGGAATACGCCCAGACCGCCGACGGTGTCATCAACCTGATGCGGGACAAACTGCTGGCTCCCTATGCCGCCTACGTGGAAACCAACAACGAGATCGAAACCACCCACGACCCGGTGGACCTGCTCCTGCGGGTATTCGACGACCGATTCCACAAGAAGGCCCGCTTCGAAGCCAAGCGCAAGCTCATGCTCATGAACCTGGCCGGGGCCATCGACCAGCGGGAACGGGAAACGGACATCGAAAACAAGTTCTACGCCTTCCTTGAATTCCTCAACCGCAACGTCTGGAGCCCCCGCCTGAAGATCGGCGAACTGGAAAGCGCCTACCTGCTGAGCCGCCATGACCCGGCCGACTTCCGCTGCCTGGACGTGCAGGTCATTCCTCCCCAGGCCCGGGCCCAATACCTGCCCCTGGCCCCGGACCAGAAGCTCACCCTGGTGAAGCGGCGCCTGTTCCAGGACGGGGGCCGGGACATTCCCGTCTACGTCAGCGTGCGCAAGAAGGATTCCGCAGCCAAGGTGCTCAAGCTACTGCGCAAGAACGAAAAGAACCCGGCCGTGGCCGTGGACGACGAACTGGGCCTCATGGCCGTGCTGGACACCCTGAGCGACGTGAAACGCTTCGTGCGCCACATGACCCGCTCCGCCATCAAGGCCGGCTCCCTCATGACACTGGAAGACATCTCCGACACCCTCACCGGCACCGGCCAGCGCCAGGCCCGGAACGTGGGCAGCAGCGGCAAGACCCCCATGCTCAAGTTCTTTGCCCGCATGGGCGGCATGCGGGTGGAACTGATCCTGCACACCAACGCCTCCTACCTGAACTACCGCTACCAGCGGGACATCGCCCACGAGGAATATGAAGTGAAGCGCATCTTCGATTCCGGCGTGGCCGAATTCCTCTTCCCCGGCGACATCTACAACCTGGACATGAACCAGATCCGCCAGGCCCTGCTGGAACAGTTCCGGCGCAACATCGAAACCGCCGGCCGGGCCCACGATTACGTGGCCGCCTGACCCGGCCCCCAGCACCTTGAGCCCCGGCCCCCACCCCGACGAACTCCTGCTCCTGGTCACCCGGGTGATGCCCTACGGCAAATACAAAGGCCGCCTCATCGCCGACCTGCCGGGCCACTACCTCAACTGGTTCGCCCGGGAAGGCTTTCCCAAGGGCGAAATCGGCCGCCTGCTGGCCCTGATGCAGGAGATCGACCACAACGGCTTGAAGGACATGCTGGCGCCCCTGCGGCAAGGGGACCGGTAGGGGCAAGGACACGCGGCCCCGGACTCGGCCTTTAGTCCCCCTCCGGGCTACACCTCTATGGCTGTTACCTACAGCCCCTCAGCCCGTCCCCTTGCCCAGCCGGCCCAGGGCCAGGTTGGCGGCGGCGGTGCGGGTTTCCACGCCCAGTTTTTCGAATACATGTTCCAGGTGCTTGTTTACCGTGCGGGGGCTGGTGCCCAGGATCTCGCCGATGTCCTTGTTGGTCTTGCCCTTGCTGACCCAGTAGAGCACTTCCGCTTCCCGGCTGGTGAGCCGGAAGACGGTCGTCAGGGTGTCGATGTCGGCGGCGTGGTTTTCTTCCCGCAGCACCAGCAGCAGTTCGGTTTCGCTCGCTTCGCCCCCGGGGCCGGGGTCGTGGAGGCTGGCCAACAGGCGGCGGGCGGGCTCGGCCACCAGCACGGGGGGTTCCCGGGCTTCCCGGGCGGCCTGCTGGGCTTCGGCAATCCAGGCCAGCAGACGGGGCGGGGCCTGATCCTGATCCACGTGCAGGTAGTCACGTAGCAGGCGGCGGGCCAGGGGGGTTTGCCAGAGCAGGCGGCCGTCGGACTGGCGCAGCACGGCGGTGGCCTGGCCGTAGGCGTCCAGGGCACTGCGGGCCTGTTTCATCTGCCGGGCGTTTTGCATGTGGGCGGCAATGCGGGCCAGCACTTCGGCGGGACGGATGGGTTTGGTGACGTAGTCGGCCACGCCGGCGCCGAAGGCGGCCACCACGTGTTCGGTTTCGGTCAGGCCGGTCATGAAGACGATGGGAATGGGCTGGGTGGCTTCGTCAGCCTTGAGGCGGCGGGCCACTTCAAAGCCGTCCATGCCGGGCATGACGGCGTCCAGCAGGATGACGTCGGGCCGGCTCTGGCGGGCCCGTTGCAGGGCGGATTCGCCGTTGGTGGCCACCAGCACCATGTAGCCGGCTTCGTCCAGGGCATCGTGGAGCAGGCTGAGGTTGTCCGGCACGTCGTCGACGATGAGGACGATGTCGGTGTTCAGGCGGTCCAGGGCGGTCATGTCGGTTTATGGGCGGGGTGGTCGGGGGCGGCGTCCAGGGGGGTGTCTTCCACGGCGTGGTCTTCCAGTTGTGCCTGGATGATCTCGCGCATGGCGTCAAACTGGAACTGACCCGCCAGGCTTTCCATGACCTGGACGAAATCGTGATGGGCAGGGTCCTGGCCGCGCATGGCTTGCAGCTGCTGCTTGATGCCCCGCAGGTAACCCCGTTCGATCTGGGCATCCAGGGCCATCAGGCTGTCCCGGTCGGGGCTGACCAGCACGGGGGCCGTCCCGACGACGGCCGGTACGTCCAGCTCCAGCTGGGCCGGTGGGGCTTCTTTCTGCACCCATTCCAGCTCCAGGCGACGGCCGATCCAGTCCAGCAGGTCGTCCACCTTGACGGGCTTGGTGATGAAGTCATCCGGGCCGATGCCGGCATCGTTTTCGGCACCCCGCTCGAAGGCGTTGGCGGAGATGACGGCAACCAGGGCGTCTTCCGCCCCACCCTGATCCCCGGCCCGCAAGCGGCGGAGGGTTTCCCAGCCGTCCAGCCCGGGCATGGCCAGGTCCATGAAGATGAGATGGGGACGCACGCGGCCCACCTGGTCCAGGCACTCCTGGCCCGAGGCGGCCTGGTAGACCTGGAACCCCAAAGGTTCCAGCACGCTGGCGAGGAATTCCCGATCGGTGCGTTCGTTGTCCACTACCAGGATGCGCCGCCGCACCCCCACGTAGCCCACCCGTTGCACCCGGGGCAGGACCTGGGCCGTCTGGGCGGGCAGTTGGGGCAGGAAGAGCCGCACCCGGAAGCGACTACCCTGGTCCGGCTGGCTGTCCACCGTCAACTCTCCGCCCATCAGGTCGGTGAGCATACGGGCGATGGTGAGCCCCAGGCCAGTGCCGCCGGTGGCACCCACCGAGGCGGCACTGCCCCGGGAGAAGGGCTCGAAGATACGTTCCAGTTCATCCACCGGAATGCCGGGGCCCGTGTCGCTGATCTCGAAATGGGCCATCTCGCTCTGGTAGCGCACGCTCAGGGCCACCTGGCCCCGCAGGGTGAACTTCACGGCATTGCCCAGGATGTTGAGCAGGATCTGCCGCAGCCGCCGTTCATCTGCCCGCACCAGGGCGGGCAGTTCCCCCTGGGGCTGGTAGTGGAAGGCCAGGCCTTTGTTGCGGGCCTGGAGTTCCAGCATGCCCACGATCTGGTTCAGGAATTCGGGAAAGGCCAGGGGCTTGGCTTCCAGGGAGAGACGGCCGCTTTCGATGCGGGCCATGTCCAGGGTGCCTTCGATGAGGGAGAGCAGGTGTTCGCCGCCCCGGCGGATGACGCTCACCGCCTGGCGCCGGTTGGCGGGCACGGCCTCGTCCCCTTCCAGTATCTGGGCATAGCCCAGGATGCTGTTGAGGGGGGTACGCAGCTCATGGCTGATGGCGGAGACGTAGCGGCTCTTGGCCTGGTTGGCCTGATCGGCATCCCGCTTGGCCTTTTGCAGCAGGGCATCGGTACGCCGGTGGGATTCGATCTCCCGCATCAGTAATTCCGTCTGGCGGTTGGACTCTTCCTGGGCCACCTGGCGGCTCTTGTGGGTGAGCACCAGCCACCAGGCCAGAATGCCGGTGATGAGCAGCAGCAGAAAAAAGGCCCGCAGGTAGGAAAGCTGTAGGGCGGGCAGCAGTTCGGCCGCATTGGCCCCCAGGGCGGCCACCTCCTGGTAATACAAGAGCCCCACCAGCAGGGCCAGGAAGGGGATGGCACCGGCCATGAGCAGCAGGTAGTGGCCCAGGCCCGCCTCCAGGTAGGGGGCCATGGACCCCGGCAGCAGCTTTTCCAGAAAGGCGCCCCACTGCCGGCCAAGGCGGGCGTGGGGCTTGCAGAGGTCATTGCAGCGGGCATCCAGGGTGCAGCACAGGGAGCAGATGTGCCCTTGATAGGCGGGACAGGGGGCCAGATCCTCGGCTTCGTAGGGCTGGCCGCACACGGCGCACACCTGTCCCGCCTCAGGGGGGTTAGCCTCTGGACTGGCAGGGGGCCGGGCCAGGTAGTAGCGCCCTTTGGTCAGCCAGGCGATGAGGGGGGAACAGACCAGGGCCGAACCGATGGCGATGAAGGTGGCGTAGGGCTGCACCTGGGCGCCGAACACCCCCAGATAGGCAGACACCGCCAGGGTGGAGGCAATGAGCATGGCGCCCACCCCCACGGGGTTGATGTCGTACAGGTAGGCCCGGCGGAATTCGATGCCCCGGGGAGACAGCCCCAGGGGTTTGTTGATCACCAGATCCGCCACCACGGCCATCATCCAGGCCACGGCCACGTTGGAATACAGCCCCAGCACCCGGCCCAGGGCCTGGAACAGTTCCAGTTCCATGAGCATGAGGGCAATCATGGTATTGAACACCACCCACACCACCCGGCCGGGATGGCTGTGGGTGAGACGGGCAAAGAAGTTGGACCAGGCCAGGGAGCCGGCATAGGCGTTGGTGACGTTGATCTTCAGCTGGGAGATCACCACGAACAGGGCCGTCGCGGCGATGGCCCAGGCCGCCACCGGAAACACATACTGATAGGCCACAAAGTACATCTGGTTGGGGTCCACCGCCCGCTCGGCCGGCACGCCATGGCTCAGGGCCAGCCAGGCCAGCAGGGCGCCCCCCAGCATCTTGATCACCCCGGGCACCACCCACCCCGGCCCCCCCACCAGCACCCCGGTCCACCAGCGGCGCCGGTTGGCCGGGCTGTATTCCGGCATGAAGCGCAGGTAGTCTGCCTGTTCCCCCATCTGGGTGATGAGGGCCAGCCCCACGGCCATGGCCGCGCCGAACAGGGCAATGTCGAAATCCGCCGAGCCCTGGCCCGCGTAACCCAGAATGCCGGCGAAGGCCTGGGGTTCCTTGGCCAGCAGGAACACAAAAGGCAACACCAGCATGGCCAGCCAGACCGGCTGGGTGAGGGCCTGGAGGCGGCTGATGGTGGTGACGCCATGGGTGACCAGGGGAATCACCACCAGGGCGCAGATCAGATAGCCCCAGGCCGGCGGGATGCCGAAGGCCAGTTCCAGGGCATAGGCCATGATGGCCGCTTCCAGAGCGAAGAAGATGAAGGTGAAACTGGCATAGACCAGGGAAGTCAGGGTGGACCCCAGATATCCGAACCCCGCTCCACGGGTGAGGAGATCCATGTCCACCCCGTAGCGGGCGGCATAGATGCTCACGGGCAGGCCGGCCAGGAAGATGATCAGGCCCGTGGCCAGGATGGCCAGGGCGGCATTGATGAAACCGTAGTTGACCAGCAAGGTGGCCCCCACCGCTTCCAGCACCAGAAAGGCCGCCGCCCCGAAAGCGGTGTTGGCCACCCGGCCTTCGCTCCATTTGCGCCAACGCCGGGGGGTGAAGCGCAGGGCGTAGTCTTCCAGGGTTTCCGTGGCCACCCAGGTGTTGTAGTCCCGACGCACCTGCACCACCCGCTGGGGGGCCGTATCCCGGGGGGGATCACCCATGGCAGGCATCTGCTTCAACCTGGAATCTTGTCGGGGAAGGGTCCACGCCGCCCCGTCTCAATCGTCTTCGCGCCGGAATTCGCCCTCGATCACCCCGTCATCCCGCCCTCCGGGACCGGATCGGGCCCCGCGCGGCTGGCCCGGCGAAGGGCCCGACGCGGGATTCTGGCGGGCAGCGGGTGCCGGGGCCTGAGGCAGGCCGGCACTCAACAGCAGCAGCAGTGCGACGGCATCGGAGAAGAAGCCCGGGAAGATCAGCAACAGTCCCGCCAGAAAGCGCCGCCCCGTGCGCCACAGGGCCGAGATGGGGTCACGGCCGCTGTGGGCGGCCTGCATCAGTTCCGGCATGAGGCCTGCACCGGTGGAGCGGATCAGCCAGGCCCCCAGGAACAGGTCCGCCACTAGCCATAAAATCACGGACAGCACCCCGATCCTTCCTCCCACCAGGGCCATACCTACTATTTCCAGGGCCAAAATGGCCACGGCTATAATCCCGGCGTACCCCATCCTCATTCCATCATCCTTCTTCGCCATTCCCGTGCCGGACACCCTGCTCGTAGTGACCCATCTGCCCAACGCGGACATTGCCCAACTCCTGGCGCGGGACCTGGTGGAGTCGGGTTTGGCTGCCTGCGTGAACGTGTCGCCAGCCTGCCGCTCGTATTACATCTGGCAGGGGGCATTGCAGGAAGATGGGGAGGTTCCCCTGTTGATCAAGACCACGGCGAAACTTTACCCTGCCGTGGAGGCCTATATAAAGCAGCAACATCCCTATGACCTGCCAGAGATCATCGCCCTGAAGATCGAAGCTGGTCTGCCCGAGTACCTGCACTGGGTGGACGCGCAATGCGCCGTCCCCGGCGCCCCCCTCGCCTGACTGGAGCCTAAATGCACCACGCCTTCATGCATCGATTCGTCGCCCCCTTGTTCGGCATGCTGGGACTGCTGGCCATGACCACGCCCCCGGCCCTCGCCGAAGAAGAAGACCTGCTGGAGCCGGAAAAGGCCTTCCGTTTCTCGGCCCAGTCCAGTGCCCCCGGCAAGGTGGAGGCCCGCTTCCAGATCGCCAACGGCTATTACCTGTATCACAGCAAAATCAAGTTCAGCGCCGACAACGGCGTGAAACTGGGGGAGGCCGCCATCCCTCCCGGCAAGGTCAAGCAGGACGAATTCATGGGCAAGGTGGAAACCCATCGGGGCGATCTGCGGGTGCAGATTCCCGTGACGGGCAAGGCCGACAAGTTCAACCTCAAGGCCGAGTTTCAGGGCTGTGCCGATGTGGGAGTGTGCTATCCGCCCCAGGACGCCACCGTGGCCATCAGGATGATGCCCGCCAGTACGGCCGCTGCGGCCGTGCCCGCTGCAGCGACCCCTGCCGCCCCCCTGGCCCAGAGCACCGAGGCCCTGGCCCGGCTGAAAAGCCTGGCGCCGTCCTTCGGCGAAGAAGAACCCGAATTCCTCTCCCCGGAAGAAGCCTTCCAGGTCCAGGTGGTGGCCCGCACCGACGGCAACCTGGAGGCCCGCTTCACGGTGGCCCAGGATTACTACCTGTACCGGGACAAGATCCACTTCAAGGTGCTGGACCCGGCTGGCGTGACGGTCAGCAGCATGGACCTGCCCCCCGCCGACGAGAAGGATGACCCCAATTTCGGCAAGACCTACGTCTACCACGCCCCCTTCAGCGTGACGCTCAAGCTGGCCGGCCTGCCGGCGGACGCGAAGTCCCTTAAGCTCATGGCCGAACATCAGGGATGCAGCGAGAAAGGCATCTGCTATCCGCCCCAGGAAACCGAACTGGTGGTGGACCTCACCGCCCCGGTGGCCGGCACGGATGCTGCGCCGGCCACTTCCGACTCCCAGCCTGCCGCCGCTGAAGACAGTTCCGAAACCGGCCAGATCGCCCGCATCCTGCAAGGGGGCAATTTCTGGGTGATCATCGCCAGCTTCTTCGGTTTCGGCCTGTTGCTTTCCCTGACACCCTGCGTGTTCCCCATGATTCCCATCCTGTCGGGCATCATCGTCGGCCGGGGCACGGGCATGACGAAAGCCAAGGGCTTCAGCCTTTCCCTGGCCTATGTGCTGGGCATGGCCCTCACCTACGCCATCATCGGCATCATCGCTGGCCTGTCGGGCACCCTGATTTCCAATGCCCTGCAAAACCCCTGGGCCTTGAGCATCGGCGCCGGTATCTTTGTGGCCTTGGCCCTTTCCATGTTCGGGTTTTATGAACTGCAAATGCCCAGCTTCCTGCAAAGCCGCCTCACGGAAGCCAGCAACAAGGTTCCCGGTGGCCGCTTCGGCGGCGTGTTCGCCATGGGCGCCCTGTCGGCCCTCATCGTCGGCCCCTGCGTGGCCGCGCCCCTGGCCGGCGCCCTGCTCTACATCAGCCAGACCGGCGACGTGGTGCTGGGGGGCGTTTCCCTCTTCTCCCTGGCCATGGGCATGGGCGTACCGCTGCTCCTGGTGGGCCTCTCCGCCGGCGCCCTGCTGCCCAAGGCCGGTGGCTGGATGGAAGCCGTGAAGAAGTTCTTCGGCGTGGCCCTGCTGGCCGTGGCCATCTGGCTCATTTCGCCCCTGCTGAGCCCGGTGGTGCACATGGGCCTGTGGGCAGCTCTGCTGGTCATCTCCGCCATGTACCTCCACGCAATGGACCCCCTGCCGGCCAATGCCCACGGCTTCGCCCGGTTCTGGAAAGGGGTGGGCGTGCTGTTCCTGGTGGCCGGCATCTCCCTGCTGCTTGGCGCCCTGGGGGGCAGCCGGGACGTGCTCCAGCCCCTGTCCGTGTTCCAGGGGGGCAGTGGCGGCGTAGCCCAGGCGGCCACGGCCAAGCTGGACTTCAAGAAAGTGAAGAACGTGGCAGAACTGGAAGCCGCCGTGGCCGCCGCCGGCAAGCCGGTGATGCTGGACTTCTATGCCGACTGGTGCGTGTCCTGCAAGGAAATGGAACGTTTCACCTTCTCCGATCCCAAGGTCCATGAACGCCTCAAGGACGTGGTGCTGTTGAAGGCTGACGTGACCGGCAACACCGCCGACGACAAGGCCCTGCTGGCCCGCTTCAAGCTCTTCGGCCCCCCCGGCATCATCTTCTTCGACGCCAGCGGCAAGGAAGTGGCTTACCGGGTGGTGGGCTATGAGAAGACGGAACAGTTCCTGACCAGCATCGACAAGGCCATTCCTTGAGCCTGCCCATGATCCAGCGCCGGGGCGTGCTGGTGGTGGCCACACTGGCCATCCTGGTGGGGTCAGGCTACCAATTCCTGGCCCATCGTTATTTTCCAGATCGGGGCGGCCCCGCCGCCCAGGTGCCCGAAATCCGCTACGGCGAGTTCTGGGGCACGAAGCTGCCGGACATGGCTGGCCAGCCTCAGCCCCTGGAGCAGTGGCTGGGCAAGGTGGCGGTGGTGAACTTCTGGGCCCCCTGGTGCCCCCCCTGCCGGAAGGAGATTCCCGGCTTCATCCAGCTTCAGGAACGGCTGGGGGCCCAGGGCCTGCAATTCGTCGGCGTAGCCCTGGACGAACTGGACAAGGTCCAGGCCTACGTGGATGAAACCGGCATCAACTACCCCATCCTGCTGGGCGACATGGCAGCGGTGAACCTGGGCCAGGCGGCCGGCAACCGCCTCGGGGGACTGCCCTATACCGTGATCTTCGACCGCCAGGGCAAGGCCGTGGCCGCCCTCACCGGAGCCGTCAGCGAAGAACGGCTGGAAGCCCTGGTCAAACCCCTGCTGTGACCCAGGCCGTGCCCCCTAGCCAGCCCGTCAAACCGTCCCGCCCCCTGCTGGCCGCCGCCGGCCGGGCCATCGGCGACTACGCCATGATCCGGGACGGGGACCGGGTGCTGCTGGGCCTGTCCGGCGGCAAGGACAGCCTCACCCTGCTGCATATCCTGCTGCACCTGCAAAGAAAGGCGCCGGTGAAGTTCGAGCTGGCCGCCTGCACCGTGGACCCCCAGTCGCCGGAATACGATCCCAGTCCCCTGAAGGCCTATCTGGCGGACTTGAGGGTGCCCTATTTCTACGAATCCCAGCCTATTGTCGAATCCGCCGCCGAGCACATGAAGGGGGATTCCTTCTGCGCCTACTGCTCCCGGTTGCGCCGGGGCATCCTCTACCGCATCGCCCGGGAACAGGGCTACAACGTCCTTGCCCTGGCCCAGCACCTGGACGACCTGGCGGAAAGCTTTCTGATGAGCGCCTTCTTCGGCGGCAAACTGCGCACCATGCAGGCCCATTACCTGAACGACGCCGGCGACGTGCGGGTCATCCGCCCCCTCATCTACGCCCGGGAACGCCAGACCCGGGACTTTGCCCATAACGCCGGCCTGCCGGTGGTATTCGAAAACTGCCCCGCCTGCTTCTCGATGCCCATGCAGCGCTACCAGATGAAGGGCCTGCTGGCGGATCAGGAAAAACAGCATCCCCAACTGTTCGCCAACCTGCTGGCCACCATGCGGCCTTTGATGGCGTTGCAGACGGATGCGCCGGCGGGCATGGATATGGGCGAGAGTGAATACTTACCATCCATGCAGGCCGGGTTCCCTCCCCCCGGCCCTCTCCCGGGGGGAGAGGGGGAAGATCGATGAGCACTTACGTCATCGGTGACATCCAGGGCTGTTTTGCGGCCTTTGAGGCCTTGCTGGAACAGACCGGCTTCGCCCCCGGCCGGGACACCCTCTGGATCACCGGCGATCTGGTGAACCGGGGGGAGAACTCCCTGGCCGTGCTGCGCTGGTGCAAGGCCCACGATGCCTCAGTGGTGGCGGTGCTGGGCAACCACGACCTGCACCTGCTGGCGGTGGCGGAAGGCTTCGTGCCCCCCCACCACAAGGACACCCTGGAGATGATCCTGGCGGCCCCGGACCGGGACCCGCTGCTGGACTGGCTGCGACATCGGCCCATGGTGCACCGGCAGGGGGACAGGCTCATGGTCCATGCCGGCCTGGCGCCGGAATGGCGGGCCGAGGACGCTGAGGCCCACGGCCGGGAACTGGAACACGCCCTGCAAGGGCCCAAGTGGCAGAAATTCCTCAAACATATGTACGGCAACGAACCCCGCCGCTGGAACCCGGCCCTGGAAGGCCAGGAACGGCTGCGCTTCATCGCCAACAGCCTGACCCGCACCCGCTATTTGCACCGGGACGGCAGCCTGGAATTCCAGCACAAGCTGGGCCTGGGCAGCGCCCCGGCGGAACTGACCCCCTGGTTCGACTTTCCCGGCCGTAAAAGCCAGGACACCCGGGTTTTCATGGGCCACTGGTCCACCCTGGGCCTCATCGTCCGCCCCGACCTGGTGGCCCTGGATACCGGTTGCCTGTGGGGCGGCAAACTCACCGCCTTCCGGCTGGAGGACGACACCCTGTTCCAGGTGGGTTGCGAAGCGCGACGCAAACCGGGATAAGCTGCCAGGCAAGTGCTGCAAAGTTGCGGGCCCTCCCCTTGCAGGGAAAGGCGTCAACGACTGGAACCGATCACCATGCCGTCCAGGGCCTCGGTCTGTGCTGTCCGGATGGCTGCTTCCGCCGCCTGGGACAGGGTCTTGCGTGTACTGTCAGCGCTCACGGCGATGGCTGGCATGCAGCGCAGGGTGACCCGCAGGCCGTCCAGTTGGGCGATGCGCCATAAAGACTGGCCCAGGGTGAGGTTGTTGTAATAGGCGGCGGCCTCGCAATACTGGCCCTGCAGGTCCCGGTAACTCAGGTGCACGGGCCAGATGGGGGCCTGGGCGTCCACGGCGGGCTGGAACAAGGAAGGGTAGAAAGGCAGCAGATCACGTCCGTCAGAGGTGGTGCCTTCCGGAAAGAAGGCCAAGAGGTCGCCAGCGGCGATGTGTTCCGCCATGAGCTGGTTCACCCGCAGGGCATCGGCCTTCTTTTCCCGCACCAGGAAGACGGTGCCGGTTTCCTCCGCCAGCCAGCCGATCACCGGCCAGCCCCGCACCTCGGCCTTGGAAATGAAGCGCACCGGCAACAGGCTGTGCAGCACGTGGATGTCCAGCCAGGACACGTGGTTGCTCACCAGCAGCGCACCGCGCCCGGAAATTTTCGGCAATTGGCCTTCCACCCGCACCTGGATATTGAACAGCGCCAGCATCTGCCGGGCCCAGACCTCGATGCTCGCCTCCCGCCGCGCCGGGGTATAGCGGGGAAAGAGGATGAGAATGCGCGCCATGCCCCAGCCCAGGTGCAGGGCCAGGCGCAGCAGACGCCACACCGCGCGCAGCAAGTTCATTGCTTACTTGCTGATGCGGGCCTGACCCCCGGATTCAAGCACCCGTACCCGGTCACCCCGGGCAAAGCTTTCTCCCGTATCTTCCTGCACCACGGCGATGGTGCGACCTGAATCCAGCCGCACGGTGATCTCCAGGCCCGGCTTGCGGGTGAGCGCCTCTTCTGCCGCAGCGCCCCCCAGACCGCCCGCCACGGCACCGACCACAGCGCCGATGGCAGCTCCCTTGCCACCCCCCACGCTACTGCCGGCGATGCCGCCAATGGCACCCCCGGCCACGGCTCCCACACCGGAGTCTGTGCCTTCCAGGCGGACAGTGCGCACGCTTTCAACCACCCCCATCTTCACCTCATACACCCGGCGGGCTTCGGTGCGCTCATAGTCGCTGCTGCCCAGACCGCTGGCACAGCCGGCCAATTGCCCCAGCCCGACCAGGCCCGCCGCGAGGATGGCAAATGTCTTGTAGCTCATGATCATTCCTTACAAAGCGTAGCCGTATTCGGCCCGGAAACGGTCAGCAATCCCGTCCCAGGTGAAGCGGTGGTTCTGCCCCCCCCGGTGGGCGATCTTGATGGCCCCCAGCAGACCGGCGAGACGGCCGCAGGTGGGCCAATCCATGCCTTTGTGCATGCCCACCATCAGGCCGGCCCGGTAAGCGTCGCCGCAACCGGTGGGGTCCAGAACCGCTGCCGGTTTGGCGGCCGGGATTTCATGCACCTGACCATCGGCGTAGATGCGGGAGCCTTCGCCCCCCAGGGTCACCACCAGGGCGCGCACCTGTTTCGCCATCTGCTCCAGGGTCAGACCCGTGCGCTCCTGAAGGAGTTTCGCCTCATAGTCGTTGCAAGTCAGATATTCCGCCTGGCGGATGAAATCCATCAGCTCTTCGCCATTGAACATGGGCAGGCCCTGGCCCGGGTCGAATATGAAGGGAATGCCGGCTTCGGCAAATTGGCGGGCATGGTCGATCATGCCCTGGCGGCCATCCGGCGAGATGATGCCGAGTTTGATGCCCTCGGCGCAGTCCACCTTGTTCTGGTGGGCGAAGTTCATGGCCCCCGGGTGGAAAGCGGTTATCTGGTTGTCATCCAGGTCCGTGGTGATGAAGGCCTGGGCGGTAAAGCTGTTGGCGACACGATGTATGTGGCCCTGATCCAGCCCCAGGTCCCGAAGGCGCTCGGCGTAGGAGCCAAAGTCGTCCCCCACCGTGGCCATGATCACCGGCTCGCCCCCCAGCATCTTCATGTTGTAGGCGATGTTGCCAGCACAGCCCCCCCACTCCCGGCGCATGTCCGGCACCAGAAAAGCCACGTTCAGGATGTGAATCTGGTCTGGCAGGATGTGATTCTTGAAGTGGTCCTTGAACACCATGATGGTGTCGTAGGCCATGGAGCCGCAGATGAGAGTACGCATGGAAAAGGTCCGCTAGGAAGATACCGGCATTCTCGCGCTGGGGCGGACAAAAGGACAGGGGAGGGAGGCCTGGCTAACCGAGTGCGGTCAAATCTCCAAAGCGCGCTAATGCCATGCAGTCACGACTCCGTTGACTTCGGGCCCTTCTCTTCAACGAAAGGAGCGACGCGTAACCAGCCCAAGCAGACCCAAACCGGCAAGCAACATCGCCCACATATCGACTTCCGGCACCACAGCTACGTTATATGCCGTCCCGGAATCTGTACTCAGCGTCAGCCCTTGAGGCAGATAGACGGTACTCAGGACAGCCGAGTTGTAGAAGTCAGCCGTACCAGTATTCACGCCGCCTAGTGGAATTTCGACCAAGGCTTTCATGCCGGCGGCAAGGGTATAGACCTCGCCTACCTGGGGCGTGAAGCTGACGGTGAGAATTCCCTCGATCAAGCCATCCTGTGTTGTGCCGGCAGCCTGTATCACCTGGAAATTGGGATATAGCAGACCCAGTAGAGGCAACGCATCAAAGATTGAATTATCGAAGCTAATGTCCACCACTTCCTGCAGCTTGATCGGGTGACCGTAGTCATCAAAAAGCGCGCGATCGTCACCCGCAGGCAGTTTCTGGGTCGCGTTGAAAACAGCCAAGTCAAAATCGAAGCTTGCGTCTTCCCAACTGCCGTCCAGGTGGAAGGCCAGCGTAACCGGGCCACCGGAGTAGAGTGCGTTGGCGTTGAACGTCAATTCTTCCATCCAGAAACTTTGCGCGAAAGCGGAAGAGGTAATGGAAGGACCTCCACCTGCGTAGGCATAAACCCGGTTCACGCCGTAATCACTGGCTGCGCGCGCAGTGGCGGAAGGCCCCAGAACAGCACAGGGAGCGGCGGGACAGGAGGCTTCTGCAACGACGATGTCTCCCGGGCTAGCAGAGGTCTTCTCTGAGTAGTCGACAGCGGAGGTAGCCGGGTGTTCTGCCCCTGCTTGTACAAAACTGTCGACCAGGCTGGATGCACTGGCAGGTGCAGTGAAAAGGGCCATGGTGCCCATGAAGATCAGCGACTGGCGCAAGGTCGTGCGTGCGGTCATGTACATCATCATCTCCCCAGATTGGATACAAGACTCGGTCGTCCCCGGTTTCGCCCAGATTCACCGAATCATCTTACTGAACGAATTCACCCGGCATCCTGCTTGTTGCGTATTTTTATAGCACTTTGCCGATACTGCGAAAATAAACCTGAAAGGGGGTCATTGCAACTCCATCGGCGAGCCAGACAGTATGGCCAGCGGGGTCTGCAGGGTGGACTTCACACAGGCCACCAGGGGAATAAGCCCATAGGACCGAGCCCCGCTGGTAACCACTCCGAAGATTTGGTCCGACGCACCGGCCTCATTGAACCAGATGCATGATATTAGCGGCGTCTCCCCGGTTGAGCCCGGTTACACTGGCCGCATTAATTCTGGAATCCCGCCCATGCACCTCCTCCAAACTCGACGCCATTTCCTGCAAGCCTCCGTGCCCGTGGGTTTGGTGTCGGTAGCAGCGGCGGCCGGCTTGTTAAGACCAACGGCAGCCTTTGCCTGGTTTCCCTTCTTCAATGTCCAGCCGCCCCAGCCCCCTGCGGCGGCCCCGGCGCCCGCCCCTTTCAAGCCCATCCCATCCAAACCGCAGATCAAGTCGCCGCTTGGCATCCTGATCGACGAATTGCGCCACGCCCAGCCGGAATTGAGCCCGGCCGTGGATCTGATGTCCCCCGAGATCGCTGTGGACGGCGCCAGCATCATGCTGGAATTCCAGGCCCTGTTGCCGGACGTGGATGGCTTTGCCGTGTACATCGAAGGCAACCCCCGGCCCCTGGCGGGGGCTTTTTATCTTGCCCCAAACGTGCTGCCGGAGATGAAATTGCTAGTGCGTCTGGCACGGTCTTCCAATGTTTCAGTGGTGGCCCGCAGCCAGGGTCGGTTCTACAAAGCCGTCAAGTTCGTCAAGGTCACCCAGGGCGGGTGCAGCGACAGCTTCGCCGAGACGGAATCCAGACACCGCCAGGAAGTACAACGGGGCTTCAAGCCTGGATCCTATTGATGTGGGGAAGTCGCGGCCCCCGCGGGGGAGTTACGCGGCAGCCTGCAAGGCGTTTCGCATCTGCGGTTCGCTGATGGGGTAGGTCAGCACGGCGTGAACCGGGAACAGGTCCAGCAGTTTGCCGATGTGGGGCGCCTCCCGGGGGCCCATGACGATGATGATCCGGGCCTGGGGAGCGATGGGCTGCAGGGTGCGCAGGGTGACATCCAGGTTTGAAACGTTGGCCCCGGCGTAGTTGTTGCCCCAGCCGTAGATGAATTCGCCGACGAAATAATCCGGGCGTTGCTGTTTCAGGGCCCGGTGCAAATTGCGGGCGGAGTCGAACCGGACCTCCTCAATGCCCAGTTCCTGGTAGAGCGTCGGAAACCGGCAATCCAGGGGGGAATTGACCAGGGTGTAGAGCAGGCCCATGAGTCAGGTAAAGCGCGGCCGCTTACTGGCGCACGGTATCGATCACCACCTTCACTCCCTGGCTGCCGACAGTCACCTTCATAGGCTTGCTTTCCAGGTCGCCGGCGGCCCCCTTGATGTCGCCGGACTTGGCCACGCGGGCAGCGAGGGTGACTTCCTTGAAGTTTGACAGACGGTTGGCCGGATTCATGGCCTGAGCGTCGTTGAGTTCGAAGCTCAGGGGGAAGCCGCCGGCCTGGGCGCGGATGGCGGCCACCGGCGGGCCGCCTTCGCCGCTGCGGGCGAACAGGAAGACCACGTCACTGTCCTTGAGCTTGGCCTTCAGGGCCGGGGCCACGTCCACGGTGCCGGTGATCGTGGCGCCCGGGGCCGCAGGGTCGCCGGCCTGGGCTGACAGGTCGTCCATGCCGGTGAGGGCACCTTTCACCTTGGCTTCCGCGTCCTGCTGGGCGGCCAGGATGTCCTGGGCGTAGGGGGAATCCGGCGGCAACTGCTTCAGGAGCTGCTTGAAGTAATAGGCGGTCTTGGCAAATTCGCCCGCCTGGTAGCTGGCAATGCCGGCCAGTTCCAGACCCTTGAGGTCGTTGGGGTCTTTTTCCAGGGCCTTCAACACCAGTTCCAGGGGCTTGCCCGCCAATACCCGGCCGTTGCTGATGGCCAGGGCTTCGGCATAGCCAGTCATCACTGCCGGCTCCTCCGGTTGCAGTTTGAGGGCTTTTTCCCAGGCACCCAGGGCTTCCGGCCAGTGGCCCACTGCGGAATAGGTCTTGGCCAGGATGGTCCAGGCCATGGGGTCGTTGGGGTCCTGACGGGTCTTCTCTTCCACTTTCTGGATGAGCTTCATGATGTCGTGCTCCCCCTGGGCCACCTGGGGGTTGGCCTGGGCCTCGGCCACTGCCTGGATGGCACCGGGATTCCCCATGACCACATACAGGCCGAAGGCGGCCACGGGCAGCACCACGGCCAGGCCATAACCCAGGCCCCGGCCGCCGCCGACAGCCGGGGCCGGCTGGGTGGCCTCCGGGGCCAGGGCGTCTTCCGCCAGACGGGTTTCCAGTTCCAGTTTGGCGGTCTGGAACTGGTCCTGAGTGAGCAGGCCATTGGCCAGGTCCGCTTCCATCTCCTTCATCTGGTCCCGGTAGACAGCAATGTTGATGTCCCGGCGAGCTGCCTTGTCTTCACCCGCTTTCCGGCGCAACAAGGGCGGCAGGACAAAAGCCAGCGCAACGGCCACACAGGCCGCGGCAGCGGCCCAAAACAGGTATACGGTCCAGGCAGTGCTCATGGGCTTCCTATTGGGGTTGTCTATTTGTCTTGCAACAGTTTTTCGGCTGCGGCCAACTGGGCAGCATCCAGGGGCTGTTGCTCCAGGGCGCGGCGCTTCTTGAGGGTGAGGTACCAGGCTCCGCCCCCGATCAGCAGGAACAGGAAGGGCCCCAGCCAAAGCAGGTAGGTCACGGGCTTGAAAGGGGGCTCATAGAGGACAAAGTCACCATAGCGGGTGGTGAGGTATTCGATGACCTCCTTGTCATTCTTGCCGGCCTTCATCTGCTCCCGGATTTCCCGGCGCAGGTCTTCCGCCAGTTCGGCGTGGGAACCCGCCAGGGATTCGTTCTGGCAAACCAGACAGCGCAAGTCCTCGGCCATCTTCACCAGGCGTTGCTCGATGATCGGGTCTTCGGCGTTGGGAGCGGCTTCGTTGGCATAGGCCGGCAAAGCAGCTGCCATCAGGAAAGCGAAAATCCAGTGCTTCATGCGCCCAGCTCCTTCAGCTTCGGCTCGAACTTGTTCTTCCATACCTCGCCATCGATGGGGCCCACGTGCTTCAGCCGCACGATGCCTGCCTTGTCGATGATGTAGGTCTCCGGGGTGCCGGTAACGCCGTAGTCGATGCCCACCTTGCCGGAAACGTCATCCGGCACGGCGAAGTAGGGACTGCCCTGCTGGGCCAGCAAGGCGGCGGCTTCCCGGTCCTTGTCCTTCCAGTTCAGGCCGACGATGGGCACGGTCTGGCTTTGGGACAAAGCCATGAGCACGCCGTGTTCCTGGCGGCAGGACACGCACCAGGGAGCCCAGACGTTGAGCACCCAGACACGGCCCTTCATATCTGCCGGGCTGAACACCATGGCTTCGTTACCCACCACAGGCAGGGCGAAATCCGGGGCCGGCTTGCCGATGAAAGGGGACGGCACTTCCCGGGGGTTGAGGAACAGCCCCTTGGCGAAAAAACCCACCAGAACCAGAAAGACGACGAGAGGCAGCCAGCGCTTCATGATCAGCTGCCTTGGGCCACGGCGCCGGCCGGGGCCGTAGCCTTGCGCACATTGATCCGGTAGCGCCGGTCTGACGCCGCCAAAAAGCCGCCGATGACCATTACCACCGCGCCCAGCCACAGCCAGTTGATATAGGGCTTGTGGAACACCCGCACCGCCCAGGACTTGGCCTCGTCATCCAGAGGCTCCCCCAGGGCCACGTACACGTCCCGGAAGAAGTTGGGGTGGATGTCAGCTTCGGTCATGGGCATGCCGGAGGCGTTGTAGATGCGTTTTTCCGGATGCAGAGTGGCGATCTTCTTGCCGCCCTGGCTGACCTCAATGGTGCCCCGGGCCGCGCGGTAGTTGGGGCCATCGTATTCCGTGGTGCCCTGGAAGGTGAAGGTGTAGCCCGCCAGGCTGGTGTGGTCCCCCACGTTCATGCGCACATCCCGTTCCTGCTCGTAGTTGGCCACCAGGGTGATGCCGGCAATGCCCCAGGCCAAGCCCAGGTGGGCCAGTTGCATGCCCCAGAAAGCCCGGGGCAGGCTGGTCAGGCGGGTGCCATTCTTCATGCGGTCGCGGAAGCCCAGCAGGCCGGTCAGCACAATCCAGATGGCCAGGAAGAAGCCCAGGGTGGCCCAGGGGTTGAAGCCTTCCAGGGTCAGGGGCAACAGGAAACCGGTGACCACAGCCACGGCGAAGGCCCATTTCAGGCGACTAGCCATATCCGGCAGGCTGGCTTCCTTCCAGCGGGCCAGAGGCCCCACGCCCATGAGGAACAGCACCGGCGCCATGACGGGCACGAACACGGCATTGAAGTAGGGAGGGCCGACAGAGATCTTGCCCATGCCCATGGCATCCATGAACAGGGGGTAGAGGGTGCCCAACAGCACGGACCCCATGGCGGCCAGCAGCACCACGTTATTGGCCAGCAGCATGGCCTCCCGGGAGAACCAGGTGAAAGCACCGCCTGTGACCATCTTCGGGGCCCGCCAGGCATACAGCACCAGGGAGCCGCCGATCACCACCGCCAGGAAACCCAGGATGAATGCGCCCCGGGATGGGTCCGTGGCGAAGGCATGCACCGAGGAAAGCACCCCGGAACGCACCAGGAAAGTACCCAGCAGGGACAGGGAGAAAGCGATCAGGGCCAGGAGCACGGTCCAGGCCTTGAAGGCGCCCCGCTTTTCCGTCACTGCCAGGGAATGGATCAGGGCGGTACCCGCCAGCCAGGGCATGAAGGAGGCATTTTCCGTGGGGTCCCAGAACCACCAGCCCCCCCAGCCCAGTTCCCGGTAGGCCCACCAGGCTCCCAGGACGATACCAGCGGTGAGGAAGGCCCAGGCCACCGTGGTCCAGGGGCGGGACCAGCGGGCCCAGGCGGCATCCAGCTTGCCGGACAACAGGGCGGCGATGGCGAAGGCAAAGGCTACGGCGAAACCCACATAGCCCATGTACAGCATGGGCGGATGGATGATCATGCCCCAGTCCTGGAGCAAGGGGTTCATGTCCCGACCATCGGGGGCAGCAGGCACCAGCCGGTCGAAGGGGTTGGAGGTGACCAGCAGGAATGCCAGGAAGCCCACGGAGATCAGCCCCATGATGCCCAGCACTCGAGCCACCATGTCATCCGGCAGGTGGCGGGAGAACACGGACACCGCCGTGGTCCAGAGGGACAGGATGAGCACCCACATGAGCATGGAACCCTCATGGGAGCCCCAGGTGGCGGTGATACGGTAGACCTCGGGCAACTGGGAGAAGGAGTTGCGGGCCACGTTCTCCACGGAGAAATCGTTGGTCAGGAAGGCATAAACCAGACACGCATAAGCCAGGGCCACAAACACGAACTGGCCCTGGGCCGCCGGCCGGGCCACGGCCATGAGGGAAGCCTTGCCCCGCTGGGCGCCGATCAAAGGCAATACGGACTGGGTCACCGCCAGCAACAGGGCGACGATGAGGGCGAAATGGCCGAGTTCGGGGATCATGGGCGGTGCTCCTTGCTGTCACTCCCGCGCGGGGGACATTGAATCTGAATTCTGGATTCCCGCCTGGGCGGGAATGACGAATAAGTTACTGGGCCAGGGTCTGTTGCGCCTTGGCTGCCTGTTCTAGTGCATGGGCGGCCTCCGGGGGCATGTAGTTCTCGTCGTGTTTGGCGAGTACCTGGCTGGCTGTAAACAGTCCACTGGCGTCCAGTTTGCCTTCCGCCACCACGCCTTTGCCTTCCTTGAACAGGTCCGGGAGGATGCCCTTGTAGGTGACAGGGATGGATTTCGCCGTATCGGTCACCACGAAGCTCACCGTCAGGCCATCCGGATCCCGCTTCACGCTGCCATCTTCCACCAGGCCACCGATGCGGAAGGCACGATCCGTGGGAGCCTTGCCCTGGGCCACTTCGGTGGGCGAGAAGAAGAACACCAGATTGCTCTGAAAGGCATTCAGGACCAGGGCGGCAGCGATGCCGATGCCCGCCAGGCCCAATACGATGACCATCAGTTTCTTGTGCCGCGATTTCATTGTTCTTCCCACTGCTGCATGCGCTTGAGTCGGCGGCGAGTGTCGCCGGCAGCGCGTTTCAACAAAATGACCTCGATCAAGACCACCAGGGCCGTGACGCCATAGGAACCCCATACGTAGAAGCCGTAACCCCCCATGTCCCAGAATTCGGACCAGCTTGCCCATTCCATCTCAGTTCCCCTTTTCCAGAATGGCCTTTACCCAGTCCGTATGCCGTTCCCGCTCCAGGATGATGCGGCGCACCCGGACCAGGGCCACGGCAATGGTGTAGAACCAGGCTGCAAAGGCCAGGACCAGCATGCCTTCCAGCATGAGGGCATCCATGCTGGTGCCGCTGGGTTTGATAGAGGCGCCCTGGTGCAGGGTGTTCCACCATTTCACGGAAAAATAAATGATGGGCACGTTGATGGCGCCGATGAGGGTGAGTAGTGAACCGGCCCGGTCCCCTCGCTTGATGTCGTCGATGGCGGCCCACAGGGCGATGATGCCCACGTACAGGAACAGGAGGATCAGTTCCGAGGTCAGCCGGGCGTCCCACACCCACCAGGCCCCCCACATGGGCTTGCCCCACCAGGCGCCGGTCCACAGGGCCACGAAGGTGAACATGGCGCCGGTGGGGGCCAGAGCCCGGGCCATCATGAAGGACAGGCGGGTATTGAAGGCCAGGCCGATGGCCCCCCAGAAGGCCATCACCAGATAGATGAACATGGACATCCAGGCCGCCGGCACGTGGATGAAGATGATGCGGTAGGCCTCGCCCTGCTGGAAATCCGTGGGCGCCAGGAAAAAGCCCACATACAGGCCCCACAGGGTGAGAATGCCCGCGCCCCAGGCAAACCAGGGAATCAGCTTGCCGGCGAGGTGATAGAAATTGACTGGGGAGGCGTAAGTGTAGAGGTTCATTCCAGGGAGACACGTAAGGCCGCGGCAGCAATCCAGGGCGCAATCATAAGGGAGAGCACCATGAACGCGCCCAGCAATGACAAGTGAGCTTCGGCTCCAGTTCCCGCCATCACGCCATCCACGGCACCAGCACCGAAAATCAGGGCCGGCACATAGAGGGGCAGGATGAGCAGGGTAAGCAGAACACCGCCGCCCCGCAGGCCCAGCGTCAGGGCGGCTCCCACCCCCCCCAGCAGGGAGAGGATGGGCGTACCCAGCAGCAGGGACAATTCCAGCACCATTATGGCGTCCCAGCTTAAATTAAACTGAAGGCCCAGAACCGGGGCGATCATGAGCAGGGGAATGCCGTAGATCAGCCAGTGAGCCAGGGATTTGCCAATTACCAATAGCACCGTGGGTTCCGGGGACAGAACCATGTGTTCCAGGCTGCCGTCCCGGTGGTCGTCCTCGAACAGCCGCGCCAGGGAAAGCAGAGAAGCCAGCGTGGCCGCCACCCACAACACCCCGGGGCCAATGCGGGACAGCATCTCCGGTTCCGGCCCCACCCCCAATGGAAAGAGGCTGGCCACCATGACGAAGAAGAACTGGGCGATCAACCAGTCTCCCCGGCGGCGGGCGGCCAGGGTCAGATCCCGGCGCAGGACGGCGAGTATGAAGCGGAACATCAGGCCAGCTCCGGTATCGCCACGTTGCCTACCAGCAGCCTTTGCACCTTCACGCCGGCCAGGTTCAGGGCCTGGTGGGTGGTGGCCACCACCATGCCGCCCGCCTCCAGGTGGTCCCGGATCAGGCCTTCCATGAGGGCCACGGCATGGACATCCAGGCCGGTGAGGGGCTCGTCCAGAATCCACAGGGTAGCGCCCGCCAGCAGCAGAGCTGCCAGGGCCACCCGACGACGCTGACCGAAGGACAGCACCCGGCAGGGCAGGTCCAGGCAGCGGGACAGACCCAGGCGTTCCAGCAGGGCGGCAGCCTGACCTTCATTGAAACGCCGACCTTGCAGACCTTCTGCAAAACGCAGGTTTTCCAGGGGGTTCAGATCATCCTTTACGCCGTTGGCATGGCCCAGGTACATCATGGCGCCGTGATAGGCCTCCCGCTGGCGGGCGATGGGCTCGCCGCACCAGCGCACCTCCCCGGCCTCGGGCCGGGACAGGCCGGTAAGCAGGCGCAGCAGGCTGGTCTTGCCCTGGCCGTTGCCTCCCTGCACCAGCAACAGTTCGCCCGCCTGCATGCTGAAGTTCATGCCCTTGAACAGCAGCCGGTCACCCCGGGCGCAGGCAAGGTCATGGACGGAAAGAGTGGAAACGGTCATGGCGAAGGGAGAATTGGAGCCGGGGGAGCATACCTGTAAACGAAAGCCGTCACAAAACCGGCATATCCATTAAAAAGGGGCGGGTAATCCCGCCCCTTATCCATCACCGCCGTTACCGCTTTACTTGGCGGCCATGGCAGCTTTCTTCTTCGCCAGCTCTTCCTTGATCAGCTTGATACCGGCCTGGGAGGCATCGATGGAGCGGGTCAGAGACTCGCGGGCATCATCCGGGTTATGGAAGCCGTCGGAGTTCTCGGCGGTCCACCATTCCCAGTACAGGTTGGCGTCATATTGCAGGTCCATGACCTTGTCCATCACCTCAGCAGACACGCCGGCGTCCTTGGCCTTCATGATCCAGTCGATGTACTCGGCCAGCCAGAATTCCGCCTTGGCCATCTTGCCGCGGGTGTAGTTCTGGATCGCTTCCATGTGGTACTTGGCGTCCTTCTCGGTCCAGTCCTTGTGGCAGGTGAGACAGGCAGCCTTCAGGTTGTAGCGAGGCGACATCTGCTGGTGGTTGGTGGTGACCTTGCCGTTGGCTGACCTGGTCTTGGTCATGTGGCAGTCCTTGCACTCCACGCCTGCCTTCTCGTGCTTGGAGCCCCAGTAGGTCTCCATCTCCGGGTGCTGGATCTTGGGCAGCAGGGCACCGGTTGAGGCGTGCTTGAAGTCTTTGAACTTGTACTGGCCCACCATCTTGTCCTTGTAGCCAAACACGTTCACCCAGGTGAACAGGTTGGTACGCGGGTCGTCCATCTTGATGTAGAACTCCTTGCCCTTTTCGGCACAGTCGAAGCCGGGACCACAGTTGTATTCCACGTGGCACTGGGCGCACATCAGGTTGGAGTCGGCCTTGGACAGCAGACCAATGGCGCGGAAGTCCTTGCCCCCCCGCTGGAACACCACTTTTTCCATCTTCACCTGGCCGGACTTCACCTTGTCCATGGGGTAGGTGCCTTCCTTGCGGTCCACCACGGCCTCGATGAGGGCGTCACGCACCACGCGGGGCTTGGCGGAGTGGGGGTCGTGGCACATGAAGCAGTTGAGGGGATGGTTCACGCCCCGGGCGAATTCCACCGGCTTGGAAGTGCGGTCCCACTTGGCGGCGGGGTGCTTGTCACCCTTGTAGGCCCAGTCCAGGATGTGGTCCTGGGTCTTGCAGTTCATACAGACAGGGTTCACCGCAGTGGCCACCTGGCGCATGAAGGGCTTCTGGTCGGAGGTGGAGGGCTCCTTGTCGACAATGACGTTCCAGGCGCCGTTGGCCGCCAGTTCCGCCTTGTTGATATAGGTCCAGTCCTTGAACTTCATGCGACCACCGAAGGCCCGGTCCACGGCCCACTGGTCCACCAGCATGAAGGCGTGGGAACGGGGCTCGGCATGCTCCTTGGTGAAGCCATAGCCTTCCATGAGCTTGTCAAACAGGGGCGAACGGCTCTTTGTAGTGGCCTTCTCCACACGGGCGTGGGAATCCAGGTTGGTCTGCACGAAGGTGTTGTACTGCTCCACGTGACAGGTGGCACAGGCCCGGTGGTCCTTGTTGGTGCCGGGACGGGTGCCCATGTCCTTGTTCTTGGCGGTCTTCTGGTGCTCCACCGCGTCATGGCAATGGGCGCAGTTGACTGTGGCGTGACGGCCTTCAGAGTGCCAGTCCTCCACGTCCACGTGGCAGGAATAGCATTTCTTTTCGTCCACCGGCTTGATGGGCGGAGCCTTCTCCGGTCCCGGGGGCGGTATCTGGGGCTTGGGAATATCCACCGCCGCGTTCACGCCCAGGGCAAACAGGGCTGCTGCCAGCCCCATCGCCATGCGGCTCCATACGGATGCGATCTTCATGTTCATCTCCTTGCTGATTTATTGGGGCGGCCGTCGACGCATACCCTGCGCGGGCCAACCGGTACTACGACTGGATGGGGTCTCGCGGGTGGGTCATAGGCCTCCTTTCATGCGAAAAGTCAGCTTGATCGGTTTGCACGGCATCAGATGAAAGCGTCGGCCAGCACATTGCGCAGCCAGCCGTCGGCGTATTCCGCCTCCAGCTTGCGGTAGATGTCCGGCACCGGGGACTTGTCCGGCATGGTGACGGGCGAAATGCCGCTGCCTTCCGGGATGTACTTGAAAGTGCCGTTTTGCACTCGGTACAGGTGGGCCACCGAGAAGCCATAGCCGTGGTCCACCACGCTGTAGCAGGTGTTGGCATAGTAGGGCTGGGGCGTGGGCAGGCCATTGACCTGGGCGACGATGGCACCGGCCACCACCTTGGCCTGGGTCATGGCGATGTGGGCCGACTTGGGCATGTCGAAGGCGGCGTTGGGGTTGCCGTAGAGGGGCATTTCCCCCGCCACGCAGGCATCGCCGATGACATAGATGCTGGGGTCTTCGGCAGAGGCCATGGTCATGGGCGTCACCTTGCACCAGCCCTTCTCGAAATTGTTGCCCTGGGTGCCCGCCAGCCCGCTCTGCACCGCGATCTTGCCGGCCTTGTGGGCGGGGATGATGTTGAGCACGTCCGCCTTCACGTCGACGAAGTCGGAAGACACGGTCTTGCTCTTGGCGTCCAGCTTGGTGACCGCACCGCCTTCGGCGCCTTTCACCCACTCGATCATGCCGTTGGTGTTGAGGCCTTCCTTCTCCCAGCCGTAGAGCTTCGCCCAGGCCTGGTTGAACAGGCCTTTCTTGGAGTGGCTGTCGTTGGCGTCCATGATGATGACCTTGGACTTGGTCTTGCCGTGATGCTTGAGGTAGCTGGCCACCAGGGAGGCCCGCTCATAGGGACCGGGGGGGCAACGGAAGGGGCCCTTGGGCACGACGATGACGAACTTGCCGCCGTCGGGCATGGCTTCCAGTTGCTTCTTCAGCAGCAGGGTCTGGGGGCCCGCCTTCCAGGCATGAGGGAACTGTTCGATCAGGGCTTCGGAATAGCCTTCGATCTGGTCGAACTGGAAATCGATGCCCGGGGACATGACCAGGGCGTCGTATTGCAGTTTCTTGCCCCCCTTGGTGGTGACTACTTTCTTGGCCCGGTCCACACCCACGGCCAGGTCATGCAGCACCGTGACACCCCGTTTCTTCAGGCCGTCATAGCCCATTTCCAGGGTCTTGATCTCCCGGTGGCCGGCAATGACTTCGTTGGAAAGGGGGCAGGACACGTAGGTCTTGTTGGGCTCGATGAGGGTGACGTCGATGCCCCCATCCAGCAGTTTCACGTACTTGGCAGCAGTGGCACCGCCATAGCCGCCGCCGATGACCACGACCTTGGCCTTGCTGCCCGCCCGGGCGATGGAGGGAAAGGCCAGGGCCGAAGCGGAGGTGGCAGCGGCGGCCAGCTTGATGAATGCGCGACGATTCAGTGTGCTTGCGGGTGTGATCATGGGTGTCCTCACTTGCTCTGGGCGCCGAAGAACCTGGCGGCAACTTCCACATCCGCCGCTTCCAGCTTGCGGGCGTTGCGGGTCATCTTCTTGTGGGTCATCTGGAAGCCCTCATCCCGGTACTTCATGAGTTCCAGTTCCAGATACTTGGGCCACTGGCCCGCCAGCATGGGGGTGTCCGCATCGTCGGGCTGGCCGCCGGTGGCGCCATGGCAGGTCTCGCAGCGCTCGGTCACTTCCTTGCCTTTGGCCAGCAGATCGGCCCCCACGCTCTGAGGCTGGGGTTTCCAGGGCAGCTTCGAGTAATAGGCCGCCAGGGCGGCGATTTCCTCGTCCGTGTAGCCCTTGATGAGCCGGGTCATGTTGGCGGAAGCCCGGGCACCGGTCTTCCACTCCATCATGATGTTCTTCAGGTAGGACTCGGACAGGCCGGCGATGCTGGGCATGGACAGCCCGACGCTGGTGCCGCCGGTGCCGTGACAGTTGTTGCAGGTCATGGCCAGGCCCGGGACGTTGTCCACGGCCTGTGTGTAGTTGGCCGCACTCAGGCTGGCAGCGGCAATCAGGTATGTGACGGCTTTTCGCATTGTCTCCTCCAGGCGGGACGGTTGCCGATGGGTTACTGGCCGGCCGGCAGGCATAAGCCCTACTTGGCCCAGGCCTAAACCGGAGGGGCATGGTACTGATGACCCAGACATGGAAACCTTGACAGCCATCAAACTTTTTTCATTTACCCGACGGCCCAGGCCACAAGCGGCGCGGTCAGTAAGCCACCTGGGAAATCACGTCGGAAATGACATGGGTCTGGCGATTGACCAGGATCACGTCGGCCCCCAGCACCAGGCGGGCATGGGGGTCCGGGAGGTAGGGCAGGCTTTTATCCAGGGCATCGGGCAGCCGAGCGGGCCGCTGGCCGCTGTCCAGTACGTCACCAATACGCGCCCTTTGGGCTGGCTGTTCCCGGCCCGGCCCCCGGCGCTCTCGGGCGTAGTAATCCAGGATGCGTTTGCGTTCCGCCTCGCTGAAAAGCGGGCCCGCAGGCACCGTGCCGGTAGATGTGCCTTTACCGGCACAGCCCATGAGGGCAACAACGGACAATCCGCAAAGAAAAGCACGTCGATCCATGACAAGACCCTCCAGACTATGGGGAGAGTCGCCTATGTATCAGCCGAGCCGGGTAATAACTTTGACGCCCATCAACTTCCCGGCCGAAAGACCGGGGCATAAAAAGTCCTAATCAGGGTTTGCCAATCGTCAGCCGGGACATGTAGTCGCTCACTGCCCTCAGGTCATCGTCGGTGTAATGCCGGATCAATCGAACCATCTCGGCATTGGCATTGCGGCGGCCCTGGTCCCGGCTCTCCCGGGATTCCCGGTACAGATACGCATAGTGCTGGCCCGCCACCCGGGGATAGAAACGGGCGCCGTCCCCCTCCCCCTGCTTGCCGTGGCAACTGGCGCAATCCCGCTCGTAGAGATGCCGACCCAGTTCCAGCAGCTTGCCACTGCCCTTGCCGTTGGTAGCCGGCACAGGCAACTGGTAAAGGTAGGCGGCGATGTGGGCCAGATCCTCCGCTGGCACCACCTCGGCGGTGATGAATGGGTGCATCTTGGGACTGGAACGGCGTCCGGACCGCACATCCAGCATCTGTTTGATGATGACCTGGGGGTGCTGGCCCGCCAGCTGGGGATACCCCGCCTCGCCCTTGCCCGAGGCATCCGCCCGATGGCAGCCCCGGCAAATGGCATAGGCCTCCTGGCCCTTGGCCACGTCGCCGTGCACGGCCAGGATGCGGGCCAGCTCCGGGTCGACCTTCGCGACCTTGGGAGCAGGAGAGGCGGCCAGGGTCGGCAGGCTGAACAGGCCCAGAACGGCCCAGGTGATGAGATGGGTTTTCATGGGGACTCCCTACTTCAAGCTGGCCATGTATTCGGCCACGGCCTCGGCCTCTTCCGGTGTCAGGCGCTCGGCAATGGTGCGCATCACCTTGACGCCATTACTGCGCTTGCCAGAAGCGTACTGGGCCAGTTGCGCCAGGGTATAGGCCGTGTGCTGGCCGGCCAGACGGGGAAACTTCTTCGAGCCTTCGCCGTTTTCTTCATGGCATCCATCGCAGGAAGGCACGCCGGATTTCGTGTTGCCCTCCAGATAGACCCGCTTGCCCAGGGCCAGGAGCTGAGGCTTGTTCACCACCCCCTCGGCGGGTTCCTGCCTGGCGTAAAAGCTCGCCAGGGCTTCCATGTCCGCCTCGCTCAAACCGGTCATGAGGGGCGTCATGATCTCGTTCTGCCGCCGGCCTTCCTTGTAGTCCAGCATCTCCCGCAACAGGTACACCTTCTGCTGGCCAGCGAGCCTGGGAAAGTCCGCCACGGCACTGTTGCCGTCGGCGCCATGGCAACCGGCACACAGTTCCACAGCCTGGGGCGGCGGCTTGTCGCCAGACAAGGCAGGGGCCCCTGTCAGCAGCATCAGGGCCAGCAAGGTCCCGCCGGTCAGCCTCGTCATACACCCCTCGCCTGGAGTCGTCTCGAACACCGGCGGACATTAGCGAGATTCCCGGCAAGCGCCAGCGGGAAACGCAAAAAACTTGATCCAGGTCAAATATCGGGACGGCCAAGCGAATTGCGGTGTCGGCGTGGATCGATAAAGCCCACCTGCACGGAGATCAGTACCTCTTCCCCAGCCGGGTTACGCATTCCCCTCATGTCTCCACCCGGCAATACGCCCGCATCGTGCATCACTGGGTGGAAGCCGTGGGCCTGGATCCGATGGTCTATGGCACCCATTCGATGCGGCGCAACAAGGCAACCCTGATCTACCGGCGAACGAAGAACTTTCGAGCCGTCCAACTGTTGCTTGGCCACGCCAAGCTGGAAAGCACCATGAGGTACCTGGGCATCGAGGTAGATGATGCCTTGGAGATCTCAGAACAGACCGAGATCTAGCTGATAGCCAGCGGCCGTACATCTCCCGCTTTGCTGCCGCCTCGGGGCGCCGGTCTGAGCGCGTACTCAGATGCTCCAGCAACCCATTTCTCAGTCGTGTTACCAGTCAAACGACCAACGGCTCGGGCGTAAGTCATAGGTATCGCGGCGCATCCATCCGGGTATGCAGGATGAGCACTACAGCGATGCCGTAGGCGGTGATACGAAAGTAGAAGACATGGTGTTCGACGCTGCGCCGTCGATAGCCAGGTCGGATATGTTCACAGGCGGGTGCGGTCTTCGGCGTCTCGGCCAACTCCGCGAAAGCTGCAATGAGCTTATCGGCGTAACGGTGCGCCTGCTCAGTGCCCCACTGATCGCGGGTGTATTGCCAGATGCCCTCCAGGTCCCGCTGAGCGGCGGGCGTGAGACGATATTCAGGCATGAGAGGACTGCATACGCCGCTTGAATCCTTCAGGGTCGAAGGTTTGCGGTTCGCCGCTCTGTTCGCCTTCGATCAAGGCTTGACGGATGTTTTCGATGGCGGCGGTACGTTCCTGTTCGCGGCGAATGAGGTCACGGATCAGTTCGCTGTCGTTCGTGTAGCCCCCGCCGTCGATCTGCGCTTTGACCCAGGCGTCCTGTTGGTCGGTCAAAGTGATGGTTTTGCGTATGGTGCCCATACCATGTCTCCAATGATGACGAATGATCATACTATTGGTGTGTTTTCGCACAACATCGCTCATATGCCAAGTTGTATTTTTACCGCGGGGAGCAGGACTAATGGGTCAGGAGCGGGTTGCTGCTGGTCAGCCGTAGGGGCCGCTTTGGGGTGCCCGTCTGAACGCGTACTCCGAACCTGGTGCAGTAACTCGACCCTCAGCCTGGGAACTCCCGCTGTTCGGCCAATCCGGACGTTGGTTTTGTCCTAGGTAAACGGCCGGTGTGGCCCGGGTTGCTGCCGTTTGCTGTGTGGACTACACGAATAGGTATAGCCTCACCAAATCTTTGTGAACTTCAGAGGAGTCCGTTCCGAATACCGCGCCAATCTCAGGGGGGAGTTGCGATATGCCCTAAGGTGATTAATTGGTTGGGACGTCCGAGTGAAAGAATATTGTTTCTTTCGAAGCCAAGCTGACCATCATCGATCTTACCTATGCCAGAGAGCATAGTTTCACATAGCTGAACAAAGGCCAGTGGCTGCGGGAAGAAGTCTGCTGGGACGCGCAGCTCTTGCACTCCACTAAATTGAATGTGAGCTTGGGAATGGGATGTTACATCCCGGTCAAAGTCGAATCGAATGTGTGACGTATTTGAAGGTGCTTGTTGCTTGATTTCAAGCCATTCAGTCCAGTTGTAGAGATGCTCATATAGTTGCTCATCATCGCGATCGAGCGCCCCCTCAGCCGCGTCTAGAAGATCCCCTATGCTGTCGCGAGTGGAAACAGGAGGCGGAAAGAATGCAAGGCGAGCTTGTCGTAACTCGTTTTCAGTATCAAATAGATAAAAAAACTGAAAAAACGATCCATCTGATAGCAGTACCGAGTACTGCTGGCGATCAAGCAGAAATTGATATTCGAGGGGATAAAAAATGCCCTTGAGGATGCCTGTCGTTCGGCCTCCCCAAGATATAGTTCGGTCAATCTCTGACACGGTCGTGTTTTGAACCTGGATCACGTTACTCAGATGGGTAACAGCGTTGTTCAGTCCTTGGCAAGCGTGAGCTAGACGCATTTTCGCCACCATTGATTCCTCACTTCTCCTTGTCCCGCTCAATGATCAATTGCCGAAGTTCTGGATTCTTATCAAGCAGCTCAATCAATTCCTGTATCTTGTCCAACTCCTTGTCAGATTTGTTCAAGAAGGTCTTTCCCCGCTGCACGCTAGCCTGGTCTGGGCAGGTGAACCGAAATACTGGGAAATCAGCCTTAATTGCTTCAATTTCGCTGGCCAGCTTTTGCATTCCGGCTCCGAATCCACTGATGTAGCACCAGCCGCGTGAACGTGTAACCGCGACAAAAAAAGCATTTCGCATTCTGAGGGTAAAGTCGACGGCCACTCGTTGTGCGTTAATTACGAAGACAATATTTGCTTCGTTTCCTTTTGCTCGAAACGGCGTGGTTATTGTTACCGATCCCTTCGGCTTGAAAACGTCCGCACTCTCAACATATCCCGGTATGACAGACTTAATGCCGACAGAATTAAGAGCACGCTGAATGGCAAGCATCGCTTCCTTGTTATTTCCCGACCTCAAATTAACGATGATGATTTCTTCCGCAGCAACACCGTCCTCAGAGATCAACTGTACTATTTTTGTTTTAATGAACTCCAGTTGATCGCTGTCGTCAGCAAAAACCTCACACTGAACCAAATTCAGCGGGCGCTTTCCATTTTCACGCATTAATCCTTCAAGGAGGTTCCGACTGTTTTCGTCGGGCCGCTCAATTTCGACGCTATCGCCCGGCGTCAACATTAGTGCTTGAGGCTCGTTTACACGATAACCAATGGCCTGCCAGTCGGCCGGGTGATAGAACATCTCGGCCGGCTGCTTCGTATACAACCCCATTGCTATGCCGTGTGCGGTCATCAAGACTGGGCGCGGCGTTCTGTAGCAATTAGGTAGCACGAAATCCTTTGGAATGTCACCTGCGTATTTCCCTGCGAGAATCGAGTCGGAAAGATTGGGGGTGCCGTCTGCTGCGGTTCCAAACAGATCGGCCGGCCCCTTTATTTCAGAGTCTCTGAGAGATTGAAACTCGTCATAGGCCCAAATTATTCGCTTCTCCGCTCCACTGCCTTTTGCAAGTTTGAATGCAACTTGGAAAACTTCGCTGGGAAAATCTTGAGCCTCATCGATCAGTATCAAGTCGTATTCTGGCTTAATGGAGTCACCTGCCTTCGATAGAAGGTCGCGATAGATGTAGGCAAGGGAATCATCTTTACCACGAACGTCGCCAAGCGTTAGCGGTACGAGACCATACTGCCTGCATAGATCAGAATAAAGACCAGGTTTTTGCCTGCCGCCCCAAGCGTGAAAGACATGCAACTGGTCGTCAAAGTCGGGAGTCTTCTTTGCTTCCAGCGTGTAGTATTTTGAAATTAGGCTTTGGACATGCTGGTACAGGCTTTGGGTGTTGAATAGGTACAGAATTTTGAAATCGGCGAACCGTTTGTGAGTGATTGCAGCCTTCAAACAAAGAACAATTGTCTTGCCAGTCCCAGCGAGGCCGCGTATGCGCTGAGGGCCGGGCGGCAACTGCATTGAGGCAAGGCGCTGCGCCTCATCCTGCTTGAACGTAGTCCGGAGTGACTTCCGAATATAATCATTGACGGTTACAAGCTGCTCTTCTTCGACTGGTGCGTGCTTCGACTCATAAATGAAGGTACCTTCAAGAAGTGCATAAAGCCTACCGAGTTCTTGTTCTGTACAGCCATAGTCTTGGGGCAATTCTTTAAGCCAAGCCTCCATCGAATCGATCGTCAATCCCGCAATATCGAATTCGTCCGGTTGGACAAGTGTGTCGAGTTCCGATGCCTGGTTTGAGCAAAAGACGATCGCGGACATAATCGGCGTCTTCGCTTTTTTCGTCTTCCGGTCATACAAGGAGAGATCATTCTTTAGCCGGCTCTGAACCTCCTCGATGTAGATATCGAGTACTAGATTCCGAGCGACGAAAGCGTTGCCGGAATCCGATTTCCAATAATCGGTGCCATCAGACTGGATGACGTTGGAAATTCTCTCTTCAATAACGTCGATAAGAATGATTCCATGCTCCTGAGTAACGATAAGAAACGATGGGACATCGTCATCAGACGCTCGACCAAGGGTCGTCAACTTGTAACCCACATAACCGTGGCAATCAGCAAATACGGATCGAATTAGATCGGCGACCTTGAAATGAAAAGGTCTGTTCTCCAATGCAAGCGAGCCGGCGAGGAACGAAAAGCTGTTTGCCATAGTTACTGTTCAAAGTAGGTTGAGCTGACATGAGTGGTCCATGTGGAACCTTTTGAACGACTCATCTAATCGGGAAGTATACGACTTCCAAACTGGACAAACCCCAAATGGCAATAAGTCGGCGCTCATGTCTATTTCAAGGTCTGCAGATCGGCGCCTAGCTGCCTGATTCAGAGACAGGGTACAACGTCCGCTCTGGCCGAACAGCGGACTATGGAACATCAGCCGACGACCGCACGCATTGATAGTGATAGCAGCCATCAGTCATGCCCGACCGCGACCTGCTGCTCCGGTCGCGGTACTGATTAGCTCGTCATGTCGCTGTCAATGTCTCATTCATACGGGCATGAAAAAGGCGGCCTCGGCCGCCTCTGTCACGCGCACCGGACTGTGGTCAGACGGAATCCTGATTCCCCCGGCTGACCAGATGGCTGCGCTCTTCCAGCCATTTCTTGATGCGGTTGGCGTCGCCGATGCGGCTCCATTTACCCCAGGAATCCAGCAGGACGATGATGACCGGTTTTTCGGAAATGCGTGCCTGCATGACCAGGCAGCGGCCTGCCTCGTTGATGTAGCCGGTCTTGGAGACGCCGATGTCCCACTCGCCATTGCGGGTCAGGGCATTGGTGTTGGTGAATGCCACCTGCCGGGTGATATCCCGGGTTACCCGTTTGATGCGGCCGTTTTCCCGGATCTTCACCACTTTCTTGGCCGGCAGCACCACGTCGAAGCCGGCGGCGGTGGAGATATCCCGGATGGCGGGATAGCGGTAGGCCGCATCCACCATGCGGGCCAGGTCTGACGCTGTGGCCTTGTTGGCGCTGTTCAGTCCGGTGCTGTCGACAAAGTGGCTGTCCGTCATGCCCAGGGCCCGGGCCTTGCGGTTCATGGCGGCGATGAATGCATCCCGGCCGCCGGGGTATGCCCGGCTCAAGGCCGAGGCGGCCCGGTTTTCCGAGGCGATGAGGGCCAGGTGCATGAGTTCGCCCCGGGTCAGGGTGGTGCCCAGGGCAAGGCGGGAGGTCGTGCCTTTCAGTCGGTCCACGTCCGCACTGTTGATGGTGATTTCTTCGTCCATGGACAGCCCGGCATCCAGGGTGACCATGGCGGTCATCAGCTTGGTGATGGAGGCAATGGAAGTGGGAATATCCGCGTTCTTGGCGTACAGGGCCTCGCCGGTCTTCTGGTCGATGACCAGGGCCGCTGCGGATTTCAGGTTCAGTTCATGGAGGTCTCCGGCCACGGCCCCAGCGGTTGTTACCGCGCCGACCGCCGTTGCGCCTGCCGCCGCCCGCAGCGGGGTTGGCGCCCGGGCTACCACCTTGGCTTTTTGTTTCGACTTCAGTTTTTTCTTGGTTTTGGCCTTGGTTTTTTTCTTGGTCTTGGCCTTGGCCTTGCTGGCAGACTGGCTCTTGACCGTTGTCTTGGTGGAAGACGCAGCCCAGGCCACCGGCCCGGGCGCCACGGCACCGGCCAGAAAAGCCATCAACGTCAAATAAAGCAGTGATCGTTTCATCCTCTGCTCTCCACTTGCACTCTTGGGTCAAACATACAGTTCTGCCGCTTTTATCGGTCTTTGCCGGTTAATCTTTAGAAAACACTTTAACTTTTTTTCGCGGATGTGCAAGTCTTGAATCAACGCCGGCTGCCCAACAGGCCCTCCAGGGATTTCATCAGGTCCGCCGGCAGCACCACGGTCTTGCTGCCCTGGCTCAGTGCCATGTCCTTGAGGGACGCCACGTATTTCTCCCCCAGCAGGTAGTAGGCCGGCAGTTCCTTGTCGGCAATGCCTTCGGCAATGCGCCGGATGGCTTCGGCGGAGGCTTCCGCCAAGCGCACCTGGGCTTCGGCATCCCGCTTGGCGGCTTCCAGCCGGGCCTCGGCTTCCAGAATGGCGGCCTGCTTGTCGCCCTCCGCCTTGGTCACCGTGGCCTTCCGTTCCCGCTCGGCGGCAGCCTGGAGTTCCATGGAACGCTGCATGGTGGGGGAGGGTTTGATGTCCTGGATTTCCACGGACTTCAGGGTCAAGCCCCAGTCCGCCACGTCATCGGCGATGGATTCCTTCAGGCGGGCCTTGATCTGGTCCCGGCTGGACAGGGCCTGGTCCAGGTCCATGTCGCCGATGATGGCCCGCAGGCTGGTCTGCACCAGGTTCATCACCGCCAGCTGGAAATTGGTGACGCCGTACACAGCGCTCTGGGTGTCGGTCACTTTCACGAAGGCGATGGCGTTGGTGACCAGCACGGCATTGTCCCGGGTGATCACTTCCTGCTCGGGAATGTCCAGGATCAGGTCCTTGGTGGTGACCTTGTAGGCGACGTTGTCGATGTAGGGCACCAGCACATGCAGGCCGGGCATGATGGTCTTGAAGTACTTGCCCAGCCGTTCCACCACCCATTCTTCCCCCTGGGGCACGATGCGCACCCCCTTCCAGAGGGTGACCAGCAGGAATAGCAGCAGGATTACGGAAACGATTTCTCCACCCATGACGATCTCCTAGAGTTTTGCGACTTTGAGGGTCTGGCCCAGCACATCCACGATGCGGGCCTTCTCTCCCGCCGCGATGGGGGTGTCGGCCACGGCCGGCCAGCGGTCTGCCCCCAAAACGGGCCGCTGGAACATGATTTCACCTTCGCCCATTTCCGGAATGGCCCGGGACACCAGCCCGGAAATGCCCAGCACCCCTTCCTTGGACTGGCCCGCGTGGGTGCGGTCCGGATTGCGGAAATACTTGAGCCAAACACCGGTCATGGCCAGGGAGGCCACGGCCCAGCCCATGATCTGGGCAGCGAACCCCAGGGGCAACACCGCTACCACAGCTCCCATGAGCAAGGCCCCCAGGCCAAACCACATGAGAAAGAAGGTGGGCGTCAGCATCTCGATGCCGATCAGCACCATGCCCAGTACCGCCCAGTGCCACCAGACCAGTTCCATCATCCACCCCCGTAATAGAGTCCGGACATTCTACCGGCAGGACAGACGCTTACCTGCCCACGTTGATGAAGGGCACCGCACCCCCGGTCACGCTGGGCAACTGGCCGTTCCATTTTTCGATGGCCATGCGCTGGGCCTCGATCTCCCGCAGCTTGATGAGCTCCGGCGTGATCACCTGCTTTTGCAGGCGCAGGGCCTCGGCTTCGGCCTGGGCCTGGGCCACCTTCTGCTCCGCCTCCACCTTGATGCGCTGCAAATCCCGCTCGGCCTTCAGCTTCAACTGTTCCGCCGTGGTCTTGGCCTCGATGGCTTCGTTGAAAGACTTGGAGAAATCGAAATTGGTCACCGAGAACTCGTCCACCAGAATGCCGTGGCGGCCCAGCCGGTCCACCAGGAAGCTCTTGATCTGGTTACGCACCTCTTCCCGCTTGGCCACCAGTTCCTCCGCCGTATAGCGGGCGGTGATGGCCTTCACCGCCTCCTGGGTGGAAGGCAGGATGATGCGCTCCTCCACTTCCCGCAGGCCGCCGATGTCCTGGAAGGTCAGGGCCACGCTCTCGGGCTTCAGGTGGTAGTTGAGGGCCACCGTGGTGTGGATGGTCTGCAAGTCCTTGGAGGCGGCTTCCCCCTGGCCTTCCCCCTTCTGTATCCGCACATCGATCTTGTGCACGGTATTCACCACCGGAATGATGAGATGGATGCCCTCGTCCAGCACGTCCTCACTCACCTTGCCGAAGGTGGTGACCACCCCCCGATGGCCGGCTGGAATCACGGTAAAGGGCGACAAGAGCGAAAACAGCAGGACCACCAGCACCCCGGCACCAATGAGCTTGCCGATGAAGGCGCCCTTGCTGGCGACGGGGGAAACATTGAAAGGCTGCTTGAACATGGCACCTCCTTTTTTGGATGAAAGCTGACTTTACCCCCAAAGCCGCCAGCTGCGCCCCCCGCGTTGACAGCGCCCCATGCCGTCGCCACCATGCAGGCAAATACACATAACAGCAGTAACGAGAGGAGACTTCCATGGACGATCGCATCGTCTTTGCCCGCACGGAACTGGGCCGCAATGAACTGCTGGGCAATCAGCACGCCCTCAAGCAAAGGCCCCGGCAGGTGCTGTTTCTCATCAACGACCCCATCAGCGTCGGAGAACTGCGCGCCAAACTGCCCACCTGCCAGGAACTGGACGCCATCCTGGAACAGCTCTGGGAAGGGGGCTACGTGGGCCAGGTTAAACGGGCCGGCATGGGAGACAGCCAGATGGGTCTGAGCGACGCCCTCAACGTGCTGGGCCATTCCCGGCTGGAAGCAGCCCGACAGCACGCCTTGCGCGTGGTGTCCACCCTGGCCGGAGAACAGTCTCCTGCCTACGCAAAACTCAAGGTGGCCCCGGACAAGCCTGCCTTCATCCAGGCCCTGGTGTTGGCCAAACGCATGCTGGCCACCACCGCTTCCGCCCAGCAGGCTGCCGCCTTCGAAGGAGGCGTACTGGCCATTCTGCAACTGCCGGAATCGGACCATCTCCCCCCCGCCGCCCCCAACCCCAACCCGGCCCGCATGAACGGCATCGAAGCCGCCAAGGCCCACGCCCTGGACACCTTCAAGGTTTTGGTGGGCGACCGCTCGCCGGTCTTCGCCAAGCTTGACGCCGCCCACAACCGGGCCGACTTCGCCCAGGCCGTCGCCGCCGGCAAGAAGGTCATCGCCGCTGTGGCCTCATCGGCGAAAGCAGATTCCTTTGAGAAGGAAGTAATGGCGAGACTGGCGGAGCACTGAATTCGAGTCGGGAAAGGATTTTCCCCAGGCGCGTTGTGCTTCTCCGGGCTCCCGGGGATCAAATCAGCCAGAACACCAACGCGGCATTCACGACACCTTGTCTTTTCCTTCCAGGGGAAATGCAGGTAGGCCCTTCTTTCAATAATTACTGTATGCGTAGGGTGTTATGCCTGGCCGATTTCGAGCAAGCCCCCCAGGCTTACAATGGCCGACCAGATGCCCGATCCCGACTCCCCCTTCCGGAATACCCCCTTCAGGCCCGTCGCCCAACGCCCGGTGGCCGTAGTGCTTGGCGCCGGGCGCACCGGCACTTCCCTGCTCATGCAGGCCCTGGCGGCCCTGGGAGTGAGGGTATCCGGCGAACTGATCCCTCCCCGGTCGGACAACCCCCGAGGTTTCTTCGAGGACGTGCCCATCGTCCGCATCCAGGCCAACCTGTTGCGTGCCCTGGGGGCATGGCCTTTCCACCCCCTGCCGGCCGACTGGCTGAGCCATCCGGCCACTGCTGAAGCCCGGCTCGAACTGGGCAGGCTTCTCGCCGCCCAACTCGAGGCACCGGGACTCTGGGCCTTCAAGGACCCCCGCACCGCCGCCTTTCTGCCCCTGTGGCAGGCCCTGTTTACGGAACTGGGCGTGACTCCGAAATACATCCTCGCCCTGCGCCACCCGGGCAGCGTGGTGGCCTCTTTCCAGAAGGCCTACGGCACCCCGGCCGCCGAAGCGGAAGCCGTCTGGCTGCGCCGCACCCGGGACGCCCTGGCCTATACCGGGGCGGACTGCCCGGAGTACCCTTGCCACATCGTCCACTACGAAGACTGGTTCACCCGGGAAGCGGACCTGCTTACAGACCTGGCTGAATACCTGGAGCTGGAACCACCTGCCGCCCCTCCGGCCATCGCCCAGCCGGACCTGAACCGCAGCCTGAACCCCGATTACCGGTTCCAAAACCCGGAAACCGAAGCCCTGTACGCCGCCCTGGCTATGTGCCGGGGCAGCTGTTTCGATCGGGAGGCGTTACGGCCATGGATGCATGCCGACCCGAACCTGGCTGCCGCAACCGTCCAACCTGCTTACGGGGGCGGCAAGCCGGCAAGGTGACGGGAATCGGGGTTTCGTGGACCGCCGCTTCCAGGATGGCCATCAACTCCCCCTGCAGAGAGCGATGGTTGCGGGCAGCCCGCTGGCGCAGGCTTTCCGCCAGGGCCTCGGGCACCGACTTGATGGAGAGATGGGCATGGCTCGGCTCCACTTCGGATACAGAGTGGAGCCATTCCGGAACCATGCCAGGGCGCAATCAACTGCGCCCCCTCTGCCGTGCTTAGTAGCGGTAGTGCTCGGCCTTGTAAGGTCCCTGCACCGGTACGCCGATGTAGGCAGCCTGTTGCTCGGTGAGCACGGTGAGCTGGGCGTTGAGCTTCTTGAGCTGGAGCCTGGCCACCTTCTCGTCCAGATGCTTGGGCAGGGTGTACACGCCCACCGGGTACTCGCTGGTGCGGGTGAACAGCTCGATCTGGGCGATGGTCTGGTTGGCGAAGGAACTGGACATCACGTAGGACGGATGGCCGGTGGCGCAGCCCAGGTTCACCAGGCGGCCCTTGGCCAGCAGGATGATGCGCTTGCCGTCAGGGAAGATGATGTGGTCCACCTGGGGCTTGATCTCTTCCCATTGGTACTTCTCGATGGACGCCACGTCGATCTCGTTGTCGAAATGGCCGATGTTGCAGACGATGGCCTGGTCCTTCATGGCGGCCATGTGGTCGTGGGTGATCACGTGGTAGTTGCCGGTGGCGGTGACGAAGATGTCGGCCTTGTCGGCGGCGTATTCCATGGTCACCACCCGGTAGCCTTCCATGGCGGCCTGGAGGGCGCAGATGGGGTCCACTTCGGTGACCCAGACCTGGGCGGAGAGGGCGCGCAGGGCCTGGGCGGAGCCCTTGCCCACGTCGCCGTAGCCGCACACCAGGGCGATCTTGCCTGCCACCATCACGTCCGTGGCCCGCTTGATACCGTCCACCAGGGATTCCCGGCAGCCGTAGAGGTTGTCGAACTTGGACTTGGTGACGGAATCGTTGACGTTGATGCCGGGGAACTTGAGTTCACCCCGCTCGTGCATCTGATACAGACGGTGCACACCGGTAGTGGTTTCCTCGGTGACACCCTTGATGTGCTTGATGCGGGTGGAATACCAGGTGGGGTCCGTGGCCAGCTTGGCCTTGATGGCGGCGAACAGCACCGTCTCTTCCTCGCTGCCCGGGTTGGCCAGGACGCTGATGTCGGCCTCGGCCCGGGTGCCCAGGTGCAGCAGCAGTGTGGCATCGCCGCCGTCGTCCAGGATCATGTTGCTGTAGCCGTTGTCGGGCCACTCGAAGATCTTGTGGGTGTAGTCCCAGTATTCGGTGAGGCTCTCGCCCTTCACGGCGTAGACCGGAATGTTCTCGGCAGCGATGGCGGCGGCGGCGTGGTCCTGGGTGGAGAAGATGTTGCAGGAGGCCCAACGCACCTCGGCACCCAAAGCCGTCAGCGTCTCGATCAATACCGCCGTCTGGATGGTCATGTGCAGGCTGCCGGTGATGCGGGCGCCCTTGAGGGGCTGGCTGGCCGCGAATTCCTCGCGGATGGCCATGAGACCGGGCATCTCGGTCTCGGCGATGCGGATTTCCTTGCGGCCCCAGTCGGCCAGGGCCATGTCGGCCACTTTGTAGTCGGTGAATTCAGCCATGGTGTGCTCCTTTGAATACCATGGCCGGGGAGGGCGGCTCACATGCCTGCCCCGCGCCCGGCGGGTTGGACAGGTGAGCGCGGTTATGAGGTCGATGCCGAGCCTGGCGGAATTCCGTTGCAGCGCTCCTCGGCGGGAGCATTCTACGCCAGCCTTCCGCAGGGCTAAAGAATCCCCGGCACTGATCCGATAGTGTGAATGCCCACGGCGCAATAACACTATCCAAGAGGAGTCTCGCCATGAATACCATCGCCCTGAAACCCGCCTTCATGCTGGCCCTGCTGCTGGGCGCGGGTTTGCTGTTCCAGGCTTCCATGGTCCAGGCGGCCCTGCCAGCCGCCCTGGATGCCAAGGTGCAGCAGTACAAGAAAAAACTGGTGGACTGGGCGGCCAATCCCAGCATCGTCAAGGCAGTGAAGGAGGCCAATGCCAAGGGCGGCACCATTCCCGGCATGACCAACGGCAAATGGGACGAACTGGCGGAGAACGATCCCCAGATCCAGGGAATTCTCAACAACCCCGCCAGCAAGCTGATCCAGCAGTGGGAAGCGGACAAGGGCATCAACAAGCTCTTCCTGCGTGACGAGAAAGGAAACATGGTGGGCGGCAGCAGCAAATCCCTGATCTACAACGCCGCCGCCCGTCCTCCTTTCAAGGAAGCCATGAAGGGCAAGCCCTGGAACGCGGATGAAGTGAAGCCGGACCCTACGACCCAGATCAAAAGCGTACACATATCCGCACCTGTGCTGGATGGCGGAAAGGCCATTGGTGTACTGCATAGTGCAGTCACGGCCGAATAAGCACCTGGCGTCTTCCCCAACCCGGGGCGGGTAGCCCCTTCGGCTGGAGCTTGTCATGCACTTCCTCAACCAATATAGGGTGGGGCCACGCCTGATGATGGGTTTCGGCGTGGTCCTGGCCTTGCTGGTGATCACCCTGCTCATCGGCCTGAATCGAATGACCATGATGCAGGCCAACCTGGATGAAATTGTCAGCAAGGACTACGCCGCCATCACCCAGCTCAACAAGATGCGGGACGCCATCCGTTTCCAGGGATTGGCCCTGCGGGATGTGCTGCTTCAGGAGGATTTCGGCTTTGTCCGTTCGGAGGTCAAACGGGTGCGGGAAGCCCAGAAGGCCTACAAGACCGCCGACGAGGCCCTGGCCACCCTGCTCAGCAAGGAAGAAACCGCCTTGCTGGAACAGATTCACACCCAGCATGCCCAGACCCAGGAACACCTGGCCCAGGTGATTGACGCGGCCCTGTCAGAAGACCGGGATACTGCCCAGACAGTCCTCCGTGACAGCCTCCGCCCCGCCCAGCAGGCCCTGGTGGGCAAACTGGACGAAATGCTGGCGCGACTGGAAACCCACAGCATGCAAAGCGCCCAGGCAGCAGAATCCGCTTACCGGACGGCCATGGGCCTGATGGGAGGCCTGGGGCTGCTGGCCTTGATATTGGGCGGGCTGATTGCCTGGTTCATCACAAAAAGCATCACCGGCCGCCTTGATCAATCTGTAAGCGTTGCCGAGCGCATCGCCAATGGCGACTTGGCAAACCCGATCCTCAGCAGCGGGCAGGATGAACTTGCCCGTCTGCAAATGGCGCTGGAAAACATGCGCCAATCTCTGGGCAGCCTGATTGGTCAGGTGGCCGACACCGCCCGGGACGTCACAGTTTCGGCCGGGGGCCTGAATGGGATTGTGGGAGAAACCGCAGGGCTCGCGGATTCCCAGGCCGGAAAAGTCCAGGAAATCAGCGCCGCCATGGAAGAGATGGGGGTATCCATCGCGGAAGTGGCAGAAAACTCTGAGGCCGTGGCCCGATCCGCCAACCATACCCGGGACGTGGCCAATGAGGGCTATCGAAAGATGGGCGAAAGCGTTGCCGCCACGGAGCGCATCGTCCACAGCGTGGCGGACTCCAGCAACGCCATTGGCGAACTCAGTTCGCTCATCGACCGGATTTCAGAAGTCACCCAGGTCATTCGGGATATCGCCGACCAGACCAACCTGCTGGCCCTAAACGCAGCTATCGAAGCTGCCCGGGCAGGTGAGCAGGGCCGCGGATTTGCCGTGGTAGCCGACGAGGTTCGCAAACTGGCGGAACGCACCGCTGCCAGCACCCTGTCCATCAGCGAAACCGTGGGCAGTGTCAGCGACAAGACCCGGCAGGTGGTGGATGCCATGGCCCGGGTCACCCAGGAAGTCAACGACAACGCCCAAGCCAGCCATTCCACCCGGAACATGCTGGAAGGCATCGTGAATGCGGCCAGCGAAGTGGACGGCCTTGTGCGCCACATTGCCGACGCCACCCGTGAACAACGCCAGACCAGCCACGACACTGCCGTCTCCATGGAACAGATCAGCCAGATCAGCGAAGGCTATAGCGCCCGCATGCACAGCCTGCGCCAGTCTGCCCAGGGCCTGGACCAAAGCGCCCAGACCCTGCAAGCCCTTGTGGGACGCTTCCGGCTGGGCTGATCTACTGACTTCCCCGACCTCAATCCGCCTGCACCAGCAGGCCTTTGAGGTATTCCCCTTCGGGATAGGCCAGGCCGACGGGATGGTCGGCACTGCCCTGCAGGCGCTGGAGGATGCGGGCATCCCGACCTGCGTCCAGGGCGGCACCCGCGACGATCTTCTGGAACAGTTCCAGGCCAATGCCCCCGGAGCAGGAATAGGTCATCAACAGGCCACCGGGATTCAGGAGCCGGAACCCCAGCAGGTTGATGTCCTTGTAGGCCCGGGCCGCCCGCTCTGCGTGGGCAGCCGAAGGCGCGAACTTCGGCGGGTCCAGGACGATCAGGTCAAAGCTACGCCCCTCCCGGCGGAACACCCGCAGGGCCTCGAACACATCCGCTTCCAGCCATTCGGCCCGCTCCCCGGGCAGCTGGGGGTTCAGGGCCAGATTGGCCCGGGCCTGGTCCAGGGCCGGGCCGGAGGAATCGATGGACAGCACCCGGGCCGCGCCCCCCGCCAGGGCCTGAAGGGAAAACCCCCCGGTGTAGCAGAAGCAGTTGAGTACCGTCCTGCCCGGGGACAAGGCCCCCAGCATGCGGCGATTTTCCCGCTGGTCCAGGTAGAAGCCGGTCTTGTGCCCCCCGGCCACGTCCACGCCCAGGCGCACGCCGTATTCCAGCAGGGTGACGGGCGTTTCCGGCGCTTCGCCGTGGACCCAGCCGGTGACTGGCTCCAGGCCTTCCAGGCCCCGCACATCCGAATCGGACCGCTCGTACACCCGGGCGCACCCCGTGGCCTTTACCAGGGCCTGGACCAGGGCGTTGCGCCATTTGTCGGCACCGGCAGAAGTCAATTGCACCACAACCGTATCGCCATACCGGTCGGCGATGACCCCGGGCAACCCGTCGGATTCGGCATGGATCAGCCGCTGGCCTTCCTGGTCCCGCAGTTCCGGCAAGGCCTGGCGCCGGGCCACGGCCTGGGCCACCCGACGCTTGATGAACGCGTCGTCCACGCTCTCGTCCGGGTCGAAGGTCCAGAACCGGGCGCGGATCTGGGAATGGGGGCTATAGGCCGCCCGTCCCAGGGGCTTGAGGTCGTCGGCCAGCACCTCCACCGTGTCCCCCGGCCGGGCCCGGCCTTCCAGACGGCCCACAGAGCCGGCGAAAAGCCAGGGGTGGCGGCGGAAGGCGGAGCGTTCCTTGCCGGGGAGAAGGATGAGTTTGGCCATGGGGACGGGGAAAGCGGAGAAGTGATTTACCGGGGTATGGTACTAAACCCCGGTTCCCCGGACTCGGCCTGCGGCCTCCTCCAGTCTACGAACCACACCGGTCGCCCAAGTCTATTGATACGGCACGAAGATGTCTAAACCCACCCTCTCCCGCGCTGCCGCGCACCCCTCCCCCGCTTGCGGGGGAGGGGCTGGGGGAGAGGGAAGCACTTCATACTTCAACTGGCCGTATCAATAGTAGCCCGGAGAAGCGTAGTGCGTCCGGAGCCTTACAGGCCCGCATCGGCACGGAGGGCCGCTGCACTTCCAGTATGTGATCTGTCTCCGGCCGGCGCTTCGCGCCTTAACGCCCGCCAAGCGGGCATTAGCCTGCGACGAAGTATCGACAAAGGCCCTGCGGGCCGGGGCTTACAGCCCCGCATCGGCACGCAGTGCCGCTGCCATTGGGGACTTTGGCTCCGGCCGGCGCTGGTGCGCCTTAACCTCGCTGGGCGCGAGGTTAGCCTGCACCGAAGTGTCGATAAGCGGCTCCGCCGGGGCCTTACAGGCCCGCATCGGCACGCAGTGCCGCTGCCTTATCGACACTTTCCCAGGTGAATTCCGGTTCGTCGCGGCCGAAGTGGCCGTAGGCGGCGGTCTTCTGGTAGATGGGGCGCAGCAGGTCCAGCATCTTGACGATGCCCTTGGGGCGGAGGTCGAAGTGGCGCAGCACCAGTTCGGTGATCTTCTCGTCGGGAATCTTGCCGGTGCCGTAGGTTTCCACCATGACGCTGGTGGGCTTGGCCACGCCGATGGCGTAGCTCACCTGGACGAGACACTTGCTGGCCAGGCCGGCGGCGACGATGTTCTTCGCCACGTAGCGGCCGGCGTAGGCGGCGGAGCGGTCCACCTTGGAGGGGTCCTTGCCGGAGAAGGCGCCGCCGCCGTGGGGGGCGGCGCCGCCGTAGGTGTCGACGATGATCTTGCGGCCGGTGAGGCCGGCGTCACCGTGGGGACCGCCGATCTCGAACACGCCGGTGGGGTTCACCAGATACTTGATGTCGCCCTTGATGAGTTCCTTGGGCAGCACGGGCTGGATGATGTCTTCGATGATGGCGTCGATGGCGGCCTGCTTCATCACCTTGCGGCCGTTCACTTCTTCCGCCATGTCGGGGCTGTGCTGGGTGGACAGCACCACGGTGTCGATGCTGAAGGGTTTGCCGTCCACGTACTTCAGGGTGACCTGGGACTTGGCGTCGGGTCGCAGCCAGGGCAGGCGGCCATCCTTGCGCAGCAGGGCCTGGCGCTCCACCAGACGGTGGGAGAGGTAGATGGGCATGGGCATGAGGGACGGGGTCTCGTCGCAGGCGTAGCCGAACATCAGGCCCTGGTCGCCGGCACCCTGGTCCAGGTTGTCGTCGTAGGCGGCGTTGACGCCCTGGGCGATGTCGGCGCTCTGCTGGCCATAGCACACGTGCACGGAGCAGCCATCGGCGTCGAAACGCAGGTAGGGGTCAGCGTAGCCGATGCGGCGGATGGTGTCCCGGGCCACTCGGGCGTAATCCACTTTCGCGTTCGTGGTGATTTCGCCAGCCAGGATCACCAGGCCGGTGGTCACCAGGGTTTCGGCGGCGATGCGGGAATGCTTGTCCTGGGCCAGGATGGCGTCGACGATGGCGTCGGATATCTGGTCCGCCACCTTGTCGGGATGGCCTTCAGAGACGGATTCCGAAGTGAAGTAATAGTCCTTGCTCATAAAAACTCCTTGGCTCCCCTGTGGTTACCGGCGTGGCCGGCTCCAGGGGACGGGAGCTGGGACGCTTTAGCTGGATTTGTACCCCGCCCGCAATTTGTCTGGCTGCCAGGAATACGGCAGCGATTAACTCGGCGGCAGCCGCATGCTAGCCTTGCCGGCGTCGACAGGTCAACCGCCCGCTTCATCCCACGTACACAGCATGCCATTTTTTCTCGCCCTCATAGCGCGCCTGCCCTTGCCCGTGGCCCATCTGCTGGGCGCAATGCTGGGACCCTTCCTGCTGCTTTCCCAGCCCCGGATGCGTGAGCGGATGGCGAACAACCTGCGCCAGGCGGAGCTCCGGAAGCCCTTTGTGGGCCTGGGCATCGCCGCCGAACTGGGCAAGCTGATGCTGGAAACCCCCGTGCTGTGGCACCGCCCCCTGGAAACCATCACCGGCTGGGTGCGGGAAGTCCATGGTTGGGAACACGTGGAAGCTGCCCGGGCCCAGGGCAAGGGGCTGCTTATCATCACCCCTCACCTGGGCTGCTGGGAGCTGGCGGGCATGTATTACGGCGCCCGGCTGCCCCTCACCGCCCTGTACCAGCCCCCCGGCAAACCCTGGCTGGAGCGCCTCATGCGGGCTGGCCGGGAGCGGGGCTTCCTGCGCACCGTACCCACTGCCACCCGGGGGGTGCGCCTGCTGCTGGAAACCCTGCGGGCCAGCGAAGCGGTGCTGATCCTGCCGGACCAGGGGGCCCGGGAAGGCCAGGGGGTGTGGGTGGATTTCTTCGGCCGGCAATCCTACAAACCCGCCCTGCCCTACAAGCTGGCCCAAGCCACCGGGGCGGTGCCCCTGTTGTTCATCTGCGAACGCCTGTCCTGGGGACGGGGCTACCGGCTCTGGATCGACCCGGTGCCCCCCCTGCCGGAAACCCTGGAGGGCGCCGCCCAGGTGGTCAACGACCGCATGGAAAACTGGGTGCGCCGCTTTCCCCGCCAGTTCCTGTGGACCTACCCCTTCTACCGGATGCGCAAGGCCAGGAAGAAGAAAACCGGTACCGAGGAAGTTTTACAGTGAGCCGGCTGGGATTCCTGCTTCTGCGACTGCTCCACGCCCTGCTGCCGGCCAGCGTCCTGGGCAACCTGGGGGGCTTGCTGGGGGGGCTGATCTACTACCTGGCCCGGGAGCGCAGGATAATCACCCTGGTGAACCTGGGCATCTGCTTTCCGGACTGGCCCGACGCCCGCCGCCGGGCAGTGGCCCGGGCCCATTTCCGCCTCCTGGCCCGGGCCTATTTCCAGGACACCGTGTCCTGGTGGGGCAGCCGGGCTGACGTGGAACGGCTCACCCGCCTGGAGGGCACGGAACACTACCTGGCCCACGCCGGCAAACCGGTGATCTGGCTGGCCCCCCATTTCGTCGGCCTCAACGTGGGCGGGGTGCGGGTGACGGCGGAATATGCCCCCATCGTCTCTCTCTATGCCCGCATCAAGAATCCCCACCTGGACAAACTCATGCTCCAGGCCCGCACCCGCTTCACCCGGGACGGCCAGGCCTCGGAGATGTATTCCCGCCGGGATGGCATCAAGCCCGTCATCCGGGCCATCAAGCGGGGGCTGCCTTTCTACTACCTGCCGGACCTGGACTACGGCCGCAAGGACGCCATCTTCGTCCCCTTCTTCGGCCACCCCGCGGCCACCATCACCGGCCTGTCCCGGCTGGCCCGTGCCACGGGGGCCGTGGTGGTACCCTGCATCACCCGCCGGGACGGGAACGGCTGGACCACCCGTTTCTACCCGGCCTGGGACGGCTTTCCCAGCAATGACGTGGAAGCGGACACCCGACGCATGAATGCCTTCATCGAAGACCGGGTGCGGGAGATGCCGGAGCAGTATTTCTGGCTGCACCGCCGCTTCAAGACCCAGCCGGAAGGCAAGAAGGGACGAATTTATGCAGATTGAAGTCTCCCCCCTGCGTCTGGAAGAAGCCGAAGCCCTGGTGGACCTGGCCGGCCTGATCTGGCGCCGGCATTACCCGGGCATCATCAGTGAAGGCCAGATCGAATACATGCTGGCCAGCCGTTACAAGCCCGGTCTGGTGAAGCAACTCCTGGCCCGGGGCGACCTGTGGCTGGCGGCCCGGGCAGGTGACCTGCTGGTAGGCTTCGCCCATGCCCACCCCCTGCAGGCTGGCGACACCAAGCTGGACAAGCTCTACGTGCACCCGGACTACCAGCGCCATGGCATTGGTGGCCTGCTGATTGCCGAGGTGGTCCGCCATGTGCAGCCCCACGGCACCACCCGCCTCATCCTGCGGGTTAACCGGCAGAACCATCCGGCCATCCAGGCCTATCTCAAGCACGGCTTCAAGGTGGCGGACCTGGTGGTGGAAAACATCGGCGAGGGCTATGTGATGGATGATTACGTCATGCTGAAGGAGTTGGCGGATGCCCTATGAAAACCCGACCCCGGATGAAATCAAGGCCCTGTTGCAGCGGATGAAGACCATTGCCGTGGTGGGCCTGTCCCCCAAACCGGACCGGCCCAGCTACGGCGTCTCCCGGGCCATGCAGGGCTTCGGCTTCCGCATCGTGCCGGTGCGCCCGGCGGTGAGCGAGGTGCTGGGGGAGAAGGCCTACGCCCGCCTGGCGGACATCCCCTTCCCCGTGGACCTGGTGAACGTGTTCCGGGAGTCCGCCGCCATTCCCGGTGTGGTGGAGGAAGCCCTGGCCATCGGCGCCCCGGCGATCTGGGTACAGGAAGGCATCCGCCACGACGAGGCCGCCGGAAAAGCCCGGGCGGCAGGTCTCACCGTGGTGATGGACCGCTGCATATGGAAAGACTACGTGGGCCTGATGACCTGACCGCCATGGATCTCGAAACCTGGGAACTCCTCTCCTACATCGTCACCGTGGTGGGCCTGCCCTTCGCCATCGGCGTGTTCCTCTACGAGCAGCGCCGGGAAAGGGAGAACGAGGACGAGGCCATCTGGCAGGAGTTGTCTGACGCCTACGTGGATTTCCTCAACGTGGTGCTGGCCAACCCGGACCTGAAACTGCGCAGCCAGGCCCAGGTGACGAACCGTAGCGAGGAACAGGTGGAGCGCATGCTGGTGATCTTCGACATGCTGGTGACCCTGTTCGAACGGGCCTACCTGATCGCCTACGAGCCGGACATGAACGAGAAACAGCGGCGCCGATGGCATTCCTGGGAAGACTACATGCGGGAATGGTGCCAGATCGAGGATTTCCGCTCCCGGCTGCCGGACCTGCTGCGGGGGGAAGACGCGGACTTCTCCGCCTACATCCTGCGACTGGCGCAGGAGGAAAGCTGAACCATGGCCAGCATCTACGACCTTAAACCCGCCTTCCAGAACCTGTTGCGTCCCCTGGTCCGGGGCCTGGCCCGGGCCGGCGTCACCGCCAACCAGGTGACCGTGGCCGCCCTGGTGCTTTCCCTGGCCACCGGCGCTGTCATCGCGTGGCAGCCGGAGAACACCGCCTGGCTGCTGCTCCTGCCGGCGGTGTTGTTCCTGCGCATGGCCCTCAATGCCGTGGACGGCATGCTGGCCCGGGAACATGGTCAGAAATCCCGCCTGGGGGCCGTCCTCAACGAACTCTGCGACGTGCTTTCCGACGCGGCCCTGTATCTGCCCCTGGCCTGGGTGGCGGGCTTCAACGCCCCCCTTGTGGTGGGCATCGTGCTCCTGGCCGCCGTGTCGGAAATGACCGGCGTGCTCATGCAGACCCTGGGGGCCAGCCGCCGCTATGACGGGCCCATGGGCAAGAGCGACCGGGCCTTCATCTTCGGCGCCCTGGGCCTGGCCCTGGGGCTGGGCGTATCGGCTGAAGGCTGGCTCACGCCCCTGCTGGCCGTCGTCTTTGCCCTGCTGGGCTGGACCATTCTCAACCGGGCCCGCCGGGGCCTGGCGGAGGGCGCATGAGCCTGTTTTCCGCCCTCACCCCCAATGCCGCCGGCTTCCTGGCCGGCATCTTCGCCATCCTGGTCATCGCCAGCAGCGTGGTCTTCCTGCTCAAACGGTCCCATCCGGACAAGGACTACACCGAGCTGGCCGCCCGGGTGAACTCCTGGTGGGTCATGGCCGGGGTGTTCGCCGCCGCCATGTCCCTGGACCGGACCCTGTCCATCGTCTTCCTGGGCTTCGTCAGCTTCCTGGCGTTAAAGGAATATTTCTCCCTCATCCCCACCCGGCGGGCGGACCGGCGGGTGCTGTTCTGGGCCTATCTGGCCATTCCGGTGCAGTTCTGGTGGGTATACACGGGCTGGTACGGCCTGTTCATCATCTTCATCCCCGTCTATCTGTTCCTGCTGCTGCCCATGCGCATGGTGCTCATCGGCGAGACGGCCGGCTTCCTGCGGGCTGCCGGCAGCCTCCACTGGGGCCTCATGCTCACCGTCTTCAACCTGTCCCACATGGCCTTCCTGCTGGCCCTGCCGGAAACCGTGAACCCGGCCGGGGGCGGGGCGGGCCTGGTGCTGTTCCTCATGTTCCTCACCCAGTTCAACGACGTGGCCCAGTACGTGTGGGGCAAGACCCTGGGTAAACACAAGATCATCCCGAAGGTGAGCCCCAAGAAGACCTGGGAAGGCTTCATCGGCGGCGTGGCCACCACCACGGCCGCCGCCTGGCTGCTGGCTCCCCACCTCACCCCCCTGACGGGCTGGGAAGGGCCGGTGGCAGGCCTGCTCATCGGCCTGGCGGGCTTTGTCGGCGACGTGAACATCTCCGCCCTCAAGCGGGACCTGGGCATCAAGGACAGCGGCAGCCTGATCCCCGGCCACGGCGGCGTACTGGACCGGGTGGACAGCCTCACCTTCACCGCGCCCCTGTTCTTCCACTATCTGTATTACCTGCATTACTGAATCCGATGCGAAACCCGGCTGACCTCCATCCCACCAGCCCCTCCCCCGTAAGCGGGGGAGGGGTGAGCGGCAGCGCAGGAGAGGGAAACCCGTACGGAAAAACTGCGTGAAGCTCCTGCGCCTGCTGTTCTTCGCCCTCATCGCCCGCCCCATCGCCTGGGTGGTGCTGGGCCTCAACGTGCGCCATCGGCAGAGGCTGCCCACCAGTGGCCCGGCCATCGTCGCTGCCAACCACAACAGTCACCTGGACACCCTGGTGCTGGTCTCCCTCTTTCCGCTGCGCCTTCTGCCCAGGCTGCGGCCCGTGGCGGCGGCGGACTATTTCACCCGCAATCCGGTGCTGGCCTGGTTCTCCCTCAACGTCATCGGCATCCTGCCCATCCGCCGGGAGGCCAAAGGCGGCGCCGACCCCCTGAAACCCTGCGAAACCGCCCTGGACCGGGGCGACATCCTGGTCCTGTTCCCGGAAGGCAGCCGGGGAGAGCCGGAGGTGATGGGCCGCTTCAAGCGGGGCATCGCCGTCCTGGCGGCCCGGCGGCCGGAGGTACCCGTCACCCCCGTGTTCCTCCACGGCCTGGGCAAGGCCCTGCCCAAGGACGACCCCATTCTGGTGCCCTTCTTCTGCGACGTGTTCGTGGGGGAAGCCCTCCAGGGCCGGGCAGACCAGGCAGCGTTCATGGCCGAACTGGAACAGCGCATGGCAGTCCTGGCTGCGGAGCTGCCGAAACCGGAAGCTGCTGACCCGGACAGCCCAACTGCCGGATAATGCCGCCATGACCAAGCTGCGATTCACCAAGATGCAGGGCGCGGGCAACGACTTTGTCGTGCTGGACGGCGTCACCCAGGCCATCGACCTTTCCCCTGCCCAATACCAGGCCCTGGCGGACCGCCACTTCGGCGTGGGCTGCGACCAGATCCTGCTGGTGGAGCGCCCCACCCGGCCCGACACGGATTTCCGCTACCGCATCTTCAACGCCGACGGCGGCGAGGTGCAGCAGTGCGGCAACGGCGCCCGCTGCTTCGTGCGTTTCGTGCACGAGAAGGGCCTGACGCCGAAACGGGAAATCCATGTGGAGACCGCTTCCGGCATCATCGTCCCCCGGCTGGAAGACGACGGCCGGGTCACCGTGGACATGGGCCCGCCCCGGTTCAACCCCGCGGATATCCCCTTCGTGGCCGAAAAGCAGGCACTCACTTATGTAGTGGATGTGGACGGCCCCCTGGGGGTGGAACCCATCGAGATCTCCGCCCTGTCCATGGGCAACCCCCACGCCGTGCGGGTGGTATGCAACCTGGATGCCGCCCCGGTGCAGGACCTGGGTGCCCGGCTGGAACGCCATCCCCGCTTCCCGGAACGGGTGAACGTGGGCTTCATGCAGGTGCTGCACCGCCGGGAGGTGAAGCTGCGGGTGTTCGAGCGGGGCAGCGGCGAGACCCTGGCCTGCGGCACCGGTGCCTGTGCCGCCGTGGTGGCGGGCATCACCCGGGGCCTGCTGGACGACACCGTCACCGTCCACACCCGGGGAGGCGACCTGTCCATCCACTGGGCGGGGGGCACCACTTCTGTTTTCCTTACCGGCCCGGCCGTCACTGTTTTCGAAGGCGAAATCACACTATGAACATCTCCCCCGAACAAATCGGCGAATTCCTCAAGCTCAACCCGGATTTCTTCCAGGGCCACCCGGAACTGCTCACGGACATCACCGTGCCCCATCCCTACAGCGGTCAGGCCATCTCCCTGGGGGAACGCCAGGTGCTGGCCTTGAGAGACAAATCCCGTGGGCTGGAGCTGAAATTGCGGGAGTTCATCCAGTTCGCCGAGGAGAACGACGCCATCGGCGACAAGCTCCACAAGCTGGGCCTGGGCCTGATGCGGGCCAAGAGCCTGGAAGCGGTGTTCCAGTCCCTCTACCTGTCCCTGTCCGACAGCTTTGCCGTGCCCCACGCCCGGGTGCGGGTGTGGGCCGATGAAAGCCGGGAACTGCCCGAATTCGCCACCGTGAGCCCGGACATTCGCGTGCTCATGGCAGGCCTGAACCAGCCCCAGTGCGGCCCGGACGTGCCGGACGAAATTCGCGCCTGGTTCGACGCCGCCGGCCCCCACCAGAAGTCCTTCGCCATCGCCCCCCTGCGGGAGGACAACATGAACGGCCTGCTGGTGCTGGCGTCGGAAGACCCCAAGCGCTTCTACCCGGAAATGGGCACCCTCTACCTGGCCTGGCTGGCCCAGCTTTCCGGGGCGGCCATCAGCCGCTTCCTGTGACGTAAGCCGTTCGTCCTGAGCTTGTCGAAGGACGCCACCCGCTGACCATGGGCTTCGACAGGCTCAGCCCGAACGGGCATCCAACGACAGCGGACAGCGCCACCCTCAGCGCCGCCACCGACGCCTATCTGGTCCACCTGCGGGCTCGCAGCTACAGTCCCGCCACCGTCTCCACCTACGCCTTCGACCTCACCCACCTGCTGGAACGGGTGGGGGACGTGGACCCGGCTACCCTCACCAGCCACGCCATCCGCCGGGCATTGGCCGGGCTGCATGCCCAGGGCCTGGCCCCCAAGACCCTGGCCCGCACCCTGTCCGCCTGGCGCAGCTTCTTCAACTGGCTGGCCCGCCAGGACCGTATTGCCGCCAACCCCTGCCTGGGGCTGCGCCCCCCCAAAGGGGAAAAGCGCCTGCCCAACGCCCTGTCCGTGGACGAAATGGCCCGGCTGCTGGAGCCCGAAGCCGCAGAGGAAGACTCCGCCTGGGCCCGCCGGGACCGGGCCATGTTCGAGCTGATGTATTCCTCCGGCCTGCGCCGGGCCGAACTCATCGGCCTGGATCTAGGCCAGGTGGACATGACCGAAGCGGAAGTCCGGGTGGTGGGCAAGGGCAGCAAGGCCCGCATCGTCCCCGTGGGCAGCCGGGCCCTGGCCGCCCTGGAACGCTGGCTGGCGGTGCGGGACACCGTGGCCCGGGACACCCCGGCCCTGTTCGTGGGCGCCCGGGGAGAACGCATTGCCCCCGGCGTGCTCACCCAGGCCCTGAAGAAGCTGGCCCTGCGCCACGGCCTCACCGCCCACGTCCACCCCCACGCCCTGCGCCATTCCTTCGCCAGCCACGTGTTGCAGTCTTCGGGGGATTTGCGCGCCGTGCAGGAGATGCTGGGCCATTCCAGCCTGTCCACCACTCAGGTGTATACCCATCTGGATTTTCAGCACCTGGCCAAGGTGTACGACCAAGCCCACCCCAGGGCCAAGAAGAAATAGGGCCTAAACCTTGTGCCCCACGTGCAAGGCCACCACGCCGGCAGTCAGGTTGAAGTAGTCCACCCGCACGAAGCCCACGCCTTCCATCATGGCCTTCAGGGTTTCCTGGTCCGGGTGCATGCGGATGGATTCCGCCAGGTAGCGGTAGCTTTCCGAGTCCTTGGCGACGATGTCGCCCATGCGGGGCAGCAACTGGAAGGAATACAGGTCATACAGGGGCGCCAGGGGTTTCCACACCTTGGAGAACTCCAGCACCATGAGCTTGCCGCCGGGCTTCAGCACCCGGCGCATCTCCGCCAGGGCATTGTCCTTGTGGGTCATGTTGCGCAGGCCGAAGGCCACGGTGACCAGGTCGAAGTAGTCGCTGGGGAAGGGCAGCTTTTCCGCGTCGCACTGGGCCACGGGCAGCATGAGGCCCTTGTCCAGCATGCGGTCCCGGCCCACGCCCAGCATGGAACCGTTGATGTCCGTGAGCCAGACCTCGCCGGTGGGGCCCGCGTCCTTGGCCAGCAGGCGGGCGATGTCGCCCGTGCCGCCAGCGATGTCCAGCACCTTGGCGCCAGGCTTCAGGCGGGCCTGGAGGGCCAGGAAGTGCTTCCAGGTGCGGTGCAGGCCGGCGGACATGAGGTCGTTCATCACGTCGTAGCGGTTGGCCACGGAGTGGAACACCTCGGCCACCTTGCGGGCCTTTTCGCCTTCGGCCACGGTCTTGAAGCCGAAGTGGGTCTGTTTGTCGTCGCTCACATCAAGCCTTTGAGTTAAGCGTTCGGGCTGAGCCTGTCGAAGCCCTGATCAATGTTGCGCAACGCCCTTCGACAAGCTCAGGGCGAACGGGCGGGACGCTCAGCTGGGACGGAAGCCTTCCGGGGCGCCCACGCCTTCGCCGAAGAAATACTTTTCCGCCTGTTCCATCAAATACTTGCGGTGCTGGGCATCGGCCAGGTTGAGGCGGTTTTCGTTGATGATCATGGTCTGGAGCTTGATCCAGCCCTGCCAGGCTTCCTTGGAGATGTTCTCGAACACCCGCTTGCCCAGATCGCCGGGCAGGGGGGGGAAGTCCAGACCTTCGGCCTCGCGGCCCAGTTTGGCGCAGTTGACCATGCGTGCCATGTGATTGCTCCTGATTGCCTTACAAGTAATTGACGGGGATGGTAGCCCAGGGGGGCCGGGGCGTCACCCGGGAGTGGGGGTGTCGGGGGGAGCCAGTTGTTTCTCCAGGCGCTTGGCGAACACCTGCATTTCCTTCACCGCCTGGATATCGCCCTTTTCCTGGGCGGCGGCGATGCCCTGGCGGTAGGTGTCCAGGGCGTCCTGGCTTTGGCCGGCCTCGGTCTGGAACTTGCCTAGCAGCTTCCAGGCGGCGGAATAGCGGGGGTCGAAGGCCAGTGCGGCCCGCAGATGGACGATGGCATCATCCAGACGGCCGGCCTTGTGGCATTCATTGCCCAGGGAAAAGCGCAGCAGGGCGTTGTCCTTGCCCTGGGCCAGCAGTTTTTCAAAGGTTTCCAGGGCGCTCATGACGGCCTCCGGTTTGCAAAACCCATATCTTGGGGGCGACGGGAAGATTGCAAGCGCATCAAACACTGCCCGGGTAGCCGTTCTGCCGCCAGGCCTCGTAAACCGTCACCGCCACGGCATTGGACAGGTTCAGGCTGCGCTGACCGGGCCGCATGGGCAGGCGCAGGCGCTGTTCTGCGGTCACAGATTCGAGCACCGGGGCGGGCAGGCCCCGGGTTTCCGGACCGAACAGAAAGACATCCCCGGGCTGGAAACGGGCCTGGGAAAAAACCCCGCTCCCCTTGGTGCTGAAGGCGAACAGACGGCGCCCGGCCAGTGCCGCCTGGGCGGTGGGCCAGTCGTCATGAACTTGCAGGTCGGCATACTCGTGGTAATCCAGCCCGGCCCGGCGCATCTGCTTGTCCGACAGGTCGAAGCCCAAAGGCCGCACCAGATGCAGGCGACACCCCGTGTTGGCCGCCAGGCGGATGACATTGCCGGTATTGGGGGGAATTTCCGGCTGGTACAGCACGATCTCGAACAGGGGCTCAGACATATAACTTGAGATATAGAAGGTATGCCGTTAATTTACGGGCAAATAACGTCTCCTGGAGGAGCACATGGCCCGACCCGAGAAGATCCGCCTGGGGGATCTTCTGGTACAGCAGCGCCTGATTTCCCAAGAGCAGCTTCTGGAAGCGCTGGACAAACAGAAGCAGTCCGGTCGCAAGCTGGGCCGGGTGCTGGTGGAAAACGGTTTCGTCACCGAGGACGAAATCTCCGGCGCCATCGCCCATCAGTTGAACATTCCCACCGTGGACCTGCAGCGCACCCACCCCCGGCCTGAGGTGGTGCGCCTGCTGCCGGAACAGATGGCGCGGCGCTTCCGGGCCGTGGTGCTGGAAAACCGGGAAGATGCCGTACGGGTGGCCATGGCGGACCCCACGGACCTGTTCGCCTTTGACGAGATCCAGCACAACCTGGGCCGGGATATCGAACTGGTGGTGGCCAGCGAAAGCGCCCTGGGCCACTACATCGACCGGGTATACCGGCGCACCGAGGAAATCTCCGCCCTGGCCCGGGACCTGACCGAGGAACTGGGCGAGGACGTCATCGACTTCAACGCCCTGGCGGCCAGCGGCACGGCAGAGGAAGCCCCGGTGATGCGCCTGCTGCAAAGCGTGTTCGAGGACGCCATGCAGGTGAAGGCCTCGGACATCCACATCGAGCCCATGGAAAAGCAGATCCAGATCCGCCTGCGGGTGGACGGGGTGCTGTCCGTGGCTACGGAGGCGGACCGCAAGATCGGCCCCGCCCTGATCCAGCGCCTGAAGCTGATGGCGGACCTGGACATTGCCGAGAAACGCCTGCCCCAGGACGGCCGCTTCATGATCCGCCTGAAACAGCGGGCCGTGGACGTGCGCATGTCCACCGTGCCGGCCCAGTACGGCGAGTCCGCCGTGCTACGCCTGCTCACCCACGGCAGCCAGGCCGGCGTGGACGACCTGACCATGCCGGGGGACACGAAGGAGCGCTTCATCCGCCTCATCCACCGGCCCCACGGCCTGATCCTGGTCACCGGCCCCACGGGCTCCGGCAAGACCACCACCCTGTACGCCGCCCTGTCGGACCTGAACACCCCGGAACGCAAGATACTCACCGTGGAAGACCCGGTGGAATACCGGCTGGCGGGCATCAACCAGGTGCAGGTCAACGACAAGATCGACCTCAGTTTCGCCCGGGCCCTGCGGGCCTTCCTGCGCCAGGACCCGGACGTGATCCTGCTGGGAGAGATGCGGGACGCAGAAACCGCCCAGATCGCCCTGAGGGCCGCCCTCACCGGCCATCTGGTACTGTCCACCCTGCACACCAACGACGCCCCCTCCGCCGCCGCCCGGCTGCTGGACATGGGCGCCCCGCCTTTCCTGCTGGCAACCAGCCTGGCCGGCGTGTTGGCCCAGCGGCTGGTGCGCAAGCTATGCCCCGTGTGCGCCGCCCCCGAACCCCTGGACGCCAACGAGTTGGAATGGCTCCACGACGCCCTGGACCAGGGCTTCGACCCGGGTGCTGCCATGAAAGGCGCAGGCTGCGGCCATTGCAACCACACGGGCTACCAGGGCCGGGTTGGCATTTACGAGCTGCTGGAGATCGACGGCGAACTGGCCACCCTGCTCAACAGCGGCAACTCCGCAGAGTTCCGCCGCCAGGCAAACCAGCGCCTGCGGGGCCAGACCCTGCGGGACGAAGCCGTGAAGCTGGTGCAGGCCGGCCAGACCAGCGTGGCGGAAGCCATGCGGGTGACCCATCAGGTGGACGAATGAGGTTTAGAACGGTCCGCGCGTTGCGCTCAAGGGGGAAGGGTCCGCGCGCTGCGCTCAAGGGCGAAGGGTAAAACCGCGCCCCCTTCACCCTTCACCCTTCACCCTTCACCCTTCACCCTTCACCCTAAATGCCCGCCTTCCTCTACAAAGCCCGCAACCCTCGAGGAGAACTGCTCTCCGGTCGGGTGGACGGCGCCTCCATGGACGCGGTGGCGGACGAACTGATTCGTTCGGGTCTCACCCCAGTGGAGGTGAAGGCCCAGGAGACCCAGGCCAGCGCCGAGCAATACATGGCCCGGCTGTTCGAGGACCAGCGGGTCAGCGACACCGACCTGATGCTGTTCTGCCGCCAGATGGCCAGCCTGCTGAAGGCGGGGGTGCCCATTTTGCGGGCCCTGGCCTCCCTGGCGGAGTCCTCCAGCCACAAGGCCTTCCAGGCCGTGCTCCAGGATGTGCGGGAAGGGCTGGTCTCCGGTCGTGAACTGTCCCAATGCCTGCATCGCCACCCCAAGGTGTTCCAGCCCTTCTTTGTGAACATGGTGCGGGTGGGGGAAACCACCGGCCGGCTGGACGACGTGTTCATGCGCCTGTTCCAGCACCTGGAATTCGAAAAGGAAATGCGGGAACGGGTGAAGAGCGCCCTGCGCTACCCCAGTTTCGTCATCCTGGCCCTGGTGGCCGCCCTGGGGGTCATCAACGTCATGGTGATCCCGGCCTTTGCCAAGGTGTACAAGTCTTCCAACGCCGACCTGCCCCTAATGACCCAGGTGCTCATCGGCGTGTCCGAATGGACCGTGGCCGGCTGGCCCTACCTGCTGGGCCTGGCCGTGGCCGGTGCCCTGGGCTTTCGCTGGTGGCTGCGCACGGCGGAAGGCCGCTACACATGGGACCGCTGGCTGCTGAAGTTCCCCATCGCCGGCAAGATCGTCCACAAGGCGGCCCTGGCACGGTTCGCCAAGGGACTGGCCATGACCTACCAGACCGGCGTGCCCATCGTGCAGGGCCTGATGAACGCCAGCCAGGTGGTGGGCAACGCCTTCATCGCCAACCGCATCGACCAGATGCGCAACGGCGTGGAACGGGGCGATGCCATAAGCCGTTCCGCCCGCACCACCGGTGTGTTCACCCCCGTGGTGTTGCAGATGATGAGCGTGGGGGAAGAAACCGGCGAACTGGACCGCCTGCTGTTGGAAATCGGCGAGATGTACCAGCGGGAAGTGGAGTATGAAATCAAGACCCTGTCGGAACAGGTGGAGCCCATCCTCATCGTCGGCCTTGGGCTCATCGTGCTCGTGGTGGCCCTGGGCGTCTTCCTGCCGGTATGGGACCTGGGCAGCACCATGTTGCGCAAATGAGCAAAAACCCTAAATATCCCGGCATAACAACCCGATAAGACCCACAACACAACAACCCGTCCAGCAAAGAATGGAGACAGCCGTGAAATTCACCCAGTCCTTGAATCGCCCCTCGCGTCCGTTTGCCCAGCAAGGCTTCACCATGATCGAACTGATCATGGTCATCGTCATCCTGGGCATCCTGGCCGCCGTGGCCCTGCCCCGCTTCTACGACCTGCAAGGGGACGCCCGGGTGGCCAAGATGCAGGCCGCCGCCGCCGCCCTCAAATCCGGCGCCGCCATTGCCCACTCGGCCTATCTGGTGGCAGGCACCAGCCCGAGCTCCGTGACCATGGAGGGCGTCAGCGTCCCGCTGGTGAACGGTTATCCCGACGTGAACGCAACCGCCGCCAGCAGTGGTGCTGTCATCGCCGCCGGAGGCCTGGAGGATTACACCCTGTCCGCCACCGCCACGGTGCTGACCGTCACGCCCGACGCGGGTCACTCCGCCTGTGTCGTGACTTACACGGAAGCGGCCAGCGGCGCCGCCCCGGCCATCGATACCACGGCGGTTACCGTCGGCAACTGCGACTGATCTCCATGACCGGCTCGCAAAGGGCCGATCTCGCACCTCAAAGCGGCTTCACCCTGGTGGAGCTCATCGGCATCATCGCCATCGCCGGCATCCTGCTGGCGGTGGCTGCCCCCCGGTTCTTCAGTGCCAGCACCTTTGAGGCCCGGGGCTACGAAGACGGCGCCCGGGCCTTCATCCGCTATGCCCAGAAAGTGGCCATTGCCCGTCACGGCACAGTCTACGTACATGTCACCGGCACCGGCCTCACCCTCTGCGCCAGCCAGGCCACGCCGTGTAGCAGCGGCCTGCCCGGCCCTGATGGGGACAGCCCGTTCCAGCTCATCCTGCCAAGCCAGGTGACCCAGTCTCCCACGTCCGCCGTGCTGGCCTTCGACGCCCAGGGCAGGCCCGATGCCGGCCTGGCGATCACCCTCACCGGGACGCAGGCCCGAGTGCTGACGGTAGAGGCAGAGACGGGCTATGTGCACTGACCAGACAAGGGAGGCGGGTAATTGGGGAAAGATACCCCCCCCGCACCCCACCCTTCGCCCTTCACCCTTCACCCTTCCCCAACAAGGCTTCAGCCTGGTGGAAGTCATCCTGTTCATCCTCGTCGTCAGCCTGGCCCTGGTCGTCACCATGCAGGCATTCAATCTGGCCAACACCCACAGCGCGGACCCGCTGTTGCGACGCCAGTCCCTGGCGATCGCCCAGTCCCTGCTGGAGGAAATCCTCGCCAAACCTTTCGGTTCCGCCGCCACCGACAACCCCGCCGAAGGCGGCTTTGCCGGCCCCTACACCGCCGCCAACCGGCACCTGTTCGACGATGTGGACGACTACCACGGCTTTGCCATGAGCGGCATCCACACCCTGGACAACGTGGCGGTCACGGGGTTGGGCCAGTACAGCGCTGCCGTCACCGTCAGCGAAGCCCTGTTCGGCGGTGTGCCCAGCACCGCCGGGCGGCGCATCACCATCACCGTCACGGATCCGGCAGGCAACCAGGTGACCCTGGATGGCTACCGGGCGGATTACTAGGGGGCATGAAGGATGAGGAATGGGGGATGGGGTAACCGCTCGCTCTTCCGGAAGGGGCCAGCACAAGCCAGCCCCTTCCCATCCCACATTCCCCATCCCCCATTCCCCTGCAAGGGCTTCACCCTCGTCGAGCTGATCGTCGTCATCGCCGTGGTGGGTATCCTGGCGGGTATCGTCGCCGTGTTCATCCGCAATCCCATCGAGGGCTACATGGCCGCCAGCCGCCGGGCCGAACTGGTGGACACCGCCGACACCGCCCTGCTGCGCATGGCCCGGGATGCCCGGGCTGCGGTGCCCAACAGCCTGCGGGTCACCCAAGCCGGCGGTGTGTACTACCTGGAATTCCTGCCCCTGGCAGACGGAGGACGATATCGGGCCACCCGGACCGGGACCGGTAACGGCGATACCCTGGATTTTGTCGACGGCACGGATGGCAGCTTCGATGTCCTCGGCCCGGCTGTCAGTGCCAGTACAGACCAGTTCCTGGTGATCTATAACCTGGGCCAGGACGCCGACACCGACGCCTGGCAGGGCGGCAACCGGCGGGCCGTCGCCAGCAGCGGCAGCGTCAGCCAGCTGGCCTTCACCGCCACGGGTACCCCCTTCCCCCTGGAATCTCCGGGACAGCGGTTTTTTCTCGCCGGCCCGCCCGTCAGCTACGTCTGCGACCCCGCTGCCGGCACACTGACCCGCTACTGGGGCTATGCACCGGCCGCAAGCCAGCCCACCAGCTTCGGCGGCGCCAGCAGCGCCCTGCTGGCCAACCGGGTGAAGGACTGCAACCTGACCTACAACCCCGGCGCCGGCCAGAGCCTGGGACAACTCACGCTTTGGATCCAGCTTGAGAACAGCGAAGGGGGCCAGGCGGAAAGCGTGTCCCTGTACCGGGAAGTGGTGGTGAACAATGAAGCGTGAAACCCAACCCTCATCCCCCTTTCCCCATGCCCGGCAAGGCTTCGCTCTGCCCGCCGCCCTGTTCCTGCTGGTGGTGCTGGGCGGCCTGTCCGCCTGGCTGATGCGCATGACCCAGACGGGCCTGGCCCAGGATGCCCTGGAAATCGAGGGGGAGCGGGCCTACCAGGCCGCCCAGGCAGGCCTGGAGGCGGGGCTGTATGCCGCCAGTGTGGGACATACCTGTGGGTCACGGACCGTCACGTTCACGGGTCAGTTGTCCCGCTTCACTGCCAGCGTGAGCTGTACAACGCATACCTTCGATGAAGGGGGAGACACTATCAGGCTTTATGAAATCACCAGTGTGGCCTGCAACCAGCCCGGCAGCGGGAGTTGTCCCAATGCCGCCCCCAGCCTGGTGGAATATAGTGAACGGCAACTGCAAGCGGTGATCGAAGAATGAGCCTCTACACCCGCGCCGCGCTGGTCCTGTTTCTGCTCTTCTCCCAGGCAACCCAGGCCGCCACCTATGCCTTCCGGTCGGACAGCTACGCCTGGGAAAGTGCAGCAAACAACGTGGTCTGGGAACAGACCAATACTTCCTACCCCCGGGACGACGACAAGCAGGTGGTGAATTTCACCGGCGGCTTCACCTTTACTTTCGGCGGTGTGGCCTATTCCTCGGTGCGCATCCATTCAAACGGCGCCTTGCAGTTCGGCGCCGACAGCGCCTTCCACCGGGTCTATTCCAACGCAAACCTTCCCGTGTCCGGCCATGACCGGCTGATCATGATGTATTGGGACGACATCAACCCCCGCTCTGGGGGCACGGTGCGCTATGAACAGAAGGGCACTGCCCCGAACCGCTATTTCGTCGTGTCCTGGGAGAACGTGCCCCACTACAGTCTCAGCGGCACCTACACCTTCCAGGTGATCCTCTACGAAAGCGGCGACTTCAAGTACCAGTACGGCTCCGGCAATGCGGCCGGGGCCAGCGCCACCATCGGCGTGGAAGTGGACGACAGCGACTACACCCTGTTCTCCTACAACAACGCCTGGGGCACCAGCGGCACAGCCATCCGCTGGAGCCGGGCCAGCACCACCCCCAGCATCTCGGCCTTCTACGCCTTCGAGGATGCCGCCTGGAATGGCGCCTCCCAGGAGGTCTTCGACCGTTCCAGCAATGATCGCCACGGTACCCGGGTCGGCAACGCCCAGGTCACCAGCGCAGGCCAGGTCTGCCAGGGCGCCAGCATCCCGGCCAACACCAGTTCTGCCAGCATCGACGCCATCAACACCGCCTTCGATCTGGACGCCACTCTGGGCAGCCAGGGGGCGTTGACCTTCTGGTACAAGAGCAACGCCAACTGGAGCAGCAGCGGCGCCAAGGATGCCCAACTGGCAGACGCCACAACGACGAGCAACCGATGGTTCTTCCTCGCCAAGGACAATAACGGCCGCATTCGCCTGGTCCTGACGGATTCCGCCGGCACCACGGTCAACGTGGAAACCGCAAACAACAGCTACTCGGCAAACACATGGGTGCACGTCGCGGCCACCTGGTCCCTGAACTCAGGCACAAACCAGACGGTGCTACGCATCTATCTGAACGGCAGCCTGGTCATCTCCCGTAACGTCACCACCACCGGCACCCTGCACGGCGCCATCAGCACCCTCTACCTGGGGGACAACCGCAGCACGGTGATCAAGACATCCGGCAGCGACAAGGGTACGGCCAACTCCGCCAACGGCACCCTGGACGAAGTCCGGCTCTATAACTACGAAGTCAGCAGCGCCCAGGTGATTGCGGACATGAACGCCACCCACGGCTGCGCCCTGGATATCCGGGTGGGGGGCTTCAATGTGGTGAACCCCGGCGCCCACGCCCTCACCGGAACGATCACCACCAAAACCGCCGGTCTGGCCTTCGAACTGGACCTGGTGGCCCTGGATGGAGCACGCACCGCCGAGGCGGCCAGCTTCAGTGGTGACGTGCTGGTGGATCTCATCGCCAACACCGCCGCCGGCGTGGCTCTGGACGTCGATAACTGCCCCACCAGCGGCACGACGTTGAGTGTGGGCACGGTCAATCTGGGCGCCAGCCGCACCACCCACGCCTTCTCCGCCGTGGCCGAAGCCTGGCGCGACGTGCGGGTCCGGGTACGATATCCGGCCACCGGCACCCCCACGATTACCGCCTGCTCCACGGACAATTTCGCTATCAAGCCCGCAAGCCTCAGTGCCGTGGCCAGCCACGCCAACTGGCAGGCCGCCGGCACCGCCGCCACGCTGAACAACACCAGCGCCAGCGGTGGCGAGATCCACAAGGCGGGACAACCCTTCACTCTGCGGGTCACCGGCTACAACTTCAGCAGCACCGTAACCAGCCAGTACGACGGCAGCCCCACCGTCCAGGTCACCTGCGTATTGCCGGCCAGCGGTTGTGCAGCGGGCAGCCTTAGTACCGGTACCTTCACTGCATCGGGCGGCACCGCCACCAGCACCACGGCAGGCTACAGTGAGGTTGGCGCTATCAATGCCGTGTTCACCGACAGCGTCTTCGCAGCAGTGGATTCTGCCGACACGGCCGCCGACTGCAGCGGCTATTACGCCTGTTCTGCCGCCACGCCCATCGGTCGTTTCGTGCCAGACCATTTTGAGGTCAGCACCAATACTCCCGCCTTCACGCCAGCTTGTGGCAGCTTCACCTACCTGGGCCAGCCCTTCGGGTTCGGCACCCGGCCCCGGTTTACCGTGACCGCGAAAAACCAGGCCGGCGCCACCACGGCGAACTACACCGGCAGCCTCTGGAAGGTCACCTCGGCCACCGTGACCGGCCAAAGCTGGACGGGAAGCAGCGGCACGGTTGAAGCAATGGGTTCCCTGCCCGGCCCAACCGTGACGGATCTGGGTGCCGGCAGCGGCCTGATCGAATTCGACGTGGGGGATCCGGACAGCGGCGGCGGCCTGCGATTCGTTCGGGGTGTGCTGGCGGCACCCGCAAGCGTCAGCCTGACGTTGGCCGCCTCGGTGGCCGACAGCGAAGGCGTGCTCTACGCCGGCAACCCCTATACCCTAGCCGGCATCGGCTTCGACGATGGCAATGCCGGCACCGCCACGGATGCCGAGATGCGTTACGGACGCCTGCGTCTCGCCAACGCCCACGGTTCTGAACGCCTGGCACTGACCGTACCTCTTACCGCCCAGTACTGGAACGGCCAGGGATTCGTCACCAACACGGCCGACCTCTGCACCCCCCTGGCCGTCCCCACCCTGAGCTTTTTCACCCAGACCACCACCAACCAGCTGGCCAGCGGCGAAACCAGCGCCACCTTCAACACCCCTCTGGTGGCCGGCAGCGGCAACCTGCGCCTGAGCGCACCCGGCACGGGCAATTTCGGCTACCTGGATATCACCGTCACCGCGCCGGCATGGCTCCGCTTCAACTGGGACGGTACCGACCAGGGCAGCGATGGCGACCTACTGGACGACAACCCGCGGGCCCGGGCCAGCTTTGGCAAGCGCAACACGGGCAGAAACGTCATCATGCGCAGAGAAATATATTGACCGAACATAAGCTTATGCACTTAACTTCGGGGAAATTGTGATCATAATCACCGCCTACGGGCGACTACTGGAGACCCGGACTGACATGAAACACGCCCCGCGTGTGCTTTTGCTCCGACCTATCGACAGCATGACCGTGGAACCTCCCCGGTTCTGGGGCCGTTGAGATGGCCTGGTTCCAGCGCCCAAACGCCGACCAGCGGATGGCCGTGGTCTCTCCTGTCCCTGGCGGCGCTGGGGCCTTGCGCCTTGAGGGCGACGCCCGCCGGCCCAGGCTGGCGGCCTTCGCCTGGAGCCATACCCCCCTGGCCAGCTCGGACACCCTGAACCAGCTGGCCCAGCAGATCGGCGCCCGGGACGCCCCCCTGTCGGCCCTGCTGGACACAGCCCAATACCAGACCGTAGTGCTTGAAGCCCCGCCCGTGCCAGAGGAAGAATTGCTGGGTGCCGTGCGTTGGAAAATCCGGGACATGATCAATTTCCACATCGACGACGCCGTGCTGGACCACGTACCGGTACCCGCCGGTGGCGGCCGTACGCCGTCGCTGTATGTGGTGGCCGCCCGCTCCAGCGCCGTGCGTGAGCTGGCCAAACCCTTTCAAGAGGCCAACCTGCACCTGGAGGTGATCGACGTGCGGGAGTCAGCCCAGAACGCCCTGGCAGCCCGACTGGCCCCCGCCGACTACGCCGTGGCCCTGCTGCACATGGAAGACGACACCGGCCTGCTGACCTTCACCTTCGGTCCGGATCTCATCCTTTCCCGGCGTATCGAAGGCCGGGGGGCCAGCGGCGATTTCCTCCATGAAAAGGTCGCCCTGGAAGTGCAGCGCTCCGTTGACTATTTCGAGCGCCAGTATTCCTGGTTTCCACTGGCCAAGCTCTTTCTGGCTCCCATGGCCGGAGCCGCCCCCCTACGTACAAAACTGACGGAATTTCTGCCCGTGGGCGTGGAACAGATCGATCTGGACAGTCTCTTCGACCTTGGGGGCTCGGCCGATCTCCAGACTCCGGCACGCCAGAACGAGGCTTTCCACCTGCTTGGCGCCGCCCTCAGGGAGGCTCCCCACCCATGAGCCACGGGCCCCCGCGCAAACAGATCAATCTGTACCTGGCGGAATTCCGCCCCCCCCAGCACATCCTGCCGACCCATGCCCTGCTGTTCGGCGCGGCGATCTTCGCCGCCGGCCTTGCCGCCCTGCATCTCTGGGACGTATGGAGGCTGGGACCCTACCGCCAGGAAGCCGACCAGGCCGAAGCCCGGGCGGCCCTTGTGGAACGCCAGCTGGCCCAGCTCACCGGCGAAGGCACCCGGGCCGATCCGGCCATCATCGCCGAGGCGGAATCCCTGGAAGCCCGCATCCTGGCCCTGCGCACGGCCCAGGACAGTATTGCCGCCGGGGCCTTGGGCAGCGAAACCGGCTACGCCGCCCATTTCCAGGCCCTCTCCCGGGCCCGGGTGCCCGGTGCCTGGCTGACCCGCATCGAGGTGGCCGAGGCCGGCAAGGCCATGAGCCTGGAAGGCCGCGCCCTGCACGGCGAAGACCCCGCCCGGCTGATCGCCATGCTGGGCCGGCAACCCATGCTTGCGGGGCTGACCTACGCCGGCCTGGAGGTGCAACCCCCGACCCCGGAAACTGCCTCGGCGGGGCCAGCTCCGGAAACTGCTTCCACCCCCGCACGGACGGCGGACTACCTGGAGTTCACCCTCGCCGCCCGTCTGGAAAACCCTGACGCCAAACCCGCCCAGTCCAAGGCCGGAGGCGGACCATGACCCCCGCATTGCGCACCCTGCTGGATAAAGGCGACGCCCTCTCCGTCCGGGAACGAAGCATCCTGTTTGTGTTGTTGCTGGCCGCCATCTGGGCGGTGGCGGACCTGGGTTTCATGACCCCCCTGCACAAGGCCCGCCAGGCAGAAACCGCACGCATCCAGGCCGCCCAGGCCCGCATCCAGGCGGTCCAGGATGCCCTTGCCAGCCAGACCCGGCACACCTCCCCGGACCAGGCTGCCCGGGAACGGCTGGCCGCAGCCCGCGCCGCCTTTAACCAGCGCATGGCAGAAGCCGGCCGCTTGCAGGCCCACATGGTGGCACCGGCGGACATGGTCCGGGTCCTGCAGGACCTGACCCGGGCCAAGCCCGGCCTCAAGCTGGTGGAACTCCACACGCTGACTCCCCTGGGGGTCGGGCCGGAGCCGGCCTCCGGCGGTCTCTACCGGCACGGCATCCGCCTCACCCTGGAAGGCAGTTACGAGGCCCTGGTGAATTACATGGCAAATGTGGAGAAGCTCCCCGTCCGATTTTTCTGGGAGCGGGCGGAACTAGACGCCCAGGCCCACCCGGACCTGCGCCTGACCCTCACCCTGCACACCCTGAGCCTGGAAACCGAATGGCTGAAGCTGTGAATACCCTGCCCCGGACACTCGTCCTGCTGGTGACCCTGGCCACCCAGCCCGCCTGGGCGGGCCTGGCAGATCCCACCCGGCCACCTCCTGGCCAGGGAAGTGATGCCGGCGGTGACACCGCGCCCCCGGCCCTCGTGGTCAGTACGGTCTTCCTGATGGGCAAGCGGCCCTACGCCATCGTCGACGGCATGACCGTGCGGGTAGGCGACCGGCTGTGTGAAGCCCGGGTGACGCGCATCGACGAACAGGGTGTGTGGCTGGCAGAAAACGGCGGCAAGCGCCTGCTGAAACTCCTGCCCGATATAGACAAGCGGCCCCCCGCCGGCAAGAAACCCATGGAGAAGACACGATGACGGCCCCAGGCACCTGGCATGACTGCCGACCGGACTCACCGCCCCGCTATCCCGCCTGCATCAGCCTGCTGGCCCTGCTGCTGACCACCGGTTGCGCGCCCTTGCAGCCCAGGGAACCCGCCGCCCTGCCCGCCATCCAGGCTGAGCTGGGTCGGGCCTCGGAGCAAGCCCGGCAATCCGCCGCAGCCGCACCCCAAGCCAGCCCGGCCCTGCCCCCGGCCGTAGCCGCGGCCCTGGCCCCGCCAACAGAGATCCGCCTGGAAGCCCCGGCTGCCCCGGCCGAACCCCGCTTCGACCTGGCAGTGAACAACGCACCGGCCCAACAGGTATTCCTCGGCATTGCCACCGGCACCCGCTACAGCATGCTCCTGCACCCGGACGTGGCCGGCAGCCTCACCCTGAATCTGAAGGACGTGAACGTGCCTGAAGCACTGGCCGCCATTCGGGACCTGTACGGCTACGACTACCGCATCGAAGGCAACCGCATCCTGGTCCAGCCCCTCACTGCCCAGACCCGGTTCTATTCCATCCCCTACCCCACCAGCGTGCGCCAGGGCAAATCCGAACTGCGGGTCATCTCCGGTTCCATTGCCGATTCGGGTGGCAACAACGCCGCCGGTTCCACCGCCACCAGCGGCACCTCCACCGCCCAGGTGGACAGCAGCAAGGTCACCACCGACAGCCGCAGCGATTTCTGGAACGAACTGAAGGGCGCGGTCGGCCTGCTGATCGGTTGCAACGGAGGCACCTGCCCGCCGGACCGGAACGTCATGGTCAGCCCCCACACAGGCATGCTGGCGGTGCGGGCCCTGCCCAAAGAACACCGCCAGGTGGGGGAATACCTCCAGGCGGCACGGCTGACGGTGGAGCGCCAGGTGATGATCGAAGCCAAGATCATCGAAGTGAGCCTGAACGAAGGCGCCCAGTCCGGCATCAACTGGGCCTATTTCAACAACCACAGCAGCCTGTCCAAGGGCAGCAGCGCCGGGTCCTTCCCGATTCCCAAAGGCACACCGATCGATCCTTCCGGTGGCGCCCCGACCCTCGATACCCTGCTGGGGGGCGGCCTGCCCGCCGCCGCCGGGGCCGTATCCGGCAACGCCCTCAATGCCGGCATTTTTGGCCTGGCCCTGCAAACCACCAACTTCCTCGCCCTGATTAACTTCCTGGAAACCCAGGGAGGCGTGCAGGTGCTGTCCAGCCCCCGCATCGCCGCCATCAATAACCAGAAGGCCGTACTCAAGGTGGGCACCGACGAATTCTTCGTCACCAACGTGTCCACCACCACAAATACCGGTAGCGGCAGCGGCACCACCACCCCCAACATCACCCTGCAGCCCTTCTTCTCTGGCATCGCCCTGGACGTGACCCCCCAGATCGACGAAACCGGCCACATCATCCTGCACGTGCACCCCTCCGTGAGCCAAGTGACCACGGTGGAAAAGAACATCAACCTGGGCAGCGGCACCAGCATCGGCAACATCACCCTGCCCCTGGCCTCCAGCACCATCTCGGAAACCGACAGTGTCGTGCGCCTGAAGGACGGCGAGATCGCCGCCATCGGCGGCCTGATGAAGCGCGCCAGCCAGGACACCCAGAGCGCCGTGCCCGGCCTGGGCAAGATCCCCGGCCTGGGGGCCCTGTTCCGCAACGATGCCGCCAGCCGCCAGAAGCACGAACTGGTCATCCTGCTGAAACCCACCGTCATCAAGCAGGCCGGCGACTGGATGGAAGGCGTGAACGAGGCTCGGGAGCGGTTGCAGTGAGATGTACCTGACCCACTTCGGCCTCCAGGAATTCCCCTTCGGCCTCACCCCGGACACCGGCTATTTCTTTCCCGGCGCCGGTAGCCAGGGGGCCTTGAACACCCTGCTGGTGGCCCTGGAAGCGGGGGAAGGACTGATCAAGATCGTCGGCGAAGTGGGCTCCGGCAAGACCCTGCTGTGCCGGCACCTGCTCAACCGCCTGGACACGGAAGGCTGGGCCACGGCCTACATCCCCAACCCCAACCTCACCCCCGCCGCCCTGAACCAGGCCCTGTTGGCGGAACTGGGCGGCGACATGAAACGGGGTCTCGCCTACGGCCTCACCAAGGCCCTGGAAACCCGCCTGCTGGAACTGGCGGCCAGCGGCCGGCGGGCCGTGGCCCTCATCGACGAGGCCCAGGCCATTCCCCTGGAAAGCCTGGAGGCCCTGCGCCTGGTCACCAACCTGGAAACCGAGAAGCGCAAGCTGCTGCAGATCGTCCTCTTCGGCCAGCCGGAACTGGACACCCATCTGGCAGACCCGTCCGTGCGCCAGATCCGCAGTCGCATCGTCTTCCACGACCGCATCGCCCCCCTGTCTGCCCAGGAAACCCCCATCTACCTGGCCCACCGCATGGCCCAGGCCGGCGCCCCGGACCCCGTCTTCAGCCCCGATGGGGCCCGCAAGCTCCACCGCCTGAGCGACGGCCTGCCCCGGCTGCTCAACATCCTGGCCCACAAGGCCCTGCTGCTGGCCTACGGCGAAGGGCAACGGCAGGTGCTGCCCCGGCATGTGCGCTTGGCCGGCAAGGACACCCCGGGGGCCCGCCTGAACTGGCTGGAAAGATGGTGGCCGGCATGAGCGTCATCAACCGCGTCCTCAAGGATCTGGACCGCCAGGGCAGCGCCACCTCCCCGGGCCCCAGCCCGCTTCCCGGCGTTCGCAGCGTGGACCTTGCCCCCGAACGTCCCGCCCGGGGACCAGCCCTGGCCGGGGTACTGGTCGCCCTACTGGTCACAGTGGGCGCTGCCGCCTGGTGGCTACGGTCCCCGGAACCCTCTGGCGCCGCCCCGGCCTCTCCCACTCCTTCCCATGCCACCACGCCCGTCGACACAGGTTCCAGCCCCAGCGCCGCCTCGGAACCTCGTCTGCGAATGGACCAGGAACTACGCACCCTTCCCGCATCCGCATCCCGCCCCCAGAGCCCCCCTGTGGCAGCAGCGCGCCCCACCGTCGCGGCCCCGCCCACGCCAGCTGCCGCCGCCATCGTGCCCACGCCCCGTCTGGACACCCGCCTGAGCGAACCCAGCAGCCCCCCCGCGCCCCGGGTGGTGAAAGACATGAAACCCCAGACTCCGGCCCAACAAGCAGAAGCCCTGTGGCAGCAGGCCCAGGCCCTGGGCGGAAAAGGCCGCAGCCAGACTGCCCAGCCCCTGCTGGAACAAGCCCTGCAGCTGGACCCCGGCCATATCGCCGCTCGCCAGTCCCTGGTGCTGATGGCCCTAGAAACCGGCCACCGGCCCCGGGCGGAAACCCTGCTCCAGGAAGGCATGGCCCTGCACCCCGGCCAGTTCTGGTTCACCCGCAGCCTGGCCCAGCTGCACATCCAGGCCGGCGACCCCGGCCAGGCCGTCCGGGTGCTCAAACCCCGCCTCACCCGGCAGTCGGAAGCCGGCGACTGGGCCCTCTACGCCGGCACCCTGGCCAAGCTGAACCGCCCGGAAGAAACCGCCGCCGCCTGGCGTGAAGCCCTGAACCGCGACCCGGGCCAGGGCGCCTGGTGGATCGGCCTGGGTCTGGCCCTGGAACAAGGCGCCCATCCCCAGGAAGCCCGGGACGCCTTCAACCGCGCTCTCCAGACACCCCTCACAAGCGAACTGCGGGACTACGCCAGCCGCAAGGCCGGGGGGCAGTAGGCCACATAACGGAGCCAGAGGTGCAGCGTATATCCCGTCCGCAGGAAATTTCGGGGGCCCTAGTACGTCATGTAGTAGCCGCGACAATGCGCCTGACAAGACCACCGCTCGCGTTTGTATCAATTCCGGGTTAGAAGCAGTCCGAGCCAACCATGACCACAAGGATCCTCAACAGAGGTGACCCGCATGCTGTCTCCATTTCCGGATAGTTCCAGCGTCATGGCGCCACCGCGCGTGCAACGTGGGTCACCAAATTGCTGAGTCAATGCCGGGTGGACTGCGGAGAAATCGCGAATGATGTTGCGCCATTGGCCAATCAGGGTCCGACCGTTTGCGGTGCCCGCGATCTCATAGTGGGGGCCGGGCACACCCCATCGGCGCTGCGTGATGAGAAGGCGTACATTGGGGCCCTGCTGGGAAGCCTGCACCGTTGCATTCGGCGCATCATAGGCCCAAGTGCCACCGAAATACGCCGAAAAGCCGGGGGACAGGTCTGCCGCCTGTCCTTGAACGGGCTGCCAACGATACTTCAGATAGCGCGTAACACCGAGCCCGTTTCCGAAGCCTAACGTTTCGACCAGTTGGGCTTCTTTGATCAATTCCCCACTGGGCCGCATGCCGGGGCCAGGAATCGTGAGGTCACCCGCACAGGTGGCTGCTTCACCCGGCTGAGCCACTTCGCCCTTGGTGAAGCCCATGCTGTTCCAATTCATACTGCAGTAGGCCCCCGCCCCACGCACTGCTGTGCTGTTGTTCGTTACCGATCCCTGGACATGTATCCGGTCTCCAGGCCGCAACTGGCCCAGCGGACGGTCCACTTTCCAGCCAACATGACCAGCGGTCACTGTGGTCAGCTTGGACACGTATGAATAACAACTAGCTGAGTACTTCGCGCCCAAATCCTGAGACTCGCCGTGCCATTTGCAGTAGGGCTTGGCATTGGGAGCCGGCTCTGTGATTTGCTCTACCCGGCTGTCTAGAATCCATACCCCCGGTTGATCTGCCCACACGGGCGCACTGAGCAGGAGTCCTGTAAGAATGAGCCACATACCCCCTCCTCTGCATGTCAGGAAAACCCATCCAATCCCATACTAGCAACCCGGTGATGGAACGAAACCACCGCATTAGCCAAACATGCACCCTGGAACCAGGGGCTATTGACGAGGGCCAGCTGTTGAACAACTAGAACCGTAAGACGGCTCAGAGGCTATAGCCTTCCCCGACTGTCCCTGGCAACCCGGCCGATGCCCCCAGCTCGCCCATCAGCACCGCCCCCCGCCAAACGCACTAGAATCTGGGCTCCCCTTACTCACCCAGCCTGCCCACGATGGTTCCCCATCTCACTACCGCCCTGACCGGCCCCCTGCTGGACATCGAGCGCCATGTCATCGAAGCCCAGGCGGATATCGAACACTGGTTCCGCAAGCAGTGGCTGGCGCACCCGGCCCCTTTCTACACCTCTGTGGACTTGCGCAACGCCGGCTTCAAGCTGGCACCGGTGGACGCCAACCTGTTTCCCGGCGGCTTCAACAACCTGAATCCGGAGTTCCTGCCCCTGTCCGTGCAGGCGGCCCAGGTGGCGGTGGAGAAGATGTGCGCCGCTGCCAAGCGTTTTCTCATCATTCCCGAGAACCACACCCGCAACCTGTTCTACCTGCAGAACGTGGCGGCCCTGGCGGACATCTTCACCAAGATCGGCCTGACGGTGCGCATTGGCAGCCTGATCCCGGACCTGGCCGAACCCCTGGCCCTGGACCTGCCGGACGGCAACCGGCTCACCCTGGAACCCGTAGTGCGCCGGGGCGACCGGCTGTACATCCAGGGCCGGGAGGGGGAGCCGGATTTCGATCCCTGCGCCATCCTGCTCAACAACGACCTTTCCGCCGGGGTGCCGGAGGTGCTCCAGGGCCTCAACCCGGCCCAGACCCTGCTGCCCCCCCTCCACGCCGGCTGGTTCACCCGCCGCAAGTCCCTCCATTTCACCGCCTATGACGAGGTGGCCCGGGAGTTCGGCGCCCTGGTGGGCATCGACCCCTGGCTCATCAACCCCTACCACGCCAACTGCGGCGAGGTGGATTTCCACGCCCGCAAGGGAGAAGACTGCCTGGCGGAACGGGTGGACGAAGTCCTCGGCCGCATGCGGGTGAAATACCGGGAATACGGCATCGACCGGGAGCCCTTCGTCATCGTCAAGGCAGATGCGGGCACCTACGGCATGGGCATCATGACGGTGAAGTCCCCCGAGGACGTGAAAGACCTGAACCGCAAGGCCCGCAACAAGATGTCGGTGGTGAAGGAAGGCCTGGCGGTGCACCACGTGCTGGTTCAGGAGGGGGTACCCACCTTTGAAAGCATCAACCAGGCGGTGGCCGAACCGGTGGTGTACATGATGGACCACTTCGTGGTGGGGGGCTTCTACCGGGTCCACACCGGCCGGGGCGCCGACGAAAACCTCAACGCCCCGGGCATGCACTTCGTGCCCCTGGCCTTCGACCTCACCGGCAGCTTCTGCGACTGCGGCGCCCGCCCCGACGCCCCGGTGAACCGCTTCTATACCTACGGGGTCATTGCCCGCCTGGCGGCCCTGGCATCCAGCCTGGAACTGGAGCGGACGGCGCCATGAAACTCCTCTGCATCGCCGACCCCCTGGCCGGCTTCAAGACCTACAAGGACAGCACCTTCGCCATGATGCGGGAGGCGGCCCGGCGGGGGCATCGCCTCTTTGCCATGGTGGCGGAAGACCTGGCCTGGCAGGCCGGGCGTGTGGCGGGCCGGTGCCAGGCCATCACCCTCACGGGCGGCACGCCCTGGTTCTCCGCGGCAGAGCCGGCCTGGCATGACCTGGCGGATTTCGATGCCGTGCTCATGCGCAAGGACCCGCCCTTCGACCAGGGCTATCTCACCGCCACCTGGCTGCTGGAGATGGCAGAGCGCCAGGGGGCGAAGGTGTTCAACCGGCCCCAGGCCCTGCGGGACTGGAACGAGAAGCTGGCCATCGCCCGGTTTCCCGCCTTCATCGCCCCCACCCTGGTGAGTGGCGACGCCGGCCTGATCCGCGCCTTCCTGGCGGAGCAGGGGGACATCGTGGTGAAACCTCTCAACGCCATGGGAGGCGCCGGGGTGTTCCGCCTGCGGCCCGGGGACCCGAACCTGGGGTCCATCCTGGAAACCGTCACCCGCCACGGGGCCGAGACGGTGATGGCCCAGCGTTTTCTGCCGGAGATTGCCAACGGCGACAAGCGGGTGCTGGTCATCGACGGCGAGCCCGTGCCCTATTGCCTGGCCCGCATTCCCGCCGAAGGGGAAACCCGGGGCAACCTTGCGGCGGGGGGCACCGGCGTGGCCCGGCCCCTCACCGCCCGGGATGAAGAGATCGCCCGGGCCCTGGGGCCCCATTTGCAGGCGGCGGGCATTCTGCTGGCCGGTCTGGACGTGATCGGCGATACCCTCACCGAAGTCAACGTCACCAGCCCCACCTGCTTCCAGGAGATCACCCAGCAGATGGGCTGCGACGTGGCGGGGCTGTTCGTGGATGCCCTGGAGAGGAACGTAAAGGGGGAAGGGTGAAGGGGGAAGGGAGGGTGTGGCGCGGATGGCTGGCCCTGGCGGCGCTATTCATGCTGGCCGGCTGCGGGCCCCAGATCCACAGGCAGCAGGCCTATGTCTTCGGCACCCTGGTGGAGATCACGGTGTACGGCGAGGACGAGGCCAAGGCCCGGCAGGTCACCAACCAGGTGCTGAAGGATTTCGACGAACTCCACGCCACCCTGCACCCCTGGGAGCCGGGCACCCTGGAACGCATCAACGGCATTCTGGCCCTGGCCACGCCGGCCGCCCCCGCCAAGGCTGCCATGCCCCCGGGGGTGCTGCCCATTCTCCAGGACGCCACCCGGCTGTCGGAACTGTCGGAAGGCCTGTTCAACCCGGCCATCGGCAACCTGGTACGTCTGTGGGGCTTTCATTCGGACACCTTCGAGCCCCGTCTGCCGGACCCGACAGCGGTCGAAAAACTGGTGCAGGCGCACCCCCGCATGACGGACCTGCACCTGGAGGGCCTTACCCTCACCGCCACCAACCCGGCGGTACGGGTCGACCTGGGGGGCTACGCCAAGGGCTATGCCCTGGACCTGGCGGCGGCTTATCTGAAAAGCCAGGGGGTGAGCCATGCCCTCATCAACATCGGCGGCAACGTCATGGCCTTGGGGCAAAAGGGCGGCGAACCCTGGAAGGTGGGCATTCAGCACCCTCGCCGGGCCGGGGCTTTGGCGGTGCTGGCCCTCCAGAGCGGCGAGGCCATCGGCACCTCCGGCGATTACCAGCGGTTCTTCGAATACCAGGGAAAACGCTATTGCCACCTCATCGACCCCCGCACCGGCTGGCCGGCAGACCAGGCCCAGGCGGTGACGGTCATCGCCCGGGGGCCCCAGGCCGGCACCCTCTCTGACGTGGCCAGCAAGCCCCTGTTCGTGGCCGGTCCGGCAGACTGGCGCCGGCTGGCCGCAAGGATGGGAGTCACGGAAGTGCTGTTCGTGGACAAGGACGGCAGGGTTTCCGTCACCCGAAGCCTGCAACAGCGGTTAAGCTGGGAAGACCCGCAACCCCGGCTTACCGTGGTGGAGTAACCCGAAAGAGGAGGCGCATAGATGTATACATGGAAGAGCTACTACATCATCCAGGCGGACTATCAGCACTGGGCCAACGAGGTGCTGTTTTCCGCCCTGGACCACTTGCAGGCCGATGCCATCGCCAGCGACCAGGGCCTGTTCTTCAAGAGCATCCACCATACCGTGGACCATATGCTGCTGGTGAGCCAAGTCTGGCTGGCCCGGCTGAAGGGGGAATCCATGGCCGCCGACTTCAAGGTCATCCACCACCCGGACTGGCGGGAACTGAAGACCGCCCTGCGCAAGGAGGTCCGGCACCTGCAGGACTGGCTGTCCGCCCAGTCTGACGACTTCTTCGACACGGAATGCAGTTTCACCAGCAGCGACGGCAAGACCCGCCAGATGTGGGTGCGGGACGTGCTCGTGCACCTGTTCACCCACTACGCCCACCACCGGGGCCAGGTGTCTGCCGCCGTCACCCATCTGGGAGGCCCCTGCCCGGAGATGGACTTCTACTACTACCGGCGGGAAATGGCCAAGCTCATGGCCGAGGCTCAGCAAGCAAAGGACTGACCAGGTCTTCCAGCCTCCCGGCGTGGACCTGGCCGCTGATCTTGTGGCGGATGCGTCCCTGACGGTCCACCACGAAGGAGGTAGGCAACCGGTCCACTCCGCCGAAAGCGGCCTGGGTGCCAGGCTGGGCCAGGGGCGCGGGGAAGCTGTAGGCCTCTTCGGCCATGAAGGCATCCACCTCCTGCTGGGTTTTATCCAGGCTGTAGGCGACAATCGCAAAGCCTTTCGCCTGGTTTTCCCGGTAGTAGGCCTCCATGGCCGGCATTTCGTGGCGGCAATAGGGGCACCAGGTGGCCCAGAAGTTCACCAGCACCACCTGGCCTTTCAGGGCTTGCAACTCCGGCGTGGCAGGCGCAGGCTGGTTCAGTTCGGTCACCCAGGCCGGGGGCCGGAACCAGACGTAGGCAATGAGCCCCAGCAGGATCAGGGTCACCGGGCTGGGAATGAATTTCTTGAGGAACGTGTGTGTCGGCATCGGATAAACCCAAACGTAAGACCCTGGGCATCAAACCCCAGGGCGAGGAAACAACACAAGGGACAACGCCGCCCCGGGATAAATTCCGCGCCCCGGTGCGGGGCCGGCATCTGCCCGGCACGGCCCGGGTGCGGGTGAAATCCGAAGCCCCCGCCGATAATCCCAAGGCCAAGGCGGATTCAGCCCGGCCCCGGCGTGACAAGCGCACCGACGAACGTCCTTCACCCCGGCCGGACGAGCGTTCTTCGTCCCGCCCGGACCGCTCCCAGGAGCGCCGCCGGGAGCCCCCCTACGACGGCCCGCGCAAGTCACCTCGGCAAGGGAGGGGCGAGGCCCCCTACCGTGACCGGGCCCCAGAGCGGGACGATGACGCCCCCCGCTCCGACCGGCCGCGCCGGGAAACCCGCAGCCCGGACTTCGAATCTGGCCCCCGCCGCCGCCCCCGGCCCCAGGACGAGGCCTCCGCTTCCGCGTCCCGAACCGGCCGGGCCCCAGTAGGCGAGGCTTTCTTCGTCCCCTGCCCCAAGGGCCTGGAACAGGAACTGGTGGCCGAACTGGGGGAAATGGGCATCGAGGGCGCCCGCCCTGCCCCAGGCGGCGCAGCCTTCCGAGGCGAACTCATCGACGCCTGGAAAGCCAACCTCTGGAGCCGTCTGGCGGTGCGGGTGCTCTGGCGGGTGGGGGAAGGCCCCTACCGGCAGGAATCGGACCTCTACGACGGCGCCCTGAAAGTTGACTGGCCGGACCTGTTCGATGTGTCCCGCACCATCGCCGTCCACACCATCGCCCGCCACAGCGACCTGAAAAGCCTCAACTTCGCCAGCCTGAAGATCAAGGACGCTGTCTGCGACCGCTTCCGCCAGGTTCAGGACGAGCGCCCCAGCGTGGACACCCGCACCCCGGACGTGCCCCTGGTGCTGTATCTCACCGAAGACCGCTACAGCCTGTACATCGACCTCACCGGCGAGCCCCTCAACCGCCGGGGCTTCCGGGTGGAGCCCGCCCCCGCTCCGTTGAACGAGAACCTGGCGGCAGGATTGTTGCGCCTGTCTGGCTGGCGCCCCGGCACCCCTTTCTTCGACCCCATGATGGGGGGTGGCACCCTGCTCATCGAAGCGGCCATGATGTGGCTCAACCGGGCCCCGGGCCTGCGGCGACATTTCGCCTTCGAAAACCTGAGAAGCTTCCGCAACATCGAGTGGCAACGCCTGCGCAAGGACGCCGAAGCCGCCGCCCACGACCCGGAACCCCTGCCCATCTTCGGCTGCGACATCGACCCGGCCATGGTCCGGGCCGCCGGCCTAAACCTGAAGGCCGCCGGCCTGCTGGACTGGGTGGAACTGCTGGAAGCGGATTTCCTGGACGTGGACGCGCCCCCCACGGACCCGGGCGTCATTGTCACCAACCCGCCCTACGGCGTGCGCCTCTCCCTCGATGACCAGGCCACGTTCTACAAGAACCTGGGAGACCTGCTGAAACGCAGCTACCCGGGCTGGTCCGCCTTCTTCATCACCGCCGACGAGGCCTTTCCCAAGACCATCGGCCTCTCCGCCAGCCGCCGTACTCCCCTGTTCAACGGCCCCCTGGAATGTCGCTTCTATGAATACAGGGTGGTGGCAGGCTCGAATCGGCGCGAACGCCCCCAAGAATAATTTACACGCGTCACCCCGGCCTAGGCCGGGGTCCAAAGGTTTCACCCACATTAACGCTGGATACCGGCTTTCGCCGGTATGGCGGCAAGTTAATGCTCACTGGGCCGCATCCATAAGCGGCCGGGTTTTTCCGCAATTTTTATTGTGGGAAAATAGTTCCATTCCAACCCATCGAAAGCCTGCCCCATGACCCCGAACAAAACCCTCCTGACCCTGGCCTTATTGTCCCTGTTGAGCGCCTGCGGCGGAAAGGAAGAACCCCAGGCCCCCGCCGTCCCTGAAGCCGCCGTGGAGGCCGCCCCGGCCGATGCCGGCGCCATGCCCGCCCAGGAAGCCCCGGCCGAACCCGCCGCAGCGGAAAGCGGTGATATGGTGGATGCCTCCAGCCTCTACGCCAAACGTTGCGCCAGCTGCCATGGCGACATGGCCCAGGGCGTGGCGGGCAACCCGGCCCTGGACAAACTGGCTGCCAAGGACATCCAGAGCAAGCTGGAGGCCTACCGCGCCGGCCAGCAGGCTGGCCCCAAGAGCGCCATCATGATCCCCATAGCCAAAAACCTGACGGATGAACAGATCGCCGCACTGGCCCAATACCTGGGAAGCTGAGTTCCTGACTCACACGACAAGGCCCGCTTATGCGGGCCTTTGTTATTCCAGCACGATTGCTTGTGGGTTCTTGGGCTTCGTCTGTGTTCGCCTCATATCGGACGGCTAGGAAGATCAACTCTCGGGCCGGTTCTTGTTGAAAATACCGACATCAAGGAGGAAGTCATCAAAGACTTTTCCCCAAACGGGAATCCCATCTCTTTCTAGAAGAATGTTATGCGCCCTAGACCCAAATGGCGGTTGCACCACTAGCTTACCCTTGCCGCCATTCCCCTCAAAAGCTGCAAACCACATTCGAGCTACCTTTGGTGAGAAGTAGTCATCGTCTTCCACGTAATGCCAGAGCACAGGAACATCAATATTTTTTGCGTACTCGCCAATTGCATTAGCCAATGCCTCTGCATGGCAAGGGTACCCGGGTGTTTTCTTTGGCTGACCACCTCTGCCGCCCGAAAAATTAGCCACCATAATGAGGCCGTTGGGTTTTGTATTAGCGGCTGCGAGTGAAGCTATCCCCCCTGCCGACTGTCCCACCAGAATCATCTTGCTACCGTCGATGTATGGAAGCTTCGATGCGTATCTCATTGACGCAAGGATGTCTTCTGCGGCCCGCATGCTCCCCTCATAGAAGCGCGGTTGGGAGCTTGAACAGCCTCCGTAGCCCCCAACGTACTTGCCTCCAGTCACACCAAATCCTCTGCGTACTGGGACAACGACTGCGAATCCCCGAGCAACAAGTGCCTCAGTCAAATGGGGTTGTCGCCAATAGCCATATCTCCCCCTTGCAGAAGCATTTGATGGCTCGCCGTGACTGACAATTACAGACGGGAATGGCCCTGGGCCATCGGGACGAAAAACTGTTGCCACCAATGACACGTCTGCCCCGTCTACAGGTATCGATACTACTTCCTCGACCATTTCAATGGCCTTACTAGGCATGCTGATTAGAAGCAGTCCGGCGACAATCAGAGTTCGTATCACGTTGTCTCTCCTCCATCTGATGGGTAACGGTTAGTTATACATAGAGACAATAATTCAAATATTTTTGGTGTTTCAACCAAGTGCATGAACGTCCGGGTTAGGTTCATTACTGCCCTTGCAGAACCTCCATTCGCAGTTTCTCACTGGGCCGCCAACATATTGACCAGCCGTAACAAAGCAGCCTCCAGGTTGTCTTTCGCTCCAGGACTGAGGGCTTGGCCCAACTCAAACCCATAGCCCCGGATGGCCATGATCCATGTGGACTTGGGAGGGGTGACGCCTACCCGTTCACAGGCCGCCAGTACCGCCTCCGGGGAAATGGCATGACTGGTGTGGGCGAGCCCCGTGGCCGGGCCTACAGGGCGAAACGCGTAGGGCGCCGGGCCGGATACGGCGGCATCCACGAACACCACCTGCTCCCGCCCCGACAGGTCCAGGGCGTATTCCACCTGAAGCTGGAAATCCGTCAGCAGTTCCACGCCCGGCAGGTTCAGGGCCGCCAGGCGTTCGATGCATAAGGGGCCCAGGGCGTCGTCGCCCCGGCTGGGGTTGCCGATCCCTATGACCAGTATCGGCGCGGTCACACGCTCCGGCTTTCAAGAGTGTCGACGATCTGGCCTGAGGCATCCACCAATTCCACCGCCAGGGGCATCTTGCCCAGGGCGTGGGTGGCGCAGGAGAGGCAGGGGTCGAAGGCGCGGATGGCCACTTCAATGTGGTTGAGCAAGCCTTCGGTGAGTTGCCGGCCGTCCAGGTGCTGGCGCGCCACCACCCGGATGGATTCATTCATGGCCTGGTTGTTGTGGGTGGTGGAGACGATGAGGTTGCAGCGTTCCACCAGGTCGTCCTCGTTCACCGTGTAATCGTGGATGAGGGTGCCCCGGGGGGCTTCGATGACGCCCACGCCCCGGGCCTGGCGTTCCCCTTTTACCAGCAGGTCGTCGCCCAGCAGGTCGTCGTCGTGGAGCAGGTCCTTGATGGTTTCGGCGGCGTGGAGCAGTTCGATCATCCGTGCCCAGTGGGTGCCCAGGGTGGCCCGGGCCGCACCGCCGTCGTGGAAGGCCAGGAAATCCCGGCGTGCGTGGTCGGCGAAGGGGGTGGGAATGAAGTCGCACTGGGTCACCCGACTGAGGGGGCCCACCCGGTACCAGCCCGCTTCCGGTCCCCAGGCGTTGAAATAGGGAAACTTCATGTAGGACCAGGCCTTCACTTCCTCGGTGATGAAATCCCCGTAGTTTTCGTAGGCCAGATGGTCGAACAGTGTCTCCCCCTGGAGGCTGCGGGCCCGCAGGCCTCCGTGGTACAGGTCCATGGCCCCGTCCGGCCCCACCAGGGTGAGGCTGTGGGCGGCAAAGCTGCCGAAGGCCTCGTAGAGGGCCAGGTCCTGCTCGAACAGTTGCCGGGCCAGGGCCACCGCCTCCCGGCCCCAGGCGATGGCCTGGTAGGCGTCTTTCAAGAGGTATTCCCGCTCATCCCGGCTGAGGTTCTTGTTCACGCCCCCGGGCACGGCGCTGGTGCCGTGGACCCGCTTGCCGGCGGTGACACGGATGACTTCCTGGCCGAACTTGCGCAGCAGCACGCCCTTCTTCGCCACGTCCGGGTAAGCCTGGGCCACGCCGACGATATTGCGCCGGGCCACGTCGGAGTCGAAGCCGAACAGCAGGTCCGGGGAGGACAGGTGGAAGAAATGCAGGGCGTGGGATTGCAGGATCTGGCCGTAGTGCATGAGGCGGCGCAGTTTCTCCGCCGTGGGCGTGAGGACGTGGGCACCGATAATCTGGTCCATGGCCTTGGCCGCCGCCAGGTGGTGGGAGACGGGGCAGATGCCGCACAGGCGCTGCACCATCACCGGCACTTCCCAATAGGGCCGGCCCTGGATGAATTTCTCGAAGCCCCGGAATTCGACGATGTGCAGCCGGGCCTGCTGCACCCGGTCCTGGTCGTCCAGGAGCAGGGTCACCTTGCCGTGGCCTTCCACCCGGGAGATGGGGTCGATGGCAACACGGCGGAGAGGAGGTTCGCTCCCTTTCCCGGAGGGGGAGGAGAAATGTTTGCCGGGTTCAGTCATAGCTGATCAATCCATGTCCCAGGGTGGGCTCCCGGCCATTGGCCAGGTCCAGCAACACGCTCCAGATGGCGTCGGCGCTGGGGGGACAGCCGGGGATGTAATAGTCCACCTTCAACACTTCGTGGATGGGGTGGACCTTGTCTAGGGGCAAGGGCAGTTCCGGGTCGTTGGGGATGAGGCCGTGGCCGGTACCCTGGCCGGTCAGATAGACCTCGTTGAGGCAGGCCCCCAGATCCAGGTGGTTGCGCTGGGCAGGCAGGCCGCCGGTGACGGCGCAGGCCCCCAGGGCCACCAGGGTCTTGCAGTTGGCGCGGAACTCCCGCAACACGTGGACGTTTTCTGCATTGCAGACGCCGCCTTCGATGAGACCGATGTCGCAGGGGCCGCACTGCTTGATATCGGTGAGCGGGGAGCGGTCGAACTCCGCCAGTTCGAGCAATTCGAACAGGCGCTCGTCGATATCCAGTAAGGACATGTGGCAGCCGAAGCAGCCTGCCAGGGAGGTGGTGGCGATTCGGAGTTTGCGCGGGGGGATCATGGTTCCGCCTCGCAACTTTCACAGTGCCCGCCGGGGGCCTTGCCGGGGCGCGGCGCATCTGCCAATGCCTGGGCGCCGATGGGCTGGGCATCGAACCGACGCTGGCCGATGGGCTGGGCAAAACCCACCCGCTTCTTCAGGATCACCCCCACTGGGCAGACCTCCATCGCCTTGTCTGCAAGCGCAATGTCCGTATCCACCAGCTTGCCGGAGGCGGCATTGACGATGAGGTGTTTGTCGATGCCCCGACCGGAGAGGGCGAACACGCATTTGCCGTCCACCTCGCAGGAGGCCCGCACGCACAGTTCACAAAGAATGCAGCGGTTGAAATCCAGCAGGATGTCCGGGTGGGAGGCGTCCACGGGCCGGTCCGGGAAGAAGTGGCGGAAGCCGGCGGTCATCACCCCCAGGTCGTAGCCCAGGGCCTGGAGTGTGCAATTGCCGCTCTTCTCGCAGGAAGGACAGAAGTGGTTGCCCTCGGCGAACAGCATCTGCACCAGGGTCTGGCGCAGGGCTTTCATTTCGGCGGTGTCGCTTTCCACCTTCAGGCCCGCCTGGGCGGGCTGGGTGCAGCCGGTGACGGTACGCCCATTGACGGTGCAGGTGCATACCTTGCAACTGCCGTGGGGCTTGAACTCCGGGTGGTAGCACAGGTGGGGGATGTAGCGCCCGGCGCTCAAGGCAGCCTGCACCACGGTCTGGCCGGGCTCGAAGGGGACTTCCTGGCCGTCTAGGAGGAAGGTGTCGGTCATTTCGTGTTCTCGTTCCACTCTGCCTTCAGATGCGCCCCCGCATCCTCCCGTCCGGTCATGGCCCGGGCCCGGGCCAGGGCGCCGTCCAGGTCGAAGGCGGGTTCGAAATCCTGACTCCTGAGACGCCCCTCGTAGGCGGGGCGGAAGCGTTTCATCGTGTCCAGGGTGGGGTTGCAAGCGGTGTGGCCCAGACCGCAGTGGGCGCTCTGGCGCAGCACCTGGTCCAGCTTTTCCACTTCTGCCAGGTCGAAGGCGGTGCCGTGGCCGGCGGCGATCTTGTCCATCGTATTCTTCAACATGGCCGTGCCCACCCGGCAGGGGGTGCAGAAGCCGCAGGATTCGTGGGCAAAGAACTGGGTGTAGGCCCGGGCCACTTCGAACATGTCCCGGCCCTGATCGAAGACGGTGAAGGCCCCGGCGGTGGGCAGGTCTTCGAAGCCCAGGCGGCGGTCGAACTCCCCGGCGCCGATGCACACCCCGGAGGGACCGCTGATCTGCACCGCCTGCACGTTTGTGGCACCGCAGTCCGCGAGCACCTCGGCCACGCTCACGCCGAAGGGGTATTCGTAGATGCCTGGCCGGGCGCAGTCGCCGGCCACGGACAAAAGCTTGGTTCCGGTGGAGTGCTCCGTGCCCCGGGCCCGCCAGGCCTCTGCTCCATGGGTCGCAACCCAGGCGGCGGCGCGGAAGGTTTCCACGTTGTTCACCACCGTGGGCTGTTGCAGGTAGCCGTGGGTCACGGGGAAGGGAGGACGGTTGCGGGGAATGCCCCGCTTGCCTTCCAGGGATTCGATGAGGGCGGATTCCTCGCCGCACACGTAGGCCCCTGCCCCCAGGTGGATCTGGATGTCGAAATCGAACCCCGCCCTGCCCCGGATGTTGGGGCCCAGCAGGCCGGCGGACCGGCGCCGGGCCAGGACCGCCTCCAGATGGGGCAGCAGGTAGCGGTATTCCCCCCGCAGATACAGGAACCCCTGGCCGGCCCCCACCACGAAGGCCGCCAGGGTCATGCCCTCGAACATTTCATCTGCCTGGCGGGTGAGCAGCACCCGGTCCTTGAAGGTGCCCGGTTCCCCCTCGTCGGCATTGCAGACCACCACCCGCTGGGCCCCGGGAGCCTGACGACAGGCGGCCCATTTCACCGCCGTGGCAAAGCCCGCACCGCCACGGCCGCGCAGGTTGGCGGCGCGGAGGGCTTCCAGGACCGCCTCCGGCCCCTGGGCCAGGGCTACATCCAGGGCTATGCCTGGGGGCGTGACATCTGCCAGCAGCACATCCGCCCGGCAGATCTGGTCTTCGATCTGGAACAGTTCCGCCGGCCAGGCTTCCACCGGCTGCCGGGCCAGGATCAACTCGATGATTTGCTCCAGGCGTTCCGGGCTGGCCCGGGGGATGGCACGGCCGTTCACCAGCAGGCCGGGGCCCTGGTCGCACAGGCCGGTGCAGGAGGTGGTGTCCACGGACACCAGGCCATCCTCCGACAGGTGCCCCGGCTCCAGCCAGAGCTGCTCGCACAGTTGCGCCAACAAGGCCTGGTTGCCCTGCATGCGGTCGGTGATGTTGTCGGAAAACAGAATGCGATACCGGCCCCGGGGCGCGGTGGACAGAAAACTGTAGAAGCCCGCCACCCCCAGCACCCGGGCCAGGGGCACCCCAAGGGCAGCGGCCACCCCCTGGGCGGCTTCGGTGGAGATCATGCCCTGGCTGGCCTGGAGGCTTTCCAGCACCTGGAGCAGGGATTCCGGCCGGACGCCGTGGCGGGCCACGGCCTGGGCGATCAGGTCTTGGAGGTCTTGTGACATGGAAGGCATGTCTGCTTCAGGGATGGGCTTTAATCACTGTATGCGCTTAGCGTGAGGATGCAAATTAAAGTCCTGTGACCGGGGATAAAGAAGACACGATTGCCCGGCTGGGCCGGGCTCACCCTCTCCCCCAGCCCGCCTTTCCCCACTCACACATCCAGCGGGTCCACATCCAGGCTCCAGCGCAGGCCCTTGGCAGGCAAAGCCCGCAGGACCGGGACCCAGGCATCCAGGAAGGCTTGGAGCCGAGCCCGGGCGCCGGACTGGACAAGAAGCTGCATGCGGTGGTGGTGGGCCACCCGGCTCATCAGGGCCGGCACCGGATCGAACAGCAACACCTGGCCGGCGCCCGCCTGGGCCAGGGCTTCACCTCTCTCCCGGGCTGCCAGCAGGAAGGCCTGCACGGCTTCTTCTTCCCGGCCTTCCGCCCGTAGCAGCACCTGGCTGGCGTAGGGGGGGAAATCCGCGCCCCTTCGTTCCCGCAGGGCCTGTCTGGCATAGCCCGGGTAGTCGTGGGCCACCACGGCCTGGTACAGGGGATGGCGGGGATAGGCAGTCTGGATCAGCACTTCCCCCGGGTGCTCCGCCCGGCCCGCCCGGCCGGCCACCTGCATCAGCTGGGCGAAAAGCCTTTCCCCGGCGCGGAAATCCGGCGACACCAGGGCCTGGTCGGCGCCGATGATGCCCACCAGGGTGAGGTGGGGAAAATCATGGCCCTTGGCGACGATCTGGGTGCCCACCAGGATATCCACCTCCCGGGCCTCAACCCGGGCTTTCATGTCGACAAACGCGCCTTTGCGCGCTGCCGTATCCCGGTCGATCCGTAGCAGGCGGGCGTCGGGAAACTGTTCCGCCAGGGTTTCTTCCACTTTCTGGGTGCCCTGGCCCGCCGGTCGCAGATCCAGGGCGCCGCAACTGGGGCAGGCTTCCGGGGGCCGGGCGGTGAGGCCACAGTGGTGGCACAGCAAACGGTAGCCCCCCTTGCTGCGATGCAGGACCAAGTGGGCGGAGCAGCGGGGGCAGGGAAACACGTGGCCGCAGGCGTTGCACAGCAGGGTGGGGGCATAGCCCCGGCGGTTGATGAACACCAGGCTTTGCTCGCCCCGTTCCAGCCGCTGGGCAAGGGCCTGGACCAGGGCCTGGGTGAGGCCCTGGCGGGGCCGGTCAGTGCGGCTGTCCACCAGGCGCACCGTGGGCAGGGTGGCGTTTTCCCGGGCCCGGCGGGCCAGGGTGAGCAGGGTGTAGCGGCCTTCCTGGGCATTGCGCCAGCTTTCCAGGGCGGGGGTGGCGGAGCCAAGGATGACGGGCACGTCCCGCTGCCGGGCCCGCCATACCGCCACGTCCCGGGCGGAATAACGCATGCCGTCCATCTGCTTGAATGCCGGGTCGTGCTCCTCGTCCACGACGATGAGCCCCAGGCGGGGCATGGGGGCGAACACCGCCAGCCGGGTACCCAGGACGATGTCCGCCCGGCCCTCCAGGGCCGCCAGCCAGGCTTGCCGCCGCTCACCCTCCGCCAGGCCGCTGTGCAGGCTCAAGAGGCGCCGGCCGGGAAAGCGGGCGGCGATGCGCTGGGTGAACTGGGGGGTGAGGTGGATCTCCGGTACCAGGATCAGGGCTTGCCGGCCCTGCTCCAGGGCCTGATCCACCCGCCGCAGGTAGACCTCGGTCTTGCCGCTGCCTGTGACGCCATGGAGCAGGAAGGCGTGGAACTGGCGGGCCTGGGCCAGGGCGTCCAGGGCGGCAGTCTGTTCTGCGGTCAGGTCCGGCAGGGGTACGGTGTCCTGCCCCGGGCCTGCCGGCGGTGTACCGGCCTCCACCCAGCCCTTGGCCAACCAGGCCCGCAGGGTTGGCCGATCCGCCTCCCGGGCCGCCCGGTAGTCCAGGGGGCCCTCGGCCAGGCGTGCAGCGAGGACCCGCTGGGCCTTGGCCCGGGCCGGGATACTGGCGCTGGCCTGACGGCCGGCGTCGGTCAAAACGTAACTCTGGGGCGGGCTGCGGCGACGGGGAGCCTCGCCGCCCAGCCGGCGCAGGTCCGGCGGCAGCACCGCCGCCAGCACCGCCCCCAGGGGGTGGCGATAGTAGCCAGCGGCAAATCGGGCAAGGGCCAACAGTTCCTCGGGGAGCGGGGGCGTCTCCCGGTCGATCTCCAGCACGGCCTTCAACGTCTCCCGGGGCATTTCACTCTCCCCGCCCACTTCCAGGATGACCCCCACCAGCCGTTGCCGGCCAAAAGGCACGGTGACCCGGCAGCCCACGTCGGCGGACGTGGCCCCGGGTGCCAGGTAGTCGAACAGCCGATCCAGGGGGGTGTCCAGGGCGACCCGCACCAACCCTTCAAGGGAATTTTCCGGAGGGGTTACATAGGGTGAGAAATCCGTTGCGCTCATGCTACAGGCATTGCACACACTTAAAGTGATTTGGCAGGAGTACGAACAAACCACCTACGCCCAAAGCGACTTTTCCGGTTGTCCACGAAACCTGTGGATAACTGTGTGGAAAAGCCGTCTCGAACCTGTAAAAAAGCCAGGAATTACGCGGGTTTATGGTCATGGCCCAAAATTTATGCACAGAATTAGTTGTTTAAAATCAATGGGTTGAAAAACGCACCAGGTTGGCGCCCGGCTAGCCCCGGGGGATACCCTTGTCAAGCCCCGAAATGTGCATAAGTTATTGCTGATTTACCGTTTCAGGGGTCCCAGAATCCTGGATTTTGGTGTAGGCAACCCAACTCAGCACCGCTTCCTGGAAGCCCTCTGCCCGGCTGGCCCGGGGGTGGTTGATGAACAGGACCAGGATACGCCGTTCACCTTCCGGGCCCAGCACATATCCCGCCAGACTGCGGGACCCGTTCAGGCTGCCGCTCTTGAGCCAGGCCCGGCCCTGAAGGGGCTGTTCCGGGCCGCCATTGAAGCGCCGCCGCTGGGTGCCTTCCAGCCCCACGGCCGGCAGGGAGGCGGCGAATTCGAAGTAGGCCGGGCGGCTGGCAGCCCAGGCCAGCAGCCGGGCCAGCCCCCCGGCGGAGAGACGCTCCAGCCGGGACAGGCCGGAACCGTTTTGCAGCACCAGTTTGGGCAGGGGCTGGCCCCGGCTTGCCAGCCAGGCCCGCAAGACCTGTTCGCCTTTCTCCCAGGTGGCCGCCCCGCCCTGCTGGTGGACACCAAGATTGAGGAACAACATCTTGGCCATGACGTTGTTGCTGTATTTGTTCACGTCCCGCACCAGTTCGCTCAGGGGCCGGGAATCGAACTCCAGATACAGCGTCGCCGCCGGGCCCGGGGGGCCTTCCACCACCTGGCCGGCATGCACACCCCCCAGTTCCCGCCACAGGGCGCTGAACCAGGCCCCCGCCGTGGCTTGGGGGGGATCCAGGTTTAGGGCCAGGGTTTTCTCCCCACAGGCGGCGGGGTACTCCCCTTCCAGCACCAACCGGCTTCCTTCCGGGCGATAGAACAGCCGGTCCAGCCAGCCATTGCAAGGCAGGCCGTTGAGTTGCAGCCGGTTATCCAGACGGGAAGCCGCGCGCGTTTCCGAAGGTGCCGGGTCCAGCCGGGCGTCCACCTTGTCCACGCCGGGCCCCAGGCGCAGCAACTGGGCGTTGTAGTTGACCAGCAGGGCGGCGGGCTGGGCGTTGTAGGGCCTCAGGGGGGCCTGGTCGAAGGCGCCGGGGTCCTGGGCCTCGATGGCGTAAAGGCTGTTATCCAGCACCACGTCGCCCCGGATTTCCCGGATGCCCCGCTGGCGCAGTTCCCGCAGGAGGAGCCAGAAGCGTTCCGGCGTCATGCCCGGGTCGCCCCCGCCCTGGAGCACCATCTGGCCTTCCAGCACGCCGTCTTGCAGGCTGCCATCCAGCCACACCCGGGTCTGGAATGTGTGGGCGGGGCCCCAGGTATCCAGGGCGGCCAGGGTGGTGACCACTTTCATGACCGAAGCCGGGTTGAAGGCCCGGTCGGCGCCGTGTTCCAGCAAGGGCGTTCCCGCCAGGGTGTAGACGGCCAGGCCGATGTGGGATTCCGGAATGCCGGCCTGGGCCAGGGCCTGGGCAACGGGTTCCGGCAAGTCGGCCCTGGCGAGGCCCGTCCAGGTGGCAAAAACGCAAAGGGCGGCCAGCGCCGCCCCTTTCATGCCTGCTCTCGGTACACCCCTCGCCCAGCGGGCAGGGGCGCCTGTCAGTCTCTTGGCGTTCACTTGCTCAGGTCGTTGACGTACCAGTCCATGGCTTCCACCAGGCCCTCCTTGATGCGGTGGCTGGGTGCGTAGCCCAGCAGGGTCTGGGCCTTGCTGATGTCTGCCAGGGAATGGCGCACGTCGCCGGCGCGGAAGTCCCGATAGCTGGGCTTGAAGTCCTTGAGATGGGGGAAGCGGGGCTCCAGGGTGGAGCGGATGGCCTCGAACAGATCATTCAGGGTGGTGCGGTCCCCCACGGCCACGTTGTAGACCTGGTTGGTGGCTTCCTCGTTTTCCACCGTGGCCGCCAGCAGGTTGGCCTGGACGGTGTTGGCGATGTAGCAGAAGTCCCGGCTGGTCTCGCCGTCTCCGTTGATCCACACGGGCTCGTTGGCAATCATGGCGGCAGTCCACTTGGGCACCACGGCGGCATAGGCCCCGTTGGGGTCCTGATGGGCACCAAAGATGTTGAAGTAGCGCAGGCCGATGGTGCGGAAGCCGTAGGCCCGGGTGAACACGTCCGCGTACTGCTCGTTCACCAGCTTGGTGACGGCGTAGGGAGACAGGGGCTTGCCGATGCGGTCTTCCACCTTGGGCAGCCCCGGGTGGTCGCCGTAGGTGGAGCTGGAGGCGGCGTAGACAAAGCGGGCCACCTTGGCATCCCGGGCGGCCACCAGCATGTTCAGGAAACCGTCGATGTTGGCTGTGTTGGTGGTGATGGGGTCTTCCAGGGAGCGGGGCACGGAGCCCAGGGCCGCCTGGTGCAGCACATAGTCCACCCCATTGCAGGCCTTGCGGCAATCATCAAGGGTACGGATATCCCCTTCGATGAAGGTGAAGCGGGCCCATTGGGCCGGGGTCACCGCCGCCTTGATCTGCTCCAGGTTGTGGCGGTGGCCGGTGGCGAAGTTGTCCAGGCCCACCACGTGCTGGTCCAGGGTGAGCAGGCGTTCCAGCAGGTTGCAACCGATGAAGCCGGCCACGCCGGTGATGAGCCAGGTCTTGGGCTGGGCGGGGAGTTTTGCGAGGAGGTCGGTATAGGCAGTCATGCGTCGAGTCGGTGATGGATCAATGTGGCAAATTCGCGGAAGTCGTCCAGGTGGTACTGACAAATGCTGAAGACGATATTCCAGTCGATGGCGTTGTAATTGTGGACGGCCAGATTGCGAAACCCCACGGATTTTTTCAGGCGGGTGGCCAGGTCGCCCGGTATCACGCCGGCGGCAGCAAGGCGATCGAAGGCAGCGGCCATGGTTTCCGGCGCGGCCTGTTGGGTGCCGGCCAGCAGGTGGGCGGCGATGTCGACGCTGATTTGCACCGCACGGGTGAGGTTGAGGGAAACGATGTCCTGGGCATCCAGATCGTCCGCCAGGATCTCGGCCTTGTCCGGGCAGCGTTGCTGGATTCGGGCCAGGCAGCGGCGCAGGGATTCGAGCTTCTCGGCGATCAGTGACCGATCCAAGCCGTCCTCCTTTCCTGGAGGATGCGCTCCCGCAGGGGCAGGAAGTCCGCCGTTTCCATGAGATGCCGGGTGATGAGCCGGGCATGGGCTTCGTCGCTGCCCTGCAGGCGCCGGCCCTTGAGAATCTGACCCAGCAAAGGCTCGCCCGCCTGGGTCAGGTCCACCAGATCCACGGGCCGACCCAGAGCCACCGCCAGGTCGGCGATCAGGGCCATCTTCTCTTCGGCGGATAGGGGGTTGGCGGCCTGGACGGCAAGATCCAGGTCGCTCTCCGGTCTCGCCCGGCCCTCGGCCAGGGAGCCGAACAATACGGCCAGACCGATACGGGGGTGCCGGGCAAGCACCGCGCGTATCGAATCTGCCTCCGTCATGGGCCTCAGAGCCTCCAGAGGGTGGCACCGCTGGCCCGCACGGCCGCCGGGTCATAGGCGCATTTCACGTCGGTGAACATGCCGCCCTTCTTCAGCTTGCCCAGAATGTCGCCGATGGGCATGGCCTTGTACTGCTTGTGGGACACGGCAGCGACGATGGCGTCTGCATCGCCGGGCAGCTTGTCCCAGGGGGTGAGGCTGATGCCGTATTCGTGCTCGGCTTCGTGGTTTTCAGCGATGGGGTCATGCACGGCCACGTCGCAGCCGAAGGATTGCAGTTCCTTCACCAGGTCCGCCACCTTGGAATTGCGCAGGTCCGGGCAGTCTTCCTTGAAGGTGAGGCCCAGGACGATGACCTTGGCGCCCTTCACGGCGCTGCCGTTGCTGATCATGCCCTTGACGGTCTGCTGGGCCACCCAGGCGGCCATGCCATCGTTGATACGCCGGCCAGCGAGGATGACCTGGGGGTGATAGCCCAGGGCCTCGGCCTTGTGGGTGAGGTAGTAGGGGTCCACGCCGATGCAGTGCCCCCCCACCAGGCCCGGGCGGAAGGGCAGGAAGTTCCACTTGGTGCCGGCGGCCTGGAGCACTTCCAGGGTGTCGATGCCCAGCCGGTCGAAGATCAGGGCCAGCTCGTTCATCAGGGCGATGTTCAGGTCCCGCTGGGTGTTCTCGATGACCTTGGCGGCCTCGGCCACCTTGATGCTGCTGGCCCGGTGCACACCGGCAGTGATGACGGATTCGTACAGGTCGCCTACGGTCTTCAGGGTGGCCTCGTCGTCACCAGATACCACTTTCACGATTTTCGTAATGGTTCTTTCCTTGTCGCCTGGGTTCACCCGCTCAGGGGAGTAGCCCACGTGGAAGTCCTGCATCCACTTCATGCCGGAGTGCTTTTCCAGCAGGGGAATGCAGACTTCTTCCGTGGCACCGGGGTAGACCGTGGATTCGTACACCACGATGGCACCCTTCTTCATGTGCTTGCCCACGGTGGTGGAAGAACCCACCAGCGGGGAGAAATCCGGAATGTGGGCTTCGTCCACGGGGGTGGGCACTGCGACGATGATGACGTCGGCCTTGCCGATGCTGGCGGGGTCGGTGCTCACTGTCAGCCGGGTGGCCGCCTTCAGGTCTTCCGTGCTGACCTCGCCGGTGGGGTCACAATAATTCTTGTAATTGGCAATCTTGGCTTCCGACAGGTCGTAGCCGATGGTTTCGAACTTCTTGCCGAATTCCACGGCCAGGGGCAGGCCCACGTAACCCAAGCCCACGACAGCAACAATGGTCATGACGACTCCCGATAAACATTGAGGAATGAAAAACACCGGAATTCTAACGGGTACTCACCCAGGGCAGGCCGTGGCATGATGAGCCGCATGCAAACCCTGCGCGCGCGCCTCCTTATTACGGCACTCACCGGCCTTTTATTGAATGCCCCGGTCAGCCGAGCCGATATCATCAGCCTGTTGCCCCGCATCAAGCCCGCCGTGGTGGGCGTGGGCAGCTTCCACCCCCTGGCTACGCCCCGGGCCCGCCTGCTGGGCACCGGCTTCGTGGTGGCGGACGGCAACCACCTCATCACCAACGCCCACGTCATCCCCGCCCTGCTGGAAACCGAAAAGGGGGAAACCCTGGCCCTGTTCACCCGGGAAGACAGCGAAGGCCGAGTACGCAAGCTCACCCCCCTGGCCAGCGACAAGGAACACGACCTGGCCCTGCTGAAATTCGACGGCCCCCCCCTGCCCGCCCTGAGCCTGGGCCACACCCGGGATACCCGGGAAGGCGAAACCTACTATTTCACCGGCTACCCAGTGGGCGCCGCCCTGGGCCTCTACCCCGCCACCCACCGGGCCGGCCTTGCTGCCATCGCCCCCATTTACAGCCCCCCCGCCACCGCCCGAGGCCTCACCCCCAAACTCATCAAACGGGCCGCAGACCCCTTCCTCATGTACCAGTTGGACGCCGTGGCCTACCCGGGCAACAGCGGCAGCCCTCTTTATGATGGAGAAACCGGAGAGGTCATCGGCGTCATCAACGCGGTTTTCGTGAAGGGCGCGAAGGAGAATGCCCTCAAGGACCCGACGGGGATTACCTACGCCATTCCGGTGAAATATGTGCGTGGGCTGCTGGAGGAGGCGGGGGTGAAACCCTGAAGCCCAGAGAGATGATGCATTTTCCCATGACCATCAGTCTTTCCGCTTCGCGCCCATTGTTATTGGCCGCAATCGCCTGGCATGCCCTTGGCCTTGTGGCCGTATGGGAAACCCGCCTGGATCCAACCGCGAAATCCATACTCTCCATGGCAATCGCTGCCAGCCTCATCCTGATATGGGTAAAACACCATAAACAACGGCGTCTACGCTTTACCCATGATGGGCAACTCAGCTTATGGTCCCACAACGCCTGGCACCCGGTTGCCCGTGCGTCCATATCCCTCATGTGGCCTAGCCTGGTCGTATTAAAGCTCTTTATCACGGGACGAAGATTTCCCCTCCCCTTGTTGATTACGCATGGCCACCTGTCCGATGAGGCGTTTCGGCAATTGCGGGTATGTCTGCGCTGGTTGCCTGGTCGTGATATGCGGCCCCATGCCGCAAATCACGCCACGCAGTAGACCCGCCCGCTTCGCATGAGACTGGACAAGATGGACATAAGCATCATCAAGCACCGCTATTTACTATGGCAGCTCATTAAGCGGGATGTGCTGCTAAGGTACCGAGGAGCTTATTTCGGCCTGTTATGGATATTTCTCAACCCGCTGATCATGCTGGGCATTTTCAGCTTCGTGTTCAGCCAGATATTCCAGGCACGCTGGCCGAATGAGCCCGATGGGATGCCTTTTGCGCTCAACCTTTATTGCGGCTTGATTGCCTTCAATATCTTCGCGGAGACCGTTGGGCGGGCCTCTGCCTCTGTCCGTAGCTACCCCAGTTACGTCAAGAAAATCATTTTTCCCGTGGAAATCCTGCCGGTCGTGCCTCTCGGTGCAGGCCTCATCCACGGAGCGTTCAATCTCCTAATCCTGGCTGCGGCCCTAGCCTGGGTTGGCAAGTTGGGGCCGGGCCTGCTGCTGTTTCCCTTGTTGCTTTTGCCCCTCATCCTCTGCGCCCTCGGCCTTGCCTGGTTCCTGGCAGCCTGGGGCGTGTTTATCAAGGACATGAGCCAGATCGTGCCGGTGTTCGTGCAGATGCTCATGTTTCTGACGCCGATCTTCTACCCGGCCCAGGCCGTACCTGCGCCGTTGAGGCCCCTCTTCGAACACAACCCCCTTGGGGCAGTGATCGAGGCCATCCGTGCCGCCTTGGCCGGACTGCCCATCAACTGGGCGACTTGGTGGGTTGCACTGGGGTTGGGTATGCTAGCCCTATTGCTGGGGAATACTTTTTTCCATCACAGTCGTGACGAATTCGCCGATGCCCTCTGACGACATCGCCATTTCGGTCCGTAACCTCACGAAGTGCTACCGGCTGTTCGGCCACCCGGGCGATCGCATCAAGCAATTCCTCAGCCTCGGCCTGAAGCGCTACCACCGCGACTTCACCGCACTCGCGGATGTCTCCTTCGAGATCAAACGGGGTGAGACCGTCGGCATCATCGGACGCAACGGCTCGGGCAAGAGCACGCTGCTGCAGTTGATCTGTGGCATCCTCAAACCGACCTCGGGCCACGTGCAGGTCAACGGCCGCGTCGCCGCCCTGCTGGAACTGGGCGCCGGCTTCAACCCGGAATTCACCGGGCGCGAGAATGTCTATTTCCAGGGTGCGCTGATGGGCTTTGACAAGGCGCAGATGGATGGACGCTTCGAGGCAATCGCTGCCTTCGCCGACATCGGCGAGTTCATCGACCAGCCGGTGCGAACCTATTCGAGTGGGATGTTTGTGAGGTTGGCATTTGCGGCAGCAGTAAACGCCGCCCCGGATATTCTCGTAGTTGACGAAGCCTTGGCTGTTGGGGACGTGGGGTTTCAAAGGAAATGTTATGCGCGATTAGGCCAGATCCAAGCCGATGGTGGCACGATAGTCATCGTGTCCCACTCTACGGCTGCCTTGCTTGAGTTGTGCAATCAAGTCGTTTTTCTCGATAAAGGAGAAATGCGAGGCATTGGGCCGGCAAAACGAGTACTTGACCAATATATACAAAAAATATCCATAGGGTCACCACAGATCATTTGCCACTCATCCCCGAAAAGCCTGTCATACGCTGAAACACACGGTGCAACCATCCTGGATCCGCATATTGTGGACACAAATGAGCAGCGTGTATGGGCCCTGGAGCGAGGCCGGGAATACTACTACTGCTATCAAGCACACTTCTTACAACCCGCGCAGCGGGTTCGATTTGCCATGATGCTGAAAACAAAAAGCGGCTATGAACTTGGAGGAATGGTTTCACATCTCTCAGGCCAAGGGATTGATCATGTCAACAAAGATGCCCTGCTAGAAGTGAGATTTCCATTCAGATGTCACCTACTACCAGGGGCATATTTTTTGAATTCCGGAATTCTCGGCCAACTTGAGGGGCAAGAACGCTTTCTTTTCCGGGTAATTGACATCGCCGCGTTCGAAGTCCTTTTAGAAACCGAGATGACGGTGGGAGGACATATTGATTTCGGAATTTCAAACAAGCAGCCGATTGTTAGAAACCTCGGCGGTCATTGAAATTGTGACATGAAAACCCAATCCGCCCCTATATTCATCCACTCCCAGTTCCGATCCGGGAGCACGTACCTTTTTCATGCATTCAGACGGTCACAGACCGGATACTGGTGCTACCAGGAACCTGAAAATGAAATTTTATTGGATCTAACGAAGGATACTGACCCACTACCAGATACACGCCATTTCAATAAACTGCTGAGACACCCTCACCTTGACAAGCCATACCTTGCAGAGTTTTTTCATATTCGCGCCGAAGTGGCAAAATCATTCAGCAAAGAGTTTTCCTATGATTTGTTTTTTCTTGATCGCGAAGACTCGTCAACCTCATTCAAATCATACCTACAGCTTCTGATTGAAAAGGCACCCTCTCGAGCCGTATTGCAATTCTGCCGGTCATACGGCCGTCTTGCATGGCTAAAACAGAACTTCCAAGCACTAAATTTATATCTGTGGCGTCACCCGTGGGATCAGTGGTGGTCTTACAAGGTCACCCCCTATTTCGATACCGCCAATCTTCTGATTCTGAATTCCAATAATTTACCTAACACTCTGAAGGCCGTGCGTGAGAGATTGAATTTCGTGTCCTTCCACGCCTCAACCATCCAGGAAGAATATGCCTTCTTTGAAAGCCACAGCCTAAACAGCCGCGATAGTTATTTTTTGTTTTATGCATTATGGTGCCACGGTATGCTCGAAGGACTCAAGCACGCCGACATAATGCTGAACATCGATGCATTAAGCGCATCCACACATTACCGCGAGCGCACCCTGGAAAAAATGACGACAATGGGAATATCCGGAATCGATTTTTCTGATTGCTGCAGCCCCCAATCTTACTACTCAAAACAGGATGCTGATTTTTTTTATCCCATCGAGAATCAAGTGCTAAAACTATTCGAATCAGTCAATGATCACACTGCCGATGCAATAGCTCATGTCACAAAACTACAGTCCGATATTCCCAGAGGGCAGACTGACCCTGTACGCGACCTTAATCGACTAAGAGACCTAATCAAGAGAAATATCGACGATAACGCCACGGTCCGCCATACAATTTGGGATCAGCACAAAGAAATTGATCGCCTCATGGTACGCGAAAGCGAACTTTTGTCCATTTACAATTCCTGGACATACAAAGCCTTGCAGCCATTTCTTAAATGCATTTGGCAAATTCGAGCCATTTACCGTCGGCAACTCGAAAAACAAAAGCCGGCACACTGACACCCATTTGATTCAAAATCGCTGCATCAGCTTTCGCCAAGCAAACCTAATGGCAAGATGCATTGTTTTTACCATCCCACGCGATCTTAATTTTTCGCGCAGTTCGTGCCCTAAAAACTGCGCAGTTCGGATATATCTTTCCAGCCTGATACGTGCCAGATAGCTGCGCATATCACCATTGATGGAGATACTAACGATTGCTCGCACACGCTCAGGTGAAGAGAATGGATCAGCCAACTTTTTCTTATCCGGCCAAGAAAGCATCAGATAATTCCTTCGCTCATCGGCGGCAACCGGCGTTCCATCGCAATAACACGCAAAACTGTAGGGTTCCGCACCGTAGCATCCCCACGGCTGCTGACGGATCGCCTGCACATAATCGGTCAGCAATTGGTGCAGCGGGCTACCGACAGCCGCAGTCACTCGATTTTGATATCGTGAAACCCGCGTTAGGTTGTCTGTGGCAAGCCCGCTGAAATGGAAGAAGAGAAGAGGATGATCATCCACCTCCCAACGGGAGCCTGGCCTGGAAATGTCGCGCTGGAACAAGTTCCAGTAGGCAACATTTGCCCCTGGATGTCTGAAGACATAAAGGCGTTCAGCAAACGATGCAAACGCTGCTGCCCAAAATTGGTCAACGAAAAATCTATAGCTTGAATCGAAAATACAGCGATCGCGGCAAACACTCTTCCACCATGCAAGCATGTTACGGCCATTTTTGCTACCAGCCATACCTATAAATCCTAGGTTGAATTGGCCGGCACGCAGGTAATCAGCCATGGCGGGCGACAGCCCATCATCCGGCACCGGATGGCAAGCATGAGGTGTCAGCACCACATCATGAGTCCGCAACGCTTCTTCAAGCTCTCCAAGTTGAGAATAAATTGCAATATCTGGGTCAAAGTAAAACACCCCGTTAAACCCCTGATCCAGAATATATTCCATAAGGAATGGCTTGACTGCTGTATTGAATTCGATAATTCCATACTGGAAAGCCATTTCCCGCCAATCCGGGGGAAGGATCTGCTGCGGTGACAAGAACGGAAACCCTGTTTCGCTCGTAATCCGTTCCCGGACTGCATCGGCTTCGCACAAGAGGACAAAAACCTTAGCGCCAAGCTGATTTTGTTGCAAGGTATGGACAAAATACTGTACTCGAGCGAGGTAGTTCGCGCTGGCTATGGTGCAATAAGCAATGCGAAAACCTTCGTCACCTTTCATTATGGATTACCGTTCTGTTCATATATGGCTGACCACATTTCATTTACGGCAGAAACAACAACCTCAGTTTCCACAAAATTTCGGCACGTCTCTCCTCCAAACTCTGGACACCTTGAGTACCCCCCACATGGAGCACATGTCAACCCTTGATGCAATGCACGATAGCGTGCGTTTGGGCATGCATCTGAATTGGACGGGTGCGTGCTCGAGAACAGACAAATAGTTGGTAAACCCAATACATAGATAGAATAATGCACTGGAAATGAATCCATACCAACCACTATTGCACACTCGCTTATCGCGGCGTTCAACTCTTCTAGGCTGGTGAATCGGATCAGTTTGTCTGGTTTTCCAATTTGCAATTCAAGCTCTGTACACACCGTCACCTCAAAACCCGAGGCCTGCAATTTTTCCAGTAACTCACGCTGACGCTGCACTGGAAATACCTTAAGTGGCCACCCCGCATCAAAGTGCATAAATAGTCTTTTTGTGTAGTGTCCCTCTGCTCTTATTGGCATTAGAGGAAGTGCGTCACATACAATAGAACTTTGGCTGAACGCCCCTGTACCAAACGCATACTGGTCGATCAGATGAACCGGTTGTCGGTCGTAACGGCGGGAAGGGCGGCAATAAAGATAAAGATAACTTGGCGGCAATCCAGCCTTCAGTGACTCCAGTAATGCCCAGTCCCAGTCAAGGACCCCATCAATGTAACGAGGCTTGAGGTCGAGAACGACGCAGTCCAAATCTGGAGCGGTGTTAGCCTGAATGGCCGCATATCGTCGATCGACAACGATCGATGTGCAGATGCCTTTCGTATGGCGCATTGCCAGGCTCATGAACAGTACATCTCCCGCATTGAACGGAAGAATGGCTGCGAATCGCAGTGTGCCCCAGTCTGGCCTGGGCTTCTGCTGCAACTGCTCCACGGCCCCAACCGTAAGCCAGCGATAGACATATCGCGCCTCAGTTGAGGAATAAAAACCCAAGGCACCACATCCGGCTTGACATTCCAGTTCAAGTTTTCGTCTTTTTGGCTGGTTATTAGAAAGCAATGCGATCAATTCGGCGTCGATATCCGCATCGACGCAAGAAATAAGATTCAAGAATTTCCAATACTCATAAGCCACGGATTTCGGAATTTGGTACGCTATCGGAGTTCCTGTGGCATCTTCAACGAGCAAAGATCGATCCGATACTCTCCATGCCAGCAGCTCATCGGCCAAGATACCCAGTTCCTGTGTGGTCAATTCCAAGTATGGATTTACTACGATAGTTCCCGCCGCACCATCCATCTCAAGCATACGACGAAACATTTCTGCAAGGTAACGGCCAGGCGTCGCTGCAGATGAATACGGCAATACCAGCAGATCTTCTCTTAAAGGCACACCAGAGGAGAAGTTGACAAATTGCAACCTGCACAATTGATCGTCGAGCACATGCTGTTTGCCTTGGGATATGACGCCAACGAGCATTTCAGATTTCCAGAGAGGCAACTATCTGCAACTCGGCCTTGTCCTCAGGGCTACGAACTAACTTGTAAGAACGTGAAAGGGACCAGTAGCGACGTGTGCTGTTCAACTGTGCTGCCAAGCGACGGTAGGCTCCCAAGCGGTTGAATGGCTGTATACCCCACATGTCTTCAGCCCATCGATGCCATGCGGGGCCAACGATATCGGCATAAATGTTCGCATCCCAGCGGTCTGCATATTCAATATGAGATACGGAGAATCCATGGCGTCTTAGCAGGGCGGCAAGTCCTTTGTATGTGAAGTGAAACACATGCACGACCGGGGGCTGGGCCCATACCCAGCGCATCCCTAATTGACGGTAGCCTTGGCTCTCGAAATTAGGCACCGCCAGCAACAACTTCCCCCCAGGCCTCATAAATGACTTCATTTTCTCGATCATTGCTGATGGGTCATTAGCGTGCTCCAGGGCATGCAAAGAAACCACTGCATCCCACCTCCCACTGGGTGGCTCTGTCCCTGCGTACGGGTCAAACGTGAGACTTTCCTTGCCAGCCTCCCGGAACGCCTGACTCAGGTAGCCCATACCCCCGCCATAGTCCAGTATGCGCCCCGCCTGCAACCAGGGCTCATATTCGGCAACGCGCATACGGGCATCAACCAGCTTGGCTTTGTAGTGGTCCCGGTACCATCGATAGTCGAAAAACCTGCTGTAAAACTCATCCAGCACCGGGGTAGGCGGTATTGGATCTGAAAATGCGGTTCCGCAATGGGCGCATCTGGCAAGACTATACGATTCGCCTTGCCACAGCCAGCTGGCCTCCGGCAGATAGGACACCACAGGACCGACTGCGCAGATCGGGCAACTTTTTGGGACAGTGCACATTTTATGCAAGCTTGAATACCAATGCCTGTCCGGTCGGCAATACAAGTGGGACTTCGGGCTTGTTCTCAAAAAATGTATCAACTGCCGCCCGTGCCCCCGGACAACTTCGAAAGCCATAATCGTCAAAGATCATCACTCCGCCCTCCAACAGCCTCGGATATATGAAATCGCAACAATCCATAACCGACCGATAGATATCTACATCGACATGGGCAAATACGATGGCCTCATCTTCAAGACCTGCAAACGACTCCGGAATGAAGCCAGGATGGTAGCTTACGAAGGAACGCGTACCCACCAGGGATCGGACTGCCTCAAGACTCGTGTCAGCAAAATCGCCTCGCCGGTGTTGGTCCTTGCTTGGATCGGTTTCCGGCATGCCTGCGAAAGTATCAAAGAGCCTTAGACGATGGCCATATTCGGATGCTTCTGTACCACCAAGAATGTCTGCCAGCAATGCCGCCGTTCCGCCCTTATAAACCCCACACTCCCAAAATGAACCCTGCCTGTGACTAAATTGGCGCGCGAGGCAATGTAGTACCCATAGCCTGTCCGAAGACACCAGTGAATGTTTCCCTACGGCAGCAATCACCTTGGCAAATTCTCCATAGCCAAGCCAGGGGGAAAAAATTGGTCGATAGAAATTGGCGTCCTGGCACTCAGTCGTCTTGCACTGATCACCTGCCCACAGACGACTTACTCTGGGGAAAGAATTAGCAAAGCAGTTTTTCAGTTGTCGCAACACCGTTATTTGCCACCAGTTATATTGTCATAAGGAATAATCATCAAAAGTGGTTGGCCCTTGGCTACTTGCCTGAAGCGTCTGCTGACTCTTTTACCGCAACATCGGCAGCCCATGCCTCACCACCATCCGCAGCTTATACGGAGTCCAATCAAACACCGCATAAAACTGATCGCGTGCAAGTCGCCTACTTTGTTGCACCCCCTGCCTTACCGGGCGCCATTTTCCACGCTGCCTGATTAGCGCACTCAAGACCGGCATATAGATTTCCCGCAAGTAGCGCGTGTCCCGTTGCAGCAGACTAAGCAACATACCCTCAAACAAAAGCAGCATTAGATGCAAAGGCAGCAATAGTTGCATATACGGTGTGGGGTAAACGATGGCCATAACAAAGGTTTTGTTCCTTTCTGTAAGGGCGCGACGGCGGAAGGAGGAACGTAGTCGGCCATCTGCAACCTTACCACCGCCGAAGCTTTGCCCGACATGATGTCGGTAACCGGAAGCACCGAGGGCCCGCACAGGATGACCTGCCAACCTGGCCCGGCAACACAGGTACAAATCCTCACCGATGGAGCCGAACCATTCAGGTAAACCTCCCAATTCAACCCAAAGAACCCTGTCAATCCAGAAGCAAGCACCAATGACCATGCCTACTTCATTTCGATCCGGATCCAGATTCGGCACCGAATTGAGGAAAGGATCAAGCAGGCACCCCCTGTCCAGCAAGGACCCGCTCTCAAAATCGTACTGAGGCAAACTGATTATGGCGGAAGCTCCGATACCTTCAGCCGCTTTGTACAACGTTGCGAGTGCGTCAGGAAACAGGGCAGCATCATTGTTCAGCAGCAGGAGGTACTCTCCCTTAGCCTCCGCAGCCATACGGTTGTTGGCGATACAGAAACCAACGTTTTCGGGGCTTACTATGAGCTTTACATCTGGGTAATGTCGACGGATATGTCCGGCAGAAGCATCGGTGGAGGCGTCATCGTGAACGATGATTTCCACATTCGGCGCATCCTGTTGGTCCATTACAGACCGGATGCAGTCGTCGATCACCTCTATGCCGTTGTAATTGGCAATGCAGACGGAGATTTGTATAGGTGCTGTGCTCATTTTCTAGTCTGAACCTCTGACAACAGCTTTGTATATTGCCTGGTCACGTGTTCCCAACTCATGTGCGCCAGCAATCGGGTACGTATTCTGAAGGCTTGAGCCCTAGCAGCCTCGGGCTGCTTCAGCGAATTGACTATGTGTTCAGCCAGGTCTTGCGGCAACCGTGGATTGACCCTGAGGTTGGTGTCCTCCGGTTCCAGGATGTCATCCAGCGCGGGCAGATCGCCCACGATGACAGGGCAGGCACAGGCAAGGGCCTCCACTGTGACAAGTCCCAGCCCTTCCCGATCGCCTGAAGACGCTTCCACGAATGGCGCGACAAAGAGCGCGGCACGCCGATACAACGCAGGTAGTTCAGCATGAGGAAGCGCTCCAAGAAACCTGACCTTGCCACCGATACCCAGGGTTTCAGCAAGGGTTCGCAACAAACGCTCTTCAGGCCCACGGCCCACAATAGTCAAGTGCGACTGCGGTATCTTAGCCACCACCAAGGGCATGGCTTCCAGCAACAAGCGCAGCCCCTTTTTTTCTACTAGGCGGCCAACAAACAACAATTCATGACTGCTTCTGGCATCTGTCGTGTCAGGTGTAAACACATCGAAATCAACGCCCATCGGCACGACATGAACCTCACTAGGCTGAGCGCCCAAGTGAGTTGCCTCAGCCACCATGGTCTGGCTGACAACGGTAATCATGTTTGCCTCCCTTACCACCCAATTCTTGAGCCAAATCATAGGTGAACTGCGCAACGCAAACAGGTCGCCACCGTGAGCGGTGAGCAGCATCGGCACCGGCTTGCGCTGAAACAGACGCAGGCCAGCATAGACCAGTCCTTGTGGAATGATCCAATGGGCGTGTACACATGTCGGCTGCAGTTTGTGTACGAGGCGCCAACTCTTCCAATACATCCCGAGGAAGAACAATGGCACTAACAGCCATTTCCAGGGGTGATGCCTGAGATTACTGAGAATGCCACCGCCATGTACGATGCTTTCGAGGGCACCTGGCGCATATCTGAAGCGGTGGACGACGACCCCATCCAGTACTTCCTCAGCGAGGGCGCCACGCGCGTGAGGGCAGACAACATGCACCTCGAATGCCTCTGTAAGCCTGCGGCAAAGCGCGTGAACAAATCCAGGCTCAGGATCGCCAGACCAGCGTGGGTAGGTGGATGCCAGCACCAATAGACGGGGGGCAAATTGTCCGGTAGACGTCTGCGTTGACAAGCGCCCCACTACTTCTCGGTATCCTTGTAATGCAAAGCCGTGATCTGCTCAGAAACGATTCCAATCAGAAATGTCAGGATGGAAGTCGTGAACATCAGCGCACTCATGTTGGTAAAGCGCCCTTCCGTAACAAGCGTATAAGCGTAATAGACAGAACCCAGACAAAAAAACGTCAGGCTCACTGGTAAAAATAGTCGAAAAGGTGAATACAAAGTGCCAATGCGTAAAATAATGAGTAGAAAGCGCATACCGTCTTTCAGTGGATGCAGATGACTTTTTCCCTCGCGTCGTCTAGCCGAGATCGGAACGTAATTGACCGCGTAGCCAGCCCTAAAGAAACTCATTGTAATGGTGGTGGGGTAGGAAAACCCGTTTGGTAATAAATGCAGAAACTTACGGAATTTAGCCGCGCGAGCAGCACGATACCCTGAGGTCAGGTCCTCTACGCGATGCCCCACCATCCAGGTAGCCAAACGGTTAAATGCCGTATTTCCTAATGCTCTATGAGCTCCTGCGTGTGAATCAAATTGGCGGGCGCCTACGACCATGTCATAGCCTTGTTCCAATTGCGCCAGCAACCGGGGAATATCTGCGGGATCATGTTGACCGTCAGCATCTAGAAAAACCAAGATATCACCCGTCGCCGCTCGCGCCCCCGATTTTACAGCAGCACCATTTCCCATAGAATATGGATGACGAATGATTTTCACACCTTGCTCTAGGCAAATTCGAGTGGTCGAATCTATGGAACCATCATCGACCACCAGCAGCTCCGCGCCAGGGCACATTTTCCTAATCTCAGGCATCAGCCGACGCAATGAACCCTCTTCATTGCGGCTTGGCAAAATTATTGATACGCTCCCTTCAGCTTCCATTCTCTATCACCAGTTGGCTAATTGTAGACAATTCTTTCAGCTTCTTCAAGATTGCAACCTTTGTTTTTGGTGGAAGATTTGCTGTGTTATTATATATATATTGATAATACTTGTATGCACGCTCAAAATAGCCCATATCGCTCAGCAACCCTGCATGAGCCAAATGTAACTCCAATGAATCGTATCGACTAGGAATGGGGCGACGATAGATAGCTGTGTTAATCAGATCCAGCAATGTATCCCCATTTACATATTCACATTGCCTTTTATTGCTGGCAATATATAGCGAATAGAGCATTTGGTTTGCATAAATACTCCAATTTCCTTGCGCAATAGACGCCCGTGTTTCACTGATCAACGCTGCTGGCGGCGGCCGATCATTGCAATACGTATACAAACGAAACAATTGCAAGCCAGGATCCGTAGGCCCTATAGACTCAGCTTTCGAGATTAGGTCGCGCGCACTTTCGAAAGAATTTAAGCCAAGATGAAGCGCCGACATACCAATCAAAGCACGCCTAGAGTCTGGATGATCGACATACTGTCCATATACAAATGTCGCTTGATCTTTCCAGCCAGCCGCCCGGAAAAATGCGAGCAACGACATAATGCAAATCAATGAAATTACAGCTAAATATCCAAGATATTCGACCTGCAACTTGTTTCCCAGTTTAGACAGGCCCACTTGCCCGTAATATATTGTCGGCAATAATAGCCCCCAAACTGCCATGTAATTTCGGTGCTCAAACACCATTTCAAGTGGCAAAAAAGAAGACTCAACCGCGTGAGCCAAGAAAAACCACAGTACCCCTAGCGTGAAAAGTGGCAGCCTTTTAGACAGCAACACTGCTAGAGCTACAATAAACATCAACCCAGAAAGCATTGTGCCAGTCATCCAACCAAATGCCCTGATCACAGGAAAATCATCGTGATACAATCCCATTGAAGTTATGTCCGGCACAAAAACCAAGCCCATATAAAAATATATCACGTGAATCTGGGTCATCAGCCTTTCTGTCAAAGTAAAGTCTCTGACATCGTAACCAATCATCAGCTTATCGAAACTCTCTACAAAATACCACGCACCGTATAACATCGGGGCGACACACAGCATCAGCACGACAGCAATAAGTGTTTTTTTCTGTTTTTCGCAACTAGCTTCAAATCTGAATATAACAACCTCAATCAAGAGTACAAAAAACGGCAACAGCAGTCCGGTTTCCTTGCTCAATGCGGCTGGAGGAGTAAAAAAAGCGATACCTAACGTGCACAAAAGCAAACCATTACCATGCCCTGCCAGCATTCGCTTTCGACCCAACACATACACAAGCATCCCCATAATCATAAACAGCATAGAGAATTGTGCCATTCTCTGTACTACATACAGCACTGTACTGACCTGTAGTGGGTGCAGCAACCATGCAATTGCGGTCACTAATGCGGCAATTGTTGCTTGGTTATTCGTGACCCCTCTGACCGCCTGCATCAGTTGTTTTCCAAAAATATACAACCCAATGCCGCAAAAAATGTGCAACATCAAATTTGTTAGTTTGAAACTGAAAGTGGCCTCACCAAATAGCCCATAATTGGCCATGAATGAAAGCATTGGTATCGGCCTGCCAAACAATCCACTATGATTACTTCTCATGGTTTCAATAACTGTCCCCCATGAATATGAAGTCAGATTCGCAGGTCCCAGGTTTGCAAAGTCATCCAATAGGAATGGCCCTGATAACGCCTGTGCGTATATTGCAGCACAAATAATGATAGCAATTAGCAGTAAGCCCCAGCTCTGTCGACTTGTAGACTTTATTATGCTTAATACCCGCCTTTGCATTTACCCCCCTACAAGAAAAAAGCCCCTCAGTTGAGGGGCTGTCAAACTTTGTCGTGCAGAACAAATTAGGGACAGAGTGAAGGCGCCATCGTTGTGCAAGTTCCAGATTTAGCCCAAGAAGTACCAGTCGCCCCAACAGTAGGAGTCAAAATCAAAGTTGGGTTGGTACTGTCAACGTTCCGGGATACCAAGGTAATGACCCCAGACGCTACAGAACTACCAGTCGCATCGAGGTAGCCGAGGCTTGCGATATCTGGAATACCATTGCTGTTGTCATCACAACCGGTAAGCGTTCCCAAAGTCTGGGCACAAATTTCCACAGCAGTCTTGTAACCAGAGGCCAAAGACACGACCTCCGCAAACTTGGCTTTCTTCGTGTAGTTCTGATATGCCGGCACCGCAATGGCCGCCAGAATGCCGATGATGGCCACGACGATCAGCAGTTCGATCAGGGTGAAGCCGGATTGGCCGGTTCGCATTTGCTTGACGTTCATTTCATGCTCCTGTGTGGTTGATCATTCGCGCCCTTGCGGGCTGCGCAAACATCTACGCGAGTTTCGTGCCACTTCTGTCAGTTCGCGTGCGCCCCCTGTATATCGGCGTCCGGCGGCATAACTTTAGGGGCCCCCCTTACCGGGTTGTACCAGCCGGGACTGCGGCGTCTTGTGAGACTGAATCTATGGCATGCTCTCTTGACCCCGACCTGTTGTAATCGGTTTTTGCCCGTGATTACTCGGCGCAGTAGCGTCCTCTATGTGACGATTTACGGCACGTAGTTGACGTAGATGGATGCATTCCGCGTTTATGACCGTATTCGTTCACAGCCCCCTCAGCCCCACCCATAGCGCCGTAGTCGAAGCCTGCGCCGGCAGCGGCAAGACCTGGCTGCTGGTTTCACGCATGATCCGCTTGTTGCTGGCGGGGGCTCAGCCATCCGAGTTGCTGGCCATCACCTTCACCCGCAAGGCGGCGGAGGAGATGCGGGCGCGGCTGGATGCCTGGTTGCAGGATCTGGCCCTGCTGCCGGAGGCGGAGGCCCTGGATTTTCTAGTCCAGCGGGGTCTGGGGCTGGAGGAAGCCCGTGCTGCCCTGCCCCGGGCCCGGGGGCTGATGGAAGCGGTGCTTTCTGCCCGGCCCGGGCCCCTGATCACCACGTTCCATGGCTGGTTTTTCCATCTGCTGGACCATGCCCCACTTTCCGTGCGGCCCGCCAGCGGCCTGGTGGAGCACCCGTCCCTTTTGCAGGAGGAGGCCTGGTATGCCCTTGCCGGTAGCCTCACCCGCCAGCCGGAGGGGCCAGAAGCCCAGGCATTTCGCACCCTGGTGGCTGAACTCTCCCTCGCCGGCCTGCGGGATTTGCTGGATGCTTTTTTGCATCACCGGGCGGAGTGGTGGGCCTGGGGCCAGGGGCTGGACGAAAGTTGCGCCTTCCTGGCCCGGACGCTGGGGGTGGAGGAAGGGGAAGACATACCCGGCGGGTTTTTCTCGGCCCCGGGGCGCCGGGCCGAACTGGAGGCCTATCTGGCCCTGGTGGCTCGCAATGGCGCAGCCGGCCTGGCCAAGGATGTCACCCGGGCGAGCCACCTAGAGGCCGTGCTGGAAAGCCTGAAGGAGCCTGCTCACCCCACCGCCGAAACCCTGGCCGAGCTGGGGGGGGTGCTGCTGACCCGGCAGGGCACGCCCCTGTCGGTCAAACCCAGCATGGCCATGGAACGCCGTATTGGTGGCGATGACATGGCCCGCTATATAGATATGCATTACCGCCTTGCGGAAGCGGTACAGGTCAGCCTGGGGCGCCTGGCCGAACAGCAGGGCCTGGTGCTGAATCGCCTGGCCCTGACCCTGGGGCTGGCCTATGGGGCCGCCTATCAACAGTTGAAGGCCGACCAGGGCGCCCTGGATTTCACCGATGCAGAACTGGAGACCGCGCGCCTGCTGACGGAGGAAGCCAGCGCGGCAGCGGTGTTCATGAAGCTGGATGCCCGCTGGAAGCACCTGTTGCTGGATGAGTTCCAGGACACCAACCCCCTCCAGTGGGGCATTCTCCGGGCCTGGCTGGATGCCTATTGCGACACGGGCGAGCGGCCCACCGTGTTTCTGGTGGGGGATCCAAAACAATCCATCTACCGGTTCCGGCGAGCGGAGCCCCGCTTGTTCGCCACCGCCCAGGCCTGGCTGGCAGAACACTATGGCGCCGGCTACTTCCCCCAGAACGAAACCCGCCGCTGCGCCCCCCGGGTGGTGGCCTGGGTGAACGGGGTCTTTTCCAGCCACCCGGACTACCCCGGCTTCAATCCCCACGGCGCCCACCAGACGGCCTTGCCGGGCTGGTGTGAAATCCACGCCGCCGCCCCGCCTCCGGAACCGGAGGCCCCGCCCCCCGGCCTGCGCATGCCCCTGGACCGCCCCGCTCCGGCTTCGCCCCCCCGCCGGGCCGAAGAAGCGGCATGGGTGGCAGCCCGCATTCAATCCCTGGTGGGCAGCCTGATGATCCAGGATTCGCCCCCCCGTCCTGCCCGCTATGGCGACATCACCGTGCTGTATGCCAAGCGGGCGGAAATCGACGTATTCGAGGCGGCCTTTCTGGCGGCGGGCATTCCCTTCGTGACCGACCGGCGGGGCGAACTGCTCCACACCCTGGAGGCCCGGGACATGGTGGCCCTGCTCACCAGCCTGGCGGACCCCCAGGACGATCTGGCCCTGGCCCATGCCCTCAAGTCCCCCCTGTTTGGCCTCCAGGATACTCATTTGCAATACTTGTCCCGGTCCGGCGAAGGACCCTGGAGCCAGCGTCTGGAGACCTGGCACCAGGGCGGCACCGCCCCCGAACCCGTAGCCCGGGCCGCCCGCCTGCTGGCCCACTGGCAGGGCCTGGCCGGCCGCCTGCCGGTGCACGATCTGCTTGACCAGATCTTCGATAGCGCTGATGTGAGCGCCCACTACGATGCCGCCGTACCCGCCCCCATGGCGTCTACGGTGCGGGCCAATCTGGAGGGCTTTCTGGCCCTCTCCCTCTCCCTGTCCGGCGGGCGTTACCCCAGCCTGCCCCGCTTTCTGGACGAACTGAACCGCCTGCGGGACAAGGCGGGCCAGGAAGGCCCGGACGAGCCCCCCGCCGCTGCCGGCGACCGGGTGCGCATGCTTACCATCCACAGCGCCAAGGGCCTGGAAGCCCCGGTGATCTTCCTCATCAAGGCCGACTCCGGCGGCGGCCGGAATGCCCCCTACGGCGTCCTGGTGGACTGGCCGCCGGAGGCGGGCCGGCCCCGGCATTTTTCCCTCCACGGCCCCAAGGACTGGCGGGGCCCGGGCCGGGACCCCCTGTTCCAGCAGGAAAAGGACCTGGCGGCGGTGGAAAACCTCAACTTGCTCTACGTGGCCATGACCCGGGCCCGGCAAGCCCTGTTTGTTTCCGGCCTGGCGGATCCACGAAAGGCCCCCAGGGGCGGCGACGCGGAGACTTCGGCGGACGCTGAGCCCCCCCAGACTGACCCGGCCGACAACTGGCTCGCCCAGCTCACCCAGGCCCTGGCGCAAACCGACATGACCCGCTTGCCGGAAATGGCCTGGGGTAACCCACAGCCTGATACGCACCCCGGCCCTGCCCCTGCCGTTACTCCGGCCCCGCCCGCCCTCCTGCCGGCCATCGGCAGCCGCCGGGCACCGGATACCCCGGAATCCCGCTATGGCACCCTGCTCCACGCCTGGCTGGAGCATGCCACCCAGGGCCTGGATGCCCAGGCCATCCGCACCCTGCTAGACCTGGACGCCGCGGAGGCCGATGCCCTGGCCACCCAGGCCCGCACCCTCCTGGCCATTCCCGAACTGGCGCCCGCCTTCCGCCCCGGCGCCCACAAGGCCGCCCATAACGAACTGGAGTTCCTGGACGCGGATGGCCGCACGGCACGCATGGATCGTCTGGTGGAGTTCGATCGTGAAGTCTGGGTGCTGGACTACAAGAGCGGCGGTCAGGCCGAACCGGACCTGGCCCGTCGCGCCCAGCCCCACCTGCCCCAGATGGCCCGCTACGCCCAGGCCGCCCGGGCCCTCTACCCCGGCAAGGCGGTGCGCGCCGTGCTGGTGTTCGGGGATGGGGGGGTGTACTGGTGCCCGGAGGAGGCAAAGCCGAGCCCGGGATCCTGCATATAGAATAGCTGCGTCATCCACAGGAACCCCGCCATGCCCGTCAATCTCGCCACCCCCGATCCCGCTTCCCTGCTCCCCGTGCCCGGTGTCGAACTGGGCATTGCCTCTGCCGGCATCAAGAAACCCGGTCGCAAGGACGTACTGGTGATGACCATCGCCCCGGATTCGGAAGTGGTGGGCGTATTCACCCAGAACCGCTTCTGCGCCGCCCCGGTGACGGTCTGCAAGGAACACCTGCACGGCGAGGGACACATCCGCGCCCTGGTGGTGAATACCGGCAACGCCAACGCCGGCACCGGCGAGGAAGGCCTGGCCCGGGCCCGGCGCACCTGCACCAGCCTGGCGGAGCACCTGGGCCTGAAGGCCGAGCAGATCCTGCCCTTCTCCACCGGGGTGATCCTGGAGCCCCTGCCGGTGGACAAGATCGAGGCCGCCCTGCCCGCCGCCATCGCCGACCTGAAGCCCGCCAACTGGGCCACCGCCGCCGAGGCCATCATGACCACCGACATCGTCGCCAAGGCCGCCAGCCGCAAGGTGGCCCTGGACGGGGTGGAGTTCGCTGTCACCGGCATCGCCAAGGGCTCGGGGATGATCCACCCCAACATGGCCACCATGCTGTCCTTCCTGGCCACCGACGCCCCGGTGTCCTGCGAGGCCCTGGAAGCCATGCTGCGCCATGCGGTGAACAAGTCCTTCAACTGCATCACCGTGGACGGCGACACCTCCACCAACGACTCCTGCATCCTCATCGCCACCGGGGCCACGCCGGCGCCGGTGATCATGGACGACGGCGACCCCCGCTTCGCCAGCCTGCAATCCGCCGTTACCGAAGTCATGGTGCAGCTGGCCCAGGCCATCGTGCGGGACGGTGAAGGCGCCACCAAGTTCATGGAAGTGCGCGTGGAAGGCGGCAAGGACGAGGCCGAGTGCAAGCAGGTGGCCTACGCCATCGCCCGTTCGCCCCTGGTAAAAACCGCCTTCTTCGCCTCAGACCCCAACCTGGGCCGCATCCTGGCCGCCGTGGGCTATGCCGGCATCGCCGACCTTGACGTGGAACGCATCCGCCTCTGGCTGGGCAACGTGCTGGTGGCCGAAAAGGGAGGTCGCGCCGCCGCCTACCAGGAAGCCGAAGGCGCCCGGGTGATGGCGGAGCCGGAAATCGCCGTGCGGGTGGATCTGGCCCGGGGCGACACGGTGGCAACCGTATGGACCTGCGATTTCTCTTACGACTACGTGAAGATCAACGCTGAGTACCGCACCTGAGCCATGCAGGACGACGACTACGATCTGCTGGGCGAATCTGTCTCCGAGCCCGTGTATCAGGTCTCTCCGGAACTGGCCCTGCTCGTCGCCCGGGGCAACGATCTGCTGGCCCGTCTGGACGCGTGGCTGCCACCACCCCCGCCCGTCATAGACTGGCGCACCACCCTGGCCTGCCGCTGGCAGGCGGTGACGGGACTGGGACAGGGCCGGCTGGTACCGGTCACCCAGCTCAACTGCCCCCCCTGGGACGCCCTTACGGGCATCGATGACCAGAAGGCGGCCCTGGACCGCAACCTGCGCCAGTTCCTGAAGGGCCTGCCGGCCAACAACGTGCTGCTCGCCGGTAGCCGGGGCTGCGGCAAGTCTTCCCTCATCAAGGCCCTGTTGCCCCGCTACGCCAAACAAAAACTTCGTCTCATCGAGGTGGACAAAGACGACCTGATCCACCTGCCGGACATCACCGACCGGCTGGCCCAGCAGCCCTGGCGCTTCGTACTGTTCACGGACGACCTGTCCTTCGAACCCGGGGACGCCGCCTACAAGCCCCTCAAGGCGGCCCTGGACGGTTCCGTGGCGGGCCTGCCGGAAAACGTGCTGATCTGTGCCACCTCCAACCGGCGCCACCTGATGCCGGAATACATGAGCGAGAACACCGCCGCCGGCTATGCCGACAACGGCGAGCTCCGTCCAGCGGAGGCCACCGAGGAAAAAGTCAGCCTTTCGGACCGCTTCGGCCTCAGCCTCACCTTCTGGCCCTTCAACCAGGACGACTACCTGGCCATCGTCGCCGGCTGGGTTGCGGCCCTGGGCGGCCAGACCAGTGACGCCATGCGCCAGGAGGCCCTGCAATGGGCCATCCAGCGGGGCGGCCGCTCGGGCCGGGTTGCCAATCAATTCGCACGGGACTGGGTCGGAAGGCAGGGACTACGCCGCAAACGCTGAATCACCCATAAAAATGCAAGGGAGAGAACATGACGCTAGCCATCGTGCGCAGCCGCGCCCTGGCGGGCATGGAGGCGCCGGAAGTGGTGGTGGAAACCCATCTGGCGAACGGCCTGCCCGCCTTCACCCTGGTGGGCCTGCCGGAAGCCGAGGTGAAGGAGGCCCGGGACCGGGTGCGGGCTGCCCTGCTGCAATCCGGCTTCGAATTTCCCCAGCGGCGCATCACCGTCAACCTGGCGCCGGCGGACCTGCCCAAGGAATCCGGCCGCTTTGATCTGCCCATCGCCCTGGGGGTTCTGGCCGCCTCCGGGCAATTGCCCGCCAAGGCCCTGGATGCCTATGAGTTTGCCGGCGAACTGGCCCTGACCGGGGCCCTGCGTCCGGTCAGGGGTGCCCTGGCCATGATGCTGGGCGCAAGCCGGGACCAGCGGGCCTTCATCCTGCCCCTGGCCAATGCGGAAGAAGCCGCCCAGGTAGAGGACGCACGCGTCTACGGGGCTGGCAGCCTGCTGGAGGTGTGCGCCCATCTCCTGGAGCAGACACACATCGCCGCTGCTGTTCCACGTGAAACAACCCACACCACCCCCTACCCCGACCTGGCGGATGTGAAGGGCCAGCAGGCCGCCCGCCGGGCCCTGGAAGTAGCCGCCGCTGGCAGCCATTCCCTGCTCATGAGCGGCCCGCCGGGGACGGGCAAATCCATGTTGGCGTCCCGCCTGCCGGGCATCCTGCCGCCCATGACCCAGGAGGAGGCCCTGGAATCCGCCGCCGTCCTCTCCCTCTCCAGCGCCTTCCGACCCGAGGCCTGGGGGGCAAGGCCCTTCCGATCCCCCCACCACACGGCCTCCGGTGTCGCCCTGGTGGGGGGAGGCAATCCGCCCCGCCCTGGAGAAGTCAGCCAGGCCACCCACGGCGTGCTGTTCCTGGACGAGTTGCCGGAGTTCTCCCGCCAGGCCCTGGAAGTGCTGCGAGAGCCTCTTGAGAACGGCCGTATCACCATCTCCCGGGCTGCCCGCCAGTCGGACTTTCCCGCCCGCTTCCAGTTGGTGGCGGCCATGAACCCCTGCCCCTGCGGCTTCCTGGGCCATCCCTCCGGCAGGTGCCGCTGTACGCCGGAACAGGTGTCCCGCTACAGGGGACGCATATCCGGCCCCCTGCTGGACCGCATCGACCTGCACATCGAAGTGCCCGCCCTGCCGGAAGCCGAACTGACCCAGGCAAGCGCCGGCGAGGACTCGGCCACGGTGCGCAGCCGTGTGGCGGCCGCCCGGGAACGGCAGATTCAGCGGCAGGGCATACCCAACGCCCGGCTTCAGGGCAAGGAGATCGATCTTCACTGCCCCCTAGAGGATGCCGCCCTGGACCTGCTCAAGCAGGCCATCAGCCGCCTCAACCTTTCTGCCCGGGGCTACCACCGGGTGCTAAGGGTGGCCCGCACCATTGCCGATCTTTCCGCCAGCGACACCATCGCCCCGGCCCATGTGGCCGAAGCGATCCAGTACCGCCGCATGGCAGGTGTCGCCACCGGTTGAGTACGGGTTGATAATGCCGCCATGAACGCTCTTGATAGTTGGCGCGAGGAAAAACGTGCCGCCTGGTTGTACCGTATCGTGTCGGATGCCGAGTCCGGCACGACGCGACAGATATTGTTTCTTGAACTGGCCCAGGCAGCGGAGCGTCAGGCCGCCATCTGGGCGGAATCCCTGGCCTCGGCGGGCCAGACCATACCGCCCTATAACCCCGACATCCGCACCCGGCTGATCGGCTGGCTCATCCCCCGTCTGGGCGTACGTGCCATGAAGGGCATGCTGGCTGCCATGAAAGTCCGGGGCATGAGCCTCTACCACGTCCCGACGCCCCATGGCATTCCCACCCGGGTGGACCAGATCGACCCGGAACGCCACCAATCCCCCGGCAGCGGCAACCTTCGGGCGGCGGTCTTTGGCATCAATGACGGCCTCATCTCCAACGCCAGCCTGATCCTGGGGGTGGCCGGGGCCGGGGTTTCGTCCCAGACCATCCTGCTTTCCGGCTTGGCGGGGCTTCTGGCCGGTGCCTTTTCCATGGCGGCGGGGGAATATGTCTCGGTGCGGAGCCAGCGGGAGTTTCACGAATACCAGATGGCCCTGGAACGGGAGGAGCTGGACCAGTATCCCCAGGAGGAAGCGGCCGAACTGGCCCTCATCTATGCGGCCCGAGGGGTTGACCCGGACGAGGCCCGGCGCATGGCCGACACCCTGCTGCAGGACCCGGACCGGGCCCTGGACGCCCTGGCCCGGGAGGAACTGGGCCTGAACCCGGACGACCTGGGGTCACCCTGGGCGGCTGCCATCAGCTCCTTCCTGGCGTTTTCCCTTGGAGCCACGCTGCCGGTGCTGCCCTATATGTTGCTTTCCCCTGCCCAAGCCTTTACCGGCGTATGGGTAGCCACAGGCATCGCCCTGTTCGGTGTTGGCGCCGCCATCAGCCTGTTCACCGGTCGGCGGGCCCTGACGGGGGGACTGCGCATGCTGCTCATCGGCGGCGGCGCGGGCGCTGCCACCTGGGCCATAGGCCGGGCCCTGGGCGTGGCCCTGGGTTAAACTCACTCCCCACAACCACCAACAAATCCACCCCATGGCCCCTACCTACAGCATCGAATTCTTCCCTCCCAAGACGGAAGAAGGCATGGCCAAGCTGCGGGAAACCCGTAAGCAGTTGGCACAACTGCATCCCAAGTTCTTTTCCGTCACCTTCGGCGCAGGGGGCTCCACCCAGGAACGCACCCTGGAAACCGTGGTGGAAATCCAGTCCGAAGGCCTCGCCGCCGCCCCCCACCTGTCCTGCGTTGGCTCCACCCGGGAGAAGATCCGGGAAATCCTGGCCTTGTACAAATCCCATGGCATCCGCCATATCGTCGCCCTGCGTGGCGATCTGCCTTCCGGCATGGCAGACCCGGGCGCCTTCCGCTATGCCAACGAACTCGTGGCCTTCATCCGTGAGGAAACCGGGGACTGGTTCGAAATCGAGGTGGCCGCCTACCCGGAAACCCATCCTCAGGCCCGCAGTTATCGGGAAGACCTGGCCAACTTCAAGCGTAAGTGCGACGCAGGAGCCAACTCGGCTATCACCCAGTATTTCTTCAACGCCGACGCCTATTTCAATTTCATGGATGACTGTGCCGAACTGGGGATCAGCCTGCCCATCGTGCCAGGCATCATGCCAATTTCTAACTACAGCCAGCTGGCCCGCTTTTCCGCCATGTGCGGTGCGGAAATCCCCCGCTGGATGGCACGCAAGATGGAGAGCTACCTGGATGACACCGCCTCCATCAAAGCCTTCGGTCTGGATTTCGTTGCCGGGATGTGCGAACGCCTGTTGGCCGGCGGCGCGCCGGGATTGCATTTCTATACTCTCAACCAGGCGGGTCTCACCAGTACGCTTTGGCAACGCCTGGGCCTGGCACGATAGACCGCACAAAAAAAGAAGCCGGGCGAACCCGGCTAAAGGACGGACATTTGCCTGACCTTGGTCTTAGAGGCTTGGGGGCCGACCTGGAGCAAATGCTAGAGGCCTTGTATTGCAATGGGAATATGTCTTTAGTTATGTCTGACGCAGTTTTTATCATTCGGGGAGCGTGACATGCGGGTCTTATTGGCGGATGACCACCCGCTTTTCAGAGAAGGCCTGAAGCCGGTTCTGGAAAAACTGGACCACAAGGTGGAACTGGTGGAAGCCATTGATTACCCCTCGGCTTTCGAGGTCACCCATCGCATCGGCAGGAAGAATGGCGGTCTTGATCTTGCACTGCTGGACCTTTACATGCCCGGCATGGATGGCCTGGAGGGCATCAGCCGTTTTCGCGCCGCGTTTCCGGAAATTCCGGTTGTGGTGCTGTCCGCCTCGGAAGAAACGGAAAACATCCACAAGCTGTTGGCCGCCGGCGCTCTGGGTTATCTCACCAAGTCCTCCTCCAGTGAAATGATCCTTGGGGCCCTGCGCCTGGTGCTCGCGGGTGGCGTGTATGTTCCCCCCAGCCTTCTGGACCAGGAAGGGAATCCCGCCAACCTGCCGGAGCCCCTGCGCCATACGCCGCTGACTTCGCGGCAGATCGACGTTCTGCGGCAACTTGCCAAGGGGCTCACAAACAAGCAGATTGCCACTGAGCTGGAGGTCACCGAGGGCACGGTCAAGATCCACTTGGCGTCCGTATTCCGCATCCTCAAGGTGCAGAACCGTACGGAAGCCGTTCTGGTCGCCCAGAAAATGGGTCTGCATAAAACCTGAGCCCGGACACTGCCCGGTTCCCATCTTGACCATGCCGCCGCCGATGGCCCGTCATGCCTGACAACCCGTTGATTCCAGAAACCATGCCGCCCAGCATGGCGGACTCGTTTTCACAACAGTCCAACACCCTGAGCCTGCGGCTCAGGATTCTGCTCATCGCCCTGCTTCCCCTGCTCCTGGCCGTAGGCCTGTTTGCCGCCTACTTTACCCACCGGAGCATCAGCGACGCGGACACGGCTTTGCAGAACCGGGGCCAGGAGGCCGCGAGAAGGTTGGCAGAGGCTATTGCCCTGGACCTGTCAGCCGGCAATCTGCCCGGCGTGAAACGCCTCATGGACCTTGAACGGGAAAGCCTTTCGGCCCTGAGCGTGGCCCTGCTGGAATCCGGCCAATGGAGCCTCCTGAGCGGTCCTGCAAACACGTTGCTGGAACTGGATGGCACATCCATTCCAGCCATTACCCGCAAGGGCACCACCTATCATTTCGCACACCCTGTTCCACCCCGGGGTTTGGTCAGGCAAACCGCCAGCGCTCCTGTCGCGGCCTATGTGGTACTCAGCTTGAGCAGGGATCCCGTCGAATTGGCCCGTTCCCACGTAGGGCTTGCCGCAGTCAGCGTTGCCATGGTTTGCCTGGCCTTGGCGCTCATACTTGCTTGGAGACTGGCTGGAACGCTAAGTAAGCCCTTACATGACATCACCCTTCTGGTAGATCAGGTAACCCGCGGCGATCTGTCCGGACGGGTTGCGGAAGACACCCCCGGCGAGCTTGGCCAGCTGCAGCGAGGGGTCAATCTAATGGCCCAGCGGCTGGAAGAAAGCCAGCGGGTTCTGGAACAAAGAGTCCAGGAAGCCACCGCCGAACTGCGCGCCCAGAAAGCCCATGCGGAATCCGCCACCCTGGCCAAGAGCCGTTTCCTGGCCGCGGCCAGCCATGATCTGCGCCAGCCTCTGCACGCCCTTTCCTTGTTGGTGGAAGCCCTGGAGGAGCGGGTGCCGGAAGGCGATGCCCGGCACTTGACCGGACATATCTCCGCTTCGGTCACCGCCATGGAAAAGCTTCTCAACGCCCTGCTTGATCTCTCCCGACTGGACGCGGGGGTGGTACAGGCCCACCCCGACTGCTTTCCCCTCAACAAGGTGCTGGACAGCATCGAATCCCAGTTCTCCCCCTTGGCCCAGGCCCAGGGCCTGCATCTGGCTGTGCATCGAACCCGGCTTTGGATCTACAGTGACCCGGCCCTGCTGGAACGGGTGCTGGCCAACCTGGTGGCCAACGCCCTGCGCTACACGGAGACCGGCGGCGTTGTCGTCGGGGTACGGCGGGTGCAGCGGGACTGGCTGCGGCTGGAAGTCTGGGACACGGGCAAGGGCATCCCCAAGGAATACCAGACCCGGGTCTTCGAGGAATATTTCCAGCTGGCCAATCCGGAGCGGCACCGGGACAAGGGCCTGGGCCTGGGACTGGCCATCGTCGCCCGGGTGGCCCGTCTGCTGGGCACCCAGGTCAATGTGCGCTCCAACACGGACCAGGGCTCCTGTTTTCATATGCGCTTTGCCCGCTGCCATGCCCGCCGCACGGAGCAAACGCCGGAATCCTCACCCCAGCGCCCGTCACTGCCCCTGGAGAAGGCCCTGGTGGCCTTCATCGACGATGATTCCAGCATCCTGGAAGCCATGGTGGAGGTGTTCGACCATTGGGGTGTGGCCCTTGCAGCCGGGGAGAGCGGTGCCCAGGTCTGCCGGGAGCTGGAAGAACTAGGACGCCGCCCCGACGTGATTCTTTCCGACTACCGGCTCAAGGACGGAGAAACCGGTATCGATGCCATCCGTACCCTCCATGCCGCCTTTGGCCCCGTACCCGCAGCCTTGCTTACCGGTGACACCGCATCGGAAACCATCAACGAAATCGGCAAAACCGGTTTTCCGGTGCTGCACAAACCTCTCAAACCCGCCAAACTACGCGCCTTCCTTTCCCATTTGCTGGCGGACATCCCGCCTTCCGAGACCTCCAATCAATGAAAAAACTCGCCTTTCTGTTGCTTCTGGCCGGGCTGTTGCTGGCCCCGACTTATTGGATCTACGCCAAGTTTTACACCGGCAGTCAGGCCCTGCTGGTGGATCTCAAGGCCGAGCCGGCCCCGACCGACGGCTCCCTGGTATGGCGCAGCCCGGTATTCGAATTGCGCCCCGACATGTCCCCGGCGGGCCTTCTGATCCTGGCCAACGGCCATTTCGCCCCCAACATGGATGAAAGCCGCCCCCCCAAGGACCCCTACGTTGCCACCCTGTTCAAGGGGGACGAGGCGGCCAAGCCCCTGGGCTTTACCCTGGGCGTCTCCTCGGTCTCCGATTCGAATCCCGTATTCAAGGAACACCTGCTGCTCATGCAGAAGGTACAGCCAGGCCAGTTCCACCTGGAAGTGGCCAGCCAGTCACCCCCAGGCATCGTCATCGATCAGATGCAGCTCCAGGTGCGCCAGAATCTGCATGAACCCGATCCCCAGATCGTCATGGCGGGCATCTTCAGCCTGGTGCTCGGCATCCTGTTGCTGGTGATGGGCTGATCCTCCGCGACTTGCAGGGACCTGTCAGCCGGGCTCCCCTGGCCGGCGTTCCTGGTTCTATCCCCCTACCAGGAGTCGCCATGCCACGCCTGCTATTCATCCTCCCTGCACTGCCGCTGTTCTTGGCCGGTTGCATTTCCTTCAGCACCACTGAGACCCCGGTGCCTGCCTACCAGGACGCCTGTCTCAACAAGGAAGTCCAATGTAGGGAAATCTGTGGTGACAAGGGCGTCCAGGCCTTCAGTTGCGCTGCCCGCCCCGGGGAAGGGTTGGAACTGAAATGCGACTGTCGCCGCGCACCCTGACGGCTAGACAGGCTGACCCTGACCTTTCAATTGGGGTGTTCGGGCCCGTTCAAGGCAAGACGATCGAGATCTGCCTTTTCCAGCCACCGCCAGGCCCCCGGTGGTAGATCCCCGGGCAGTTCCAGGCCCCCTATGGCCCGGCGGCTCAGCGCTTCCACCCGGTTACCAGCGGCGGCCACCATGCGCTTCACCTGATGGTAGCGCCCCTCCCCAAGAGTCAATGAAAGCGTGTGCTCACTTATGCGCTGACAACCAAGAGCGCAGACCATGTCTGGGCTGTCATGGAGTATCACCCCCTGACACAAAGCCTCAATCTGGGCATCATCCACGGGGTGTCGGGCATGAACCTCATAGACCTTGGGCACCTTGTACTTGGGGGATATCAATCTATGGATGAAGTCGCCGTCATCCGACAGCAGAAGCAATCCTGTGGTGTCCTCATCCAACCGCCCCACCGGTTGCACCCCCCGTTGCACCAGAGGGTCCGGTAGCAGCGACAGCACACTGGGATGATGTTTGGGAGATCGGGAACATTCGTAGCCAGCGGGCTTGTGAAGCAGCACATAGGCCTTGTCCCGGAAGCGCCAGGTCTCGTCATCCACCTGGAAATCCAGGGATTCCACGGCCAGTTCCATGAACGGGTCTTCCACGACCTGTTCCCTCACCTTTACCCGGCCAGCCCGGATAAGCTGCCGACAGACCTTGCGGCTGCCGAAACCCTGGGACTGGAGCACCCGTTCCAGACTCAGCTGCCGGGTCATGCAGGCCTGGCCTCGCCCACCGTGAGGGAGAGCCCATTGTCCGCCGGGCCCAGCCCCAACAGGTATGGCACGGCAATCCGGGCCCAGGCTTCCGGGGTCGGGTAATGGCCGGCATCATCGCCAAAACAGCTACGCAGCATGTCCGTGTCGATGATGCCCGGTGAAAGAGGAATGGCCGCCATGCCCCGGGGCAGTTCCTGGGCCAGGGCCTTGCTGAGCCCTTCCATGGCCCATTTGCTGGCGCAATAGGGCGCCACATCCGGGTCCGTACTCCTGCCCCAGCCGGAACTGAAATTGACGATCACCCCCTGGCCCCGGCCTACCATGGCCGGAACGAAGTGCCGCAGCACATTGGCAACGCCCTTGATGTTCACATCCACCAGGGCATTGAACTCCTCCGCCGGCACCTGCCATAGTGGCGCATTGCGATTGATGAGGGCTGCGTTGTTGAGGAGCAAATCCGGGGGGCCCATGTGGGCAAGGACCTCATGGGCCCAGGTCGCCACGGCAGCATCGTCGGCCACGTTCACCTGCCTGAAAGCATTGGCCGGGCCATAGGTCTGGTTCAGCGCTGCCAGGGCTTCGGCATCCCGACCACAACCGGCCACCTGATGGCCGAGGCGGATGAATGCGTCTGTCATGGCCCGACCAAGACCCCGGGTCACGCCGGTGATGAGAATACGTTTTGTGTTCATGGTCGCCACCAAGTCCTACGGGGCGCCAAGTACAACTCAGACATCCAGGTTGCGTACACCCAGGGCATTGGATTCGATGAAATTGCGCCGGGGTTCCACTTCTTCCCCCATTAGGGTGGTGAATATGCCATCGGCGGCGATGGCGTCTTCGATCTGCACCCGTAGCAGGCGGCGTACCGTGGGGTCCATCGTGGTCTCCCACAGTTGTTCCGGGTTCATTTCCCCCAGGCCCTTGTAACGCTGAATGCCGATGTTCTTTTTCACTTCGTCCAGCAACCATTCCAGGGCCTGGCGGAAGTCCGGTGCCGGAGCCCGGGCTTCACCACGCCGAATTTCTGCGCCTTCCCGAAGCAAGCCCACCAGGATGTCTGAGGTGCGGCGCAGTTGTTCGTAGTCGCCGCCTTCGATGAAATGGGCATCCAGATAGCTGGTATGGCCAATGCCATGGCGGGTTTTGGTGATTTCCAGGCGCCAGTAGCGAGTATCCAGGGCATCCCCTTCCGGCTCGCTGCCTTCCAGGATGGGGGTGATCTTCACCGGGCCCAGTCGGGCCAGTTCCGGGATCAGGCTTTCAGCTGCGGCCTTGGTTGATGCTTCGTCCTGGAGGGAAATGGCGGGCACCTTCAACAGGGTGTAGAGCACATCTGCATCCATGCGGCGGGCCAGGCGCTCGATCATGGCTTCGGAAAGCAGAAATTCCCGGGCGATACGCTCGAAGCTGTCCTTGGGCAGGGCTTCGGCCCCCGCGGCGGGCACCAGCTCGGCACCGTTCAGGGCTTCCCGCAGCAGGTACTGTTTCAGCTCGTATTCATCCTTCAGGTAGGTTTCCCGCTTGCCCTGCTTGACCTTGTAGAGGGGAGGCTGGGCGATGTAGATATGGCCCCGCTCCACCAGTTCGCTCATCTGGCGATAGAAGAATGTGAGCAACAGGGTACGGATATGGGAGCCGTCCACGTCCGCGTCGGTCATGATGATGATGCGGTGGTAGCGAAGCTTCTCCGGGCTGTAATCGTCCTTGCCTATGCCGGTCCCCAGGGCGGTGATGAGGGTGGCCACCTCCTGGGAGGAGAGCATCTTGTCGAAGCGGGCCTTCTCCACGTTGAGAATCTTGCCCTTGAGGGGCAGAATGGCCTGAAACTTCCGGTCCCGGCCCTGCTTGGCAGATCCGCCGGCAGAGTCGCCCTCCACCAGATAAAGCTCGCAGAGTGCCGGGTCCTTTTCCTGGCAATCCGCCAGCTTGCCGGGCAGGCCGGCGGAATCCAGCACACCCTTGCGGCGGGTCATTTCCCGAGCCTTGCGGGCGGCTTCCCGGGCCCGGGCAGCTTCCACGATCTTGCCGCAGATGGTCTTCGCATCCAGAGGTTTTTCCAGCAGGTATTCCGCCAGCTTGCCGGCCACTACTTCTTCCACCGCCGGACGGGCCTCGGAGGACACCAGCTTCATCTTGGTCTGGGAGGAGAACTTGGGGTCCGGCATCTTCACCGACAGCACGCAGGCCAGGCCTTCGCGCATGTCGTCGCCGGTGATGTCCACCTTGGCCTTCTTGGCGATCTCGTTTTCTTCAATGTACTTGTTGATCACCCGGGTCATGGCTGCCCGGAGGCCGGTAAGGTGGGTACCCCCATCCGCCTGGGGAATGTTGTTGGTGAAGCACAGCACCTGTTCCTGGTAGCTGTTATTCCATTGCATGGCCACTTCCACGGTGATTGGGGCACCGCCGATGTTGCTCTCCCCCGTAGAATAGAACACGTTGGGATGCAGCACGCTCTTGTTGCGGTTGATGTACTCCACAAAGCCCTTCACACCACCCGAGAATGCAAAGTTCTCCGTGCGCCCGTCCCGTTCGTCGATAAGTTCTATCTTCACGCCGTTATTCAGGAAGGACAGCTCCCGGATGCGCTTGGAGAGAATGTCATAGTGGAATTCCACATGGCCGAATATTTCCTCGTCGGCCAGGAAATGGACCTCCGTTCCACGACGCGTGGTGTCTCCGACTACGCGCAGGGGAGACACCTCCACCCCGTTCTGCATTTCCAGGACCCGGTTCACTGCATGGCCCCGTTCGAATTCCATGACGTGTTTCTTGCCATCACGGTTGACCGTCAGACGCAGCCACTTGGAGAGGGCGTTGACACAGGACACCCCCACACCGTGGAGGCCGCCGGATACCTTGTAGCTGTTCTGGTTGAACTTGCCTCCGGCGTGCAGCACGCACATGACGATCTCAGCGGCGGAACGCTTGGGTTCGTGCTTGTCGTCGAACTTGATGCCGGTGGGAATGCCCCGGCCGTTGTCGCTGATGGAGATGGAATTGTCCGGGTGGATGATGACCTTGATGTCATCACACCAGCCCGCCAGGGCCTCGTCGATGGCGTTGTCCAGCACCTCGAACACCATGTGGTGCAAACCGGTACCGTCGGATGTGTCGCCGATATACATGCCCGGGCGTTTGCGCACCGCCTCCAGGCCTTCCAGTTGCTGGATGCTGTCCTCGTCGTAACCGCCGTTCCCGGTACCGTTTTGCTGTTCCACGTGAAACCTTTTCTTGAGTCGAGAGTAGTGAGTGAAGCGTAGAGAGCGTGGCCGCTGGTTGTTGCGGCTTTCCTCTCCCTATCCTCTACTGCCTTCAGATGCGCATGGGCATGACCACATACCGGTAATGCTCGTCACCCGGCAGGCTGATCAGCATTGAACTGGTGGGGTCCCCGAATGAACAGGTGACCTTATCGCCTTCCAGGTTGTTGAGGGCATCCTGCATGTACTGGACGTTGAAACCGATATCCAGGGGTTCGCCACTGTAGTCGATATCCAGTTCCTCCTGGGCTTCTTCCTGCTCGTTGTTGCTGCATGCAATACGCAGGCTGCCGGAAGTCAGGGCGAGACGCACGCCCCGGTACTTGTCATTGGTCAGGATGGCCGCCCTGGTAAGCGACTGGGACAGGCGCTGGCGTTCGATGTCGAACACCTTGTCGTGGCCCACTGGAATAACCCGTTGCCAGTCAGGGAATTTCCCGTCCACCACCTTGCTGCGCAATTCGAATTCCGGCCGGCGGAACACCACCTGGCTCTGGTTGACCTGCAAATGCACCGGCTCATCCCCATCCGTAAGAAGCTTGATGAGTTCCAGCACGGTCTTCCGGGGCAGGATCACATCCACCCCCTGGCTGGCCGGTTCCGGCAAATCCGCTGCATCCACCGCCAGCCGGTGGCCGTCCGTGGCGGCAACGATGAGGCGGCCATTCTGGACGGACAGCAACATGCCGTTCAGGTAATAGCGGATGTCCTGTACGGCCATGGCGTACTGCACCCGGGACAGGAGCTTGCGCACCAGGCCCTGGGGCAGGCTGAAGGAGAGGCCTTCACCTTCCGGGATCTGCAATTTCGGGAAATCCCGGGCCGGCAGGGTCTGCAGGCTGAACTTGCTGCGGCCGGACTGGACCTTGAGTTGCTCGGCCGTCAGATCCAGAGCTATTGGATCGACGCCTCCCAGGGATCTGCAGATGTCCAGGAACTTGCGCGCAGACACGGTAAAGGCTGCATCACCCGCTCCCTGTTCCTCAGCCCAGGTGGTTATCTGCAGTTCCAGATCTGTTGCCACAAAAGCTGCCCGACCTCCCACAACTTCCACAAGTACATTGGAGAGAATGGGCAGGGTGTGTTTGCGTTCAACGACGCCCGCCACTGCTTGCAAGGGTTTGAGTAACGCGTCCTTGGAGGATTTCAGTACAAGCATATGTCTCTTCCTGATGGTTTTAATAAGTCACGGGGAAATGTGTGTATAAGCGGGAAAATTTTATCAGGATCATGGGGTTAGGCTGTGAAATAGCCTAGGGATGAAGCTGTGTGGAAGCAGGGGATGAATTGTTGATAACTTTCGGTCCACTATGATTTTTCTCACTTCCCCACAATCCTTACAGATTTTATCCACACGATCTCCCACAGGCCCTTAGCCCGTCAACACCTGGATAAGCAGGTTGTAATCCCGGCGCAGCCCCTGGTCTGATGCCTTCAATTCCTCGATTTTGCCGCAGGCGTGCAGTACAGTCGTGTGGTCCCGTCCGCCAAAGGACTGACCGATCTCCGGAAAGGACAGATCAGTCAGCTCCCGGGCCAGATACATGGCCATCTGCCGGGGACGTGCCAGGTTACGGGTGCGTTTCTTGGAAAACATGTCTGCGACCTTGATCTTGTAGTAATCGGCCACGGTCTTCTGGATGTTTTCTATGGAAACCTGCCGGTTTTGTACGGCCAGTAAGTCCTTTAGGGCTTCCTTGGCCACTTCGACCGAGATCGTAAGCTTGTTGAACCGGGCATAGGCGATGACCCGTTTCAGGGCGCCTTCCAGTTCTCGAACGTTGGACCGCACCTGTTTGGCGATGAAGAAGGCGGTGCCTTCATCCAAGTGAGTTTTGTCCTGCCGGGCCTTGTCCAGCAAGATCGCTACCCGCATTTCCAGTTCCGGGGGCTCCAGCATCACAGTCAGGCCCCAGCTGAAGCGGGATTTGAGGCGCTCTTCGATACCTTCCAGATCCTTTGGAAAGGTATCGCTGGTAATGATGACCTGTTTGTGTTCTTCGATGAGAGTGTTGAAGGTGTAGAAGAACTGTTCTTGGGTGCGTTCCTTGCCTGCAAAGAACTGGATGTCGTCAATCAGCAGCAGATCCAGGGAATCGTAGCGGCGCTTGAAATCGTCGTAGGAATTGGCGCGGACGGCGCGGACCATGTCGGATACATAGCGGTCCGCATGAATATAGAGCACCTTGGATTTCGGGTTTTGAGCCAGGACCCGGTTGCCAATGGCCTGGATGAGGTGGGTTTTGCCCAGACCCACGCCCCCGTATACGAACAGAGGGTTGTACCCAGAACCCGGGTTGTCGGCCACCTGCAGGGCCGCAGCCCGGGCCAGGTCGTTGGCTTTGCCGGGTACGAAGTTGTCGAAATTGAACAGCGGATTGATACGGCTGTCCTTGACGGGCGAGGATTCCAAGGCCACGGAGGCTGTGGCAGCCTTGCCGGGTTCCCTGGTTTTGGTCGTTTCATCCTTGGCCAATGGCTGGCGGGAGGTGCCTTCCTGCCTGGCGGGTTCGGACCTGGGTTGTCCCGCACCAATTTCCAGGCTCACCTGCATGGGCCTGGAAAAGAACCCTTGGGCAAGCTCCTGGACATCTGCTAGAAACTTGCTGCGTACCCATTGGGCTACAAAATTGTTTGGTGCGGTGAGTATGACCCTGTCCTGCTCCACAGATACGCCCAGGGGGCGGATCCAGGTATTCAGTTGCTGGGGGTTGAGACTGCGCTCGAAATGGGCGAGACAATGGATCCAGAAGTCGTCCATGAGCAGGGCAGTCGGTCCGCAGGAAAGGGGAAGTGGAGAAAGGCAGGAAAGCACCCGGAGGCGAGTCGGGATTCTAGCACCCCAAGAGGAGTACGGCCAAAAGAACCCGGGCCATCATAAGGTCAGGAAAATATTGACAAATCCTGCGCCTGGAATTCTAATGCGCCCCTTTTCCCCGGCACGTCCGGACCGGAAACAAGGTCATTTTTATTTTCGAGGTTCACCATGAAACGCACCTACCAACCTTCCGTTGTTCGCCGCAAGCGTACCCACGGTTTCCGCGCGCGTATGGCCACCAAGGGCGGCCGTGCGGTCATCAACGCCCGGCGTGCCAAGGGCCGTAAGCGTCTGGCGGTCTGAGTGTCGGGTATCTGGCGCCGGCAGGTCTGCGGCGTCTGAAATACCCAGGCCTCCGCCGGGTACGGGCCAGTGGATCGAACCTTCGGATGGCACAAGAAGCTGCGAAAAACGGATGATTTCTCATCCGTTTTTCATTTCCGCTGCACCTGGCGCGGCCAGGTGCTGGACCTGAGTGCCGGCCCCAATACCCTCCCCCACGGTCGCCTGGGCATGATCGTTCCCAAAAAGCGTCTTCCCAGGGCGGTGGACCGTAACCGGACGAAGCGTTTGCTGCGGGAGTGGTTCCGGATACATCAGGATTCTCTGGCCGGATTGGATATCATTGCCCGACTGCGGACCGGAGGAATAACCGGCCCACTTGATGAAACCACCCTGGAAAAAGAGTTCCTGGACGGCCTGGAAGCTGCCCGGGCTTGTGTATCCAGGCGCCAAGCTGCCACGAGGCTGCCACCAGGCAGCCCATAACGATTTCGATTAGCCACCATGGATATCCAGCGCATCATCGCCTTTGTCGTGTTTTCCTTTTCCCTGCTGCTGCTATGGGAAAACTGGCAGGCCTACAACAACCCCCAGCCCGCACCGGCAGTAGCCAGCCAGTCGGGCCCAGCCCCGGCGCAGCCGAATGAAGTGCCCAGTTCCCTGGCTCAGAGTCTGCCTGCCAAGCCCGCTAACCCGGTGGAAGATACCCAGACCCAGCGGGGCGCCCGGGCAGTGGTGGTGACAGATGTGTTGCGGGGCGAGATCGATGCCAACGGAGGTGACCTGCGTCAGTTGTCCTTGATCCGCTATCGGCAGGACGACGATGCCAGCCAACCCCTGCACCTGTTCGAGGAGAAACCAGGTCGGGATTACTACGCACAGATGGGATTCATCGGCAACCAGCTGCCCAATCACAAGACCCCTTTCACCTTGGTGCCCGGCGAGTACAGCCTGAAGGACGGGCAGGATGAGTTGAAGGTCATGCTGACGGCAGACATGAACGGGGCCAAGGTGGAGCGTACCTATACGTTCCGGCGGGGCAGCTATGTGATCGACGTCAGTACCCGCATCATCAACCAGGGTCAGGCGGCGGTCAGCGGCGAGCCCTATTACCAGTTTCTGCGCCATGGCCAGGCCCCGGAAGGCGAGTCCGCTTTCCTGTATACCTATACGGGTCCGGCCATCTACACGGAAGCGGGAAAATTCCAGAAGACCAGTTTCGAGGACATCGCCAAGGGCAAGCAGGAACACGCCAAGCAGGCCAAGGACGGCTGGCTGGCCATGGTGCAGCACCATTTTTTTGCCGCCTGGGTCAGGCCTGACCCAGCCGATGCCACTGACCGGGCCTTCTATACCCGTTCCCTTGGCAATGGGCTGTATAGCGCGGGCATCATCCTGCCCGGGGTGACCGTGGACCCCGGTACGGAAAAGACCGTCACCCAACGTCTGTATGCCGGTCCCCAGGAACTGGAAAAGATCAAGGAACTGGCCCCGGGGCTGGATCTGGTGGTGGACTATGGCTGGCTCACCATCCTGGCCTATCCCATCTTCGTGTTGCTCAGCTGGTTGCACAAGCTGGTGGAGAACTGGGGCGTGGCCATCATACTGCTGACGTTCCTCATCAAGCTGGTCTTCTATCCTCTCTCCGCTGCCAGTTACAAATCCATGGCCAAGATGCGCAAGCTGGCACCCCGCTTGCAGCATCTGAAGGAGCGATATGGCGACGACCGGCAGAAACTGCATGAGCAGATGATGAAGATCTACCAGGAGGAGAAGATCAATCCCCTGGGGGGCTGCCTGCCCATTCTGATCCAGATTCCTGTGTTCATCGCTCTCTACTGGGCCCTGCTGGGGGCCGTGGAACTCCGCCAGGCGCCTTTTGCCCTGTGGATAACCGACTTGTCCAAGCCGGACCCCTACTATGTGCTGCCCATCGTCATGGCCATCACCTCCTACATCCAGGTGAAGCTTTCCCCCGCCTCGCCGGACCCAGTGCAGCAGAAGGTAATGATGGCCATGCCTATCATTTTCTCGGTGATGTTCATCTTCTTCCCGGCAGGCCTGGTGTTGTACTGGCTGGTGAACAACGTACTGTCCATCCTGCAGCAATGGCGTATCAACAAGGTGGTTGAGTCTGCCGGCAAGGCCGCCAACGATAGCAAGCACTGACTTGCAATAGACGACCCGGGGTTATGCCCGGGCCCAGCCAAGCATGCAAGCCGAGCCCATCGTCGCCATCGCCACCGCCCCCGGGAGGGGGGGCATCGGTGTGGTGAGGCTCTCCGGGGCGGATCTGGCCCCTTTCATGGCCGGCCTGCTGGGCAGATCACTCAAACCCCGCCACGCCCATCACGCGGTGTTTCTGGATCGGGACGGCCAGGCGCTGGACGATGGCATTGCCCTCTGGTTTCCCGCCCCCCATTCCTTCACGGGGGAGCATGTACTGGAGCTACAGGGCCATGGGGGCCCCTTCGTCATGCAGTCCCTGGTAGAGCGCTGTCTGGAATTGGGAGCCCGCCTGGCCCAGCCCGGTGAATTCAGCCGGAGGGCCTTCTTAAACGGTAAGCTGGACCTGGCCCAGGCGGAGGCGGTGGCGGACCTTATCGACGCCGGCAGCCGCCAGGCCGCCCGCTCTGCCCTGCGGGCCCTGGAGGGTGAGTTCTCCAGACGGGTGAATGGCCTGAAGGAGGCCATCATCCAGTTGCGCATGCTGGTGGAAGCGACCCTGGATTTTCCTGAGGAGGACATCGATTTCCTGGAGAAGGCGGACGCCTGGGGGCGTTTGTCAGCCCTGGAAGAGAAACTGAAGTCAGTGCTCGCTTCCACAAAACAGGGGGTGATTCTGAGGGATGGTCTAAATGTGGTGCTGATCGGCCAGCCCAATGTGGGCAAATCCAGTCTGTTGAACCAGCTCGCCGGGTTTGACGCCGCCATCGTCACAGATGTGGCGGGCACAACCCGGGATACCCTGCGGGAGGCCATTCAGTTAGAGGGCGTGCCGCTGCATATTGTGGACACCGCCGGATTGCGGGAAACGGATGATCCGGTGGAGCGTCTGGGCATCCAGCGGACCTGGGCTGCCGTGGACAAGGCGGACATGGCAGTTATGCTGATTGACGTCCAACACGGGGTGGGGCCGGCGGAAGCCGCCATCCTGGCCCGGCTACCGGATATTCCCGTGCTGACGGTGCATAACAAGATCGATCTAAACGCCGAATCGCCCCATCTCAGCGAGGATGGCAGCGAAGTCTGGATCTCGGCCAGGCAGGGTCAGGGCATGGATCTGCTACGCCAGCGCCTGCTGGAAATGGTGGGCTGGCAACAGCAGGGGGAAGGGGTCTACACCGCCCGAGCCAGGCATCTGGAAGCCCTTGACCGGGCCGGGAGCCATTTGGAGGCGGCCCGCCATGCTGCCCGTCAGCTGGAGTTCTTTGCCGAGGAACTGCGCCTGGCCCACGAAGCCCTGGGTGAAATCACCGGGGAATTCACAGCGGATGACCTGTTGGGAGTCATCTTCAGTCAGTTCTGCATCGGCAAGTGACCCCCCGGGACTCAGAGTATCCAGGCGCCTCGGGTGCCGGCGTGGCGTAGTTCCATCTCATTGGCCTCGCTGTAAGTGCGGGGTCGGGTTTGCCCGCTGCCGGGCGCGCCATAAACATCGTGGCTCAGGTGCCAGAGCAGGCCTGACAGGAACATCAGTTCCTCCTGAACTTCGGTAGGAAAACCTTCCCGGGTATCCCTGGAATGCAATAACAGGTTGCTCAGGTAGCTCTCGCAGGAAGGGGTATGCCAGGCATTGATCAATTCCCGGGCAATGCGGGGAAAGCGGGTTTCAATGGCAGATGCCGGCGATCGTGTGGCAAAGGGGTCTGCGGGGGGCAGATCCAGGGGGACTAGGCTCAACATGGCAGGCTCCAAAGGTTTTCTAGCCAGTACGTTGCAAGCCCCATGCCTGCGCAAAATTATAAATAGCCTATAGAAATCAAGTAATTAGAATTAAACCCAGCGAACATGGCGAGAAATTGTTACGGTCAACCGACGTGAATGACGAGTAATTGACGATGTCAGCGACACAAGATGAGGGCGCCCTGTTGACCTGGCGAGGCATTTTCGACGCCCTGGGGACGTACCGCGCCAGTCTGGTGAAAGGCAATCTCATCGCCCTGGCGGCGGTGGTCTGCGCTGTGCCGGTTCCCCTATTCCTGCCAGTGCTTGTGGATGAGGTGTTGCTGCACCGGCCAGGGGGCTTCATCGCCGCCTTTGGCCCCAGGTTTCCGGAGTCGTGGCACGGACCGGTGTTGTTCATCACCCTGGGGTTGGTGCTGACGGTCGGGCTGCGGATGGCATCCATCCTGTTCAACGTCTGGCAGTTGCGCACCTTTTCCCTGGTCTCCAAGGATCTGGTCTACCGGCTGCGGGCCCGCATGTTGCGACGGCTGTCGGGCATTGCGCTGTCCGAATATGAAACCCTGGGCTCGGGCCGGGTGACCAGCCATTTCGTCACAGACATGAATGCGGTGGACAGCTTCCTGGGGGCTTCGATATCCGGATTCCTGGTCGCGGTGCTGTCACTGCTGGGGGTCTCTGCCATCCTGCTCTGGATGCACTGGCAACTGGCCCTGTTCATCCTGTTGCTCAACCCGGTAGTGATCCTGTTTTCCACCCGACTGGGCAAGAAGGTCAAGGAACTCAAGAAGCGGGAAAACAGCGCATTCGAGGCCTTCCAGGAAGCCCTGACGGAAACCCTGGACGCCCTGCACCAGATCCGCGCCATGAACCGGGAGCGCCACTACCTGGCCCGGGTGGTGGGCAAGGCGGCCACTATCCGGCAGAACGCGGCGGCATTTGCCTGGAAATCTGACGCCATGAACCGGATTTCATTCTTCATCTTCCTCACCGGCTTCGACGTGTTCCGGGCCCTGGCCATGTTCATGGTGGTGTTTTCCGATCTCAGCATCGGCGAGATGCTGGCCGTGTTCAGCTATCTCTGGTTCATGATGGGGCCGGTGCAGGAAATCCTGAACATCCAGTACGCCTGGCATGCCGCCAACGGTGCACTGGGTCGTATCAACGGGATGCTTGCCCTGCGTCCGGCAGAAGATGGAAAGGGGGAGGAAGATCCCTTTGCCGGCCGGCAGACCGTGGGTCTCGGCCTGGAGAACGCCACGTTCTCCTACGGCGAGGGCGAGCCCGTGCTGGACCAGGTGAGCCTGGAGATTGCCCCCGGCGAAAAGGTGGCCCTGGTGGGGGCCTCCGGCGGCGGCAAGTCCACCCTGGTGCAGGCCTTGCTGGGCCTCTACCCCCTGCGGGCCGGACGCATCAACTATGGGGGCGTGGAGGTGGGCCGGGTAGGCTGGGACCGCATTCGGGACCACGTGGGGGTCGTGCTCCAGCATCCGGTCCTGTTCAATGCCAGCGTGCGGGAAAACCTTACCCTGGGCCGCCCTCTCGGCGACGACGAACTCTGGCATGCCCTGCAGATCGCCCAGCTGGAAGATTTCGTCCGCGCCCTGCCCGAGGGCCTGGACAGCGAGGTGGGCAAGAACGGCGTGCGCCTGTCCGGAGGTCAGCGCCAGCGCCTGGCCATCGCCCGCATGGTGGCCGGGAGACCCCAGGTGGTGGTGCTGGATGAAGCCACTTCAGCCCTGGACGCGGATACGGAACGACGCCTGCATCTGGCCCTGGGGGATTTCCTCCAGGGCCGCACCACCCTGATCATCGCCCATCGCCTTTCTGCCGTGCGCCAGGCGGATCGCATCCTGGTGTTCGAAAACGGTCGTATCGTGCAGCAGGGCGACCACGACAGCCTCATGCGCCAGGGGGGGCTGTACCACCAGCTCTACGCCCACGCATAGGTTTATGGCATGTTTCACGTGAAACGCTGCATGCATCGGAGCATCCCGGGCTAGAATGCGCGCCTTGGTTGGCAGTGGCGTGAGCAGATGATTTTTCCCGAGGCCTTTGACGTGATTGTGGTGGGCGGTGGCCATGCGGGCACTGAGGCCGCCCTTGCGCCGGCGCGGATGGGCCTGAAAACCCTGCTGCTGACCCATAACATCGAAACCCTGGGGGCCATGTCCTGCAACCCCTCCATCGGCGGCATCGGCAAGGGCCACCTGGTGAAGGAAGTGGATGCCCTGGGGGGCGCCATGGCCCTGGCCACCGATGAAGCCGGCATCCAGTTCCGCATTCTCAATGCCTCCAAGGGGCCTGCCGTGCGGGCCACCCGGGCCCAGGCCGATCGGGTGCTGTACAAGCAGGCCATCCGCAGCCGCCTGGAAAACCAGGCCAACCTCACACTGTTCCAGCAGGCGGTGGATGACCTGATCCTGGAGGGCGACCGGGTGGCCGGGGTGCGCACCCAACTGGGCATCAGCTTCCGGGCCCGCTCCGTGGTGCTGACCACGGGCACGTTCCTGGCGGGTCTGATCCATGTGGGTCTGGAAAACTTCCAGGCCGGGCGCATGGGGGATCCCCCCTCCGTCTCCCTGGCCGCCCGCTTGCGGGAATTGAATCTTCCCGTGGGGCGCTTGAAGACCGGTACCCCGCCCCGCATCGACGGCCGCAGCATCGACTATTCGGTGATGACGGAGCAGCCCGGTGACGAGCCGGTGCCGGTGTTTTCCTTCATGGGCAGCCGGGCCATGCATCCCCGGCAGTTGCCCTGCTGGATCGCCCAGACCAATTCCCGCACCCACGAGATCATCCTCGCAGGCCTGGACCGCTCGCCCCTCTACACCGGCGTGATCGAGGGCGTGGGGCCCCGCTACTGCCCCTCCATCGAGGACAAGATCCACCGCTTTGCCGACAAGGACAGCCACAACGTCTTCCTGGAACCGGAAGGCCTGGCCACCCACGAGATATATCCCAACGGCATCTCCACCAGCCTGCCCTTCGATGTGCAACTGGATTTGGTGCGATCCATCCGGGGCCTGGAAAGCGCCCATATCCTGCGCCCCGGTTATGCCATCGAATACGACTACTACGATCCCCGGGGTCTGAAGCCCAGCCTGGAGACCAAGGCCATCGCCGGTCTTTTCTTCGCCGGCCAGATTAATGGCACCACCGGCTACGAGGAAGCGGCGGCCCAGGGGCTGCTGGCGGGCCTGAATGCCGGCTTGTGCGTGAGGGAACGGGAGGCCTGGTGGCCCCGCCGGGACCAGGCCTATCTGGGCGTCATGGTGGACGATCTCACCACCCGGGGGGTCATGGAGCCCTATCGCATGTTCACCAGCCGGGCGGAATACCGCCTGTCCCTGCGGGAAGACAACGCGGACCAGCGCCTGACGGGCCTCGGCCGGGAACTGGGGCTGGTGGATGACGCCCGCTGGGCCCGCTTCCAGGAAAAACAGGAGGCGGTGGCCCGGGAGACGGAACGGTTGAAGTCGACCTGGGTGAACCCGAATCTGCTCCCACCGGAACGGGCCGAAGCGGTGCTGGGCAAAGCCATCGAGAGGGAATACAGCCTGTTCGACCTGCTGCGCCGGCCGGAACTGGATTACGCGACCCTGATCGGCCTGCCCGGCGGCGCCCCCGGTCTGGAGGACGAAGCTGCCCGGGAACAGGTGGAGATCGCCGCCAAGTACGCGGGCTACGTGGCCCGCCAGCAGGATGAGGTGGCTCGCCAGCGGGCCCTGGAGGACCAGGCCCTGCCCCTGGACTTCGACTACATGCAGCTCAGCAGCCTGTCCATCGAGGTGCGCCAGAAGCTCAACGCCGCCCGGCCGGCCACCCTGGGCCAGGCGGCCCGGGTATCCGGCGTCACCCCGGCGGCGGTGTCCGTGCTGATGGTCTATCTGAAGCGGGGAGAGTTGATGAAAAAGGACGCGGCCTGATGCACATCGCCGGCCATCTCACTGACGCCCTGGCCGCCTTGGAAATCCGCCTGGAGGCTGTCCAGGAAGTGGCCTTGCTGGATTACCTGGCCCTGCTGGCCAAATGGAACCGGACCTATAACCTCACCGCCATCCATGAGCCGGAGCGCATGCTTACCCACCATCTGCTGGACAGCCTCGCCGTGTTGCCCCGCGTCGGCCCCGGGCCCCTGCTGGACGTGGGTAGCGGCGGGGGCCTTCCGGGCATTCCCCTGGCCATTGCCCGGCCGGGCCTGGCCGTCACCCTCATGGATGCCAGCCAGAAGAAGTGCGGTTTCATGCAACAGGCGGCCATCGAGCTGAAGTTGCCGGCAGTCCGGGTGATTCATGGCCGGGTGGAAGACCTGGCAAACGAAGCCCCCTTCCCCCAGATCATTTCCCGTGCCTTCAGCGAGCTGCAGTTGTTTGTAAAGCTGACTCGCCACCTGCTGGCCCCCGGTGGAGAATGGTTGGCCATGAAGGGGGTCTATCCCCACGAGGAAATCGCCAGTCTGAAGGGCGCCCGTGTCAAGGACACCGTCCGCCTGCATGTGCCCGGCCTGGAGGCAGACCGTCATCTCATCATCATGGAAGCGGAGTAAGCATGGCGCGCATCCTGGCCGTCACGAATCAGAAGGGGGGGGTCGGCAAGACCACCTCCGCCGTCAATCTGGCCTCCTCCCTCGCCCATCTGGGCAAGCGGGTGCTGCTCATCGACATGGACCCCCAGGGCAATGCCACCACCGGCAGCGGCGTGGAAAAGCAGCGCCTGACCCACACGGTTTACCACCTGCTGTTGCGGGAAGCCCCCTTCTCCGCGGTGAAGGTGCGTTCCGCAGCGGGGGATTACGACCTGCTGCCCGCCAACCGGGACATGGCCGGGGCGGAGGTGGAGCTGGTCCAGGCGGAGGAGCGGGAGTTCCGGCTGCAACAGGCCCTGGCGGAAATCGGTGCGGACTACGACTTCGTGCTCATCGACTGCCCCCCGGCCCTGAACCTGCTGACCGTCAACGCCCTGTCGGCCGCCCATGCGGTGATCATCCCCATGCAGTGCGAATACTTCGCCATCGAGGGGTTGGCGGACCTGGTCAATACCGTGAAGAAGATCAAGGCCCGCCTGAACCCGGGGCTGGCCATCGAAGGGGTGGTGCGGGTGATGTACGACAACCGCAACACCCTGGCCCAGCACGTCTCGGACCAGCTCAAGGCCCATTTTGGCGCCAAGGTATTCGACACCGTGGTGCCCCGCAACGTGCGTCTGGCCGAAGCCCCCAGTCACGGCCTGTCGGCACTGAACTACGACCGGGGTTCCAAGGGGGCCCAGGCCTACCTGCAGATGGCCCGGGAACTGATCGACAAGCAGGCAGCAACATCAGGAGAACACACACATGGCTAAGCCAAAGGGATTGGGCCGGGGCCTGGACGCCCTGCTGGGTGAAGGCGAGACGGCGGAGGGCGAACGGCTGCTGACCCTGCCCGTTGAGAGCCTGGTGCCGGGCAAATACCAGCCCCGCACCCACATGGACACCGAGGCCCTGGCGGAACTGGCGGAGTCCATCCGCTCCCAGGGCCTCATGCAACCCATTCTGGTGCGGGCCGTACCCGGCGGGCACTACGAGATCATCGCTGGCGAGCGCCGCTGGCGGGCCAGCCAGCTGGCCGGCCTGAAGGAAGTGACCGTGCTCGTCAGGGAAGTGGCCGATGAGGCCGCCCTGAAGATGGCCCTCATCGAGAACATCCAGCGGGAAAACCTCAACCCCCTGGAAGAGGCCCAGGGCATCCATCGCCTCATCCAGGAATTCAGCATGACCCACCAGACGGCCGCCGAAGCGGTAGGCCGCTCCCGGGCCGCCGTCACCAACCTGCTGCGCCTGCTGCAACTGGCCAAACCCGTCCAGGGGTTGCTCATGAGCGGAGATCTGGACATGGGCCACGCCCGGGCCCTGCTGCCCCTGAGCAACGCCAAGCAGGTGGACGCCGCCCATGAAATCGCCCGGCGAGGCCTGTCTGTACGGGAAGCGGAACGCCTGGCGACCCGCATGCTGAAACCTCCGACTGTGGCGCCCCAGCAACGGGATCGGGACGTGGTGCGGCTGGAAGAAGAGCTTTCGGAAAAGCTCGCCGCCAGCGTGCAGATCAGGGCCAACAGAAAAGGCTCCGGGCGCCTGGTTATCAGCTTCACGGATCTGGAACAACTGGATGGCATCCTCGGTCGCATCCAGTGATTTGCCGTCTATCCGGATGCACTGGTAGGAATTCATCAAAGCCTTTGATGGTTGTATTAGCCGCGCTAATTGAAATATAATCGCCGACTAATGTTTAAGGCCCTGGGGTTGCAGGCCGGGATCAGTGTGGTCGCCGGCGTGTTTGTCTGGCTGCTCTGGGGGTTGGCCCTGGCGCCTTGGCTCTACGGCAGTTTTGTGGCCTGGGTGGGTACGGGGTTGCTGGTCTGGCGCTGGTGGCAGGGTCTGCACGACTACCACTGCGACGGGCCGAGGCATTTGAAGAGTTTTCGCCGTTCCCTGGTGGAGCGGTTTTTTGTTGTCGGAATGTTGTTGGCAGCGGGTTTTGGGTTTGCCTGGGTCAAACCGGCGTTCGAACCGCTGCCAATGTTGATGGGTTTTATCGTCGGACAACTGGCGTGGATGGTGGCGCTGGGGTCTGGAAACAAAGATTAACGGGTTACGAGCTATGTCCGCGGACGCGCACTCCTCGACGGAATACATCAAGCATCACCTGCAAAACCTGACCTATGGCAAGTTGCCGGAGGGTTACCAGCGTGCTGACGGCCAGGTGCTTCAGGAAAGCACCTGGACCGTTGCCCATTCCGCCCAGGAAGCCAAGGACATGGGCTTCATGGCCATCAACCTGGACACCATGGGCTTCTCCATCGTGCTGGGGGCGATCTTTCTGATGTTGTTCCGCAGTGTGGCCAAGTCCGTGGCCACCGGCGTGCCCACCGGCATGCAGAACTTCGTCGAATGGATCGTCGAATTCATCGATTCCAGCGTGAAGGGCTCGTTCACTGCCCGCAACCCCCTGGTGGCCCCCCTGGCCCTGACCATCTTCATCTGGATCTTCCTGATGAACCTGATGGACCTGTTGCCCATCGACTGGCTACCCGGACTGGCCACCATGCTGGGCCTGCCCTACCTGAAGGTGGTGGCTACCACTGACCCCAACGCCACTTTCGGCATGTCTCTTACCGTATTCGCACTGGTGCTCTACTACAGCGTCAAGATGAAGGGCGTGGGCGGCTTCGTGGGTGAACTGACCCTGCAACCCTTCGGCAAGTGGGGCATGCCCGCCAACCTGCTACTGGAAGGCGTGAACCTCATTGCCAAGCCTGTGTCCCTGGCCTTGCGACTCTTCGGAAACATGTACGCTGGCGAGATGATCTTCATCCTTATCGCCCTGATGTTCTCCGGCGGCGCCGTGCTCGCCCTCACCGGCGGTGTGCTGCAATGGGCCTGGGCCGTGTTCCACATCCTGATCATCACCCTGCAAGCCTTTATCTTCATGACGCTGACCATCGTCTATCTGGACATGGCGCATCAGGAACACCACTGATTTTTGTAATTTGAATCTTTGCATCGTCTCTAGGAGAAAACCATGACTGAAGTTCAAGCTCTGCTGTTCATCGCCGGCGCCATCATGATGGGCCTGGGTGCCCTGGGCGCCTCCGTGGGTATCGGTATCCTCGGTGGCCGTTTCCTGGAAGGCGCTGCCCGCCAGCCCGAACTGATCCCCATGCTGCGTACCCAGTTCTTCATCGTCATGGGTCTGGTTGACGCCGTGCCGATGATCGCCGTCGGTCTGGCCATGTACGTCCTCTTCGCCGTCGCCGCCTAATCCGGAGCGACACGTAACAATCAGCGAGAGGATCGGTCATGAACATCAACTTGACCCTGATCGGCCAGTCCATCACCTTTGCCGTCTTCGTGTGGTTCTGCATGAAGTTCGTGTGGCCGCCCATCGTCGCCGCACTGGAAGCCCGCAAGAAGCAGATCGCCGACGGCCTGGCCGCCGCCGATCGTGGCAAGCATGAACTGGAACTGGCCGCCAAGCGTGCCGCCGAAAGCCTGCACGAAGCCAAGCAGAAGTCTTCCGAGATCATCGCCCAGGCCGAAAAGCGTGCGGCCCAGATCATCGACGAGGCCAAGAATGCTGCCAAGGAGGAAGGCGACCGCATGGTAGCCGCCGCCAAGGCTGAGATCGAACAGGAAAGCCATCGCGCCCGGGAAGCCCTGCGTTCTGACGTGGCAGCCCTGGTGGTGGCGGGTGCCGGCAAGATACTGCGTCGGGAAGTGAATCCTCAGGTCCATGCGGACCTGCTGGATGTCATCAAGAACGAGCTGTGATCGGGGCCCACTGACATGGAACGCGCGACCCTAGCCCGTCCTTACGCCGAAGCCCTGGCCAAGCTGGCCGGTGAAGCCAATGCCTGGAGTGCCTGGTCGGATCGTCTGGCCCTGCTGTCTGCCATCGTCGTGGATCCCCAGGTGCAGAACCTGGTGAACAACCCGGCGGTGGAAAACACCCGGGTGGCCGAACTGGTCCTGGCTGTATGCGGCGACCGGATGGGTGCCGACGGTGCCAACCTGGTGCGTCTGCTGGCGGAGAACAAGCGTCTGGGCCTGGCAGCGGAAATCGCCGCCCAGTTCCAGGTGCTCAAGGCTGCCCAGGAAGGCGAGCTCAATGCCCACATCACCAGTGCCTACCCCTTGTCCGCCGAGCAGATGGCGGGCCTGGTGGCAAAACTGGAATCCAAATTTGGACGCAAGGTCATCGCCACCCAGTCCACCGACCCCGAGCTGATCGGCGGCGTGGTCATCCAGGTGGGAGACGAAGTGATGGATGCGTCGGTGCGCGGCGGGCTGGATGCCCTCGGCGTTACCCTGAAAGCTTGATTAGAGAATCGGAGTAGCTATGCAACTCAACCCGTCTGAAATCAGCGAGCTGATCAAGAACCGGATCCAGAATCTGGAATCCGGCTCAGAGCTGCGCACCCAGGGGACTGTAGTCTCCGTCACCGACGGCATCGTCCGCGTCCACGGCCTGGCCGACGTGATGCAGGGCGAAATGCTGGAGTTCCCCGGCAACACCATGGGCATGGCCCTGAACCTGGAGCGGGACTCCGTGGGCGCCGTGGTGCTGGGTGAATACGAACACATTTCCGAAGGCGACACAGTCAAGTGCACCGGCCGCATCCTGGAAGTGCCCGTGGGCGATGCCCTGCTGGGCCGGGTGGTGAACGCCCTGGGCCAGCCCATCGACGGCAAGGGTCCGGTGAACACCACCAAGACCGAGCCCATCGAACAGATCGCCCCCGGCGTGATCGCCCGCCAGTCTGTGGCCCAGCCCATGCAGACCGGCCTGAAATCCGTGGACTCCATGGTGCCCATCGGCCGCGGCCAGCGGGAACTGATCATCGGTGACCGCCAGACCGGCAAGACCGCCGTGGCCATCGACACCATCATCAACCAGAAGGGTACCGGCATCCTGTGTATCTACGTGGCGGTGGGCCAGAAGGCCTCCTCCATTGCCAACGTGGTGCGCAAGCTGGAAGAGCACGGCGCCATGGGTCACACCATCGTCGTCGCCGCCACCTCCTCCGACCCGGCAGCCATGCAATTCATCGCCCCCTATGCCGGCTGCACCATGGGTGAATACTTCCGCGACTCCGGCCGCGACGCCCTGATCGTCTATGACGACCTGACCAAGCAGGCCTGGGCCTATCGCCAGATCTCCCTGCTGCTGCGCCGCCCGCCGGGCCGCGAAGCCTACCCCGGCGACGTGTTCTACCTGCACTCCCGTCTGCTGGAGCGGGCTGCCCGGGTCAACGCCGACTTCGTCGAGAAGAAGACCAACGGTGCCGTGAAGGGCCAGACCGGTTCCCTGACCGCCCTGCCCATCATCGAAACCCAGGCCGGTGACGTGTCCGCCTTCGTGCCCACCAACGTCATCTCCATCACCGACGGCCAGATCTTCCTGGAAACCGACCTGTTCAACGCCGGTATCCGTCCCGCCATCAACGCCGGCCTGTCCGTGTCCCGGGTCGGCGGTGCCGCCCAGACCAAGGTCATCAAGAAGCTCGGCGGCGGTATCCGTCTGGCCCTGGCCCAGTACCGGGAACTGGCCGCCTTCGCCCAGTTCGCCTCCGACCTGGACGACGTGACCCGCAAGCAGCTGGATCGCGGCAAGCTGGTCACCGAGCTCATGAAGCAGTTCCAGTACTCCCCCATGAACGTGGCGGAGATGGCCGTGACCCTGTTCGCCGTCAACCGCGGCTACATGGACGATGTGGAAGTGAAGCGCGTGCTGGCCTTCGAAGCCGCCCTGCAATCCTTCATGAAGGGCAAGTACGCCGCCATGATGGACAAGATCCAGAGCACCGGTGACCTGGATGGCGAGACCGAGAAGCAGCTGTCCGCCGCCATCGAGGACTTCAAGGCCTCCGCCGCCTACTGAGGATGAACTGAAATGGCCGCAGGCAAGGAAATCCGCAGCAAGATCAAGAGCGTGGAAAACACGCGCAAGATCACGCGCGCCATGGAAATGGTGGCCGCCGCCAAGATGCGCAAGGCCCAGGAGCGCATGAAGCACGCGCGCCCCTATGCCGAGAAGATCGCCAAGGTGGCCGCCCACTTCAGCAAGGCCCATCCCGAGTACAAGCATCCCTTCGTCGTCAGCCGGGATACGGTCAAGCGCGCGGGCCTCATCCTGGTCACCACCGACAAGGGTCTGTGCGGCGGCCTGAACACCAACGCCCTGCGCCTCACCCTGAACAAGCTCAAGGCCTGGGACGAGCAGAAGATCGAGGTGGACGTCTGCGCCATCGGCAGCAAGGGCATGGGCTTCATCCAGCGTCTGGGGGCCAACATCGCCTCCCAGGTGACTCATCTGGGGGACACCCCCCACATGGAGAAGCTGATCGGCCCCGTGCAGGTGATGCTGGACGCCTACAAGGAAGGCCGCATCGACGCCATCTACATGGTGTACAGCCGCTTTGTCTCCACCATGAAGCAGGAAGCCACCCTGACCCAGCTGGTGCCCCTGTCCGGCGCCCAGGACACCGAGGCTTCCGGCGAGCACTGGGACTACATCTACGAGCCCGAAGCCAAGAGCGTGGTGGACAGCCTCATGGTGCGCTACATCGAGGCGCTGATCTACCAGGCGGTGGCCGAGAACATGGCCTGCGAACAGTCTGCCCGGATGGTGGCCATGAAGGCCGCGTCGGACAACGCCAAGAACGTCATCAGCGAGCTGAAGCTGGTCTACAACAAGACCCGCCAGGCGGCCATCACCCAGGAAATCAGCGAGATCGTCGCCGGCGCTTCCGCCGTGTGAGTCTCCCGGACACGAATTCGATATCAGAGATTAGGAAACAACCATGACCGAAGGAAAAATCGTTCAGATCATCGGTGCGGTGGTGGACATGGAGTTCCCCCGCGGGGCCATGCCCAAGGTCTACGACGCCGTCACCATGGACTCCCCCAAGCTCACCTTCGAGGTGCAGCAGCAACTGGGTGACGGCGTGGTGCGTACCATCGCCATGGGCTCCACCGACGGCCTGCGTCGCGGCGCCCTGGTGAAGAACAGCGGTGCGCCCATCTCCGTGCCCGTGGGCCAGGCCACCCTGGGCCGCATCATGGACGTGCTGGGTGACCCGGTGGACGAAGCCGGTCCCGTGGAAGCGGAAGTCCGCTCCCCCATCCACCGCAAGGCCCCGGCCTATGCCGACCAGGCCGCTTCCGTGGAGATCCTGGAAACCGGCATCAAGGTGATCGACCTGGTGATGCCCATCGCCAAGGGCGGCAAGGTAGGCCTGTTCGGCGGCGCCGGCGTGGGCAAGACCGTGACCCTGATGGAACTGATCCGTAACATCGCCGTGGAACACAGCGGCTTCTCCGTGTTCGCAGGCGTCGGCGAGCGGACTCGGGAAGGCAACGACTTCTATCACGAGATGAAGGAAGGCGGCGTGCTGGACAAGGTATCCCTGGTCTACGGCCAGATGAACGAGCCCCCGGGCAACCGTCTGCGCGTGGCCCTGACCGGCCTGACCATGGCCGAATACTTCCGCGACGAAGGCCGCGATGTGCTGTTCTTCGTGGACAACATCTACCGCTACACCCTGGCCGGTACCGAAGTGTCCGCCCTGCTGGGCCGGATGCCCTCCGCCGTGGGTTACCAGCCCACCCTGGCCTCCGAGATGGGCGCCCTGCAGGAGCGCATCACCTCCACCAAGACTGGTTCCATCACCTCGTTCCAGGCCGTGTACGTGCCCGCCGACGACTTGACCGACCCGTCCCCCGCCACCACCTTCGCCCACCTGGACGCCACCCTGGTGCTGTCCCGTCAGGTAGCCGAACTGGGTATCTACCCCGCCGTGGACCCCCTGGATTCCACCTCCCGGATCCTGGACCCCCTGGTGGTGGGCGAGGAGCACTACGGTGTGGCCCGTTCCGTGCAGGCCACCCTGCAGCGCTACAAGGAACTGCGGGACATCATCGCCATTCTGGGCATGGACGAACTGTCTCCCGAAGACAAGCTGGCCGTGGCCCGGGCCCGGAAGATCCAGCGTTTCCTGTCTCAGCCCTTCTTCGTGGCTGAAGCCTTCACTGGTGCCCCGGGCAAGTACGTCTCCCTGAAGGACACCATCTCCGCCTTCAAGGCCATCGTCGCCGGCGAATACGACCACCTGCCCGAGCAGGCCTTCTACATGGTCGGCACCATCGACGAAGCCGTTGAAAAAGCGAAGACACTTCAATAATTCGGGAAAGGGGAATGGGGAATGGGGAATGGGTGAAGTTCAAAACCCATCCTCCCATCCCCCCTCCCTCATCCCCTATCACGGGATTTTGATATGGCCATGACCATTCATGTCGACATCGTCAGCGCGGAAGCAGCGATCTATTCCGGCCTGGCCGAGTTCGTGATCGTGCCGGCCGAGACGGGCGAAGTGGGCATCTATCCCCGCCATACCCCCCTGCTCACCCGGCTGAAGCCTGGCTCCGTCCGAATCAAGTCTCCGGACAAGGCCGAGGAAGACGTCATCTACGTCTCCAGCGGCATGCTGGAAGTGCAGCCCGGCGTGGTCACCATCCTTTCTGACACCGCCATCCGCGGTGCCGACCTGGACGAAGCCCGGGCCCTGGAAGCCAAGCGCAAGGCCGAAGAAGCCATGAAAGACCGGGGTGCGGCGATGGATTACGCCCGCGCCCAGGCAGAACTGGCCGAAGCCGTGGCCCAGCTGGCCGCCATCGACAAGCTGCGCAAGATCAAGCACTGATTCGTGAATGCCCCCGCATCAAAACGGCAGCTTCTGGCTGCCGTTTTGTTTTGTATCGACATGCCGACTGCGGGCGAAGGCTTTTATACTTGGCCCGCTGATAAAACGCCGCCCAAGCCGCAACCATGACCGCCCCCCTCAACGTCATCATCCTCGCTGCCGGCAAGGGCACCCGGATGAAATCAGACCTGCCCAAGGTGCTGCATCCCCTGGCAGGCAAGCCCCTCCTCTCCCACGTCCTTGGTGCCGCTGACAGCCTGGCGCCGGAGCGCATCTGCGTGGTCTATGGCCACGGTGGCGAAACCCTGCCCCAGGCCATCAACCGCTCCGAACTGGCCTGGGCAAAGCAGGAGCCTCAACTGGGTACCGGCCATGCGGTGCAGCAGGCCGTACCCCACCTGAACCCGGATGCCATCGCCCTCATCCTCTATGGCGACGTGCCCCTCACCCGGCCCGAGACCCTTCAGGAACTGGTGCTCATCGCCCGGGGTGGTGCCATTGCCCTGCTGACCGTGCGGCTGGTCAACCCGGCGGGCTATGGCCGCATCGTGCGCAATGCCCAGGGACGGGTGGAGCGCATCGTGGAACACAAGGATGCCAGCCCGGAAGAACTGGCCATCGACGAGGTGAACACCGGCATCCTGGCCCTGCCCGCCGGCAAGCTGGCCGGCTGGCTGGCCCGTCTCACCAACAACAACGCCCAGGGCGAGTACTACCTGACGGACGTGATCGGCATGGCTGCCGCCGAAGGGGAGCAGGTCATCCCCTGCCACCCGGCCGCCGAGTGGGAAGTGCTGGGCATCAACAGCCGCCAGCAGCTGGCGGAACTGGAACGCACCCACCAGCGCAACATCGCCGAGGCCCTCATGGTCCAGGGGGTCACCCTCATCGATCCGGTCCGCATTGATGTGCGGGGCAGCCTGGAATGCGGCAAGGACGTGCTCATCGACGTCAATTGCGTGTTCGAAGGCCGCGTGGTGCTGGGTGACGGCGCGAAAGTGGGCGCCAACTGCGTACTCAAGGACGTGGCGGTAGGACCGGGGGTGGAGATCAAGCCCTTCTGCCATCTGGAATCCGCCCAACTGGGCGCCCGGGCCATCATCGGCCCCTATGCCCGCATCCGCCCCGGCACCGTGCTGGACGAAGAGGTCCACGTTGGCAACTTCGTGGAACTCAAGAACGCCCAGGTGGGCTTCAACAGCAAGATCAACCACCTGTCCTACGTGGGCGACGCCACCGTGGGCCGCAAGGTGAACATCGGCGCGGGCACCATCACCTGCAATTACGACGGCGCCAACAAGCACCGCACCATCATCGAGGACGAGGCCTTCATCGGCTCCGACACCCAGTTGGTGGCCCCGGTCACCGTGGGGCAAGGCGCCACCCTGGGGGCCGGCACCACCCTGACCAAGGACGCACCCGCCGGAGAGTTGACCCTGTCCCGGGCCAAGCAGGTCACCATCAGCGGCTGGAAGCGGCCGACGAAAGCAGGAAAGGGGAATGGGGGATGAGGAATGAGGTGAACCCGGTGTTGCTCTTTCCCATCCCCCATTCCCAATCCCCCATCACCGGAGGTTAAACATGTGTGGCATCGTCGGCGCCATCGCCCAACGGGACGTGGTCCCCATCCTTCTGGAGGGTCTGCAGCGGCTTGAGTATCGGGGCTACGATTCCGCCGGCCTTGCAGTGCGGGGTGAAGACGGTGCCCTGCGTCGCATCCGTTCCGTGGGCAAGGTGGCACGGCTGAAGGAAATGGCCGACGTGAGCCCGGTGCCGGGCCACCTGGGCATTGCCCACACCCGCTGGGCCACCCACGGCATGCCTGCCGAGCGTAACGCCCACCCCCACATGAGCGGCGAGAAGGTGGCGGTGGTACACAATGGCATCATCGAAAATCACGCCGAGCTGCGGTCCGAGCTGTCTGCCAAGGGCTACCACTTCAGTTCCGAAACGGATACAGAAGTGATCGCTCACCTTCTCGCCCACATCCTGGAATCCACCCCCGACCTGCTGGCGGCGGTGCAAAAGGCGGTCAAGCAACTCGTGGGCGCCTACGGCCTGGCGGTCTCCACACCGGACGATCCGGACCGCCTGGTGGTGGCTCGGGCCGGCAGCCCACTGGTCATCGGCCTGGGCCTGGGGGAGAACTTCATCGCCTCCGATGTATTCGCCCTGTTGCCTGTCACCCAGCGATTCATGTTCCTGGAAGAAGGCGACATCGCCGAAATTCGCCGGGACGGTATCCGCATCTTCGACGCGGACGGCCACCCCGCCACCCGGCCCGAACGCATCTCCCAGCTTTCTACCTCCACCGCCGACAAGGGCCCCTACGCCCACTACATGCTCAAGGAAATTTTCGAGCAGCCCTCGGTCATCGCCGAAACCCTGGAAGGTCGCATCCACAAGGGCAAGCTGCTGGAAGAAAGCTTCGGCCACAAGGCCCAGGAGTTGTTCGACGCCACACAGGGCGTGCACATCATCGCCTGCGGCACCAGCTACCACGCCGGCCTGGTGGCCAAGTACTGGCTGGAGGAGGCAGGCGTGCCCTGCCACGTGGAAGTGGCTAGCGAATACCGCTACCGCAAGGTGGTGGTGCCGGCCGGTACCCTATTCCTGTCCATTTCCCAGAGTGGTGAAACAGCAGACACCCTGGCCGCCCTGCGGGGGGCCAAGCAGGCGGGCTACGTGGGTTCCATGACCATCTGCAATGTGCCCGAGTCGTCCCTGACCCGGGAATCCGACGTGGCCCTCATGACCCGGGCCGGTCCGGAGATCGGCGTGGCCTCCACCAAGGCCTTCACCACCCAGCTTACCGCCCTGCGCCTGTTGACCCTGGCCCTGGCCCGGCGCCGGGGCATGACCGCCGAACAGGAGGAACGGCTGGTGAACGAACTCCACGCCCTGCCCCGCCAGGTGGAAGTGGTGCTGGAACTGTCCGATGCCATCAAGGGCATGGCGGAATCCTTTGCCGACAAGGTCCACGCCCTGTTCCTGGGCCGGGGCCCCTTCTACCCCATCGCCCTGGAAGGGGCGCTGAAGCTGAAGGAAATCTCCTACATCCACGCCGAGGCCTACCCCGCCGGCGAACTGAAGCACGGCCCCCTGGCCCTGGTGGATGCCACCATGCCGGTGATCTGCGCCCTGCCCGACGACCCGCTGCTGGACAAGGTGCTGTCCAACCTCCAGGAAGTGCGGGCCCGGGGCGGCGAGTTGTTCCTGTTTTCGGACCACACGGTAAAAATCGAACTGGACCGGTTCCAGAATCTCACCCTGGCGGATATCCACCCCAGCACCGCCGCCATCGTATACAGCATACCTTTACAGCTTCTGGCCTACCATGTGGCCGTCCTCAAGGGTACGGACGTGGACCAACCCCGCAACCTCGCCAAATCGGTGACGGTGGAGTAATCAAGGAAGGGAATTAGATGGCAGTCATCGCGGTTTTCAACCAGAAGGGGGGCGTGGGCAAAACCACCACCTGCCTCAACATTGCCGCCTCCCTGGCCCTGCTGGAGCGCAAGCCCCTGGTGGTGGACCTGGACCCCCAGGCCCATGTGAGCATGGCCCTGGGGGTGCGCTTCCTGCCCGCCAATGCCACCTCTGCTGCCTTCTTCCGGGAAGAGGTGCCCCTGGACCGGCTGGTGCGCCGCCTGGGCAATGGCCTGCGCCTGTTGCCGGGGCACGCCGACCTCTCCAAGGTGGATGCCTTGCTGGGCGGTGCCCCCGGGGTGGCCGCCACCCTCAAGAAAGGCCTTGCTGCCTCCACCGCCCGGGACGAAGGCCCGGTGCTCATCGACTGCGCCCCGGCCCTGGGGGTTTTGTCCCTGAACGCCCTGTTCGCCTCCGACCGGGTGCTGATCCCCGTCACCGCCGACTATCTGGCCATGCAGGGCTTGAACCGCCTGGACATGGCCCTGAACGTCCTCGAAGGCCCCTTGAAGCGCCGCATCGAGCGCCGGGTGGTGCTCACCCGTTTCGACGAATCCAAGCCCCAGTGCCGGGACGCCCTGGCCAGCCTGAAAAACCGCTATGGCGAAAACCTGTGCGAAACCCGCATCGCCGACGACCCGGCCTTGTCGGAAAGCCCGGCCCACGGCATGGACATCTTCGCCTACGCCGCCGAATCCGCCGGGGCCCACGACTACCGGCTGCTGACCATGGAGCTGCTGTCCAAGGGGTTCTTCCAATAAACCCCAATCGCCGCTGCTACCCCGCTGGCGGGCAGGACGAGTAAGCATGAGCAACGCCGACTGGCAGGACCGCACCCGCGCCACCCTCTGGCACCCCTGTACCCAGATGAAACATCTGGAGCAGGCCCCGCCCCTGCCCATCGCCCGGGGGGAAGGGCCCTGGCTCATCGACTACGATGGTCAGCGCTACCTGGACGGCATCTCCTCCTGGTGGGTCAACCTCTTCGGTCATGCCAACCCCCGCATCAACGCTGCCCTCATCGACCAGTTGAACCGCATCGAGCACGTCATCCTGGCAGGCTGCACCCACGCTCCGGTAGTTGAGTTGTCCGAGCGGCTCGCCAGGCTCAGCGGCCTGGGTCATGCCTTCTACGGCTCCGACGGCGCCTCCGCCACGGAAATCGCCCTGAAGATGAGCTTCCACTTCTGGCGCAACCGGGGCCGGGGGGAAAAGACCGGCTTCATCAGCCTGCAAAACGGCTACCACGGCGAAACCCTGGGGGCCCTGTCGGTCACCGACGTGGCCCTGTTCAAGGACACCTACGCCCCCCTGCTGCGCCACACCCACCAGGCCCTGAGTCCGGATGCCCGGCTGGCCGCCCCGGGGGAATCCGCCGCCGCCTACGCCCTGCGGGCCGCCGCCGACCTGGAAGCCCACCTGGCCCAGTGCGCCGACGAAACCGCCGCCCTCATCCTCGAACCCCTGGTCCAGGGGGCCGCCGGCATGGCCATGTACGACCCCGTCTACCTCACGGAAGTGCGCCGGCTCTGCGACACCTACCACGTGCACCTCATCGCCGATGAAATCGCCGTGGGTTTCGGCCGCACCGGCACGATGTTCGCCTGTGAACAAGCAGAAATCCGCCCCGACTTCCTCTGCCTCTCCAAAGGCATCACCGGCGGCTACCTGCCCCTCTCCTGCGTGCTCACCACCGACGCCATCTACGACGCCTTCTACGACGACGCCACCGCCCGGGGTTTTCTCCACTCCCACTCCTACACCGGCAACCCCCTGGCCTGCCGCGCCGCCCTGGCGGTGCTGGACATCTTCGAAACCGACCAGGTCCTGGCGGAAAACCGCGTCCGGGCCGCCCGTTTCAGCGAGCTCCTGGCCCCCCTGGCCAGCCACCCCCGGGTGGCGCACTTCCGCCACCGGGGCATGATCTGGGCCTTCGACGTGAAAAACGCCGGCCCCGGCTTCAGTCACGACTTCCACCGCCGCGCCCTGGCCCGGGGGCTGTTCATCCGCCCCATTGGCAACACGGTTTATTTCATGCCCCCCTACGTCATCCAGGAAGAGCACATGCAGAGCATGGCAAGGGCGGTCGAATCGCTCATCGGACCCCAATAGGTCCTGGCATGACCCCCTCAGCGGGGCGTTTGCAACTCCCCCTGGGGTACGCCCGGGGGCGGCAGTTCGGTCTGGGTTTCGCCCACCTTGCGCACGCCGACGATGAAATATTCGGTTTCGCCAAAGCAGGAGGTGGGGATGAACTTGTGCTGTTCGTAGTGCAGCACCACCCGCTCCCCGGACAGGCGGTTGATCTTTTCCGCCACAGCGTCGTCCCGCACGCTGAATTCGAATTTCTCCGGGATGGCGCCGGGCATGGTCACCAGGGCGATCTCCCCTTCCCAGGTTTTGCACAGCCAGCCCTTTTTGGAGAACTTCTGCACATAGCCTGCCCGTTCCCCTTCGGAATAGCTCCAGCTCAGGCTGAGCCAGGCCCAGCCCAGGGGCAGCAGCAAAAGAAGGGCCAGGGTGGCCAGTAGGTAGTGCACGACCTTGGATTGCATGTTCATCCCCTGTGGAGGTTTGCCGGCTGGAGGGCTGTGGCGGTTCATCATGGTGTAAATCGGGCCGGACCGGAACATGGGGCCCTTGCCCGGGGCAGTCAACCCCCGGGGAGGTTGCGGCGTTGATTCCAGCACGAAGACATTCCAATTGCCTGATCTGACAGTTGTTTTCAGGAATGGGGATGTCCAGTAGCATCCCGACCCGCAACGCGAGTTGTCTTTTTGCAAAAAGGAGATTTGAGATGAAAGCTGTATTGATCGCTGCCGCCGCTGCCCTGGCCCTGTCCGCTGGTGTGGCTTCCGCTGACGAAGCCATGGCCAAGAAGAACGGTTGCCTGGGCTGCCACCAGGTAGCTAAGAAAGTGGTGGGCCCGTCCTTCAACGATATTGCCAAGAAATACAAGGGCGATGCCAAGGCTGCCGCCCATCTGGAACACGTCATCGTCAAGGGTGGCAAGGGTGTCTGGGGTGCGGTGCCCATGGCCCCCCAGCCCAAGGCTGCTGGCGATGCCAAGGCTCTGACCGCCTGGATTCTGTCTCTGTGAATCTAGTGGTGTGCTGAAAAAGGCCGGGTTCGCCCGGCCTTTTGTTTGTGGGGTCCGGTAAACGGTATGTCCGGCTGTGCGTTAACTACCCCCGTGAATAGTCCAAATATCTGATCCATTGGACATTTCCAGGACTGGGGGAGTCCAGTAACATCCCCCGCCGCAACGGAAGTTGCCTTTTTGCAAAAAGGAGATACGACATGAAAGCTGTAATGATCGCTGCTGCTGCTGCCCTGGCGCTGTCCGCCGGTGTCGCTTCTGCGGACCAGGCCCTGGCCCAGAAGAGCGCCTGCATGAGTTGCCACCAGGTGGCCAAGAAAGTTGTGGGCCCCGCCTTCAAGGACGTGGCAGCCAAGTACAAGGGTGATGCCAAGGCCGCCGACCATCTGGTCAGCGTCATCAAGAAGGGTGGCAAGGGCGTCTGGGGTCAGGTGCCGATGCCTCCGCACCCCCAGGTGTCTGACGACAACGCCAAGAAACTGGCCAACTGGGTTCTGTCCCTGTAAGCCCGCTTCCACGCGGGAAAAGCCGGGTTCGCCCGGCTTTTTTTATGCCCGCTGTGATATAAAACGCCCTGATTTTTCAGGCCTTGCGGAGAGTTTTCAGTGAATTCCTTGAAATGGTTGGCAGGCTCGGTTCTGGTGAGTGCTCTGGTTGCCGGTTGTGGACAGCAGGCGGCAGAAAACGCGGAGACGGGTGATGTGGTGCGTATCGGCTCGGTGGCCCCCCTGACCGGTCCCCAGACCCACATTGGCAAGGACAACGAAAACGGTGCCCGCCTGGCGATAGAGGAGATCAACGCCGCCGGCCTGACCCTGGGGGGCAAGCCGGTGAAGTTGGAATTGCTGGGGGAGGATGACCAGGCGGATCCGAAGACCGCCACCATCGTCGCCGACAAGCTGCTTGATGCCGGCGTGGTGGCGGTCATCGGCCACCTGAATTCCGGCACCACCATCCCCGCTTCCAAGCGTTACCACGACGCGGGCATTCCCCAGATTTCCCCTTCTGCCACCGCCGTGGCCTATACCGCCCAGGGCTTCAGTAACGCCTTCCGGGTGATGGCCAACGATGCCCAGCAGGGCAAGGCCCTGGGCGAGTATGCCGTGGGCAAGCTGGGAGCGAAGAAGATCGCCATCATCGACGACCGCACCGCTTACGGCCAGGGGCTGGCGGACGAATTCGAGAAAGCCGCCAAGGCCGTCGGCGGGGAAATCGTTGCCCGGGAGTTCACCAATGACAAGGCCACCGACTTCGCTGCCATTCTCACCAACATCAAAGGCAAGGGCGCCGATCTGGTGTTCTTCGGCGGCATGGATCCCCAGGGTGGCCCCATGGCCCAGCAGATGAAGCGCCTGGGCCTGGCCGCCAAGCTGCTGGGGGGAGACGGCCTGCAGAACATCAACTTCATCAAGCTTGCCGGCGCCGATGCGGAAGGTGTGATCGCCTCGTCTCCGGGCCTGCCCCTGGACGCCATGCCCGGCGGCAAGGAGTTCAAGGCCAAGTTCGAAGCCAAGTACGGTCCCATCCAGGTGTATGCCCCCTATGCCTACGACGCCGCCTACGTGCTGGTGGAGGCCATGAAGCGGGCAGACTCCAGCGAGCCCGCCAAGGTAGTCGCCGCCCTGGCCCAGACCGATTATCAGGGGGTGACGGGGCCCCTGAAGTTCGACGAGAAGGGCGATACCGTGGGGGGGGCCGTCACCATGTACGAGGTGAAGAACGGTGCCTGGACTGTGCTGGAAACGGTGAAGTAACACGCCGTTATCCCTGCGCAGGCAGGGGTCCAGACCGGTTAACTGGATTCCCGCCTGCGCGGGAATGACGAACAAAATCATGGACATCTTCACCCAGCAACTCATCAACGGCCTGGTCCTGGGCAGCATCTATGCCCTGGTGGCCCTGGGCTACACCATGGTCTACGGCATCCTGGAGCTGATCAACTTCGCCCACGGCGAGGTGACCATGATCGGCGCCATGGTGGCCTTGACGGCCATCGGTGTGCTCATGGGCCTGAACCCGGAGCTGCCGGGCCTGGTGGTGGTGCTGGGGGGCGTGCTGGTGGCCATTCCGGCCTGCATGGCCCTGGGCTTCACCATCGAGAAGGTGGCCTACCGGCCCCTGCGCCACGCCCCCCGGCTGGCGCCTCTGATCACCGCCATCGGCGTGTCCATCATCCTGCAGAACGCGGCCATGCTCATCTGGGGGCGACAGTATGTGTCCTTCCCGCCCCTGCTGCCCCAGGGCCGGCATGAAATCCTCGGGGCCCACATCACCGATTTGCAGATCTTCATCGTCGTGCTGTCCTTCGCCATCATGGGCAGCCTGTGGCTGCTGGTGGAACGCAGCAAGCTGGGGCGAGCCATGCGGGCCACGGCCCAGTCCAAGGAAGTGGCCCAACTGATGGGGGTGAACGTGGACCGCATCATCTCCGCCACCTTCATCATCGGCTCCGCCCTGGCCGCCATCGCCGGGGTGATGGTGAGCGCCTACTATGGCCTGGCCCATTACTACATGGGCTTCATGCTGGGTCTGAAGGCCTTCGCTGCCGCCGTGCTGGGGGGCATCGGCAACATCGCCGGGGCCATGCTGGGGGGTCTGCTGCTGGGCATCATCGAGGCCCTGGGGGCGGGGTACATCGGCGATATCACCGGGGGCTTTCTGGGCAGCCATTACCAGGATGTGTTCGCCTTCTTCGTGCTCATCGCCGTGCTGGTGTTCCGCCCTTCCGGTCTGCTGGGCGAGCGGGTCGCCAACCGTGCCTGAGGGGGGCGGCACCTTGCCGAAGCTGCCGGGCCTGGATTTCCTGTACCGCAACCCCCGGCGGGCCTTTGTCCTGCTGGCGGTGTTGCTGGCCGCCCTTCCCTTCCTGGTGGGAGCCGGCCTGGGCAATTCCTGGGTGCGGGTGCTGGATTTCGTCCTGCTCTACATGCTCCTGGCCATCGGCCTGAACATCGTCGTGGGCTATGCGGGTCTTTTGGACCTGGGCTATATCGCCTTCTACGCCCTGGGGGCCTACGTCTATGCCTGGCTGGCCAGCCCCCATTTCGGCCTGCACCTGCCCTTCTGGGCCATCCTGCCCATCGGCGCCGCCTTTGCCGGCCTGTTCGGCGTGTTGCTGGGGGCCCCCACCCTGCGTCTGCGGGGAGATTACCTGGCCATTGTCACTCTGGGGTTCGGCGAGATCATCCGCATCTTCATGAACAACCTGAACGCCCCCTTCAACCTCACCAACGGCCCCCAGGGCATGAACCTGATCGACCCGGTGAGCGTGGCCGGGATGTCCTTCGGCCGGTCCTGGGAGGTGTTCGGCATGACCGTGCCGCCCACCTATCTCTACTATTACCTGTTCCTGGCTTTCACCCTGCTGGCCATCGGCGTGGCCATGCGCCTGCAGGATTCCCGCATCGGTCGGGCCTGGGCGGCCTTGCGGGAGGACGAGGTGGCGGCGGCGGCCATGGGCATCAACACCCGTAACGTGAAGCTCCTGGCCTTTGCCATGGGCGCCACCTTCGGCGGCCTGGCCGGTGGCCTGTTCGCCGCCTTCCAGGGCTTCATCAGCCCGGAGAGCTTCACCTTGTGGGAGTCCATCCTGGTGGTGTGCATGATCGTGCTGGGGGGCATGGGCAATATTCCCGGCGTGCTGCTGGGGGCCGCCTTGCTCACCATCATTCCCGAGGCCCTGCGCTATGTGGGCGACCTGCAACGGGCCACCATGGGAGAAGTGGTGGTGGACCCCTCCGATCTGCGCATGCTGTTATTCGGTGTGGCGCTGGTGGCCATGATGCTGTTCCGCCCCTCGGGCCTCTTGCCTTCCCGCCAGCGCAAGCGGGAGCTCACCGCCGAGGACGGCGTGGCCGAGCAGGAGCGCGCCGACCTCTACGACAGCAAGGCCTGAGCATGGGGACATTGCTGGCGGTAGACGGTGTCACCAAGCGTTTCGGCGGCCTGAGTGCGCTGGAGGCTGTGTCCTTATCCGTGCAGGCGGGGGAAATCTACGGCTTGATCGGCCCCAACGGCGCCGGCAAGACCACCCTGTTCAACTGCATGACCGGCCTGTACACAGTCACCTCCGGCCAGGTGGTGCTGGACGGGGTGCCGGTGCAGAACCGCAAGCCCCACGAGATCGTCTCCCGGGGCTTCGCCCGCACCTTTCAGAACATCCGCCTGTTCGCCAATATGACCGCCCAGGAGAACGTCATGGTGGGCCGCCACGTGCGTTCCCGGGCCGGGGTGCTGGGGGCGGTGCTGCGCAGCGCTGCTACCCGGGCAGAGGAAAATGCCATCCGGGAGCGGAGCCGGGAACTGCTGGATTACGTGGGCCTGGGCCGCAAGGGCCGCACTCTGGCCAGCCATCTGTCCTACGGGGACCAGCGCCGCCTGGAAATCGCCCGTGCCTTGGCCACGGAGCCCAAACTGCTGGCCCTGGACGAGCCCGTGGCGGGCATGAACCCGGCGGAACGGCAGCAGATGGGGGAACTGTTCCAGAAGCTCCGGGCCGGGGGCACCACCCTCCTGCTGATCGAACACGACGTGAAGCTGGTCATGGGCCTCTGCGACCGCCTGGCGGTGCTGGATTACGGGCGTAAGATCGCCGAAGGGGACCCAGCCCAGGTACAGCAGGACCCCACCGTCATCGCCGCCTACCTTGGGGGGGAACAGTCGTGAGCCTGCTGACGGTGAAGGGCCTCAAGGTGGCCTACGGCGGCATCCAGGCGGTGCGCGGCATCGACCTGGAGGTGGCTCAGGGGGAGTTGGTCTGTCTTATCGGTAGTAACGGCGCCGGGAAAAGCAGCACCCTCAAGGGGCTGATGGGCCTGGTGCCCCACGCCGGCAGCGTGCGCTTTGACGGCGAGGTCCTGAACCATAGCCCCACCCACGCCATCGCCGCCCGGGGCATGGCCCTGGTGCCGGAAGGCCGGGGCATCTTCGGCCGCCTGACGGTAGCGGAAAACCTGGAAATGGGGGCCTATACCCGCCGTGACCGGGCCGGCATCCGCGCCGATCTGGCCCGGGCGTATGACCTGTTTCCCCGACTGGACGAGCGCAAGAACCAGCTTGCCGGCACCCTCTCCGGTGGCGAGCAGCAGATGCTGGCCATCGCCCGGGCCCTCATGGGCCGTCCGCGCCTGTTGTTACTGGACGAGCCCAGCATGGGCCTGGCTCCTCTCATGGTGGCCAAGATCTACGAAACCATCCGCGCCGTGGCGGCAGAGGGCGTCACCCTGTTGCTGGTGGAGCAGAACGCCCACCTTGCCCTCCAGGTCAGCCAGCGGGCATACGTCATGGAGAGCGGCGCGGTCACCCTCACCGGCGCGGCGGCCGATCTGGCTCGGGATCCCCTGGTGCGGGCGGCTTACCTGGGGGAGTGAGGTACAACTATTTGTTGCGAGTTCGCAACGCCTGGATGGGGCCCATTCCAGGGCGAAAGGAAAACATACGGATGTTCTAATGTTCATCCCTATACTGCCTTCCCACGCAGTACAGATTCAAGTTTTCCTTTCTTATCAACCCCTTAGGAGTACACGCATGAAGAAGCTGTCCGCCCTCGTTCTGGCCCTGGTTGCCCAGGTTTCCTTCGCCGACCAGCCCACCACCGACGCCACCGCCGCTGCCCTGCTGGACCCCGCCAAGGCTGCCCAGCTGGCCCAGGATCCCAAGGCTGCCGTTGCCGCCATGACCAACCTGATGGACCCCGCTACCTCCATCGCCCTGGCCCAGAAGTCCATGGACCCCGCCACCTACACCAAGATGATCCAGGCCGGCATGTCTCCCGACCTGATGAAGGTGTACGCCGCTTTTGCTGATCCCGCCGTTTCCATGAAGTGGCTGGCTGCCGGTATGGACCCCAACTTCTACATGGCCGCCATGGCTCCCTTCCTGAACCCCAACATGTACATGAAGTGGGCGATGGCTCCCATGGATCCCCGCGTCTGGAACATGGCCATGTCCGGTCTGAACCCCAACATGTACATGAACTGGGCCATGGCTCCTCTGGCTCCCGCCAACATGAACCTGATGATGGCTCCCCTGAACCCCAACCTGTACACCCAGTGGGCCGGCGCTGCTGCTAACCCCGCCACCTACGGTACCTGGGGCGCCTTCATGAACCCCGCCACCTACGGCAACATCGCCAACCCCTTCGCCGCTTTCTTCCCGGCTCCCGCTGCTCCCGCCGCCAAGTAATTCCGGCGTAAGGTAGTGCTGAAAGGGCGGAACTTCGGTTCCGCCCTTTTTATTTGCCCCAAGGGCGCGTGTTAATATTTCGGCGAATTCTTATTTGCCGAACATGATGCCGTTAGCCCGCAGCCAGACTGTATCGGGGCTGGTGCTGGCCACCTGCCTATGTTGCTCCCTGGGGGCCGGGGCGGACGCTACTCCGCGTTCCCCCGCCGACGGGGTGAAAACTTACGTCACCCGGCAAGGCAATGGCTGGTTGGTGGAGCGCCTGGCCGAACCGGCCAACGACAGCCTGATGCCCCAGCGGCCCCTGATCTACCTGCCCGGATCCCAGGGGCTGAACGCCGTGTGGGAGGCCATGCTGGATGCCCGGGCCATGACGGCCCTGGCCTCCCTGCCTGGCATCCAGCGGAACCCGGGCCAGAAGCTTTCCGATGTGATCGAGCCGGCCCAGGTGCGTAACTGGGCCGAGTTCATAGAGCCCGAACTGGCCTTGAGGTGGAAGCTACTCGCCGACCGGAGCGGTTTTGCCCGGGCACTGCGGGACCTGCCCGAAGCCGGGCTGGGGCGTGCCCATCCCCTGGTGCGCTGGCCGGAAGGGCGTAGCGAGGGCCCCGCCAATACCTGGCACAACGTGGTGACCGAAGGCGCTACCCGCGCCCTGAATGGTCAGCAAGCCTTGCAGGAATGGCTGACGCTGCCCTCCCCTGCCCCTGCCGCCAACCCGTGGCTGGGAGGCCTCAAGGGGTATCGCTACTGATTACCGGGCGGATCAGGCCCTGTTCCGTCAGCACCCCGTTAAGGGGTACGTCCCAGGGGTCCCGGGGCAGGCGTGCCACTTCCTGGGCGGCATAAGCCACCCCCACCAAGTCAGGTTGCAACCAGCATGTACGGGCCTTTCGATAGGCCAGGCTGGCGTCATAGAACCCCCCTCCCATCCCCATGCGATTGCCGTTGCGGTCAAAGCCCAGCAAGGGCAGGAACAGCCTTTGAAGTTGGCGGCCGCGCAAGCGCAGGCTTACGGGGGGGTGGTATTCCTGGATGCCGAAACGGTTCAGCCGCCAGTGCTGTACGCGATGGGCCTGATGGTCCAGGGGGGCGAACCAGAGCTTGCGCTGGCCCCGTTTCGGGACGATGGGCAGAAAGCACTGGACGCCCAGGGCATAGGCCCGTTGCAGCAGGGGCAGGATATCGATTTCAGCATTGGCGGGAATATAAAAGCCCATGCGCTTACCGGCTGCCAGCAGGCGATTGCGCAGGGCCTGACGCACCAGGGCTTTGCCGGCCAGACGCCGCTGGGCGGGGCTGACACTGCGGCGCCGGGCCCGCAACTGGCCCCGTAACGCCGCTTTGTCCGCTTGGTAAGGCAGGGGGTCCATGAAGGGCATGGATGCAGGCCTGAGAAAAGGGTCTCCCCGCTTACGCCGTCCGGGACGCTATCTTGAACCCTGAGGTCCAAGGCGGTCCGGCGCAGTTGCATCGGGTACATGGGCAGGCCACGCGCGCACCAGCAAGCTAGTCACCAGACCTTACGCATAAGCGTATCGGTTCAAAGAATTTACGGCCCTCGCGAACGCAGCAGGGAGATTGGAAACACGCCGCCATGATGCCGGGATTTCGCCCGCAAGTCAGTAGTGCCCTTCACAGGGAACCCGGGATCACGCCGGGGCGGGGATCAGAACAGGTTGTCCTGCTGGGCCAGGGCCTGGTCCAGGAGCGTGGTCATGCGATTGATCTGTTCCCGGTGATGGGCCAGATCAGGCTCGGCGGGCCGGGCGCTGAGGAAATCGTGGGTGATGTTCAGGGCGGCCATGATGGCAATGCGTTCCAGGCCGATGACCTTGCCGCTGTCCCGGATCTCGCGCATTTTGCGGTCAAGATAGGTGACCGCCTGCAACAGCCCTTCCCGCTCGTGTTCCGGACAGGCTACGCGGAATTCGCGGCCCATGATGGCCACGTCCAGGCTCATGTTCTGATTGGGGGCGGCCATGTCAGTCCGGCAGTTTGTTGAACAGGGATTCCATGCGCCCCAGGGCCTCGGCAAGTTTGTCGTTGAGCCGCTTGTTGGCGTTCTCCAGGCTGACGATCTGCTGGCGCAATTTGAGGTTCTCGCCACGCATGGCCATATGCCGCTCAAGCATCTGAGCGATTTTGGCTTCGAGGGCGTCCAGGTCGGCCTGCATTGCGTCACTATAATTGGCGGCATTTTGCCCCGTCAACAAAGGCTTTGTGACGGCCCGTGCCTGAGCCTCCCATATCCGCACTCATGACCCATGACCCGGCACCTCCGCGACCCCGTGGCCGCTTCGCGCCCACGCCATCCGGGCCCCTGCATTTCGGATCCCTGGTGGCGGCCCTGGGCAGTTGCCTGGAGGCCCGGCGGGTTGGGGGCGAATGGCTGGTGCGCATGGAAGACGTGGACCCGCCCCGGGTGGTTCCGGGGGCGGCGGACAGTATCCTGCGCAGCCTGGAGCGCTACGGCTTCGAGTGGGATGGGCCGGTACTCTGGCAGGGGCAGCGCGGTGAGGCCTATCAGGCAGTCCTGGAAGACCTGATCCGCGCGGGCCGGGTGTATGGCTGCGACTGTTCCCGCAAGCTGCTGGCGACCCAGGCCAGGACCGGGGTGGACGGGCCGGTCTATCCCGGTACCTGCCGCCACCGCCCTCCCCTGGCCGGACTGGCCTTGCGGTTCCGGGTGCCGGAAACGCGCATCGTCTTCGATGACCGCTACCTGGGCCGGGTGGCCTGCGACTTGGCGACGGAATGCGGGGACTTTGTCTTGAAGCGGGCCGACGGGGTGTTCACCTACCAGCTGGCGGTGGTGGTGGATGACCAGGCCCAGGGCATCACCCAGGTGGTGCGGGGGGCAGACCTGCTGGCTTCCACGCCCCGGCAGATCGGCCTGCAGCAGGCCCTGGGCTATGGCACGCCGGCCTACGCCCACTTGCCTGTGGTGCTGGATGATGCGGGGGACAAACTCTCCAAACAGACCCGGGCAGCGCCCCTGGAGGACAGTGCGCCGTTACCGGCCCTGATGGCCGCAGCCCGATTCCTGGGCATGCCGCTGGATGCGGTGGGGTCCGTGGCGGAATTCTGGGCCCGGGCCCGGGAAGCCTGGGTGGGTTTTGCCCCTGCCCCGGTGCGGGGCAGGCGTTTCAGCCCCCCGTCATGCTCATGAATCGCACCAGTTTCTGGGGCTGCTCGCGGAATTCGTGGCGTTCGGGTTTGAGTTCGATGGCTTGATAGATGGCGGCTTCCAGGTCCCTATCCGAGGCCCCGGCCCGCATCAGGGTGCGGAAATCCACCCGCTCCTCCTGGCCCAGGCACAGGTGCAGCACGCCGTCCACCGTCAGCCGCACCCGGTTGCAGGTGGCGCAGAAGTGCTGGGACATGGGGGTGATGAAGCCGACATTGAAACGACGGTCCGGACTGCCCAGATAGCGGGCCGGCCCGCCGCCGGGCAGCACCGTGTCCACTAGGCCGAAGCGGGCCTGGAGTCGTGCCTTGGCGGGTTGCAGGTCCACGTAGCCCATGCGCCGCGCGGTGTCGCCCATGGGCATGAGCTCGATCAGGCGCAGCACGTAGCCTCGTTCCATGCAGTAGGCCACCATGTCGTCCACTTCGTCGGCGTTGTCGCCCATCACCACCATGTTCACCTTGATGGGGGCGAAGCCGGCGGCGGAGGCGGCGTCCAGCCCGGCCAGCACCTGAGGCAGAACGGGGCGGCCGTTGATGCGGGCCACGGTTTCCGGGCGCAGGGAATCCAGGCTGACATTGAGGCGGGTGACTCCGGCGGATTTCAGGTCTGCCGCCATGCCGGCCAGCTGGGTGGCGTTGGTGGACAGGGACAGATCCTCAATACCGGGAATGGCGGACACCCGCCGGCAGAGTTCGGTGACGTTGCGGCGCAGCAGGGGCTCGCCTCCGGTGAAGCGGACCCGCTTCAGCCCCAGGCGGGCGAACACCCCCAGCAGGCGTTCGATCTCGTCGAAGGTGAGCCAGTGGTCCGGTTCTTCGAAGCCCTTGAAGCCTTCCGGGATGCAATAGGCGCAGCGCAGGTCGCAGCGGTCCGTAACGGACAGCCGCAGGTAGTTGATGTGCCGGCCAAAACGGTCAACGAGGCGGGTCATGGCGCTATTCCTCATGGGGCACAATATAGCCCCGGCAACAAAGCAATAAAACGATGACGGCCATCATGGGCATTCCAACGCCAGACCGCCTTGACCTGGGTCATGTGCATCCTGCCTGCCTGGCCGGGAACATGGCGCCATGAAAATCCTGGGATTCGCCGGTTACAGCGGCAGCGGCAAGACCACCCTGATCGAGGCCCTGTTGCCCCGGCTCCAGGCGGCCGGGCTGACGGTGTCGGTGATCAAGCAGAGCCACCACGATTTCGAAGTGGACACCCCCGGCAAGGATTCCTGGCGCCATCGCCAGGCCGGGGCCCGGGAAGTGCTGCTCACCTCCCCCTATCGCTGGATGCTGGTCCACGAACTGCAGGGGGCGCCGGAACCGGACCTGGCCGCCCATCTGGCCCGGCTGTCCCCTTGCGATCTGGTGCTGGTGGAAGGTTTTCGCCATGCCGCCCTACCCAAGATCGAAGTCTGGCGGCAGGCCAACGCCCGCCCCTGGCTGCATCCGGACGACCCCCATATCATCGCCGTGGCGTCCGACGTGCTCCCGCCGGGCTCCCTGCCCCACCTGAACCTGAACGCGGTGGAGGCCATCCAGGCCTTCATCCTGGAATGGATGACCCCCCATGAGTGACATGCTTTCCGTCGAAGCCGCCCTGGCGCACTTGCTAGGCGCGGCCCGTCCACTGGCCGAAACCGCAACCGAGACCCTGGCCGCCGACGAGGCCCTGGGCCGCATCCTGGCAAGGCCGGTGGTGTCGCAGGTGGACGTGCCGCCCCTGGACAATGCCGCCATGGACGGCTACGCCCTGCGCCTGGCGGACTGGTCCCCGGCGGTGCCGCTGCCCGTGAGCCAGCGCATTCCGGCCGGCAGCCTGGGCACGCCCCTGGCGGCTCGCACGGCCGCCCGCATCTTTACCGGTGCCCCCATTCCCCCGGGGGCCGATACCGTGGTGATGCAGGAGGACACGGAAGTTGTCGGCGAGGCCGTGCTCATTCCCCGTTCCCCAGAAGCCGGCAGCCATATCCGTCTGGCCGGCGAGGATATCCGCGCCGGCCAGACGGTGCTGGCACCCGGCACCCGCCTGGGACCCGGCCAGCTGGGGGTGGCGGCCTCCGCAGGGGCCACGGCCCTGACGGTATACCGGCGTCTGAAGGTGGCGGTGTTCTTTACCGGCGATGAACTGGTCATGCCGGGCCAGCCCCTGCCCCCGGGACGCATCTACAACTCCAACCGGGCCACCCTGCGGGCCCTGTTGGCCCGCCTGGGGGTGGAGGTGGTGGACCTGGGCCAGGTACCGGACCGGCTGGACGCCACCGTGGCGGTATTGGAGCGGGCCGCCCGGGAGGCGGACGTGGTCATCACCACCGGCGGCGTCTCCGTGGGCGAGGAAGACCACGTCAAGGCGGCGGTGGAGCGCCTGGGGCGCCTGGACATGTGGAAGGTGGCCATGAAACCCGGCAAGCCCCTGGCCTACGGTCGGGTGGGGAACACTGATTTCGTCGGCCTGCCGGGGAATCCGGTGTCCGCCTTTGTGGTCTTCACCCTGTTCGTGGCGCCTTTCCTGCTGGCCCGCATGGGAGCGGCGCCAGCGGATCCCGTTGCCTTCACCGTCCCGGCCGCCTTCACCTGGCCCAAGCCGGGCAAGCGGCGGGAATTCCTGCGGGCCCGGCTGGAAGGGGGCCAGGCCGTGATCTACCCCAGCCAGAGTTCCGGTGTGCTCGCCTCCGTGGCCTGGGCCCAGGGTTTGGTGGACGTGCCCGTGGGCGCTTCCGTGGCGCCCGGGGACCCGGTGCGTTTCATGCCCTTGGGAGAATGATGGCCATGAACCTGCGCGTACTCTACTTCGCCCGTCTGCGGGAAGTTTTCGGCTATAGCCAGGAAACCCTGGCCTTGCCCGCCCCCGCCACCCTGGCGGACATGCTGGCCGTCCTACGGGACCGGGGCGGCGTCTGGGCCCGGGAGCTGGCCCCGGAACGGGCCTTCCGCCTGGCGGTGAACCAGGATATCGCCGCCCCGGACACCCCCCTGGCCGACGGGGACGAAGTGGCCCTGTTTCCGCCGGTGACCGGCGGTTAGTCCCCGGCTAGGCCGGATCGATGAAGCGGGCCAGGTAGAAGCGGGCCCCCTGGCGCTCGGCCAGGTCAGCGGCCTGGCGGCGGAAGCGCTCGCTTTCCCCCAACTCCCCGGCGGCCGCCAGGGCCCGGGCCTTGAGGCCTTGCAGACGGACCTTGAGGTGATGCTGGCTGAAGCGCTCCACCTGGTCCAGGGCATGGTCCAGCCAGACCACGGACCAGCGGGGGGCGATGAGGAACTGGCATTCCGCGAGCAGGGCTTCGGCTTCCACCCCTAGAGTAGGGTTCAGTTGCCGCAGCCGGGCCAGGACTCGATGGCCCGGCGCCAGGGGGGGCATCTGCCCCAGGCGGGCCTGGCGCCAGGTTTCCAGCAGCCGGGCCAGCAGGCCGTCCGACTGTCCGTCCTCTGCCGGCAGGGCCAAGGGTGCGGGGGCCGGCGTATCGAACAGATAGCTTTGGTAGCCCGCTTCCAGGGGCGTGGTGTCAGGCGCAGGGGGTGAAGCGGGGGGCTCGCCCGTCAGCCCGGCTGCCCGTCGGGCCAGGGTCTGTGCCAGGGGGCGATGGGTGTGGGACGGCAAGGCGGCCAGGCAATCCTGGAAGCGCCCCAGGGTGTAGAGGTCCAGAGCCAGAGCCTCCTGGGCCGTCAGGACCGCTTCCGGGCCCCAGGTCCGGGCCAGTTCCGGCAGCCGCCAGGCATGGGGGTAGGAACGGCCGGGCCCTGCTTGCCGGTGCAAGACCTGCCAACGGGCCAGGCGGGCAGGAAAATCCGAGGGAAAATCCACCTCAGCGTCGATCACGGGCAGCCCGGGGGGTGGAAAAAGGGTTTTGTGTCAGCGGAGTCGAGGGGCTATGCTTCGCCCGTCCCCGTTTATTCCTATCGCCATGGCACGCCGCAGCTTCATCTTCTGTGACATCTGCAATCCCCTGGCCATCCGCGAGGTGGAAATGCGCCGGGCTTCCGGCCGGGCAGGCAAGGGGCGCCGGGTGACGGACGGTCGGGTCTGGTTCGACGGCACGGACGAGGAAGCCAAGGAGGCCGGCTGGGTGGCCTCCGAGGATGGCCAGCATATCTGTCCCGCCTGTTTCGATCGCATGCGGGCCATGCGCCATGTGCTGGAAGAGCGCCTGTTCGTGACCCCTGAAGTGATGCACCTGGTGCAAGACCGGATCGACTGAGCCGGGCGAACGGGAGCTAGAGCCCCTCGTCCTTCAATTCCCGGGACAGCAGGCCATACACCGCTTCCCGGGGGGGCAGTTCCTGCTTGAGGATGCGGGCCACGGCGGTGGTGATGGGGGTGTCCACCTCCAGCTCGGCAGCCAGGGCGGCCACCTCGATGGCGGTGGTGGCCCCTTCCGCCACATGGCCCAGGTCCCGTAACGCGCCTTCCAGGCTTTCCCCGGCGGCCAGTTTCAGGCCCAGTTGCCGGTTGCGGGACAGGTCGCCGGTGCAAGTGAGGATCAGGTCCCCCATGCCGGACAGGCCCATGAAGGTTTCGGGTTTCCCCCCCAGTTTCAGGCCCAGGCGGGTCAGTTCCGTGAGGCCCCGGGTGACCAGGGCAGCCCGGGCGTTGAGGCCGAAACCCAGGCCATCGGCAATGCCGGCGGCGATGGCGATGACGTTCTTGAGGGCGCCCCCCAGTTCTACCCCCACCACGTCGGTGGAGGCGTAAAGCCGCAACTTGGGATCGTGGAGTTCCTGGGCCATGGCCCGGGCGAAGGCCATGTCTGTGCTGGCTACGGTAAGGGCGGCGGGCAGGCCCCGGGCCACTTCCTGGGCAAAACTGGGCCCGGACAGCACGGCGGCGGGGGGATGGCCGGGCCAGACTTCCTGTAGCACCTGGTGGGGCAGTTTGCGGCTGCCGGTTTCAAAGCCCTTGCAGAGCCAGACCAGGGGATGGGCCGGGGCGTGGGTCTGCAGGGCCTGGAGCAGGGTACGAAAGCCGTTGCTGGGTACGGCGGCGATAAGGGTGTCGGCGCCTGCCAGGGCCTCGGCCAGGTCGGCCGTGACGGTCATGCCGGGGGGAAAGGCCAGTCCTGGGAGATACCGGTCGTTGCAGCGGGACTCGGCCATGGCCCGGGCGTGGTCCGCCGAGCGGGTCCAGAGGACCACCGGCGCCCGGCCTGCCAGGCGGATGGCCAGGGCCGTGCCCCAGGCGCCGGCTCCCAGGACGGCAAAACGCATGGGCCTTGGCGTCTCAGTTGGGTTGCTGGGCCCGGGCCTGTTGCTGCTGCATGTACATCAACTCGAAGTTGATGGGTTGCAGCATCAGGGGGGGGAACCCGGCCTTCTGCACCGCGTCGGAAACGGCTTCCCGGGCATAGGGGAACAGGATGTTGGGGCAGCCCACGCCCAGGGCGGGCTCCATGGCCTCCTGGGGGATGTTCTGCAGGCGGAAGATGCCGGCCTGCTTCAGTTCCACCAGAAAGGCGGCCTTGTCTTGGATCTTGGCGGTGATGGTGAGGGTGATGATGCACTCGTAGATGCCGTTGGCCTGGTCCACCGGGGCGCTCTGGGTGTTCAGCTGCATGTCCATCTTGGGGGCTTCCCGCTCCAGGAAGATGGCGGGGGCGTTGGGCACCTCCAGGGAGAGATCCTTGACGTAGATCTTCTCGATGTTGAATACGGGCAGGGCTTGTTGTTGGTCTTGCTGATCGGTCATGGCGCGGGTCCGGATAAAGGGAAAAAAATAAAGGCGGCCGATTATAGCCCCCCCGATGTTGCGGGTTTGCGTGCCCCCGGTTTGCGGGGTGATTCAGAGACGGCGCAGCCAGGCTTCCAACTGTTGCGCCGGCAGGGCGCCGGACACCCGGTCCACCTCCCGTCCGCCCTTGAAGGCCGCCAGGGTGGGAATGCTGCGGATATTGTGGCGGGCAGCCAGTTGCTGTTCTGCCTCGGTGTTCACCTTGGCGAAGCGCACCCGGCCGGCCCAGGGGCCCGCCAGCTGGTTGAACACGGGGGCGAACTGTTTGCAGGGGCCGCACCAGGGGGCCCAGAAGTCCACCAGCACCGGCAGTTCGTTGCGGCCGATGAACTTGTCGAAGGTGGCAGCGGTGAGTTCCACCGGGTGGGCGGGCAGCACTTCCGCGCCGCACTTGCCGCATTTGGGGTGCTGGGCCAGGCGGTCGTCGGGGACGCGGTTCACCGCGCCACAGTGGGGGCAGACGAGTTCCATAAAACTTGCTCCGAAGTCGTTCACTTGGGAGCAGATGGCGTCTGCCGGCGGGAAATCAAGCTGCCAGCAGGGGCTCCAGTTCCCCGGCGGCGTCCAGGGCGGACAGATCGTCGAAGCCGCCCACGTGGCGCTCGCCGATGAACACCTGGGGCACGGTGCGGCGGCCGGTGATCTGCATCATGTGTTCCCGGGCGGCCGGGTCCAGGTCCACGCGGATCTTTTCGATCTCGGTGACGCCCTTCTTGTTCAGCAGGCGTTCGGCCATCTGGCAGTAGGGGCAGACGGCGGTGCAGTACATCTTGATGGGGGGCATGGTAGGTCCTTGGGGGCGATTATTTGCGTTCCCGGGGCAGGCCGGCCTGCTCCCAGGCCTGCATGCCGCCGGCCAGGTTGTGCAGATTGTCGAAACCGGCCTTTTTCAGGAGGTTACAGGCGTGGTTGGAGCGGCTGCCGCTACGGCAGACGGCGATGATGGGCTTGCCCTTGTACTTTTCCAGGTCGGCAAGTTTGTTCTTCAGCTGGCCCAGGGGGATGTGCTTGGCCTTGCCGATGTGGCCGTCGGACCACTCGGATTGCTCCCGCACGTCCAGCACCAGGGCATCCTGGTGGTTGAACAGCATGACCGCTTCCTGGGGGGCGATCTGCTTGATGCCGGAGATGCGGCTGAACAGGCCGCCGCCGAACAGCATAAAGCCGGACACGACGGCCAGCAGGATCAACCAGATGTTTTGCAGGGCGAAGTCCATCCAAAATTCCTTGGTGTTCTGACAAAGCCGGGCATTTTAACCGCAGGCGTGGGGATGCACGCCGACGGGATCACTTGCAGCAGGAGCCGCCTTCCTTGAGGCCCATCTTGCGGAACAGGAACTCGGGCGGGCAAAAGCCGGTGAAGCCGGACTGGAGCAGGTTCAGGCCGATGAAGGCGGTGAACCACAGCCAGGACATCTGGGTGAGGTCGATCTGGCCAAACACCTGGGCCAGACCCAGGGACAACAGGATCATGACGCCGGCCAGGATGCGTAGGGCGCGTTCTACGGTCATTTGTTTACTCCTCTCGGAAAGTCAGTTGGTTGTGTTTGCGGGCTTGATGTTGCGTTGCCACAGGAAGTACAGCAAGGGGATCACCACCAGGGTCAGGGCCGTGGAGGCGAAAGTGCCGAAGATCAGGCTCACCGCCAGGCCGCCGAACACCGGGTCGGTGATCATGATGGCGGAGCCCAGGATGATGGCCAGGGCGGTGAGCAGGATGGGCCGGAAACGCACGGCGCCAGCTTCGATCACCGCCTCCTTCAGTTCATACCCCTGCTTGCGGTAGTCCAGGATGAAGTCGATGAGCAGCAGGGAGTTGCGCACCACGATACCCGCCAGGGCGATGACGCCGATCATGGAGGTGGCGGTGAAGGCCTGGCTGGTGGCCCAGTGGCCCGGGAACACGCCCACCAGGGTGAGGGGGATGGCGCCCATGACGATCACCGGCAGCATGAAGGACTTGTAATAGCCCACCAGCACCAGGTAGATCAGGATCAGGGCGACGATGAAGGCGGAGCCCAAGTCCCGGAACACGTCCAGGGTCAGGCGCATCTCGCCGCCCCACAGCAGGGTGTAGTCCACCACGTCCTTGGGGGAAGCCTGGGTGAAGCCCAGGTTGCCGGTGGTGAAGGTGGCGCCGTTGGGCAACTGCTTGCCGTCCAGCATCTGGTCCAGGGCCAGGACAGCGTAGACGGGGCTGGATTTCAGCAGTTCGCCGCCCACCATCACCATGGGGTGCTGGTCCCGGCCATAGATGGGCTTGGCTTCCGTCACCCGCTCCACACTGGCGATGGCGGCCAGAGGCACCTGACTGCCCTGGGGGTTGCTGACCCGCAGGGCCATCAGGGTATCGGGACTGGCCCGCAGGGCCTTGGGCAGGCGCACCTGGATGTCGATGGGCTCCCGGGCGTCGGCCACGTGGAGGGTGCCGATGGCAAAACCGGACACGTAGTTGCGCAGCAGCTGGGCCACCTGGCCGGGGGCCACGCCGGACAGCAGGGCCTTTTCCGCATCCACGCGGACGTGGAAGCTGTCCAGGTTGGCGGTGACCGAATCGTCCACGTTGATCATGCCGTAGATGCCTTCGAAAGCCTTGTCCACGTGGGGGGCCGCGCTGCGCAGCAGGTCGTAGTCCGGGCCGTAGAGCTCCGCCAGGATCTGGGCCTGCACCGGCGGGCCGGGCGGGGTTTCGTAGAGCTTGATCTTGGCGGTGGGGAAAGCCTGGCGCACTTCACCCAGGGCTTCGTTCAACGCGTCGGCAATCTCATGGGAGGACACGTCGCGATGATGCTTGTCCACCAGGTTCACCCGGATCTGGGCCAGATTGGAGCCCTTCTTGATCATGTCTCCCCGCACCAGGGCGGCGAAATCGATGGGTGCGGTCATGCCCAGGAAGGTCTGGTAGTCGGTGACATGGGGATGCCGGCCGACGATACCGCCCACGGCCCGGGCCACCTGGTCGGTTCCCGCCAGGGCCGTGCCGGCGGGCATGTCCACCTGCAACAGCATGGTGTTGGTATTGTCGTTGGGCAGCATCTTCAATTCCACGCCCAGGGCAGACAGGGGCCCGTTCAGGCCGGCGGGCCGCACGAACTGCCAGGCGGGCATGAGCATGGCCCCGGCCAGGAGGCCCAGCACCACCAGGAAGGTGATGTTGCGCTTGCTGGCGGAGTTGATCAGGGGGGTGATCACCGCCACATAGGCCCGGTGCAGGGGGTCGTTGTTGTGCTTGCCCTGTTCTTCCAGGGATTCGGTCCGGGCCAGGGCCTGGCGGGCCGCCTTGTTGGCCAGCCACAGGTTGGAGGCCCAGGGCACCACCATGTAGGCGATGAGGATGGAGGCGATCATGGCCACGGGCACGTTGAAGGGAATCGGCGCCATGAAGGGGCCCATCATGCCGGTGACGAAGGCCATGGGAATGAAGGCCAGGATCACGGCGATTGTGGCGATGTTGGTGGGATTGCCGATCTCGTTGGTGGCCTCCACCAGCACCTGGCCGAAGGGCTTGTTGCCGGTGCCGTGGTGCAGGTGGCGATGGATGTTCTCGATCACCACGATGGCTGCGTCCACCAGCAGGCCCAGGGACAGGATCAGGGCGAACAGGGTGATGCGGTTGATGGTCTGACCGAAAGCCAGGCCCACGGCCAGCACCACGAACAGGATCAGGGGCACGGTGAGGGTGACGATGCCCGCCTCCCGCCAGCCCAGGAAGATCACCAGGATCAGCACCACGGAGCCGATGGCGATGCCCAGGTGCATGACCAGTTCGTTCACCGCCGCGTTGGCCTTCTGGCCGTCGTTGCGGGTGACGGCGATCTTCACCTCGGCGGGGATGGCTTGCTGCTTAAGTTCCTCCACCTTGGCCAGCACCGCATCGGCCACCACCACGGCGTTGGTGCCCGCCTTCTTGGCGATGGCCAGGGTCACGGCGGGCTGCTCGCCCTTCAGGGCGGCTTCAGCCGTCGCCGGGCCGTAGGCAAAGCGGGTGGATTCCTCGATCTCGGCGGGACCGTCTTCCACCTTGGCGATGTCTTTCAGGTAGACGGGGCGTCCCTGGCGGGACACGCCCACCACGATGTCGGCCACCTCCTGGGCGGACCCCAGGAAACCGGACAGGCGCAGGGGACGAGACAGGTTGTCCTGCTCCAGGTTGCCCAGGGGGGCGGACACGTTGGTGCCCCGCAACATCTGGTCCACCTGGGTCAGGGTCAGGCCGCTGGCCTCCAGGCGCTGGGGGTCGATCCACACGTTCACCGCCCGGGACCGGCCGCCGATGATCTGGGTGAAGGACACGCCGGATACGTTGCGCACCTGTTCCAGCAGGCGCTGGGCCACTTCCCGCAGATGGAAGTCGTCCATGCGGTCCGACGCCAGGGTCAGGGTCATGATGGGCACGTCGTCCACGTTGATGGGGCGCACCACGGGCTGCATGGCGCCGGGGGGAATCCGGTCCATGTTCTGCATGAGCTGGTTGTACATCTTCACCAGGGAGTCTTCCTGGTTCTCGCCCACCTTGAACTGCACCGTCACCAGGCCGAAGTCATTGCTGGCGTAGCCATAGGTGTGGTCCACCCCGGACTGGGCGTTCATGATGGCTTCCAGGGGCTTCACCACCAGGTTCTGGATTTCGGTGGCGTCGGCGCCGGGTTTGGCGACGATGATGTTGGCCGCCGGCACCACGATCTGGGGGTTGTATTCCCGGGGAGTGACCACCAGGGACAACAGGCCCGTCAGGGTCACCGCGATGATGGTCAGGGCGGTGAGCTTGGAGGTGAGGAAGGCCCGGGCCAGCTTGCCCGCAATGTTCATGGGGGTGTGTTCGCCGGTGCTCATGGTCAGCCCTGTACGCGATCGCCGTTGTTCACCGCCCCGGCGTTACCGGTGACCACCCGCTCACCCGGGTTCAGGCCGGAAAGGATTTCCAGCTGACCGCCCTGCTCCGCACCGGTGCGCACCATGCGGTACTGGGCCAGGCCCTGGGCGTCCACCACGAACACGCCGGTGATGCCGGCCCGTTCCAGCACGGCCTCCTTGGGCACCGCCAGCATCAGCCGGCTACCCGTAGGGAACAACACCCGGGCGAAGGCGCCGCTTTGCAGGCCTTCCGCCTTCACGTCCAGCTTCACTCCGTAGGTGTGGCTCATGGGGTCGGCGGCGGGAGACAGCCGTGCCACTTTCCCTTCGATGGGGGCGTCCCGGCCATCCAGTTCCACCTGTACGGCCTGGCCCAGCTTCAGGGTCTTGAACAGGGCTTCGGGGACGCTGGTCTGTACCTGGAGCCGGGCGGGGTTCTCTACCATCAGCACCGGATGGCCGGGGGCGGCGATGTTGCCCTCCATGGCCAGTTTCTGGGTGACCACCCCGTTGATGGGGGAGGTGACCACGGCGTACTTGAGCTGCCCCTGGGCGGTGGAAAGCCCGGCCTTGGCCTGGGCCGCACGGGTGACGGCCATATCGTAGTTGAGCTTCATCTTCTCGTAATGCTGGCGGCTCACCACGTCATCCTTGAACAGGGCTTCAAAGCGCTGGTAGTCCGCTTTGGCGTCCTGCAGGGCGGCTTCGGCCTGTTGCAGTCCCAGGCGGGCCTGGGACACGCCCCCTTCGATGTCCAGGGGATCGATGGTGAACAGTCGCTGGCCGGCCTTCACCGTTTGGCCTTCCACTACGGCGATGTCCTTGATGTAGCCCATGAGGCGTGATGCCACCTGGACGGACTCCAGGGCCACCACGGTACCCGGGGTGACGGTTTGGGCCTGGACTTCCACCGGCTGGATGGCGCTGATCTGGGCCTGTACCACGGGGGCGGCCTGCTGGCTGGCTTGGGGTTTTTCTGCTTCCCCGCCACAGCCGGCCAGAGGTAGAGCGAGGGCAATGGCCAGGGCGACGATCAATGTACGGGGGGCAGGCAGGGTCTGGGCGGTAATGTTCATGTCATCCACCTTGAATCAAAGTTGTTCCGGGGTCAGCACGCCCACGACGCGCTTCAGTTCAGCACGGTTCACGGCCAGGTCATAACGGGCGGCCACCAGGTCGGCCCGGGCCTTGTCCAGCTGGGCCTGGGCGGCCAGAAGCTCGATGAGGGTGGCGATACCGTTTTCGTAGCGTTTCTTTACCAGCCGCTGGGCCTCGGTGGCCTGTTCCACGGCACTTTCACGGGCGGCCACCACTTCTTCCGCTTCCAGGGCCTTGCGGCGGGCGTCGCCCACCTGGAATGCAACGCCGTCCTCGGCCTGGCGCAACTTGGCGGCCAGTTCCAGCCGCTGGGCCTCGGCCCGGTCCACGCCGGCCTTGGTGGTGCCGCCGTCGAACACGGTCCAGGACAACACACCGGCCACGGTGTAGGAGGTGGAATCAAACCCCAGGTTCTTGTCGTTGGCATCGCCTCGCAGCATGACATTGAACTGGGGTTTGCCGCTGGCCTGGGCTGCGTGGACGGCGGCACCCGCGCCCTGAATCTGGTTGCGCAGGGCCTGCAGGCCGGCGTGGTTGTCCAGGGCCTGGCGGCGCAGTTCCGCGTCGCTGCCGGCCAGCAGGCCGGGGAGGACGGGAGCGCCCACGTCCAGGGGCTCGCTCAGGGGCTTGCCCAGCAACAGGTGCAGTTGATCCAGGGCCGTGGCCTCCGCGTTCCGGGCGGCCACGCCCTTGAGCTTCACGTCTTCCAGGTTCACCCGCGCGGACAAGAGGTCGCTTTTGACCGCCATGCCCTGCTTGTGCAGTCGGTCGGTGATGCGCACATATTCTTCCGCCGCTGCCTTGCCCTGGTCTGCTACCTGGATGTAGGCCCGGGCGGTATGCACGCCCTGGTAGGCCATCAGCACGTTCTGGGTGAGTTGCTGGCGGGCCAGCCGGTCGCCGGACTGGGCGGCCCGGACATAGGCCTGGGCCTGGTCCACGTAGCTTTTCACCATGCCGCCGTTGTAGACGGGGACGAGCAGTTCCACCCGGGAGTTGAAGTTGGTGACGGAGCCTGGATGGTTCAGGTTGTCCGGCGCAATTGGCAGGGGATTTTGTGCGCTGTTGATCGCATTCAGGAAATCTCCTGCGCCAAAATCGTTGAATGTTGCATTGCGCTGGGAGAGTTTCAAGCCAAATGCGTTCAGGGCGTCATTGGTGCGGGTGGCGGTGAGGGACAGGTTCAGGCGGGGCATCTTGTTGCCCTGGGCCTGACGGACGGCCGCTTCCGCCTGTTGAATCTGGGACTGGCTGATGGCCAGTTCCGGGTTCTGGTTCAACGCCTGTTCCACGGCTTGCTGGAAACTCAGGGTTTCCGCCCGGGCCGGGGACAACACTGCTAAGGCCAGCAGCACGGCACTCGAAAGAGCGCCCAACTTGGCAACGCGCATATCAACACTCCTAACCGGGAAGCTGTGCCTGGGGCACAGCCAAATTCAGTAGGGGCTAATATACCTATCAATAAATTTTATGTCTAGATAAAAGACGCTTTCCAGGCGGCTTGGCAGGGTGTTACTTTGCAAATCCACAAAAAACGTCCCGCATCATGCCGATAAGTTGCAGGGTGCGGGTGTCGCTGACCCGGTAGAAGACCCGGTTGGCGTCCTTGCGGGTACGCAGTACGCCCTTGTCCCGCAGGATGGCCAGGTGCTGGGAAATGTTGCTCTGGGAGGTACCGACGTTGTCGACGATGTCCTGCACGCTGATCTCCTTGTCCCCCAGCACGCACAGAATCTTCAGGCGCAATGGATGGGACATGGCTTTCAGGGCACGGGAAGCCTGCTCGATGTGTTCGTCCTTGTCGATGAGTTCTGTGGACTCTGTGGTCATGGTTTCTCCAGGGTTCGGGAACGTCGGCGATGGCATAAAGACGGCCGCCGACGGGCTGATGTATTCAAATATACTAAAATGCCCACACGAATTGTGCTGGAAAAACAGATAAAATCTTCTGATGTCTCCTGCGCCTACCAAACCTGTCCTGCTGATCATCCTGGATGGCTTCGGATGTCGTCATCCCGATGCGTTCAATGCCATCACCTGTGCCCACAAGCCCAACTGGGATGCCTTGTGGAAAACCCACCCCCACACCCTCATCCAGGCATCGGAGGCGGCCGTGGGTTTGCCGGCGGGACAGATGGGCAACTCGGAAGTGGGTCACCTGAATATCGGTGCCGGCCGGGTGGTTTACCAGGAGTTCACCCGCATCGACCGGGCTATCCATAACGGCAACTTCTTCATCAACCTGGCCTTGAAGAGCACGGTGGATGAGGTGAAAAAGAAAGGCGCGGCCCTGCACATTCTGGGCCTGCTGTCCGATGGCGGGGTTCACAGCCATGAAAACCACATCCACGCCATGCTGGAACTGGCCCTGCGTGAAGGTCTGGAGAAGGTCTACATCCACGCTTTCCTGGACGGTCGCGATACGCCGCCGAAAAGCGCGGATGCCTACCTGAAGCGCATGCAGGACAAGATTGCCGCCCTGGGGGGAGGGCGCATCGCCACCCTGATCGGCCGCTACTACGCCATGGACCGGGACCGGCGCTGGCAGCGGGTTAAATCTGCCTATGATCTGCTGACCCAGGGGCGGGCAGACTACAAGGCGGCGGACCCGCTTGAGGGCCTCTACATGGCCTACTCCCGGGGGGAGACAGATGAATTCGTGAAGGCCACCGCTATCGTTCCCCTCGGCCAGGAGCCGGTGCGTATGGAAGATGGCGATGCCATCGTCTTCATGAATTTCCGTTCTGACCGGGCCCGGCAACTGACCCGCACATTCATCGAGCCGGACTTTGCTGAATTCGAACGGGAGGTGACGCCCAAGTTGTCCCGATACTGCACCCTCACGGGTTACAGCGACGAATTCGAAGTGGATGTGGCTTTCCCGCCGGAGCGCATCCGCAACGGCTTCGGCGAATACATCGCCAACCTGGGCTTGCGCCAGTTGCGCATTGCCGAGACGGAGAAATATCCCCACGTCACCTATTTCTTCAATGGGGGCGAGGAAACCGTCTACCCGGGCGAAGACCGGGTGCTGGTGAACTCCCCCGACGTGGCCACCTACGACCTCAAACCGGAAATGAGCGCCTACGAGGTGACCGACAAGCTGGTCGAGGCCATCCAGAGCCGACGCTATGACGCGATCATCTGCAACTTCGCCAATTCCGACATGGTGGGCCACACTGGCATATTCGATGCCGCCAAGAAGGCCGTTGAAGTCGTCGACGAATGCGTCGGTAGGGCCGTTGAAGCCATGCGGGCGGCGGACGGGGAAGTGTTGATCACCGCCGACCATGGCAATGCCGAGACCATGCTCGATACCGGCAACGGCCAGCCCCATACCGCCCATACCATCAACCTGGTGCCCTTCCTGTACATCGGCCGTCCGGCGCAGATTGCGGAACAGGGGGCCCTGGAAGATGTGGCGCCCACCCTGCTCAAGATGATGGGCCTGCCCCAGCCCATGGAAATGACGGGCCACCCCCTCATCGAATTTGACTGAGTCCTGTGGGCCGGGTCCGGACGCTACTTTTCTGTTTCCTGATCCTCCCCGTCTGGTCGGCCAGTGCCGCGGCGGATAGCCGGCAGGAAGAACTGGAAGACCTGCGTTCCCGCATCAAGGCCCTGCAAAAGGACATGGAGCGGGCCAGCGAGGAACGGGGGGATGCGGCGGATGCCCTGAAGCAGTCTGAGCGCCGAATTTCCGACATGAACCGCAGCCTGCGGGAACTGGAACAGCGGCAGCGGGATCTGGCCAAAAGCCTGAAACAGCTTCGCCAGGATACCGAAGCGGCTCGGGGTGAGATCGGTGAGCACCAGGCCCGGCTGGCGGAGTTGCTCCGGCAGCGCTACATCCACGGCGACAATGACACCCTTAAATTGATGCTGAATGGCCAGAATCCGTCCGAGCTGGCCCGAAACCTGGAGTTCTATGGCTACATTGGTCGGGCTCGCAGCCAGCTGATCCGGGAGTACCAGGCATCCCTGGCGCATATGCAGGAACTGGAGGCCTCCACCCGGCAAAAACAGGCGGGCCTGGAGGAGGTGAAGCGGGAACGGGTGGCAAAAAAGAAGGGACTGGAAGCCGAAAAGGCCAGCCGTCAAGACGTCCTCTACCGGCTGTCCAGCCAGATTCGCAAACAACGTAATGAAATCAGGACCCTGGAGCAGGACCAACAGCGCCTGACCCAGCTAATCGAGCGGCTGGCTCGCTTGGCGGCGACCCGCAAGGTGACCAAGCCCGCCGGCAAGCCCGGCGAGAAGGTGGAGCGGGTGGCGGATGCCAGCCTGGCAGGGCTGGATTTTGCGCGCCTGAAAGGCAAGCTGGCCCTGCCGGTACCGGGGGAGATACTGCACCGTTTCGGCCAAGGTCGTGCTGGTGGTGGGCCTGCCTGGAAAGGCCTGTTCATCCGTGCCCGCCAGGGCCAGGAAGTCCGCGCCGTGGGGACGGGAAAAGTGGCCTTTTCAGACTGGCTGCGGGGCTTCGGAAACCTGCTAATTGTCGACCACGGAGACGGCTACCTCAGCCTATACAGCAATAATGAAAGCCTGTATAAACAGCCGGGCGATCCGGTCCGGGCGGGTGATGTAGTGGCATCCGTGGGGGCCAGTGGCGGGCAGGATGAAACCGGCCTGTATTTTGAACTCCGCCATCAGGGCAAGCCCTTTGATCCGATGAAATGGGTCAAGTGACCCGGTTTGAACCAAACCACCCGGCAATAATCAGAGGCAACATGGCAGGCAAGCTCAAGCAATTCAGTCTCATCGGCATCGGGGTCGTGTTCGGCGCGGCCCTGAGTCTGAACTATTCCGCCGTGGCGGACCGGCAGCCCGAGCCGTTGCCCATCGAAGATCTGCGTGCCTTCACGGAAATCTACGGCAAGATCAAGAGCGACTACGTGGAGCCGGTGGAGGACAAGAAACTCATCACCGAGGCCATCAACGGCATGCTTGCCGGGCTGGACCCCCACTCGTCCTATCTCGACCCGGAAGCCTTCAAGGAGCTCCAGGTAGGCACCCAGGGCGAATTCGGCGGCCTGGGCATCGAAGTGGGCATGGAAGATGGCTTCGTCAAAGTCGTTTCCCCTATAGAAGACACCCCCGCCTACAAGGCCGGGGTGAAGGCCGGCGATCTGGTCATCAAGCTGGACGATACTCCGGTCAAGGGCATGACCCTTAACGATGCAGTCAAACGCATGCGTGGTAAGCCGGGAACCGATATCACACTAACCATAGTCCGCAAGGGAGCGGCCAAGCCCCTCACCCTCACCCTTACCCGGGCTGTAATCAAGATCAAGAGCGTGAAGCACAGCCTGGTGGAGCCTGGCTACGGTTATGTGCGCATCACCCAGTTCCAGGAGCGTACCGGTGAGAATCTCGTCGCCGCCCTGAAAGATCTGGACACCCAGAACAAAGGCGCCCTCAAGGGCCTGGTGCTGGACCTGCGCAACGACCCCGGTGGCCTGCTGAACACTGCCGTGTCCGTTGCGGGCAGCTTCCTCAAGCCGGGCGAACTGGTCGTCTATACCGATGGCCGTACCGAAGACGCGAAAATGCGCCTTACCAACAGCCGGGACAACTACCTGCGCCTGGGCGAAAGCGATTACCTCAAGGGCCTGCCCGCCTGGACCAGGACTGTGCCCATGGTGGTGCTGATCAACGGTGGCTCTGCATCCGCTTCCGAGATTGTCGCGGGCGCGCTTCAAGACCATAAACGGGCCCTCATCGTTGGTACCCAGTCCTTCGGCAAGGGTTCAGTGCAAACCATCCTGCCCCTGAACAATGGCACGGCCATCAAGCTCACCACGGCCCGCTATTACACCCCCAATGGCCGCAGCATCCAGGCAAAGGGTATCGAGCCGGACATCGTCGTAGAAGAAGGCACCGTCACCGCAGGCGAAAACTCCGGCCTGGAAGTGCGGGAAGCGGACCTGGAAAAGCACCTGATCAATGGCCAGGAAACCGGCGCTTCACCGGAAAAAGACAGCAAGACCAAGCCCGCTGCTCCTCAGCCCACGAAAGGTGAAAAGGCCAAGCCCGAAACGACGGAAGCAGGCAACGTGGAGGTCGTACGCAAGACCGACTACCAGTTCAACCAGGCCTTGACCCTGCTCAAGGGCCTTTCCCTGCTCCAGGAACGCAAGCAGTAAAGGGGGCGCAGGATGCAAACCACCTGCGACACCCAGAAGCGCCGAGAAATCACCTTCAGCCACCTGCCCCCGGGGCAGATGGCGCGGGCCCTGCCCCTGCTGATGGACATGCCGGGCCTGGTGGTCACCCAACTGGATGAGCAAACCCTGCGGCTTGATTACGACGTCTCGGAATACGCCCTGGAGGACCTGGAGGCCGCCCTCTCCGCCCAGGGCTTCCACCTCAAGGCCACCCTGCTGATCCGTATCCGCCGGGCACTGGCCTACCATTGCGAACGTGTGCAACGGCAGAACATGGAAAAACCCGCCCCCCGCACCAAGAACTACCAGGCCTATGTGGAAGCCTGGGAGCACCGGCTCCACGGCGACCACGACGAAACCCCCGAAGAGTGGCGGCAATACAAATGAAGTGAGGGGCCTCGCTCCCACCGTTCCGGCCATGGACGACAGCCAGCTCCTCCGCTATTCCCGCCACATCCTCCTCGACCGGATCGGCATAGAAGGCCAGGCACGCCTGCTGGGGGCCCATGCCCTGGTGGTGGGCGCCGGCGGTCTGGGCTCTCCCGTGGCCCTCTATCTCGCCGCCGCTGGCGTCGGACGCCTTACCCTGGCAGACCACGACAGCGTGGACATGACCAACCTGCAAAGGCAGATCGCTCATGACATGGCCAGCCTGGGGATCAACAAGGCCCTGTCCGCCAGCCGGCGGTTGAACGCCATGAATCCGGATGTCCGGGTGACTGCCCTCCAGGAAAAACTTGCCGGCCCCGCCCTGGATGAAATCGTCACCCAGGTGGACGTGGTGCTCGATTGCAGCGACAACTTCCCAACCCGCCAGGCCGTCAACCGGGCCTGCGTAAGGCACCGCAAACCCCTGGTGTCCGGCGCCGCCGTGGGCTTCGACGGCCAGGTGACCGTCTTCGACCTGGGTCGGGACGGCGCCCCCTGCTACGCCTGCCTGTTCCCCGAAAACGCCCAGGACGCAGAAATGCGCTGCGCCGAGTTCGGTGTCTTCGCCCCCCTGGTGGGCATCATCGGCGCCATGCAGGCCGCCGAAGCCTTGAAGCTGCTCATGGGCGCGGGCGACAGCCTGTCGGGGCGCTTTCTGATCTACGACGCCCTGGCGGCGGAATGGCGCAGCCTGCGGCTGAAGAAGGACCCGGGCTGCCTGGTTTGCGGCGGGTAACGCCGATTCAGGCGAGCCCCTTTGCAAGCAAGCCCCACTGCCCTTCCCATTGGGCCAGGGGCGTTTTGGTGAAGCCGCTTTTCACGAATTGCTGCCAGCGGCCCTGAATCCACACCAGCACCAGGTTGGCGGCCAGGGCGGCGTCGGCCTGGGTGTCGCCCTGGGTGGCGGCGATGCGCAGGGATTGCTTGAGGCTGGCTTCCACCCGGTCCAGGAGCTGGTTCACCCGGGCCTGAAGGCGGGCGTTTTCGTTCACCAGGGCTTCCCCCACCAGCACCCGGGTCATGCCCCGGTTTCTCTCGGCGAAGGCCAGCAGCAGCTGGGCCATGGCCCGTACCTGTTGCAGGCCTCGGGGTTCTTCGGCACTGATGCGGTTGATGAGGCCGAACAGGGTCTGCTCGATGAATTCGATGAGGCCCTCGTACATTTGGGCCTTGCTGGCGAAGTGGCGGTAGAGGGCCGCTTCGGAGACTTCCAGCCGGGCCGCCAGGCCGGCGGTGGTAATTTTTTCCGCCTGGGGGGCTTCCAGCATCTGGGCCAGGGTTTGCAGGATTTCGTTCTTGCGTTCGCCGGTTTGTCGGGCCATGGGACTCGCTTGTGGGTTGCTGGTCAGATTTGGGTGCCGCAGGTGGCGTTGCTGGACCAGTCCACCTGGAAGATTTCCACCCGGCGGTTGCCGTCGATGAACATGGCCAGGTCGAATTCGTCCACTTTCTCGGCCATCAGGCGGGTGAAGGCGTCCGGGTCGGTGATGCCCTGGTACACCTCCATCCAAAGACCGGGTTCTTCCGCCTTGCGCAGCAGTTGGCCGGGAATGCCGGTGCGACAGGCCAGGCGGGCCATCATGCCGCGTATGGCGGTGACCGTGGCGGCGTCGTCCCGTTCCACCCGGTACCAGACATAGACGTGCATGGGCGGGCCCGTGGCTGGATCAGGCGACGGGATAAGGCAGGGGGCGGAACTTCAGGGGTGCGCCGTCCCGGGCCTTGAGGTGGACCTGGCCGGCTTCCACGCTGGGGGCCAGGGCCACCACCAGGGCATCCCAGCCGCCGCCGGGGGCGGGGGCGGCGTTGGCCACAAGGCCGGCGGCCTGATCGGCGGGTTCAGGGGCGTAGAGTTCGTCGCCGGGCTGGGCGGGCACGTCAAGATGGGCCAGGAACAGGCGCCGCTTCACCTTGCCCAGGTACTGGCTGCGGGCGACGATTTCCTGGCCCGGGTAGCAGCCCTTGTTGAAGCTCACGCCCCCCAGGATTTCCATGTTGGCCATCTGGGGCACGAAATGGTCCTGGGTGGCAGGCACCACGGCGGGGATGCCGCCGTTGATGAGCAGCCAGTCCCAGACGGGGGCCCCTACGGGCCGGGCGGCCGCCGCCAGCTTCTGCCACAGGGCCTGTGCGGCTTCCGGCCTGACGAATACGTCGAAACGGTTGTCGCCCAGGCGCAGCAGGAAGGCGTCGTTGGCATGGGCCATGCCCATGATGCCCTGGGGCAGGGTCACGCCCAGGGCCTCGGCCGCGAGGCGCGGGGCATCGGGACCTGACAGGCCCAGACGTACCCATTCGCCGGAGGCGTCCCGGGTTTTCACCTTGGCCCGCAGGATGAACATGGTCAAACGTTTCTGAATGGCTTCCCGCAGGCTGGCGGGCAACATCACCAGGATGTCGTCCTGCCGCTTCATGACCAGGAAGTTGGCCAGCATGCGGCCCTTGGCAGACAGGTAGCCGGCAAACACGGCGGCGTTTTCCCGCAGGCCCCGCAGGTCGTTGGTGATCTGGCCGTGGAGGAAGGTCTGGGCTTCTTCGCCGGCAAAGCCGATGAGGCCGTAGTGGGACAGGTCGGCCAATACGGTGGCCTGGGCGGCGGCGGCCAGTTCCCCGGCGGAGTCGCCAAAGTCGGCTACGGTGTCGTTCTCAAGGCGGGCGCCCCGGGCGGCAAGAAAATCGGTCCAAGCGGTCATGGATATTCCTTTGCAAGGTCGGTCAGCGACTCAGATGCGGCTGCCGTGCCGTAAATTCAATGCGCGCTACCTTACTGACCGGGTTCCGGTCTGGCAAGGTGAGCGTTTACTTACGGTCTGAACCTTACTGGCGTTAGGGCTTAGAGCAGCGGAGCCTGGGCCAGGCGTTCCACTTTCAGGCTGTGCAGCCGACGGCTATCAGCCCGCAGCACGTGGAAGCGGAAGCCGCCGATCTCCACGGTCTCGCCCCGTTTGGGCAGGCGGCCGAAGGCATGCACCACCAGCCCCCCCACGGTGTCGTACTCTTCGTTGCTGAACTTCGCGTCCAGGGTGTCGTTGAAGTCGGCCACTTCGGTCTGGGCCTTCACCCGCCAGGCACCCTTCTCGTCGGCGACGATGTTGTCTTCCGCTTCGTCGTAGTCGTATTCGTCCTCGATGTCGCCGACGATTTGCTCCAGCACGTCCTCGATGGTCACCAGGCCGGCCACGCCGCCGTATTCGTCCACGACGATGGCGATGTGGTTGCGGGAAGCGCGGAATTCCCGCAGCAGCACGTTCAGGCGTTTGGATTCGGGGATGAACACGGCAGGGCGCAGCATGTCCCGCAGGTCCACGTCCTCACCGGTGCAAAGGCGTAGCAGGTCCTTGGCCAGGAGGATGCCCACCACGTCATCCCGGTCGCCGTCGATGGCCGGAAACCGGGAATGGGCGGTTTCGATGATGTAGGGGAGCAGCTTGTCCGGTGGATCGTTGATGTCCACCACGTCCATCTGGGCCCTGGGGACCATGATTTCACGCACCTGCATTTCGGACACCTGCATGACCCCCTCGATCATGGACAGGGCATCGGCATCCAGCAGATTGTTCTCGTAGGCGGCGTGGAGAAGCTCGAGGAGCTCTTCCTTGTTGTCCGGCTCCCGGGAAAGCCAGGCGGTGAGTCGTTCCAGAAAACTCGGTCTAGGACTACTGTCGTCGTTCATAAAGGATTGTATGGATTGGGAAATCCCAACGCCTGCATGATAAAGCTTTCCACGGCTTCCATGGTTACAGCCTCCCGCTCGCCGATTTCATGGTCGTAGCCCTGCAAGTGCAGCAGGCCGTGTACCGTGAGGTGGGCATAGTGGGCGGCCAGGGTCTTGCCCTGTTCCCGGGCTTCCCTTTCCACCACGGGGGCGCACAGCACGATGTCGCCCATGAGCACGCCGGTGTCAGGATCAGCGCCGTATTCGAAGGTGAGCACGTTGGTGGCGTAGTCCTTGCCCCGGTAGTCCCGGTTAAGGGCCAGACCTTCCTCGGCGCCCACGATGCGCAGTGCGGCAGAAACGTCGCCTTGCAGGGCGGCTTTCGCCCAGCGGCGAAAGTCTGCCCGGGGGGGAAGATGGGCCTTGTGCTCGCCCATTACGGCGACCTGGATCGCCAGTTCAAGCGCCGGTTTTGTGCTGGAAGCTGTCATAGGCATCGATGATGCGGGCCACCAGGGGGTGGCGCACCACGTCGTCGTTCTGGAATTCGGTGAAGGCGATGCCGCGCACGTCTTTCAGGATTTCCCGCGCCTCCACCAGACCGCTTTTCTGGTGGCGTTGCAGGTCGATCTGGGTCACGTCCCCGGTCACCACTGCCTTGGAGCCGAAGCCCATGCGGGTGAGGAACATCTTCATCTGCTCCGGAGTGGTGTTCTGGGCCTCGTCCAGGATGATGAATGCGTGGTTCAGGGTGCGGCCCCGCATGAAGGCCAGGGGGGCCACTTCGATCTGCTGCTTTTCGAAGGCCCGGTTGGCCTTGTCGAAACCCATCAGGTCCCAAAGGGCGTCGTAGAGGGGCCGCAGGTAGGGGTCCACCTTCTGTACCAGATCGCCGGGCAGGAAGCCCAGGCGCTCTCCCGCTTCCACCGCCGGGCGCACCAGCACGATGCGCTTCACCAGGTCCCGCTCCAGGGCGTCCACCGCCCCGGCCACAGCCAGGTAGGTCTTGCCCGTGCCGGCGGGACCGATGCCGAAGGTGATGTCGTGCTCCTGCATCTGGCGGATGTAGCTGCTTTGCCGGGGGGTGCGGCCGTGGAGCCCGCCCCGGCGGGTCATGAGCACCGGCACTTCGTTTTCCGGCGTGCCCGCCTTGGGCTTGTGGATGATCTCCACCAGGGCCAACTGGATGTCGTCGATGTCCAGGGGCTTGCGGGCCCGCTGGTAGAAGTCCTTGATCAAAAGGCCGGCGGCCTCGGCCTTGTCGCCGGACACCTGGAACACCTCACCCCGGCGGTGGATGTTCACGTTGAGGGCGGTTTCGATCTGGCGCAGGTTCTCGTCCAGCACTCCACACAGGTTGGCCAGGCGGGCGTTGTCGGCGTCGGGGAAGGTGATTTGCATCAATTGACTTCGGAAGTGACCACTTCACCCCGCAGGGAATGGGGGTTGGCCTGGATGATTGTGACGTCCACGAACTGGCCGATGAGCCGTGCAGGCGCGGGGAAGTTGACGATGCGGTTGTTTTCCGTGCGGCCCATGAGTTCGTTGGGGTCCTTCTTCGACGGTCCTTCCACCAGCACCCGCTGCACGGACCCCACCATGGCGGCGCTGATGGCAGCAGCCTGGGCGTTGATCTGGTCTTGCAGGTGGTAGAGGCGCTGCATCTTCTCGTCATGGGGGGTCTTGTCTTCGAGGTCGCAGGCGGGGGTGCCGGGCCGGGGGCTGTAGAGGAAGCTGAAGGAGGCGTCGAAGCCCACTTCTGCCACCAGTTTCATGGTGGCGTCGAAGTCCACTTCCGATTCGCCGGGAAAGCCGACGATGAAGTCCGAGGCGATGGAAATGTCGGGCCGGGCGGTTTTCACCTTGCGTATGACGCTCTTGTATTCCAGGGCGGTGTAGCCCCGCTTCATGGCCGCGAGCACCCGGTCCGAGCCGGACTGCACCGGCAGATGCAGGTAGCCGGCCAGCTTGGGCAGCTTGGCGTAGCAGTCGATGAGTCGCTGGGTGAACTCCCGGGGGTGGGAGGTGGTGAAGCGGATGCGCCCGATGCCCGGAATCTCGTGCACCAGTTCCAGGAGCAGGGCGAAGTCGGCAATCTCGCCGTCATCCATGGCCCCCCGGTAGGCGTTCACGTTCTGGCCCAGGAGGGTCACTTCCTTTACGCCCTCGGCGGCGAGATGGGCCACTTCGGCGAGTACATCGGCCAACGGGCGGGAGACTTCCTCGCCCCGGGTGTAGGGCACCACGCAGAAGGTGCAGTATTTGGAGCAACCTTCCATCACCGATACGAAGGCCGTGGGGCCTTCCACCCGGGCGGGGGGCAGGTGGTCGAATTTCTCGATCTCGGGAAAATCGATATCCACCTGGGATTTGCCTGTCTCCCGGCGCTTTACCATCATCGCCGGCAGCCGGTGCAGAGTCTGGGGGCCGAACACCAGGTCCACGTAAGGGGCCCGCTTGACGATGGCCGCCCCTTCCTGGCTGGCCACGCAACCCCCCACGCCAATGATCAGGTCCGGGTTCTTCTGCTTCAGGTGGCGCACCATCCCCAGGTCGGTGAACACCTTTTCCTGGGCCTTTTCCCGTACGGAGCAGGTATTGAACAGGATGACGTCCGCCTCTTCCGGGTTGTCGGTCTTTTCATAACCGCCTTCCACTCCCAGCACATCCGCCATCTTGTCGGAGTCGTACTCGTTCATCTGGCAGCCGAAGGTGCGGATAAAGACTTTGCGGGACATGAATCGTGAGGCTTGGGAAGTAAGGGGTGAGGTGGAATGTATCAGTGCCGGGAGGCCATAGCCAGCAGCCGGGCTGGCCTGGAAATTCAATCGCTTGCGTCAGCCAAGCACCATGCCGGCCTGGAGCGGGTGGCCGGCCAGAAAGGCGGACACCGGCTGGCGTTTGCCGCCAGCCTTCTGCACTTCGGAAACGGCCAGGGCGCCTTCGCCGCAGGCGACGGTGAAGGCGTCCTTGTCCACTGCCAGCACCGTCCCGGGGGCGCCGCTGCCGGCCACCGGCCGGGCCTGCCAGAGCTTGAGGGGCTCGCCGTTCAGCAGGGCGGTGGCGCCGGGGAAGGGGTTGAAGGCCCGGATGCGCCGGTCCAGCACCGCCGCCGGCAAAGGCCAGTCCAGCCGGGCTTCTTCCTTGCCGATCTTGGCCGCGTAGGTGGCCCGGGCGTTGTCCTGAACCTTGGCGGTGACGTCGCCGGCTTCCAGCCGGGGCAGCAGGGCCACGATCTCCCGGGCGCCCATGACTGCCAGCCGGTCGTGGAGGCTGCCGGTGGTGTCGGTATCCAGAATGGGCAGGGTGGCCCGGGTGAGCATGGCCCCCGTGTCCAGGCCCTTGTCCATCTGCATGAGGGTGATGCCGGTCTCCGTATCTCCCGCCTCGATGGCCCGGTGGATAGGGGCCGCGCCTCGCCAGCGGGGCAGGAGGGAGGCGTGGATGTTGACGCAGCCCAGCCGGGGCATGTCCAGCACCGCCTGGGGCAGGATGAGGCCGTAGGCGGCCACCACCATGACATCCGCGTTGGCCTCGGCGATGGGCTGGCGGGATTCGTCGGTCTTCAGGTTTTCCGGCTGGCCCACCGTCAGGTCGTGGGCCAGGGCCACTTCCTTCACGGCGCTCATGCGGGGTTTCATGCCCCGGCCGGCCGGCCGGTCCGGCTGGGTGAGCACCAGGGGAATGTCGTGGCCGGCGGCGATCAGGGCCTGGAGGGCGGCCGCCGCGAACTCAGGCGTGCCGGCAAAGATGACGCGCATTACATCGCTTCCTTGGCCTGCTTCTGGAGCTTGCTCTTGATGCGGCTCTGTTTCAGGCGGGAAAGGTATTCCACGAACACCTTGCCGTTCAGGTGGTCGATCTCGTGCTGGATGCAGATGGCCAGCAGGCCGTCCGCCTCCAGTTCGAACGGATTGCCGTGGATATCCAGGGCCCGCACCTTGATGTGTTCGGCCCGGGTGACCTTGTCATAGATGCCGGGCACCGACAGGCAGCCTTCCTCGTAGACGGTTTCCCCGTCCTTGGCGACGATTTCCGGGTTGATGAATACCCGCAACTGGTCCTTGGTCTCGCTGATGTCCACCAGGATCAGGCGGATGTGCCGGTCCACCTGGGTGGCGGCCAGGCCGATGCCGGGGGCGGCGTACATGGTTTCTGCCATGTCGGCCGCCAGCTGGCGGATGCTGTCGTCCACCTGGGCGATGGGCTTGGCCACCGTGTGCAGGCGGGGGTCGGGAAAGTGGAGGATTTTCAGCAGGGCCATTATGAATAGGGCGAACTTCCGTGCAGAATCTAACGAAGTGCTTTAAGTTTCCGGTGTTCTGAATTATAACGGGCGCAATTGAGATATCCGTCGCCAAACAATGAGGGTGGGAAACATGCGAATCCTTCCGTTACTCGTCGCCATCGGCCTGGCCTTGCCCGTCTGGGCGGACACGGTCCGGCTCCAGGACAATGCCCCTGACAAGCACGTGGTGGTCAAGGGCGACACCCTGTGGGACATCTCGGCGAAATTCCTCAAGGATCCCTGGAAATGGCCGGAAGTCTGGCAGCTCAACCGGGAGGAAATCCGCAATCCCCACCTGATCTACCCCGGCGATGTGGTTTACCTGAGCATGGTCGATGGCAAACCCCGCCTGTCCTTGCAAAGGGGCATCGAAACCGTCAAGTTGTCACCCCAGGTCCGTGGCGAGCCCATCATCTTGAAAGACGGGGGCATCCCCAGCATTCCCCTCAGTGCTGTCCAGGCCTTCCTGTCCCAGGGAGTCGTGGGCGAGGTCAATGAACTGGCCGGCGCGCCTCGCATCCTCGGCTCCAATGACGAGCGCGTCATGTTCGGCCAGGGGGACCGGGTCTACGCCAGCAAGTCCGACAGCGGAGATGGGCCCTGGCGGGTGATGCGCATTGGCCAGCCCCTGCGCAATCCGGATAACAAGGAGGAAATCCTCGCCTACGAACTGGTTTACCTGGGCGATGCGGTGACGGAGCGTCCAGGGGACCCCCAGCAGATCAAGCTGACACGGACCGTCCAGGAAGTCCTTGAGCGGGATCGCCTGATGCCCGCCTGGGACGGCAACCCGCCCCAGTTCGTCCCCCATGCACCCGCTCAGGCGGTGGAAGCCAAAGTGGTGTCGGCCTTAGGCGGTGCGGTCAATGCGGGCACCTGGATGAACCTGGTCCTCAATCAGGGCAAGAATGCCGGCCTGGAGGCCGGACACGTGCTGGCGCTGTACAAGGCCGGCCGATCCGTGGCGGATCCGAAGTGCATCCGGGCCGACAAGATCGCATTCATGGCGGGGCGTGGCGTCGATGGCAAGGAAGATTGCGTGCCTGACAAGACGGACAATGCCGCCCTGCCCGATTCCCGGGTGGGTCTCGCCTTCGTCTACCGGGTGTTCGACAAGTTGTCCTACGCCCTGGTCATGGAGAGCAGTGAACCCGTGAGCGCCGGGGACGTCGCCCGCAACCCCTGATACACCCCCAGACCGGGAGGCGGCATGCTCGACGAGGCCGGGCTGGAGGCCTGGCTGACCCTGGAAGGGGTGCCCGGCCTGGGCCCCCAGTCCCTCAACGATCTGCTGGGGGCATTTCCTGACCCCGGAGCCATCCTGGCGGCCGGGTCATCCCAGTTGACACCCCTGGTGGGCAAACGGCTGGCCGATGCCATCGTCCGTGCGCCCCAGGACGCCGCCGCCGCCAGGCTGAAGGACGAAACCCGGACCTGGCTGGCCCAGGCCGGCAACCATTTCATCCCGCGCACCGACACCCGCTACCCGTCCCAGTTGCGGGATCTGCCGGACGCCCCCGGCTGGTTGTACCTGAAAGGGGACCCGGACTGGCTGGCCCGGCCCATGGTTGCCATTGTCGGCAGCCGCAACGCCACCCAGCAGGGCCTTCGGGATGCGGCCGCCTTCGCCCAGGCCTTTTCCGAGGCGGGGCTCACCGTGGTGAGCGGCCTGGCCCTGGGGGTGGACGCCGCCGCCCATGCCGGGGGACTGGCGGGCATTGGTTCCAGCGTGGCGGTGGTTGGCACGGGCCTGGACCGGGTCTACCCGGCCCGCAACCGGGATCTGGCCCACCGCCTGGCTGCCCAGGGAGCCATCGTTTCCGAGTTTCCCTTGGGTACGCCTCCCAAAACCGGCAATTTTCCCCGCCGCAACCGCATCATCAGCGGCCTGGCCCTTGGGGTGCTGGTGATCGAAGCGGCCCTGGAGTCCGGCTCCCTGATCACCGCCCGGCAGGCGGCGGAGCAGGGCCGGGACGTGTTTGCGGTGCCCGGTTCCATCCATTCGGCCCTGGCCAAGGGCTGCCACCGTCTCATCAAGCAGGGGGCCAAGCTGGTGGAATCCGCCCAGGACGTGCTGGAGGAACTGGGGCCCCGGCTGGGCGGATTCCTGCCGCAGGGCTTGACCCCGACCAAGACCCCGGCGTCTCCGGAGCGGTCGGCAGACCCCCTGCTGGACGCCCTTGCCACAGGCCCCCTTGCCCTGGATCAACTGGCGGAGCGCCTTGGCTTGACGGTGGATGCGCTTTCCGTCAGGCTACTTTCAGCCGAACTGGCGGGCACTGTGGCCCGCCTTCCCGGCGGCCTCTTTCAACGTATTCATTAAGCATGTTCGACATCCTGCTCTACCTCTACGACACCTATCTGTTCGCGGACCAGATCCCCGATGCGGAGCATTTGAGCCGCAAACTGTCGGCAGCAGGGTTTGAAAACGACGATATCGCCCAGGCCCTGGACTGGCTTTCCGGCCTGGACGAGCTGGTGCCCCTGGACGAGGCGGCTTCGTCCCAGGCCATCCGCATCTACAGCACCGAGGAAGAACGGCGCCTGGATCAGGAGGGACGGGGTTTCCTGGCTTTCCTGGAAAGTGCCGGCATGTTGCCCCCCCACGGCCGGGAATGGGTGATCGAGCAGGCCCTGGCCCTGCCCGATGCGGATGTGCCCGCCGAGCGCATCAAGTGGATCGCCATGCTGGCGCTCTGGAAGCTCAAGGGTGCCGGGGACGTGCTCTGGCTGGAAGACCTGGTGCGCGGCGCCGAGGATGGCTGGCAGCCCACCCTCCACTGACCCATCCCCGTGAGCAAACAACTCATCATCGCCGAGAAACCGTCGGTGGCCCAGGATATTGCCCGGGCCCTGGGGGGGTTCAAGAAGGAAAAGGATTTCTTCGAATCCGAGGAGTACGTCCTTTCCTCAGCCGTCGGCCACCTGCTGGAACTGGTGGTACCCGAGGAATACGAGGTGAAGCGGGGCAAATGGTCCTTCGCCCACCTGCCCGTCATTCCGCCCCGCTTCGCCCTCAAACCCATTGAAAAGACCGAAGACCGGCTCAAGCTGCTCAACCGTCTGATCAAGCGCAAGGATGTGGAAGGCCTCATCAATGCCTGTGACGCGGGCCGTGAAGGGGAGCTGATCTTCAATTACATCGTGCAGCATAGCGGCACGAAGAAACCCGTCCGCCGCCTTTGGCTGCAATCCATGACCCAGGGCGCCATCCGGGACGGTTTCGACAGCCTGCGGGAAGCCGCCGAGGTGGAAGGTCTGCGTACCGCCGCCGTATGCCGGGCCGAAAGCGACTGGCTCATCGGTATCAACGGCACCCGGGCCATCACTGCCTTCAACTCCAAGACCGGCGGCTTCCACCTCACCACCGTGGGCCGGGTGCAGACCCCCACCCTGTCCATCGTCGTGGAGCGGGAAGAAAAGATCCGCGCCTTCAAGCCCCGGGCCTATTGGGAACTGGAAGGCCGTTTCAAGGGCGCCAACGGTGAATACATCGGCCGCTGGCTCGACGAAAAATACAAGAAGGACGAAAGCGACGAGCAGTCCAGCCCCTGGCGCATCTGGGACCAGGCCACGGCGGAGGCCATCCGGGCCGCCTGTCTGGGCCAGCCGGCCCGGGCGGAAGAGGAAACCAAGCCCTCCAGCCAGCTTTCGCCCCTGCTCTTCGACCTCACCAGCCTGCAAAGGGAAGCCAACAGCCGCTTCGGTTTCTCTGCCAAGACCACCCTGGGCCTGGCCCAGGCCCTGTACGAAAAGCACAAGGTCCTCACCTACCCCCGTACCGACGCCCGGGCCCTGCCGGAAGATTACGTGGGTACGGTGCCCGGCGTGTTGCAGGGCCTGCCTGACGCGTACGCCCCCTTTGCCGGCGAGATTGCTGCCAAGGGCTGGGTGAAGCCCAACAAGCGCATCTTCAACAACGCCAAGATTTCCGACCACTTCGCCATCATTCCCACCGGCACCGCCCCCAAGAGCCTGTCGGAAGCCGAAGAGAAGATCTACGACATGGTCACCCGCCGCTTCCTGGCGGTGTTCTACCCGGCGGCGGAATACCAGATCACCACCCGCATCACCCGCATCGCCGAAGGCAGCAAGCAGCACGCCTTCAAGACCGAAGGCCGAGTCCTGGTGAATGCGGGCTGGCTGGCGGTCTACGGCAAGGGCGCCCAGGTGGAGGACGAAGAAGGTTCCGGCCCCAGCCTGGTGCCCCTGGTGCCCGGCGAAACCCTGGCCACCGAGGACGTCACCCTGAAGGGCGCCCAGACCCGGCCGCCGCCCCGCTACACGGAAGCCACCCTGTTGTCCGCCATGGAAGGGGCCGGCAAGATGGTGGAAGACGAGGACCTGCGGGCTGCCATGGCCGGCCGGGGCCTGGGCACGCCCGCCACCCGGGCCCAGATCATCGAAAACCTCATCGCCGAGACCTACCTGCACCGGGAAGGCAAGGAACTGGTACCCACCGCCAAGGCCTTCTCCCTCATCACCCTGCTACGGGGCCTGGGCATCACCGAACTGGCCTCGCCAGAGATGACCGGAGCCTGGGAACACAAGCTGGCCCAGATGGAAAAAGGCGGCCTCTCCAGGGACACCTTCATGGGCCATATCACCGCCCTGACCCAGGAGATCGTGGACCGGGCCAAGCGGTATGAATCCGACACCGTGCCCGGCAACTTCGCCACCCTGGTCACCCCCTGCCCCAAATGCGGCGGCGTGGTGAAGGAGAATTACAAGAAGTTCGCCTGCCAGGCATGCGACTGGAGCGCCTGGAAGATCGTCGCCGGCCGCCAGTTCGAGGTTTCAGAAATGGAAACCCTGCTGCGGGAAGGCCGGGTGGGGCCCCTCACCGGTTTCCGCAACAAGATGGGCCGGCCCTTTGACGCGGAAATCCGCCTCAATGCGGACAAACAGCCGGAATTCGATTTCGGCCAGAGCTCGGAAGGCGAAGGCGAAGCCGAGGTGGTGGATTTCTCCGGCCAGACGCCTCTGGGGGCCTGCCCTAAATGTGGTGCCCAGGTGTACGAGCGGGGCGCATCCTATGTCTGCGAGCGCAGCGTGGGCGCTGGAAAAAGCTGCGACTTCCGCAGCGGCAAGGTGATCCTGCAACAGCCGGTGGAACCAGAGCAGATGCAGAAGCTGCTGGCGGAAGGCAAGACGGACCTGCTCACCGGCTTCGTTTCCGCCCGTACCAAACGCAAGTTTTCCGCCTTCCTGGTGCGGGACAAGGATGGCAAGGTGGGCTTTGAATTCGAGGTCCGGGAACCTGGCGCCAAAGGCAAACCCCGGGCTGCCCCCGCCGGCCGGGAGCTGGGCCCCCACCCCAAGGACAAGCAACCCATCCTGGTGAAATCCGGCCGCTTCGGGCCCTACGTGCAGCACGGCAAGCTCATGGCCTCCATTCCCAAGGAACGGCAACCGGACGACGTGACCCTGGACGAAGCCGTCGCCTGGCTGGCCGAGAAGGCGGCCAAGACCGGCAAGTAAGCAGGCTCATGAGCGATTCGGCGCCGCTGCTGCTGAACGTCATCGAACTGCTGGGCTACCCCAACCAGCGGCCCCTGTTCGAAAAGCTGGGCTACCGGGTCCACACGGAATTCGCCGTGCGCAAGGCCATCAGTCTCATGCGCAAGGAAAAGCCCGCCGTCATCGTCGCCGATTTCTACTTCCAGCCGGATTTCCGTGACCGGGTCAGCAACCTGGAGTCCCTGCTTGCCACGGCCCAGTCCCAAAAAGACGTGAAGGTGGTGGTGCTCTACGAAGCCCACCATGATCATGCCCTGGAACGCCTGCGGCAGCGTTTTCGCATCGATGCGGCTTTGACCCTGCCGGTTCAGGCAGCCACCCTGGCCCAACTGTTGGCCCCCAACGGCCAGGACTGACCGGTGGCCGGCCAGGCCCGAACAGACACGAATAGGCTCTAAACTATGGGCCGGCCTCATCGGGGTTTGCCAACCCCGGCCGGTGTCGTGCCTTCAGAACAACCTCAGGAAGACCTCGTGGCGAACCAGTTTTCTTTCATGACCCGCACCCGTCAAGGCGTGTTGTTGGGGGGCTGCTTGTTTGTGCTCCATGTCCATGCCGCCCAACCCGGGACGAACTATTATGAAGACGCCCTGCGCCGTTATGACGGCCGGGACATCCAGGGTGCCATTGTCCAGTTGAAGAATGCCCTGCAACAGAATCCCAAGCTGTTGCCCGCCCAGGTCTTGCTCGCGGATGCCTACCTGCTGACCGGCTCGCCCGGCGCAGCCGAGGCCGCCCTGGAATCAGCCCAGGCCCTAGGGGCGGATCGGGTGGTGCTGGCGCCCAAGTTCGCCCAGGCCTACCTGCGCCAGTTCAAATACCAGCAGTTGCTGGATCAGGTAAGCCACCAGGGCCTGCCGCCCATCCAGGCTGCTGAGGTGTTGGTGCAACGGGCTGCGGCCCAGGCCGCTCTGGGTCAGGTCAAGGAGGCAGAGGCAACACTGCGTCAGGCGGAACGGCTCAGCCCGGATCTGGCGGCGGTAAACGTGGCCCAGGGTACGCTCGCCCTGCAAAAGGGGGATGTCCGGGCCGCCCGGGAGCAGGCGGATCGGGCAGTGGTCCTGGCGCCCAATGATGCCAGTGTCTGGAGTCTGAAGGCTTCTGTCGCCCACTTGGTGGGAGATATTCCTGCCGCCCTGGCTGCGTATGAAAAGGCCCTGGGCCTCAGTCCGGACTTCGTGGATGCAAGAGTGGCCAGAGCAGGATTGTTGTTGGACCTGAAGCGTACCCAGGAAGCGGATCAAGACATCAAGATTCTGGAGAAATCTGCTGCTACGGATCCTCGTGCCGCCTACCTGGTCTCCCTGGCGGCGGCCCGACGGGGCGATGGGGCTGCAACCCGAAAGGCACTGACCGATGCGGCCAACGCCATCGACCAGCTGCCCACCGCCATGGTGCGACGCAACGCCCAGTTCCTGATGCTAGGGGCCCTGGCCCACTACGGCTTGCGCTCGATGGAGAAAGCCCAGGCATACCTGCAAAGCTATATCACCCTGCAACCCCGCCAGCCCGGTGCCCGCAAGCTGCTCGCTTCCATTTACCTAGATCGGGGCGATTTCAAGGAAACCATTCAGTTGCTATACCCCATGAGCGAAGGAGCCAACCCGGATCCTCAAGTGCTCACCATGCTGGCTTCGGCCTACCTTGGGCGCAAGCAGTACACCCAGGCGGCTGAGCTGTTCGAGCGTGCAGCCCGCATAGCTCCAGGATCTACAGATGCACGAGTGGGCCTGGGCCTCACCCGGCTTGGTGCGGGTCAGACAGCCCAGGGTCTGGCCGAACTGGAGCAGGTATTCGCCAAGGACCCGGGTCAGGCCAAGGCCGGCATGGTGTTGGCTACCCACCAACTGCGGTCTGGTGAAGCAGGCCGGGCCGTGGATATCCTGCGCAAGCTGACCCAGGCCGATCCGGATAATCTAGAGGCACTGAATCTGCTAGGCACTGCCCAGGCGGAAGCCAAGGATCCGGCTGGAGCCCGGGCGACCTTCACCCAGGCGGCCCTGAAGGACCGCAATTTCCTACCGGTACAGTTCAATCTCGTAAGCCTGGACATGGACCAGGGGCGGCAGGATCATGCCCGGAGACGGTTGGGGGCCATCCTCAAATTCCGGCCTGACCATCCGGATGCCCTGTTCCTCTTGGCCCGGCTGGAAGAAAGCGCAGGCCGTCCGGACGAGACCTTGCGCCTGCTGGAGCGCATTCGGGCCGGCAAGGTCAAACCTCTGGCGTCCCTGGCCTACCTGGCTGAAAGGTATCTGAGGTCCGGCAATGCCAAGCAGGCACTGGTGGTGGCCCAGGACATGGAGGCCCTCTATCCGGGCAATCCTTCCGTGCAGGAGATCCTGGGACAGACTTACCTGGCCAGCGGTAGCGTCGACAAGGCCCGGGCCACTTATAACCGCATGGCCAGGAATGCGGGTTTTGACCCGGCCCAGCTGACCCGGGCGGCCGGCCTGTTGATGAGTGTCGGCGCCTACGATGACGCGGGCCATGCCCTCAACAAGGCCCTGGACAGCGGCAAACCGTATCTGCCAGCCCAGTTTCAGCAGGTGGAGCTGGATTTGCGTACCGGCAAACTGGCCGCTGCTGAAAAGCGCGCCCGGGATCTGCGTGCCGCCCACCCTGGCAACGCTGAAGCCAGCCGGCTCCTGGGTGGAGTCTACATGGCCCAGAAGAAGCCTACCGAGGCCTTGGCAGTTTTCAAGGAGCTCTGGCAGAAGGCGCCCACCGGACCCAACACCCTGGCCCTGTTCCAGGCCCACCAGGCCAAGGGGGAACACCAGGCTGCCATCGACCTGATGAAGGGCTGGGTGGGCAAGAACCCCCGGGACGTCGCTGCCGAGTCGGCCCTGGCGGAAGCCTATTTACGCGCGGGGCAACTGCAATCGGCCCGCTCTACTTATGAAACCTATTTGCAGAAGCAATCCAGGGATGCGGGGGCCCTGAACAACCTGGCCAACATCCTGCATCAACTGAAAGACCCCAAGGCCCTGGATGTGGCCCGGCAGGCTTACAGCCTGGCGCCGGACAACCCCAACGTGTCCGACACCTTGGGCTGGATCCTGGTGAACAAGGGCCTGGCCCAGGAGGCTCTGCCCTACCTGCGGGACGCCAGCCTGCGGGCCGCCGGCAACCGGGCCATCCGTTACCACCTGGGGGCGGCCCTCCACCAGATGGGACGCAAGGCCGAAGCCCGCAAGGAGTTGCAGGCCGCTCTGGCGGGCAAGGCCGAGTTCGAAGGTGCGGACCAGGCCCGGGCGTTACTGACGCAGTAAGCTCGGCAAGTGTCGGCACGCCTTACACTTAGTGAGGTCTTTTTCAAGATATTTTCCGTAACGACATGATTATTATGTGGTTTATTTATTGGCACCCCGCTTGCTATGAATGGCCATTCACCCTGATGGCTGAGAAAAATCATGAAACACGGAAAACTTCATTCAGTACTCGCCGCCGCGATGCTGGCCCTGGGTGCCAGTGGCAATGCGGCTGCCGGCACGACCTACACCTATACCTACGACTACAACCTGTCGGTGAACGGCTGTAGCGGCACCTGGTACAGCAGTTGTGGCCTGAGCGGCAGCCAAACCGGCAGTACCGTTAACCCCGCAGCCAACGCACCGGCAGACCCCAACGCACCGGCGGCCAGCATTAGCGCCTCGGCTGCCGGCTGGGCCAATACTCAGGGCAATCAATGGACTGCATCCAGCCAGACCCTTGAAAAAGGCGAGATGCAGGCCTGGGGGGGGGTATCGGCGTACGTAACCTGGATCACTCCAGTTCCGTCAATGGTGGAGAGTCAAGGCTAGATTCCAACGAGGGCTCTTCCCCTGAACATGCCACCGACAACGAGCAGCGCTGGGATTCCATCGTCTATAGCTTCAGCCAGGCCATCAGCCTCACCAATGTGAAGTTGAGTTGGTACTCCGGTGACTCTGACCTGACCATTTTGGCCTATACCGGTGCCGATGCAGGCACTCTCGGTTTCAACATCGACAGCAAGCTGAGCGGCCTGCGTTACGATCAATTGACCTCCAATGGCTGGTCCTTCATACAGAACACCAATTACACGGGCTCTGACCGCTACGACCAGGACATCTCTGCCTCGGTCAGTTCCAGCTACTGGCTGATCGGTGCATTCAACTCCACTTTCGGCAGTGGTGACACTTCCACCGATCACGTCAAGATCGCCGGTCTGGCCGGCACGGTCACCAATCAGTACACGCCCCCTCCCCCTCCCCCCCCCAACAATGCTGTTCCCGAGCCGGGCAGCGTGTTGCTGCTGGGTCTGGGAAGCCTCCTCCTGGCTCGTGCCCGCATGAAGAAGCCTGCCTGATCCAGGTTTGTTTCTTAGCCAGTAAAAAGGCCCGCAACTGCGGGCCTTTTTGTTTGTCCGGGGGATAAGCCTGGGGGGCGGAGCCCCCGGTAGGACTGCCTTTACCCCCGCCGCATGGAATCGAAAAAATCCCCGTTGGTCTTGGTGGCGCGGACCTTGTCGGAGAGGAATTCCATGGCGTCCAGGTCGTCCATGGGGTAGAGCAGTTTGCGCAGCACCCAGATCTTCTGCAGGGTGGCCGCTTCGATGAGCAGTTCTTCCTTCCGGGTGCCGGATCGGTTGACGTTGATGGCGGGGTAGACCCGCTTTTCCGCCATGCGCCGGTCCAGGTGGATTTCCATGTTGCCGGTGCCCTTGAATTCCTCGTAGATCACGTCGTCCATGCGGCTGCCGGTGTCGATGAGGGCGGTGGCGATGATGGTGAGGCTGCCGCCTTCCTCGATGTTGCGGGCGGCGCCGAAGAAGCGCTTGGGCTTCTGCAGGGCGTTGGCGTCCACGCCGCCGGTGAGCACCTTGCCGGAGGCGGGCTGCACGGTGTTGTAGGCCCGGGCCAGGCGGGTGATGGAATCCAGCAGGATGACCACGTCTTTCTTGTGCTCCACCAGGCGCTTGGCCTTCTCGATGACCATTTCGGCCACCTGTACGTGGCGGCTGGCGGGTTCGTCGAAGGTGGAGGCCACCACTTCGCCCCGCACGGTGCGGGTCATTTCCGTCACTTCCTCCGGCCGTTCGTCGATGAGCAGGACGATGAGTTCCACGTCAGGATGGTTGGCGGTGATGGCGTGGGCAATGTGTTGCAGCATCACCGTCTTGCCGGACTTGGGGGGGGCGACGATCAAGCCCCGGGAGCCTTTGCCGATGGGGGAGATGATGTCGATGATGCGGCCGGTCATGTTCTCCTCGGCCTTGATGTCCCGTTCCAGCTTGAAGGCCTGGTTGGGGAACAGGGGCGTGAGGTTTTCGAACAGGATCTTGTGTTTCAGGGCCTCGATGGGGCCACCGTTGGCGCTGTCCAGCTTGGTCAGGGCGAAGTAGCGCTCGCCGTCCTTGGGGGTGCGGATCTCGCCGGAGATGGTGTCACCGGTGTGCAGGTTGAAGCGGCGGATCTGGGACGGGGAGATGTAGATGTCGTCCGGGTTGGACAGGTAGGAGGTGTCCGGCGAGCGTAGGAAACCAAAGCCATCCGGCAATACTTCCAACACCCCGCCGCCGTGGATGGTTTCCCCATCCCGGGCCTTCTTCTTCAGCATGGCAAAGATGAGTTCCTGCTTGCGCATGCGGTTGGCGTTCTCGATGCCGTTCGCCTCCGCCATTTCCAGCAGTTGGGAGACGTGCAGTTGTTTCAGTTCAGTGAGTTGCATGGGGGAGGGGTATGGGAGAAGAAGAGAAATAGGCGTGAAGCGAACCGGTTGGGGAGAAGTGCCGGGCCTTGGGGCCCCGGGTGAACCGGAAGGGGAGGGGGAGAAACTCGGTGGGGGCCCGGGGCCCCGGCGGTGCCCGGCAGGACGCCGGGTGCCGCAAAGCTAACGAAGCTTAGAGGTTGCTGTCAACAAAAGCGGTGAGTTGGGACTTGGACAGGGCGCCCACTTTGGTGGCTTCCACGTTGCCGTTCTTGAAGATCATCAGGGTGGGAATGCCGCGGATGCCGTACTTGGGGGGGGTGCCCTGGTTTTCGTCGATGTTCAGTTTGGCGACTTTCAGGCGACCGGCGTATTCCTTGGCCACTTCGTCCAGGATGGGGGAAATCATCTTGCAGGGGCCGCACCAGTCAGCCCAGTAATCCACCAGGACGGGCAGGGGAGATTGCAGGACTTCCTGTTCAAAGGTGTCGTCGGTGACGTAATGGATGTGTTCGCTCATGGGGTGAACCTCGTTGAAGGCAGGCGGAAATGATCTTGGAGGGATGATCTTGGAGGGGTGAAGACGTGGCGCTGAGGCACGTAATTGTTCAGGTTCGGTTCTGGACCAGCTGTGGCTGAAAGGATTTTCAAACCCTGGATGACCTTATGCGCCGCAATGCTAGCGAAAAACCCGGGGCGAGAAAAGCCGCATTTTCCAAGCCGTCGAACTGGATCAGGCCTGTTTGTCCAATACCTTTTCCAGGGCTTGCAGGCAGTAGACCACATTTTCCTCCCTTGCCGAGGCGCCCATCAGGCCGATACGCCAGACCTTGCCCGCCAGGGCGCCCAGGCCGGCACCGATTTCCAGATTGAATTCATTCAGCAGGCGGGCGCGGGCAGCGGCGTCGTCCACGCCGGCAGGAATGGTCACGGCATTGAGCTGGGGCAGGCGTTCCGCCTCGGGTACCACGAACTCCAGACCCAGGCGGGCAAGGCCCGCCTTCAGGCTGTCGTGCTGGGACCGGTGCCGGGTCCAGGCAGCTTCGATGCCTTCTTCCGCCAGCATCACCAGGGCTTCGTGCAGACCGTACAGGGGGTTGATGGGGGCGGTGTGGTGGTAGGTGCGCTTGCCTTCGCCGCTCCAGTAGCCCAGCACCAGGTTCAGGTCCATGAACCAGCTTTGCACCGGGGTCTTGCGGGCTTTCACCTTGTCGATGGCCCGTTCCGAAAAGGTGACTGGGGACAGGCCCGGGGTGCAGGACAGGCATTTCTGGCTGCCGGAGTAGGCGGCATCGATGCCCCAGGCATCGATGAGCACCGGCGTGCCCCCCAGGGAAGTGACGCAGTCCATGATGGTGAGGGCGCCGTGCTTGCGGGCGATGGCGGCCAGGGCGGCGCCGTCGGACTGGGCGCCGGTGGAGGTCTCCGCATGTACGAAGGCCAGGATGCGGGCATCCGGATGGGCAGCGAAGGCGGCTTCCACTTTGTCCGGGTCCACGGCCCGGCCCCAGGGGTCTTCCACCACCACCGGTACGCCGCCGGTGCGTTTCACGTTTTCCAGCATGCGGCCGCCGAACACGCCGTTGATGCAGACGATGATCTTGTCGCCGGGCTCCACCAGGTTCACGAAACAGGTTTCCATGCCCACGGAGCCGGGGCCGGATACGGGAAAGGTGAGCTTGTTCTCGGTCTGGAAGGCGTAGCGCAGCAGGGTTTTTGTCTGCTCCATCATGTCGCCGAAGGCCGGGTCCAGGTGACCGATGGTGGGCCGGGCCATGGCCGCCAGGATGCGTTCGGGCACGTCGGAGGGGCCGGGGCCCATAAGGGTGCGACGGGGGGGCATGAAAGGCGCGATCTTGGGGGCTTGCATGGCGGGGTTCCGTACTGGAAAACCCGACCATTCTAGTCGGACGGTCCGGCATCATCCAGACGCCAGTAGTGGGGACGGTAGGGTCGACTGCGGCTTTACACAATTGAAGCGCCCCGATAAATGCCACAAAAGTTTTCGACCTGGGCTCGTCGAAAGCCCTGATACCGCCCATGTTGCAACCAGTTCAACATGAGCGGAATCAACCCAATCCCGGGCCGGATCAATAGAATCCGGTTTCTACATACAGAAGGAGGCACCATGGACAAGACCGTCGTCATGATTGGACTGGGGCAATTGGGACGGGTGTTTGCGGGCGGGCTGTTGCGCTCCGGGCACACGGTGGTGCCGGTGAACCGGGGAGACGACATGGCCGCCGTGGCCCTGCGCTACCCGGAGCCGGACCTGGTGATGGTGTCTGTGGCGGAAAACGACCTGCATCCGGTGCTGGGCCAGTTGCCGGAATTCTGGAAGGACAGCGTGGGCCTGCTACAGAACGAACTCCTGCCCCGGGACTGGCAGGCCCATGGCATAGACAACCCCACGGTGGTGTCGGTGTGGTTCGAGAAGAAGCCCGGCATGGACGCCAAGCCCCTGCTGGCCTCGCCGGTCTATGGGCCGGAGGCGGAGCGTCTGGTGGCCGCACTGGAAAGCATCGGTCTGCCTGCCCGTACCCTGCCGGACGAAAAGGCCCTGGCCTGGGAACTGGTGCGCAAGAACCTGTATATCCTCACCACCAATATTGCTGGCCTGGATGCGGGCGGCACAGTCAGTGAGTTGTGGGTCCGGCAGCGGGGGCTGGCGGAAGCGGTGGCAGCAGACGTGCTGGACGTGCAGGACTGGCTGACGGGCCAAGCCTACGACCGGGGGCCCCTTATGGCGGGACTGCTGGAAGCCTTCGACGGGGATCCGAATCACGCCTGTGCTGGCCGCTCTGCCCCGGCCCGCCTGCGCAGGGCACTGCACCAGGCGGACGCAGCGGGGCTGGCGGTGCCGGCCCTGCGGGACATCGCCGCCCGGCACGGGGTCAGCTGATCCCACCGGGCATCTGTCGAATCAGTCCCGCAGCAGGCTTTCCAGAGGCACGGGTTTGGCCACGCCGTAACCCTGGGCATAGTTGACGCCGATGTAAGACAACTCCCGCATGATGTCGGCGTTCTCCACATACTCGGCGATGGTCTCCTTGCCCATCACCTGGCCGATGCGGTTGATGGTTTCCACGAAGGCCCGGTCGATGGGGTCGCTGACGATGTCCCGCACAAAGGCGCCGTCGATCTTCAGGTAATCCACCGGCAGGTTCTTCAGGTAGGTGAAGGAGGACATGCCGGAGCCGAAATCGTCCAGGGCGAAGCGGAAGCCCAAGGTTTTCATTTCCTGAACGAAATTCAGGGCCCGGCCCAGGTTGGAGATGGCGGCGGTTTCGGTGATCTCGAAGCAGACCCGCTCCGGGGCGATGCCGGTTTCCTTCAGGAGGCCGCCGATGTAGCTGACGATGTCGTCGTCCTGGAGGGACAGGCCGGAAAGGTTGATGGCCAGGTGCAGTTCCAGCTTGCGGGCCATGGCCAGGAAGGCGGTGCGCACCACCCAGCGGTCCACTTCGCCCATGAGGCCAAAGCGTTCGGCGGCGGGGATGAATACACCTGGGGAAAGCAGCGCGCCGTCTTCGTCCATCATGCGAAGCAGGACTTCGTAATGGCTGTCGCCGCCATGCAAGGGGCGGATTTCCTGGGCGTAGAGCTGGAAACGACCTTCTTCCAGGGCGTCGCGGATGCCGCTGGCCGCTTGCAGCATCTGGCGACGGTGGGCCATGTCCGCGTCCTCCAGGTCATGCACGTGGACCCGGTTGCGGCCCTGTTCCTTGGCGGCATAGCAGGCCATGTCGGCGGCGGTCATCACGTCCGCCAGGGCCTGGGCGCCGGGTTTGACGGTAGTGACGCCGACGGATACCCCCACTTCGAAACCGCGGTCGTCCCACATGAAACGGAAGTCCCGCACCAGGTCGCGTACCTTCACGGCGATTTCAGCGGCCTGGTCCAGGGGACAGCGGGTCAACAGCACGCCGAATTCGTCGCCGCCCAGGCGAGCCAGGGTATCCGCGTCCCTGAGCTGGGCCTGGAGGAGGGCAGCCAGGCGTTTAAGAAGTTCGTCGCCAGCCTGGTGGCCACAGGTCTCGTTCACCACCTTGAATTGGTCCAGGTCCAGGTAAAGCATGGCGTGGTCCACGCCGCCGGCAGGGCCCTTCAGCAGGGCCACCAGACGGCGTTCGAACTCGCCCCGGTTGGCCAGGCCGGTGAGCATGTCGTGGCTCAGCTGCCAGGCCATCTGCCGGGTCATGGCCTGTTTGTCGCTGACGTCGTGGAACACCAGTACCACGCCGATAAGCTTGCCTTCCTTGTCCCGTATTGGGGCGGCGGAATCCTCGATGGGGTGCTCACGGCCGCTGCGGTCCACCAGCACCGTATGGTCGGCCATGCCGGTGATATGCCCTTCAGCCCGGCAGCGGTCCACGGGGCTTGGGGCAGGTTGACCGGTAACGCTGTTCTTGAGCCGCAGCACGTCGCCGATGGCATGGCCGGCGGCGTCTCCGCCAGGCCAGCCCGTCAGCCGCTCGGCCACCGGATTCAGGAAGGTGATGCGGCCCAGGGCATCGGTGGTGATGACGGCATCGCCAATGGAGGCCAGGGTGGTCTGGGCCAGTTCCTTTTCGGCGTGGAGGGCCTGCTCGGCCTGCTTGAGGGCGGAAATGTCGGCCCGGATGGAGAAATAGCGCTCCGGCCGGCCATCGTCCCCCAGGAAGGGCACGATGGTGGTGAGCACCCAGAACAGATGGCCATCCCGGGCCTTGTTGCAGATCTCACCATGCCAGACATGCCCGCTGGCGATGGTGCGCCACAGGTCGCGATAGAACGCAGGCGGGTGAAGTCCCGGGTTGAGGATGCGGTGGTTCTGGCCTAGCAGTTCCGACTGGCTGTAACCGGAAATGGCCATGAAGTGCTCGTTGGCATAGGTGATCATGCCGGCGGCGTCGGTCATGCTGACGATGGCGTGCTGGTCCAGGGCCCGCTTGAAGCGGGAGAGCTCCTTTTCAAGGCTCACCCGCTCGGTGATGTCGGTGTGGGTGCCCACCATGCGGTAGGCCTGGCCCGCCTCGTCCCGCAGGCAGACACCCCGATCCAGTATCCACAGCCAGTGCCCGTCCTTGTGGAGCATGCGGTGTACATTCTCGTACTGGGTGGTGTGGCCGGCCAGGTGGGCTTCCACGGCAGCCTTGGTGCTGGCCAGGTCGAAGGGGTGTACCCGCTGTTCCCAGGCCTCCAGGCCGCCTTCCAGTTCGTCTTCCGCATACCCCAGCATGCTCTTCCAGCGGGGCGAGGCGTAGAAGGTGTTGTGGACCATGTCCCAGTCCCACAGGCCGTCGTTGCTGCCCTTCAATGCCAGGTCCAGGCGCTCCCTGCTGGCGTCCAGTTGGGCCTGGGTGGCCATGAGCTTGGCCTCTTCCCGGGCCAGGGTATCCAGCATGGCGTTGAAGCCCCGGGCTACCACGGCGGCTTCATCATCCCCTTGAAGTTCCGCCCGGGCAGTGCTTTGGCCACTACTCACGGCGGCGGCGGCATCGCGGATGGCTTGCAGCCGCAGCGTCAGGCGTCGGGCCATCCAGGTTGCCAGCAGGGCGCCAATCAGGATGGCCGCGAGGGTGTAGAGCATGCCGTCCCGGGTGACAGCCATCAGGCGGGTCTGATGGGAACCCTGTCCCACGCCGACCCGGGCCCAGCCGATGATGCGTTTCCCGGCCATCACCGGATAAGCCACGTCCACCAGCTGGTCGCCCTGGGCCAGTATCCGGGTGGGATCCTCCATGCCGGTCCGACCGTCCTTGAGGCGCTGAGCATCCTGGAGGTACAGGCCTACCCGGTCCCTCTGGCTGTGGGCCAGGACCTGGCCTTCCCGGTTCACCAGCATGGCAAAGGCTATGCTGGTGTGGCTGGCATCCTGGGCAACCAGCTCTTGCATGCCCGCCAGATCCCGGGACAGCATCCAGGCGCTGGCGGAACGGGCCAGGGTACGGGCCAGCACCTGGGCTTCCTCCAGCTGGCGCAGTTGTAGGAATTCCCGCTGGCGCATGGCCAGATCGGTGACGAAGAAGGTCATCATCACCGCATGCACGCCCGCCACGCCCAGCACCAGCTGGCGCCTGAGGGAGCCGGAAAGCCATTTTTTCAGGTTCATGGCAGGGGGCCCACCCGGTCCTGGTAGGCGGTCAGGAACCCGCCCACCGCGTTACGGTAGCGGGCATTGTCGGCCGGATAGAAACGATGGGTTTCCATTTTCCAGAGCAGCGCGGCACCTTCCGGGTCTTCATGCAGGCGCAACAACAGGGCCCGCAACCGGGTTACCAGGGGTTCGGGCATGTCGTCCCGGGCCATGAAGGCATTGTTGATCAGAGGAGGAGTTTGCCAGATCAGACGCAATTGGGCGGCATCCTCGGGGTGGTCCCGCTGGAAGGCGCGCCAGGGCGGAGGCCAGGTGACGGCGATGTCCGCCTCCCGGTGCAGGGCATTGAGAATGGCCGACTCCTGGGAGCCCACATAGCGGTTGTCCAGCGATTGCAGCTTGAGGCCCTGCTCCACCAGCCAGTACTGGGGCATCATGGCTGCTGCCAGGGCGGTGGGTGCGGGGTAGGCCGCCCGTTTGCCCTTCAGATCCGAGGGGTGGGCCAGGGGGCTGTCCTTGCGCACGATAAAGACGCCCCGGAAGTCGTCGCTGTCCCCCGCTTCGGCGATGACGTTGTAGCCCAGGTCCAGGGCCATCAGGGCCTGGTAGGGGTTGGGCAGCAGAAAGGCCGGGGTCCGGTCGCGGATCTTCGTTTCATAGTGGGCGTAATTGTTTGAGGCCTCCAGTTCCAGGCCCAGGCCAGGGATGCGCCGGTTCAGGTAATCCACCAGGGGGGCATAGAACTCGAACAGCTTCAGGGGATTATGCAGGGGGTGGATGGCCAGGTAGCGCACGTCTCCGGCCGCACCGGAGGGGGGCTCAGCCATATAGGCAGGGCCACCGTCTGCCTCCTTACCCCGGCCGCAACCGACAAGGGCCGTGGCCAGACTGCCAGCCAGGGCGCCGCTCCAGCCCAGGAAGGTGCGCCGCCTCATGAGAGCGCCCCCGTCGTTGCGTCTCTGATGGCGGTGAACAGACTGTCGCGGCGGATGGGTTTGGCCACATATCCATTCATGCCTGCGGCCAGACATCTGGCCTGGTCCTCAGGGAAGGCGTTGGCCGTGAGGGCCACGATGGGGACCTGGCCCGCAGGAGGTGCCAGGGCGCGGATATGGCGGGTGGTTTCCAGGCCGTCCATGCCGGGCATCTGCATGTCCATGAGCACCAGATCAAAGCTGCCGTCAGTAAGGGCCGCCATGGCTGCATGGCCATCTGCCGCCACGGTGATCTGGTGGCCTGCCCGTTCCAGAAGCGCGCATGTCAGCTTCTGGTTGATGGGGTTGTCTTCGGCCAGCAGGATACGCAGGGAGCGCCCGGGGGATGAGGTTTCTAGGTGGGGCCGTGCTGGCTGCGGGTTTTCGGTGGCCCGGACTCCGGGCAGGGAGAAGAAGAACGAACTGCCCTGGTTCGGAGTGCTCTGGAGCCCCAGACTGCCGCCCATGAGCTTGACCAGATGATTGGAGATGGTCAGCCCCAGCCCCGTGCCGCCGAATCGTTTGGTGATGGAGCCGTCAGCCTGGGTGAAGGCTTCGAACACGGCGGCCTGCTTTTCCGGGGGAATGCCGATGCCCGTGTCGATGACTGCGAATCGAACCCGGCCAGCCTCCTGCCGGGCCTCCAGGGTGATGCTGCCCTGGGGGGTGAACTTCAGGGCGTTGCTGATGAGGTTGATGAGCACCTGGCGCAGGCGGACCGGGTCGGCAAGCACCCGGGGCGGCAGATCGGGATCAATGTCCAGGTGCAGTGCCAGGCCTTTCTCAAGACAACGAGGTGCGTTCAGTCGCGCCATCTCTTGCAGTAATTCCCCAGGGTCCAGTGCTTCCGGGTGGACATCAAGGCGTCCGGCTTCGATCTTGGAGAAATCCAGGATGTCGTTGAGGATGGCCAGCAGGGCATGGGCAGAGGAATGCGCGAGGGTAAGGAATTCCTTCTGCTCGTCGTTGAGGGGCGTGTCCAGGGCCAGGTTGAGCATGCCCAGCACCCCGTTCATGGGGGTGCGGATCTCGTGGCTCATGTTGGCCAGGAATTCGCTCTTGGTGCGGCTGGCCGCTTCGGCATCCTCCTTGGCCTGGCGCAGTTCCTGTTCATGCAGCTTGCTGCGGGTGATATCAGCGCGGATGCCGATGTACTGATAGGGCAGCCCGTTTTCGTCAAGCATGGGGGCGATGGTGGCGAGCACCCAATAATGCGACCCATCCTTGGAGCGGTTGCAGATCTCCCCGGTCCAGGTGTGGCCGCTGCTGATGGTTTGCCAGATGTCCTGGTAGAAAGCGTCCGTGTGCACTTCGGACCGGACGAGCCGGTGGGTCTGGCCGAGCACTTCCTGGCGGGAATAGCCGGAAATCTCGCAGAACTTGCGGTTGGCGTAGGTAATGGTGCCTCGCACGTCCGTGATGCTGACGATGGCATGTTCGTCCAGGGCGGCCTTGAACTGGGCCAGGTAGTGTTCCAGTTCCACCCGCTGGGTGATGTCGCTATGGGTTCCTACAAGCCGGATGGCCCGGCCGGTCGCGTCACGTACCGCAATACCCCGGGAAAGAATCCAGAGGTAGTGGCCTTGGTGGTGGCGAAATCGGAATTCGACCTGGTACAGCGCTGTATCGCCTGCCAGATGGGCCTGGATGGCCTGCATGGTCTTGTGCATATCCTCTGGATGCAGGCGGCTTTTCCATTCCTCCGGGCTGTTACCGACGGCGTGGTCGGGTTCGCCGATCATGGATTTCCAGCGGGGCGAGTAATAGACCGTGTTGGTGCTCAGATCATAGTCCCACAGGCCGTCGTTGGCCCCCTGCATGGCCAGTTCGAATCGCTGCTCGCTGGTGGTCAGAGCCTGGCGCATGCGTTCCTGTTCCCTGGTCAGCGCCACCATCTGATGGGCCATGGCCACAAGGTCGCCAGTGGGGTCGGAGGCATTTGTTTGCAGGCTGTCCAGGGCCTGGCGCAGGGCGATCACGGCCTGGGCACTGGCCTCGGCCTCCTGGCGGAGTTTCTGGTTGGCGCCGATGAGTTCCTCAGAGGAAAGCTCCAGGCTGCGCCGTAGCAGGGCCATGTCCCGGTCATGCTGGTCATAGGCTTCCGAGACCCGCTCCAGCATGGCGGGGAGGTTGCCCAGCACCCGGGCCAGTTCTATATCTGTGTCCTGGGCAGCCCAGGACTGGAGCGCATGGGCAAACTCGGGCCAGCGGGACGGGTCCAGCCCCAGCGTGCGTTTCAGTTGGCGTTCCAGCAGGCGATGCATGGTGTCGCCAGTGATCAGGCTTCGGTGATGTAGGAAATGGTCATGGTCTGGTTGTGGAGCTTGCACTCCGTAGTGCTGAGGAAGGGACTGATCTCGCCGTTGGAATAAAAGCCAGCCAGGACGCAGTGTTGACCGAACACTGCGCCGACGGCTTCTACTTCTTCGTCCACCCTTCCCCCCATAACCAGTTTGCGGCCAATGCATGAAACCAGCAGGGCCAGCCCGGGACGGTCGATGCGATGCATTTCTGTGGCCGCTTCAGCTGCAGCTTCGGCGCCATCCACAAGTGCTTCAGTGGATGCGTGCATGAGGCGCAGGAAGCCGTCCTGGGGAATGTCACCTGCCAGGGTAAGGCTGCCCCGGGCCTCATCCACCCCCAGCAGGGTGCGAATCAGTCCTGTCTCTTCCCGGTCATCGGACAGGATGGCGAAAGGAAACAGTAAGCCGGAGGCGGGTAGATCCTTGGCATATTCGCCCAGGTAGCGTTTGTAGACTTCCAGGGCCGGTTCGCCATCCAGTTCATAGAGGACATTTCCTTCAGCGCGTGTGGCGCGGCGGGCGGGGCCAAAGCTCTGCCAGCCGCCGAAGGAGCCGTGGGAGAAGCGGATTGCTTCGCCATACAGGCCCACGGCCAGCATGAGCTTGTCGGAAACGGTGTGGTCCAGCATGGCCCAGGTTCGTGTGAAACTGCCGTTGTCCCCGGCAAGACCGCCGGTCAGAGGGATGTTCTTCCCCAGCATTTCGACGGCTCCGGCGATCAAATCGCTGCCATTCACGGCCACTCCCTGGGAGAGCAGGAGCACGGCTTTAAGGTCCGGGGCCAGGAGCTGCTCAGCTAGGCGCCTGCCGGCGGCTTGTGAATCCTCCATGTCGACGATCTCGGTAGAGGCAATCCGGAAGGGCGTCTGGTCGAAGTGCAGGGCAGTGACCACTACGCTGTTGTCATTGACCCCCTGATTGGTGATTTCACCTGCCGTGGACAGGGCCAGGCATCGGGCATTCGGAAAGGCACCGGTCAGCCATTCGGAAAATCCCGGTGTGGTGAAGAATTGGGGGGCTGCAAAGGCGAGCACCAGCTGGGGCTGGATGTCTGCCAGAGGGGCAAGGGGTGGGGTATCCAGACGGGTGAGTGCAACTTGGCGGGCAAGCATGGGGGCTCCTGTGGTCGGATCGAAGCCGATAACGGCTTGCCTATGGAAATCTTGAGGGGGCAGGGCTCAAGCTGCCGGGCATGGCAGCCGATAAGCGCTCCAATATGGAGGAGCATGCATGATGCGAGCGGAACACTGGCTAATGCGGGAACTCAAGAAAGCCATGATCATGGCCAAGGATCCCCTGGCCTGGGTGATGACCCTGGCCCTGGTTGTTGGGGGCGGGCTAATGCTGTGGTTCCTGCTTACGGCCACGGACAATTTCGGTGCTTATTACACCCTGCCCTACGCCTGTTCAAAGTCCTTCAGCGAAATGCGCCTGTTCCTGCTGACCATGCTCGCGCCCCTGTTCTTCATCGCCGTAGTGGTCACCATGGCAGAACTGAGCGTGGTGCTGGGCCTGCGCAAGAAGAAACGAGGCAAGGTGGATTACAAATTCCTGCTTACCGCCCTGGTTTCCATGCTGGTCCTGGGTGCGATCTCTTTCGTGCTGTTGAGTTGCTGAAGCCTCTTCAGGCCGCCGTCAGCCGGGCGTAATCCAGGATGAACACCTTGCGACCTACCTTGGGGAAGGTGACGGTCACTTCGGCATCGGGGCCCTGGCCCTGGTACCCGCCCACCACACCTTCGCCATATTTGGGATGCACCACCCGGGCCCCCACGGGGAATGGCAGGTTGGCATCCCGCTTCGGTGCCTGGTAAGCGGCTGAGGCCGGTGCCCGTGGTGCAGCCGGGCGGTAGCCTCCGTAGGTTCCATAGCCCCCGCCTCCGTAGCTGGCGGCGGCCGGGGCCGGGCGGCGGGAAAGGGAGTGCACCAGGGCCTCGGGTATTTCCTCCAGAAAGGAAGAGGGCAGGCCGTAACGCATCTGGCCATGGAGCATGCGCATCTGGGCGTGGGTGAGGGTGAGCCGCCGGCGGGCCCGGGTGATGGCCACGTACATGAGGCGGCGTTCCTCTTCCAGACCGCCGTCTTCGTTCATGGCATTTTCGTGGGGGAACAGGCCGCTTTCCAGGCCGGTGATGAAAACACTGTGGAATTCCAAACCCTTGGCGGCATGGACGGTCATCATCTGCACCGCATCCTGGCCCTGGGCGGCTTCGTGTTCCCCCGCTTCCAGGGCCGCGTGGGCCAGAAAGGCTTCCAGGCTCTGGTCTTCCGTCTCGCCGGCAAAGGCCGCAGCCGCATTGGCCAGTTCCTCCAGGTTGTCCACCCGGTCCTGGCCATCCTTTTCGTTGCGGTAAAACTCCAGCAGGCCGGAGCGTGCCACCACATGTTCCACAGCCTCCACCAGGGGCAGGCCGGCGGTATCGCTGCGCAGGCCCTCCACCAGCAAGACGAAGGCCTCGAATTTCTTGCCGGCCTTGCAGGCCGCCGCCCACAGGCTCACGCCCGCTGCCCGGGCCTCGGCATCCAGGGATTCCAGGCTGCGGGCGCCGATACCCCGGGTGGGAAAGTTCACCACCCGCAAAAAGGCGTTGTCGTCCTCCGGGTTGGCCGCCAGACGCAGGTAGGCCAGGGCATGCTTGATCTCGGCCCGCTCGAAGAAGCGCAGACCGCCGTACACCCGGTAGGGGATGGCGGCGGAAAAGAGGGCGTGTTCCAGCCCCCGGGACTGGGCGTTGGAGCGGTACAGGATCGCCATGTCGGCGTAGTTTTCGCCTTCCTGCTTCAAGTTGCGGATTTCTTCCACCACGAACTCCGCTTCCTCCCGGTCGTCATTGGCCTGGAAGTGGCGGATGGCCTCCCCCTTGCCCACGTCGGTCCACAGCTCCTTGCCCAGCCGGTCCCGGTTGTGGGCGATGACCGCGTTGGCCGCGTCCAGAATGGTGGACACGGAACGGTAGTTGCGGGTGAGCTTGATGGGGGCGGCGATGCCCATCTCGTCCATGAGCAGGCCCATGTTGCCCACGTTTGCGCCCCGGAAGGCATAGATGGACTGGTCGTCGTCCCCCACGGCGAACAGGGCGCTGGCCTCGCCCTTCAGCAGCTTCAGCCACTGGTATTGCAGGCGGCTGGTGTCCTGGAACTCGTCCACCAGGATATGGGCGAAGCGGGTCTGGTAGTGCTCCCGCAGCAGGGCGTTGCGGGAGAGCAGTTCATAGGCCCGCAGCAACAATTCGGCAAAGTCCACGCAGCCTTCCCGCCGGCACTGGTCGTCGTAGGCGGCGTAGTACTCCGCCAGGCGCTTGCTGTAGGGGTCCCACGCGTCCACTGCGTCGGCCCGCAGGCCCGCTTCCTTGCTCTGGTTGATGAAACTCTGCACCTTGCGGGGATCGTACTTCTCGGTGTCCACGTTCAGGGCCTTGAGGCAGCGCTTCACGGCGGAAAGCTGGTCCGACGAATCCAGGATGGTGAACAACTGGGGCAGCCCCGCCTCCCGGTGGTGGGTGCGCAGGAGTCGGTTGCACAGGCCGTGGAAGGTGCCCACCCACATGCCCCGGGTATTGATGGGTAGCATGGCCGACAGCCGGGTGAGCATCTCCTTGGCCGCCTTGTTGGTGAAGGTCACCGCCAGCACCCCCAGGGGCGACACCTGGCCCGTCTGGATCAGCCAGGCGATGCGGGTGGTGAGCACCCGGGTCTTGCCGGAGCCGGCACCGGCCAGCACCAGGGCGGAACCGGGGGCGGTGACGGCAGCCAGCTGGTCGGGGTTGAGGGTGTCGAGGAGGGGAGTGTGGGCAGGCTTCATGGGGGGATTATCTTCGATCCGGCGGCCAGTTGGCCGGCAGGCCCCGGGCTAGAATGGGCACTCCCCATCCCTAAGGCGCACGCCCATGACCCCGGTGGCCGAACTCCTGATGCAGGCCCTGCACCATAAGAACATCTACGCAGAATTTCCGTATTCCACCATTCCGGCGGACATGCACGGGGGCGGCGGGCTGCCCATTTTTCAGTCGGTCATGGACGCGGCCAGGCCCAATCTGGTGGTGGAAGTGGGCAGCTGGAAGGGCAGTTCCGCAATACGTATGGCGGGGTTGATGCAGGAATACGGCATTCCCGGTGCCATATTGTGCGTGGACACCTGGCTTGGCGGCCTGGACCATATCGACAAACCCATGGCGCCGGAATGGGACATCGGCCGTTACCGCCAGCACGGCTATCCTTCCCTGTATTACCAGTTTCTGGCCAACGTCATGCACGCGGGCATGCAGGATTACATCGTGCCCTTTCCCAATACCAGCGCCATCGGTGCCCGCTGGCTGGCCCGGCACAATATCCCTGCCGACGTGGTCTACGTGGACGCCAGCCACGACGAGGAGGATGTGTACCAGGATGCGGTGGATTACTGGAAAGTGCTGCGCCCCGGGGGGGTGATGTTCGGCGACGACTGGAGCGATTACTGGCCGGGTGTGGTGAATGCCATCACCCGCTTTGCCGGCGAGCAGGGGGTGCAGTTGCACAGCGAGGGCGTTACCTGGCTATTGATCAAGCCTGCTCCAGCTTGAGTCTGGGCCCCTTCATGCCGGATTGCTACCCAGCAGGTCGGTGAGGGCCTCGATGGACATGGGGCGGCCAAACAGGTAGCCCTGGAAAGCCTTGCAGCCGTGGGACTCCAGAAAGCGATGTTGGTCTGCCGTCTCCACCCCTTCGGCGATTACTGACAAGCCGAAGGTTTCCCCCAGAGCCAGCACGGTGCGGGTGATGGTGGCGTCGTTGCTGCTGTGCAGCGCCTCACGGACGAAGGACTGGTCGATCTTGATCTGGTCCAGGGGCAGGCGCTTCAGATAGGCCAGGGAGGAGTAGCCGGTACCGAAGTCATCCAGGGAGAAGCTGACGCCCAGGGCCTTCAGGGCCTGCATTTTCTCGATCACGGTGTCGAGGCTGTCCAGCATCATGCTTTCCGTGATTTCCAGCTTGAGACCGGCGGGGTTGGCGCCGGAATGGCGCAGTGCCCCCTGGACCCGCTCGACGAAATCTCCCTGCCGGAACTGACGGGCGCTTACGTTTACCGCGAGGCTCAAGTGGGCGGTGGCTGGGTGGGCTTGCCATAAGGCCAGCTGGGTGCAGGCAATTTCCATCACCTGCTGGCCAAGGGGCAGAATCAACCCGGAGCTTTCCGCCACCGGGATGAAGGCCCCCGGACTGAGCAGTCCCTGGTGGGGGTGCTGCCAGCGTACCAGGGCTTCGGCCCCCAATATCCGTCCCTGGCTATCCACCTGGGGCTGATAGTAAAGCTGGAATTCCCGGCGTTTCAGGGCGCCGCGCAACTCGGCTTCGAGAGCAGCCCGGGCTTCCACGGCCGCCTGCATGGCCGGATCGAAAAAATGCAGCCCGTTGCGGCCGGCGGACTTGGCCTGGTACATGGCCATGTCCGCCCGCTTGAGCAGTTCCTCCACCGTATGGTCGTGGTTGTGGAACAAGGTGATGCCGATGCTGGCGCTGTTGTGGTGGTCCTTGTGGCTCAGGCTATAGGGCTGGGCCAGGGTCGCCAGGATCTTTTCACCCACCACTTCCGCCAGCACCGCCGCCTGTTCCGGCTCTTCTCCCAGATCTTCCAGCATGACGATGAATTCGTCGCCTCCCAAGCGTGCCACGGTATCCTGTTCCCGCACGCAGGCTTTCAGGCGTTTGGCTACCTGCACCAGCAACTGGTCCCCCATGTCGTGACCTTGGGTGTCGTTCAGGGTCTTGAAGTTGTCCAGGTCGATGAACAGTAGCGCCCCGTAGCGGCTGGCCCGGGACCGGGATACCAGGGCCTGGCCCAGGCGCTCCAGCAGCAAGCGGCGGTTGGGCAAGGCGGTGAGGGGGTCATAGAGGGCCATGTATTCGATCTGGGCCTCGGCCTGCTTACGCTGGCTGATGTCCAGGAAGGTGCCCACGTAATGGCATACCTGGCCGTCTTCGCCGCAGACAGCGGTGATGGTGAGCCACTGGGGATACACCTCCCCGTTCTTGCGCCGGTTCCAGATTTCCCCCTGCCAGCTGCGCTGGCTCTTGAGGGTATGCCAGAGCGTCTCGTAGAAATCCTTATCATGTCTGCCGGACTTGAGCAGGGCGGGCGTCTGGCCTATAGCCTCGTCCGCGCAATAGCCCGTGACCTCGGTGAAGGCGCTGTTGACCCGCAGGATGCGGGCATGCTCGTCGGTGATGAGCATGCCTTCCTGGGTTTCGAAGGCAACGGCGGCCACCCGTTGGGCTGCTTCCCGCTCCTTGCGTTCGGTGATGTCCTGGAACGCCACCACCACGCCCCGCACGCCGCCATCGTCCCGCAGGGGGGTGATGCTGTAATGCACCGGGATGCGGCTGTCGTTGTCTGTCCGCACCACCTGGGCTTCGCCTTCCCGGTGCCTGCCATCCACCAGAGTGCTGCGCAGAGGACAGCTTTCGTCCCAGATGTCCTGGCTGGCCCCTTCAAGAAAGTGGAACATGGGGTGATGCAACTCGCTGGGGGTCAGGGCGTTTCCCAGGCCCAGGATGGTCCGTGCAGCGGGGTTGATGAAGGTGCAATGGCCCTCCCGGTCAAAGCCACAGACACCTTCCGCCAGGTTGCCCAGCAGCAGGTTCCGCTCCTGGGCGGCTTTGGCGATGCGAGTATTGTCCCGGCGCAGGCGCAGGGCCACGCTGGCAAAAAATGCCAGCAGGAGAACCAGCAGCAGGGTCAGTTCCCAGCGGTATTTTTCCGCCACGTCCCGGGCATCGAAACGGTTCAGGTGGTCCGGATAGGCCTTCAGGCGCTGAAGCATGGCTTCCAGGGGCGTGTAATCTCCCGGGGGAGCGAAGCCATAAAAGCCCCCCGCCCGGGTGGCATCGGAGCCTGGTTGCAAGCGTAACAGGGCAAGGGTCACAGCCTTGGACAGGGGTTCCGGCACGCCACGCATGGCGGAGAAGGGCCATTCGGGCACCAGCTCCGTGGACAGGTAAAGGGGAAATCCTGGCCGCTTCTGGTCATTGATGATTTTTACCTGGGCCAGATCCAACTTGCCCTCCCGTGCCAGGGATTCCAGCACTCCGGTGCGCACAAATCCGGCATCGGCCCTGCCCTCCAGCACCGCTTTGACCACGTTGTCCTGGGGCTGGCCGGTGAAGATCATGCGGGCTTCCTCCGGCAGTCGCAGGCCCGCCTGCAACAGGGTCCACTGCTGTATGCGGTAGGCCCCCAGGGATTGTTCGTACACGGCCGCCAGCCTGCGGCCCCGGAGGTCGTCCAGGGCGCGGATGTCCCGGCGTTCGGCCCGGGTGAAGATGACGCCGCCGAATTCCAGCAGGGGACGGCCTTCTGCCAGGGGCATCAAGGTGGCCTGGGCCGCCAGGCCATGACGATTTCGCAGGACCACGTACTGTTCCGGTTGGGTCAGGACGAACTCCACCTCGTTCCGGGCCACGGCCTGTTCAAGATCCTCGTTATGCAGGGCGATGACCTGGAAGCGGGTATTGGGAATGGACTGTTCCAGGTAACGGGCCAGGGGGATCCAGGTCCGGGCCGTCTGTTCGATGTCCCGGAAGGCCAGCACGCCGATGCGCACCGCCTGCACCGCTTCCGCGCCGTGGGCGCACACCGCCCCCGTGGCCCATAAAAAAAGGCCAAGAAACAGGGCTCCGAAGCCTGGTTTTAATGCGCGGCTCAAATCAGTTCGCCCCTGATATGGCCCGCGACGGGTTGAAACGGTCTGCCGTTCCGTTCACTGTGAATATTGCCGCCTGGGTGTTGGAGTAGGTCCCCCCGGGATTGGAAGGAACGGATATCCCCATTCGTTATGTGGTTGTAGCGCGAGACTCTACCCGGGCCAGGGTGTTGTCAAGTCCCGTTGAGGTGTATAACGCACCTGGACGGACTGATCGCCACCCATAAATACAAGAACTTGCAGGGGGTTGCGGGCCATTTTGCCCTGCGCCTCCGAAACTCTGGAGGAAACAACATGTTGAGCCATTGGCTGGGCGGGGACGCCCAACGACGCAATCGCCCTGTGCCGCCGCCCATCGTCGACCTTTCACCTGAACTCGAATTGCTTAAACAGGAAAGGGATGCGGCACTGGTCAGGGTACTTTCCCTGGAAGGCGAGTTGCAGGTCCACCAGGCCTTGCAGCGCCAGCTGATGGACTACGGCGCATCCCTGCAAACCTGCCAGGGCTCCCTGGCCAATCTGGCGGAACTCATGAAGGCCGGCACCACCCGTGCCGTGCTCACGTCGTCATCGGTGGGCGACACCCTGGGCATCATCGCCCGCATGGCGGGCAACCTGGAGGACTTCTCCCGGCGCCTGAACGAATCCTCCGAGTCGGTTTCCCATCTGGACCAGCGCATCAGCGAGATCGCCGTGCAGACCAACCTCTTGGCCCTAAATGCCGCCATCGAGGCCGCCCGGGCAGGGGAGGCTGGTCGGGGATTCGCCGTGGTGGCGGACGAGGTGCGCAAGCTGGCGGAGCGAACCCGGGGGGCCACCAACGAGATATCCGACCTGGTGCGCAGCGTCCAGGACGAGGCCCATCAGGTCAGGGAACGCATCTACATCGCGCCGGAACAGACCGCCGGCTTCGAGCATGATGGCCACGATGCCCACGACGGCATGAAAGTGCTCATGGACCAGTCAAAAACCATGATGGAGACCATCGCCAGCGGCGCACTGCGGAGCTTTGTAGAAACCGCCAAGATCGACCACCTGGTGTTCAAGCTGGAGATCTACAAGGTGTTCATGGGCCTTAGCGACAAACAGGCAGACGCCTTCGCCAGCCACAAGACCTGCCGTCTGGGCCACTGGTATTACGAGGGGGACGGCAGCCACTGTTTTGTCGGCCTGCCCGGCTTCAAGGAACTGGAATCGCCCCACGCCGCCGTACACCGCCACGGACAGGAAGCGGTGCGCCTATGCCGGACCGGCAACATGGATGCTGCTCTGCCTGCCCTCCAGGCCATGGAAAAATCCAGCATGGAGGTCATTCACCACCTGGAGACCCTGGCCAGTTCCGGGGCCGACAAATCCCACCATCTATGTGCCATGGCTTCCGCTGCCGGAGCGTCTGGAAAAAATGGTACGGTTTCATAAGCCGCCTGGCCTGGTCCTGGCTGGTGGGGGCCAAAAAGCAAAAAACCGCCCCGGAAGGCGGTGGAGAAAAATGCCGGTCGCGCGAACCGGCATGAGGAGATGACTACTTGTTGACGGGAGACTCCGGCGACACCAGGAAAGCCACCACATCGGCAATCTGTTCCGGCTTCAGGATGCCGTTGTGGCCGACACGGGGCATCTGGGAGCAGGCAGTGAATGCCTGGGAGTTGTAGATCTTCTCGTAGGTGTACTTGATGATTTCGTCGCTGGCGCCGCGTAGTTTGCCGTAGCCCGTCAGGCTCGGGCCCAGGGTGCCGAAGGCCACTTCCTTGGGGTCGGCGGCATGGCAGGCGTAGCAGTTGCCGCCGTTTCCACCTTTCTGACGATTCAGCTTGTCCGGCTCAATCTTGCCGATACGCATGCCGAAGCCGCCCTTATAGAGCTTCTCGCCACTTTTCCAATCACCCATCATCTTGCCACCCTCGGGGTAGACGATGGTTTTTGTTTCCCGCTCGTTGATGGCGGCGGCCACCTTGTCGGGCACCCGGTCCCGATGGGCGTTGCAGGCCCGCAGGGTATCGTCCTGTTTCAGCCGGGAAAGGTCCTGGCCCTCGCCGGGCAGGAAGCTTTCGGCAATGGCCTTGTCCACCAGGGACTGCATCTTTCCATGGCCCCCTGCCTGGACGGAGGCGACACCCAGTGCCGCCCCCAGGGCGGCGGCGATGATCACGGTTTGCTTGAGTTTCATGGCGGTCTTCTCCGGGTTAACGTTTCATGCCGGGCAGGTCCAGCACGCCGCCCTTGCCTTGCTGGCTGAGGTAGGAAATCAAGGCCACGCTGGCAGGAGAGCCGTAGTCCAGATCGGGCAGGCGCATCTGCCAGTTGCAGTCCCACATGCGGCTTTGCAGGGTGCGTACCATGCCGTGGGAAACCCGGTAGGTGGGCCAGGTCTTCATGGTGTCCTGGGCGTTCTTCTGGTTGGTGGCGTAGTTGCCCAACTCTTGCAAACGAATGCGTTTGCCGTCATCCCCGTGGCAGGTGGCGCAGGAAAAGTCCATGGGGCCGTGGCGGGTGAAGAACAGGGCTTCGCCCACGGCCCGGGCTTCCTTCTCCTTGGCGTGTTTCATGGGGGGGTTGATGGGCATGCCATCGGACTGGAAGGCCACGTACATGGCCATGGCCTCGATAGCCGTGTTTTCTTCGTTGGCCCGTTGGTCACCAAAGGTCTTGGCCTTGATTTCCGCTTCGCTGAAACCCTGGAGTTTCACCATACAGGTCACCAGACGGGATTCCAGGTCCTCCACTTTCTTGGTGTCCTTGAAGTAGCGGGGCAGTTCGGCGTAGGCGCCCTTGAGTTTGCCGGGGCCCTTGCCGAAGTCGCACTTCTCCAGGGAAACGTTCTTCGGTCCGCGGGGGGTCTTGAACAGGGTTTCACCCCGGTCGGCAACCATGGTCCCGGGGTTGGCAAACTTGTCCTGGATGGCGGCACGGTATTCGTCCGCAGTCACCATCTGCTGGGCCAGTACCACGCCGGGGGCCGACAGCAGCAAGGCTGCTGCGGTGATGCCGGTAGTTTTCAGTTTCATGCCAGGTCTCCTCATGGAAAACGCCAGAACCTCGAAGGTTTGGCGACGGGTGCAGCACCCGGTCACTAACAACTTCCGTGCCAGCAGGATTTCCCCATGAAATCAGGCACTCACGCTCGGCGCGCGGACTTCTTGGTCTTGGGTATTGAAAGCGTATTGCAAAATGCAATGGCCTCTGGGGGGAATACACGGGCCTTACGCGCGGTTGAGATGCAGCTTCCACGTCCTGGCTTAGTCAGATCATCTGGATGTCACGGTGCCCGGTGCATCGCACACGCCGCGGGGCCGGGGATACACTGAAGGGCGATCCGTCACCCGCTGCGATCACGCTTATGACCTGTGCTTGCGATAACCATTGTGCCACCGCTGCCCTGCAAAACCGGCAGCGGGCCACCCTGCGCATCGTCCTGGGGATCAACGGGGTGATGTTCCTGGTGATTGCCGCCGCCGCCCTGTATGGCGATTCCACCGCCCTGCTGGCGGACAGCCTGGATAACCTGGGGGATGCCCTGACCTACGGGCTGAGCCTGTACGCCGTGTCACGGGGTGCTGCCACCAAGGCCCGGGTAGCCCTGTTCAAGGGAGGGTTGATCCTGCTGGCAGCACTGCTGGTGGCTGCCCAGATTGTCCATCGCCTGATGGTGCCCGCCGTGCCGGTCTTCGAGGTGATGGGACTCTTCAGCCTGCTGGGGCTGGCGGCCAATGGCCTGTGCTTCTGGCTCTTGTGGCGGCACCGGCACGAGGACGTGAACATGAGTTCGGTGTGGGAGTGTTCCCGCAACGATATCGCCGCCAATGTCTCGGTATTTCTCGCTGCCGCCGGCGTGGCCCTGACCGGTTCGGCCTGGCCCGACCTGCTGGTGGCCCTGGGCCTGGTGGTCCTGCTGCTGCGTTCGGCCTTTCGGGTTATTGCGTCGGCCCGGAGAGAACTGCATGGATGATGGGGCCTGGTTGCCCGGACGGGCATCATGGCGCCTCCTCTTTGAGTTTGCGCCATAGAGTGGAGGGATCAATGCCCAGGCGGCGGGCCGCCTGGGTACGGTTGCCGCCGCATTGTTCCAGAATATGGCGGATCCAGAAGGCCTCCACCTCCTCCAGGGTGGCGGCCGGTAGCCAGGGGGCTGTGCTCAGCTGGGCTGGCGGGGAACGCAGCTCGGCGGGCAGGTCGGCGGGCGTGAGGGCGGCGCCGCCGGCCAGCACCAGGGCTCGCTGGACCACCCCTTCCAACTCCCGCACGTTGCCAGGCCAGTCGTAGGCCGCCAGTCGTTCCAGGACCTCCGGCGCCAGGGCCTTCACCTCCGGATTCAGGGCGCGACCGTGGCGGGCCAGGAAGTATTCCGCCAGGGCGGGGATGTCCTCCCGCCGCTCCCGCAGCGGGGGCACGGGGATGGGAAACACCTTGACGCGGAAATACAGGTCTTGCCTGAAGCGGCCGGCGGTCACTTCTTCCTTGAGCGGCCGATTGCTGGCCAGGATCAAACGCACGTCCACATCGATGGCCTTCACGCCCCCAAGGCGCATCAGGCGCTTATCCTGGATGAACTGCAGGAGCCGGGTCTGGGCGTCCAGGCTGGTGCTGTTGATCTCGTCCAGGAACAGGGTGCCGCCGTGGGCCAGTTCCAGCAGGCCGGGCTTGCGCGTGGTGGCACCAGTGAAAGCGCCCTTTTCGAAGCCGAACAGTTCCGATTCCAGCAAAGTGGCGGGCAAGGCCCCGCAGTTGAGGGTGAGGAAAGGCCCCGCCCGACGGCCGGACAACGCGTGGACGTGGCCCGCCAACACACCCTTGCCGGACCCGGTCTCCCCCTCCAGGAGCACGGGCAGATCCTTGTCCGCCACCTGGGCTGCCAGCAACAGGCAGCGTTTCATGGCCGGGGAGGTGCTGTCGATGAGGGGGGGTGCGCCCCGGGCTGCCAGTTGGGCGGACAGCAGATCGATGCGCCGGCGCTGGGCCAGGGTATCCGCGAGGCGCTTCAGGGTCAGGCGCACGGATTCCAGTTCCAGGGGCTTGAACAGCACATCGGCCACGCCCAGATGAAAGGCTTCCACCGTGTTGTGGGCGGTGGCGTAGCCCGTGGCCAGGATCACGGGCATGCCGGCGTCCATCTCCCGGGCGGCGGCGATGAGGGCCAGGCCGTCGGCTCCGGGCAACCTGAGGTCGGTGAACAGCGCATCGGGAGGGCTGGTGCGCAACTCGGTCAGGGCTGCGTTGCCGTCGGCCATGACGGTAACCTCAAACCCCGCCTCGCTGGCGATGCGGGACAGCAGCCTGGCCTGGGCGGGGTCGTCTTCGGCGATGAGAACGGAAAAGTTCATGAGACAGTCCTGGTGGTACATCCGGTGGCGGACGGCAGCCGCACGGCGAACACACAGCCCGGGCCCGGGTCATCGCAAGCCAGTTCGGCCCCCATCTCCCGCGCCAGACGCTGGCTGATGGCCAGGCCCAGGCCGGTGCCCTGGCCCACGGGCTTGGTGGTGACGAAGGGTTCGAACAGGCGCTCCCGCACACTATCCGGCAGGCCTGGACCGTCGTCGCGTACGTGGAGGGCAGGGGTTTCGCCGCCGGCTACATCCAGGCGGATTTCCCTGGCACCCGCCTGCACGGCGTTGGAGACCAGATTAAAAAGAATCTGCTCCAGACGGGCGGCATCGGCCCGCACCATGACCGGCTCATCCGCCTCCAGGGTAATGGCGCAGCCCTGCTTGCGGGCCAGGGGGGTGACCAGTCTCACGAAGGCGGCGCACAGGGAGGTGAGATCCAGGATTTGCAGGCTGGGCGCCGGGGCCCGGGCGGCGGTGAGCATGTCCCGCACGATCTGGCCGGCCCGGCGGGACTGGGCCTGGATGATTTCCAGGGATTCCCGTACTTCCGTGTCCTCTGCCCGGGGCAGGGCGCTCTGGGCGTAGCCCAGGATATTGGACAGGGGGGTGTTGAGTTCATGGGCCATCTCACCGGCCATCTGCCCCACGGCCGCAAGGCGTTGCTCGGAGCACAGGCGGCGCAGGGCCTCGTTACGGGTCTGGGCGGCTTCTTCGGCCTCGGCCAGGTGTTGATGGATACGCTTTCTAAGGTCGTCGATGGCGGCAGCCAGCTGGGCGATCTCGGCAGGGGCATTCTCCGCTGCGGCGGGTACCGCCCGCTCCGGGTCGGCCTGGGCGATGAGGTCGGCCACTGGCTGGATGAGCTGGTTCAGCAGCAGGCGGCGCAGGGCCAAAAAGGAAAGAGCCGCGAACAGGGTGAGGCCCAGGGCCAGCAGGCCGGCCAGTTGCCAGACGGCACGCCGGGCGGGGACGGGGTCATACTGGGCCAGCACCTCGCCCACGATCTCTTCCACGCCGCCGCCGCTCACCCGCATGGGTGCCTGCAGCATCTCCGTATCCGGCAAGCGCGTGCCGACGCTGCCCAGGACCTGGCCGTCGGAGCGGCGTATTTCCGCGAAAGCCACGGCGCCTTTCAGGTCGGCCAGGTAGCGTTCCAGAGTCCCGTAGTCCCGCAGCAGCACGGCATCCAGCGACACGGAGGCCAGCTGGCCGGCCAGGGCTCGGGCCTTGTCTGCCTGGGCTTCCTCGATGAGTCGCAAGGTGGTTTGCCAGAGCACCGTGCCCAGCACCAGGAAAAAGAACAGCCAGGCCACCCCCAGGATGGCAGTGAGGCGGAATACCAGAGAGCGGCGTTTCACCATTCCGCCAGGGCCTTCACCATGCGGCGCACGGCGTGGAAGTGGGCGTCCTCCACCGCCACGAACCCGATATGGGGCCCCAGGGCGCGAAAGGATTCCAGGCCGGTGTCGTCGGGATGCAGAAGGGCCTGGCGGACCTGGCGGGCGACCTCCGCCGGCACCCCGGCCGAGGCGGCGATGACGTGGGGCGGCAGGGGCTGGGAGGTGGCCAGGATGCGCAACCCCCGAGGCAGGTAGGTTTTGGCGATGTCCAGGCGCAGGCCGCCGGCGTCGAAGTCGCCGTGCAGTACCGCAAGGGCGACCCGTTCGTGGCGGTCCAGGTGGGCTACCTCCGCCAGATCGGTCCGCTTCAAACCTGCCTGGGCCAGCATCTGCTTGGGGGCCACGGCGCTGGACATGGAGATTTCCGCCCCCAGGGCGATGCGCTTGCCGGCCAGGTCAGCCACCTGGCGGATGGGACTGGTGGCCCGCACCACCAGGGCGCTCTGGTAGAAAGCCTGGCCGTTTTCTGCCTCGCCGGCCAGGATATCAACCGGCGCCCGGGCCCGGACACGCACGTAGGGGGTAGGGCCGATGTAGGCGTAGTCCGCCCGGCCCGTGGCGAGCATCTCGATCTGCTCATCGTAGGTGGTGGCGATGACCAGACGCACGGGCCGGCCCAGCACCCCCCCCAGCCAGAGCGTCAGGGGGCGGAAGCGGGCGTAGACGCGGCTGGGAGTGTCATAGGGGTGCACCACGAACACGGCGGACCCCCTGGCCGCCCGGGCCGCCACGGGCAGTGTCGCCAGGGCCGCGAGGAAACTGCGGCGGCGCATCCGCTTAAAGCCAGCCCTCGATCTTCTTGCGATCCGGCACGCCGCCGGCGTGGACCACCTGGCCGTCGATGACCACGCCGGGGGTGCTCATCACCCCGTAACCCAGGATGGCAGCCATGTCGGTGACCTTCTCCAGCTGGATGGCGGCACCCTTGGCTGCCGCGATTTCCTCGATGAGCTTGGCGGTGACTTCGCAGTTGCGGCAGCCGCTGCCCAGGACCTTGATGTTCTTCATGCTTTACTCCGGTTTGACGGCCTCGATGCTGGCCGAGGCAATGTAGTTTTCCACGCCCCGGCCGGGGGCCCAGTGCTGGATGTATTCCCGGCTGGCGTCCTTGGGGGCGATGCGGATGTCCCTGAAGCCGGCGGCGGCCAGCTGGGCTTCCAGGCTGGGCACGTCGGCCGCACCCGCCACGCAGGCGGTGTGCAGGGCCACCTCGGCCTGCATTTCCGGCGGCAGGGGGGCGGTGAGGACGATATCGGAAATGGCCAGCCTGCCGCCGGGCTTCAGCACCCGGAAGGCGTCCCGGAACACCTGGGCCTTGTCCGGCGACAGGTTGATGACGCAGTTGCTGAGGATGACATCCACGCTGGCGTCGGCCACGGGCAGGTGCTCGATCTCTCCGAGACGGAATTCCACGCGGGTGTAGCCCCCCTTCACTGCGTTGGCCCGGGCCTTGCTGACCATGTCCGGGGTCATGTCCACACCAATGACGTGCCCCGTGTCACCCACCTGCCGGGCGGCCAGGAAACAGTCGAAGCCGGCACCGCTGCCCAGGTCCAGTACGGTCTCTCCGAGCTTCAGGGCGGCGATGGCCTGGGGGTTGCCGCAGCCCAGGCCCAGGTTGGCCCCTTCCGGCACGGCGGCGGTTTCCTCGGCGCTGTAGCCGATGCCTTTGGAAAGCAGGTCGGCCACGGACTGATCGGAAGGGGCGCAGCAGCCGGTGGCGGGGCCGCAGCAAGGGCTGTCGGCCCGGGCCACGGCGCCGTAGGCGGCACGCACCTGCTGGCGGATTTCGTCCTGGGTAGAGGGATTCATGGCATGTACCTCAGCAGCAGGACTGACCGGACTTCGTGGGTGTGCAGCAGGCGCCGCCGGTTTCCTTCACGGCGATGTTGGCGAAGGGGTCAGGCTTGATGGCCGGCTTGGCCGGAGCCATGCATTCGGCATAGGCCTCGTCGAACTGGGCGTCCAGCTTTTCGCCGGCCTCGTCCCGGATGTGGCGGGCGATCTCGATGACCGCGTCGATCTGTTCCCTGGCGACGCCATAGCCCTTGAGCTTGTCCACCTGGCACAGGCCCTGCCTGGGGTGGTTGGCGGCGATGTTGGCGGCCAGGGCCACCAGGGCGACGATGGAGGGGTGGAGTTCGGCACTCATCAGAAGAGGCTCCTCAAATTGTTGAACAGGACGCCGACCAGCACGAACGAGACGGCAAGATAGCCGGCAAAAATGCCCAGCAGGGGCCACTGCACCACTTTGCGCAGGATCAGCATCTCCGGCAAGGACAGGGCGATGACCGCCATCATGAAGGCCAGGACGGTGCCCACGGGCACCCCTTTGCCCAGCAGGGCCTCGGCCACGGGGATGATGCCCACGGCGTCGGAATACATGGGCACGCCCGCCAGCACCGCGACGATCACCGACAACACCGAGCCATCGCCGGCGATGCGGGCGACGAAATCCGCCGGCACGTAGCCGTGGATGAGGGCGCCGATGCCCACACCGATCAACACGTACTTCCAGATGCGGCCCACGATCTGGCGCACCTCGTTCCAGGCATAGTCATGGCGGGCCTTGAGGGAGGTGTCCGGGGTAGACACTTGCGCTTCCCCCATGCGGATCTGCCAGACGTAGCTTTCCACCCAGCGTTCCAGTTTGAAGGCCTGCAATACGTAGCCGCCCAGGAAGGCGATGGTCAGGCCGGTGAGTACGTAGATCAGCGTCATCTGCCAGCCGATGACCCCGGCGAGGACCACCACCGCCACCTGGTTCACCATGGGGCTGGCGATGAGGAATGAGAGGGTCACCCCCAGGGGAATGCCCGCCTCCACGAAGCCGATGAACAGGGGAATGGAGGAACAGGAGCAGAAGGGCGTCACCGCTCCCAGTCCCACGGCCATGAGTCGTGCACCGGGCCCCGAGCGGCCTTTCATCATGGCCCGCACCCGCTCCGGCGTGAGCAGGGCCCGCAGCCAGCCCATGAGGTAGATCACCGTGGTGAGCAGCACCAGGATCTTCACCACGTCCATGACGAAGAAATGCAGTGCCGCGCCAGTGGGGGAGGCGGGGGAAAGGCCGGCCAGATCGAAGACCAGGAGGGTGGCGAGGGCGTCGAACATCAGGACTAACCGTTTACGAGTACGTTGTTCCCGCGCAGGCGGGAACCCAGCAGTATCAGGATGCCCGCCTGGGGGGGCATGGAGATGCCCTGCTTCACTGGGCCTCAAACTCCACAAAGGCCCGGCTCATGTTGGCCCGGTGCAGGTCCTCGTAGTTGAACAGCAAACGGAACTGGGGCAGGTCCATGTGCTTGTTGAGGGTCGCGTCCAGGGGTTCCATGTCCTGGGCGGCCTTGCCGATGACGTTGGTCAGGAAGTCCTCGTAGTCGCCGGAGTCCTGGCGGGCTTTCGCCATGTCGCAGACGCTGCCGTGGCCAGGCACCACGTGCTTGGGATTCAAGGCCTCCAGGGCGAGGAAGGCCTGCTGGCCGTTCTTCACGCTGGACCAGGGCAATACGCCCAAGAGGCGGTCCACGTATACGAGGTCGCCGGTGAAAACCACATTGCGCTTTGGCAGCCAGACCCAGGCATCGCCGGGGAAGTGGGCGTCGGTATAGCGCAGGGTCAGGGTTTCGCCCCCCACTTCCAGGGTGACTTCATCCCCGTCCAGCAGGGTGGTGGCCGGCAGGGGTAGGGTGCCTTCCAGGCGGGGGCCCAGGAAGCTCTTCAGCACGCCCATGTGTTGGGCGCCAAATTCCGCCTGGGTTGCGGCGGTGCGCTTCATGGCGATGACTTGGGCCCCTTTGCCGGCGAAATGGTCGTTGCCCAGCCAGCGGTGGTCCTGGCTGCCGGTGTTGATCACCCAGCGCACAGGCTGGTTGGTCACGGCGCGAATGGCGGCTTCCAGTTTCTGCGCCCCCAGTTTGCTGGCGCCGGAATCGATGAGGATGACGCCTTGATTCGTGACGATGAAGCCGTAGTTGGCATTCAGGCCGTCGTTGTCCAGATGGCGCTGGCCCAGGGGGCCGACGATGGCGTAGACCTTGTCCACCACCTGTTCGGCCTTTGGGTGGTATTCGGCGGCCTGGCCGGATAGACCCAGAAAGCCCAGTGCCGCCGCGGCCACGGCGGCGAGAAGCTGCTTCAGCATGGTTTTGCCCTAATTGTTGTCGGAGTGGGGCAAGATGACGTTTTCCGCCTGCTTAGGCAAGGTGGGAATCAACCAGAGGAACAGGGCCGTGGCGGCAAAGGCCCCCAGCAACTGGGCGACGATGAAGGCCGGGGCATCCACTGGCCGGATACCGGCGAAGGTGTCCGAGGCCGCCCGGGCCAGGGTCACGGCAGGATTGGCGAAGGACGTGGACGAGGTGAACCAATAGGCGGCGGTGATGTACAGGCCCACGGCGAAGGGCGTAACCGCCGGTCGCTGGCGCACGCAGCCCCAGATGATGGCCAAAAGGCCGAAGGTGGCGACGAATTCGCTGAACCACTGGCTGGGGCCTGTGCGGGCATGCTGGGAGGCGAAGAACAGGGGTTCCTGGAACATCAGGTGGGCCGCCGCCACGCCGGCGAAGGCGCCCAGCACCTGGGCGACGATGTAGGGCGGCACTTCCCGCCAGGGCAGGCCTCCCTGCCAAGCGTCCGCCAGGGTTACCGCCGGGTTGAAGTGGGCGCCGGAGATGGGCCCGAAGGTGAGGATCAGCACCACCAGCCCGGCCCCCGTGGCGACGGTATTGGCCAGCAGGGCGATGGCCGTGTTGCCCTCCGCCAGGCGGTCTCCCATGATGCCGGAGCCGATCACCACCGCCAGCAGGAAGGCGGTGCCCAGGGCCTCGGCGACCAGTTTTCTGCTCAGGCTCATGATTTGCCGATGTCGTTCAGGGCCTTCTGCAGCTTGATGCGGTCCAGCTTGTCGAAGGGCAGGTTGGCGAACAGGCTGATGCGGTTCTGCAATTGGCGGAAGGCCTGGAAGAAGGCCTTGCGTTTGCTCTCGTCGTCCCCTTCCACGGCGGCCGGGTCAGGCACGCCCCAATGGGCGGTCATGGGCTGGCCGGGCCACACCGGGCAGACCTCGCCGGCGGCGTTGTCGCAGACGGTGAAGACAAAATCCAGTTCCGGCGCACCCGCCTGGGCGAATTCGTCCCAGGACTTGCTGCGCAGCCCCTCGGTAGGCAGATGGTTCTTTTCCAGCAGTTCGATGGCGAAAGGGTTCACCGCCCCGGCCGGGTGGCTGCCGGCACTGTAGGCACGGAACCGTCCCTGGCTGGTGGCCAGACTGTTGAGCAGGGATTCCGCCAGGATGGAGCGGGCGGAATTACCCGTGCATAGGAACAGCACATTCATGGGTGCATCGGACATGGCAGCCTCCTTGGGGGCGAGTAAAACGTGGAAGGGGGTGATCTCACAGACCCAGCTTTTCCCGCACGGCCGGAATCAGCCTGGCGCGGATGTCGTCCCGCACGGTGAGGAAGCTTTCCAGGGGCTCGCCGTGGGGGTCGTGGAAGGGCAGGTGGATGCTGGGCACGGGCCTGGGGAAGACCGGGCAGGTCTCCTTGGCGTTGTCGCACACGGTGACGACCAGATCGATGTCCTGGTTCATGACCGCATCCACGTCCTTGGGGTACAGGCCCTCGGTGTTCAGGCCCGCCTCGTTCAGGGCGGCGATGGCGCCGTCCGCCACCTTGGGCTGGGGCTTGGTGCCGGCGGACAGGGCCCGCACACTGCCAGCCAGGTCGTGGTTCACCAGCACTTCGGCCATTTGGGAACGGCAGGAGTTGCCGGTGCAGAGAATGAGTACGGTCTTTTCGCTCATGGGATTTCCTGATGGGTGGGTTAACAGGTGGTGCAGGTTTTCTTGTTCGCCGTTGCCGGCAGGCAGAGTTCCGGCTGGCCGGCGCAGCATTCCTCGCTCAAAAAGCCGATCAGGCCGGTCATGACGCCATAATCTGCCGCGTAGATGACAAACCGGCCTTCGGTGCGGCTGGTCACCAGGCCGGCGTGGGCCAGTTCCTTCAGGTGAAAGGACAGGGTGGCCGGCGGCACCCCCAGCTGGCTGGCGATCTCCCCGGCGGGCAGGCCTTCCTCCCCGGCACGGACGAGGACTCGGTAGGCGGCCAGGCGGGTTTCCTGGGCCAGGGCGGAGAGGGCGGTGACTGCGGTTTTCATTTCCATGTTTTTATGATCATGGAAATATCAAAACGAAGTCAAGCCCCTACAATGACGATATTCCCATTCAGGCTTCGCCATGCTCAGCTACCGCCACGCCTTCCATGCCGGCAACCATGCGGACGTACTCAAGCACGTCGTGCAGGTGGCCCTGCTGCGCCACCTGGCCAAAAAGGACAAGCCTTTCTGGGTCATCGACACCCACGCCGGGGCGGGGGCCTACAGCCTGGATTCAGGTTATGCCGCGCAAAATGCGGAATGGGAGTCCGGCATTGCCCGCCTGTGGGATCGCACCGGCCTGCCACCGGAACTGGCGGATTACCTGGACCTGGTGAAGGATATGAACCCGGACGGGCGCCTGGTGCATTACCCCGGCTCCCCCTGGCTGGCCTGGAACCTGCTGCGGGGGGAGGACCGGCTGCGGCTGTTCGAACTCCATCCCACCGACGCGGATCTGCTGGGCCATAACTTCAAGACCGCCGGCAAGCGGGTCATCGTCACCCGGGGGGACGGCTTCGAAGGCCTGAAGGCCCTGTTGCCCCCGCCACCCCGCCGGGCCCTGGTGCTCATGGACCCCTCCTACGAGGACAAGCGGGATTACAGCCGGGTGGTGGAAGCCCTGAAGGACAGCCTGGCCCGCTTCGCCACCGGCACCTACGCCCTGTGGTACCCCATGCTGCAACGGCCGGATGCCATGCGCCTGCCGGAACGGCTCCATGCCCTGAAAGTGGACTGGCTGGACGTGAACCTGAGTGTGACCGGGCCCAGCCCGGACGGCTTCGGCATGCGCGGCTCCGGCATGTTCATCATCAACCCCCCCTGGACCCTGAAGGCCGGCTTGGCCAACTGCATGCCAGTGCTGAAAAACGCCCTGGCCCAGGGTCCGGGGGCAGAATTCCATCTCACCACCTCAACGCCTGCCACCACATCATGATTCCTCCCCTCAAATATGATCACGGCATCATCACCCTGGATGCCGATTACCTGCGCCCCGGCCTGGCGGCCATCCATCTGATCGTCGAACAGGGCCATGTGGCCATCGTCGATACCGGCACCAACGCCTCGGTGCCCTCCGTGCTGGCGGAACTGAAGGGCCTGGGCCTCACCCCCGCCGATGTGGATTACATCATCGCCACCCACGTGCACCTGGATCATGCCGGGGCCGCCGGGGCCCTGATGCAGAACTGCCCCAACGCCCGATTGGTGGTGCACCCCAGCGGCGCCCGCCACCTCATCGACCCGGCCCGGCTGGTGGCCGGGTCCATCGCCGTCTACGGCCACGACAACTTCATGGCCCTGTATGGCGAGATCGTGCCCGTGCCGGCCGACCGGGTCATCGAGGCGACCGAGGGCTATCGCCTGGATTTCCAGGGCCGGGTGCTCACCTTCCTGGACACCCCGGGCCATGCCCGGCACCACTTCTGCGTTCACGATGCCCGCAGCGAAAGCGTGTTCACCGGCGACACCTTCGGCATCTCCTACCGGGAATTCGACGTGGACGGGCGGCAATTCATCTTTCCCACCACCACCCCGGTGCAGTTCGACCCCATGGCCCTGCATGCCTCCATCGACCGCATCCTGGCCCTGGAGCCGGAGGCCGCCTTCCTCACCCATTACGGCCGGGTCACCAACCTGCCCGCCCTGGCGGAACCTCTGCATGAACTCATCGACGCCTGGTGCGAACTGACCCTGGCGGTAGCCGGGGAGGGGGCCGAGCGCCAGGCGGCCCTGGAGTCTGCCCTGGAACAGAGTCTCATGACCCGCCTGCGCCACCATGGCTGCACCCTGGACGACGCCACCTGCAAGGCCCTCCTGGCCAACGACGTGCACCTGAACGCCCAGGGCCTGCTGGTCTGGCGGGACAAGGAAGCCAAGCAGCCATGAGTTACGACCCGGGCCTGGCGGAGCGTATCGAACTGGCCAGCCTCCACTGGCCGGGTTTTGCCCGCAAGCAGATGTTCGGCGGCGTGGGCTGGCTGCTCAACGGCAACATGGCCTTCGGCGTGTGGAAAGACCATCTGGTGGTGCGCTGCCACCCGGAGGACTACGCCGCCTGCCTGGACCAGCCCGGGGTGGGGCCGTTCGATGTGACCGGCCGCCCCATGAAAGGCTGGCTGCTGGTGGCACCGGACCACCTTGAAGCGGACGCCGACCTGCTCGCCTGGCTGGAACGAGGCCGGGACTTTGCCGCCAGCCTGCCCGCCAAATAAGCCTGACTCAAGGACACATCATGACGACCATCCGCCAGGACGACTTCATCCAGTCCGTCGCCGACGCCTTCCAGTTCATCTCCATCTACCACCCCCTGGATTTCATCCGCGCCCTGCACGCCGCCTATGAAGCGGAAGCATCCCCGGCGGCCCGGGATGCCATGGCCCAGATCCTCGTCAATTCCCGGCTCTGCGCCGAAGGCCACCGGCCCATTTGCCAGGACACGGGCATTGCGGTGGTGTTCCTCAAGGTGGGTATGGACGTGCGCTGGGAGGGCAATCTTTCCCTCCAGGACATGGTGGACGAAGGGGTGCGCCGGGCCTATCTCAACCCGGACAACCCTCTGCGCGCTTCGGTGCTGGCGGATCCGGCCGGGGCCCGGAAAAACACCCGGGACAACACGCCGGCGGTGCTGTACGTGGAGATCGTCCCCGGCAACACCGTGGACGTGAAACTGGCCGCAAAAGGGGGCGGCTCGGAGAACAAGGCCCGGTTCGCCGTGCTCAACCCCTCGGATTCCATCGTCGACTGGGTGCTGGAACAGATTCCGGAAATGGGCGCCGGCTGGTGCCCCCCGGGCATCCTGGGACTGGGCATCGGCGGTACCCCGGAGAAGGCCCTGCTCATGGCCAAGGAAGCCCTGCTGGACCCCATCGACATCCAGGAACTGAAGGCCCGGGGCCCGCAAAACCGCGTGGAGGAACTGCGCCTGGAACTCCTGGACAAGGTCAATGCCCTGGGTATCGGCGCCCAGGGCCTGGGGGGCCTAACCACGGTGCTGGACGTGAAGATCAAGGACTACCCCACCCACGCCGCCAGCCTGCCCGTAGGCCTCATCCCCAACTGCGCTGCCACCCGGCACATCCACTTCACTCTGGACGGCTCGGGCCCCGCCAGCTTCACGCCCCCGGCCCTCAGCGAATGGCCGGACATTGCCATGCAGGGCCCCGCCACCGCCCGTCGGGTGAACCTGGACACCCTGAGCAAGGCCGACACCGCCACCTGGCAGGCCGGCGAACAACTGCTGCTCTCCGGCACGCTCCTCACCGGCCGGGACGCCGCCCACAAGAAACTGGCCGACCTGGTGGCCAGGGGCCAGCCCCTGCCGGTGGATTTCCACGGCCGCTTCATCTACTACGTGGGCCCGGTGGACCCGGTTCGGGACGAAGCCGTGGGCCCCGCCGGCCCCACCACCGCCACCCGCATGGACAAGTTCACCGACCTGATGCTGGAGGAGCCCGTGGGCCTCTTGGGTATGGTGGGCAAGTCGGAGCGGGGCCCGGAAGCCATCGACTCCCTCAAGGCCCACGGCGGGGTCTACTGCATCGCCGTGGGCGGCGCCGCCTACCTGGTGGCCAAGGCCATCAAGTCCGCCCGGGTGCTGGCTTTCCCGGAACTGGGCATGGAAGCCGTCTACGAATTCCAGGTGGAAGACATGCCGGTGACCGTGGCCGTGGACAGCCAGGGGAACTCGGTCCACGACAGCGGACCCCGGGAATGGCGGATGAAGATCGGCAAGATTCCGCTGGCGGTGCGGGCCGGTTTCTAGCCTAATGCTGCGGGCAGACGGTGGCTTGAGGGAATCCCTTGTCATGTGCCTCTCTCCCTTCAAGGGAAGGCATACGCTTCTGGCCATACAGCATTGCACCTGGCCCAGGTTTCCCCGGGGGACGTTCTTGTGCTCAAATCCCCTCCTTTTCCGCGCACCGGTTTGGCGCATGGCGGCCAAGATTTGGCCGCCAAGTCCTCGCATACATGAAGATTTCCGTCAGTGAACTGATCGTCCGCTACCTGGAACGCCTGGGCATTGAAGTCCTGTTTGGCATGCCCGGCGCCCACGTGTTGCCCATCTACGACCAGCTCCACGGCTCCGGGGTGAAGAGCGTGCTGGTGAAGCACGAACAGGGGGCCGCTTTCATGGCCGGCGGCTACGCCCGGGCGGGGCATCGGGTGGGGGCCTGCATCGCAACGGCGGGCCCGGGGGCCACCAACCTGGTGACGGGCATCGCCAACGCCTACGCCGACCGGCTGCCAGTGCTGGTGATCACCGGCGAGACCTCCACTTATATATTTGGCAAGGGCGGCTTGCAGGAAAGCGCCGGGGAAGGGGGCGCCATCGACCAGATGGCCCTGTTCGCCGGCCTGACCCGCTACCGCAAGCTTATCGAACGCACCGATTACCTGGGCCAGGTGCTGAACCAGGCCACCCAGGCCCTGCTGGGGCCGGACCCGGGGCCGGTGCTGCTGTCCATTCCCTTCAATGTGCAGAAGGAACTGGTGGATGCTGCGGTGCTGGACCAGGTGCATCTGCCCCACGCCCTGGCGGTACCCCCATCGTTGGGCCCCGTGCCGGCCCTGGCGGAAGCGCTGCGGGAGGCCCGCCACCCGGTCATCATCGCCGGCTATGGCTGTATCCGGGCCGGGGCCCGGGGCGAAGTGAGCCGCCTTGCAGAGGCCCTCAACATCCCCGTGGCCACCAGCCTGAAGGGCAAGGGGGTGGTGGCGGAGGGCTCTGCCCTGTCCCTGGGCTGCCTGGGGGTCACCTCCGACGGCGGCGCCTACCGCTACATCGTCGACCAGGCGGACCTGGTGCTGTTTCTGGGGGCGGGGTTCAACGAGCGCACCAGCTACCTGTGGGATAGCCGCCTGCTGGCCGGCAAGCGCCTGGCCCAGGTGGACCGGGACGCCGCCCAGCTGGGCCGGGTGTTCCGCCCGGACGTGGCCGTCCAGGGGGATGTCCGGGACGTGGTGGCGGAACTGCTGGACCGGCTGGCCGACTGCCCCCCCAAGAGCCTGGACCCCCTGGCCGCCCATCGCCAGGCCCAGGCGGTGCCGGATGGCCCCCGGGCGGACGAGCGTTCCAGGTTCCGGCTCATGGAAGGTTTCTTCCGCCAACTGGCCCAGCGTTTTCCCCGGGATGCCCTGATCTTCGACGACAACATCATCTTCGCCCAGAGCTTCCTGGACGTTTCCCACGCCAACCACTACTTCCCAAATTCCGGCATTTCCTCCCTGGGCCACGCCATTCCGGCGGCCATCGGCGCCAAGTTCTGCCACCCCCAGGCCCCGGCCTTCGCCATCCTGGGAGACGGCGGCTTCCAGATGTGCGGCATGGAGCTGATGACCGCCGTGAACTACGGCATCCCCCTCAACACCGTGGTCATCAACAACGGCAGCATGAGCCTGATCCGCAAGAATCAGTTCCAGCTCTACGGCGAGCGCTATTTGGATTGCGACTTCGTGAACCCGGATTTCGGCCTGCTGGCGGCGTCCTTTGGCCTCTGCCATTACCGTATCGAATCCGAGGCGGATCTGGCCCACCTGTTCGACCAGGCGGACCTGACCGGGGGTCTGAACCTCATCGAAATCCTGTTGGACAAGCATGCCTTCCCCAGCTACCTCTCCGCGCGCTGAACCGCCCGGGGCCTGCCGGCTGGCGGACCTGGACACCCAGATCGCCGCCCAGCGCCAGGCCATCGCCCGCTTCGAAGCCGCCCTGTGGGAGGGGGGCTACAACGACAGTCTGCTGGCCTCCTACCAGGCTGCCTGGCGGCGGCTGGAAAGCCTCATCGCCCGCCAGGGGGAAGACCGGCGCCACGGTTTCGTGCTGGTGATTCCCGTGGCGGACAGTCCCCGGCATCTGGAATCCTGCCTGCAAAGCCTGCTGGACCTATGCCAGGCCTACGGCTACGGCGGCCAGGACGCCAGCGGCCGCTGGCGCAAGATTTCGGTGCTGCTGGCGGACGATTCCGCCGAGGCGACCGCCCGGACTGCAAACCAGGCCATCGCCGAAGCCTTCCGGGCCCGGGGGCTGCAAATCCATTACTTCGGTCCGGCGGAGCAGATGGCCCTGCTGGACCGGCTGCCGGACCTGGACCTGGGCGCCATCGTCGGCACCCACGCCCGGCCCGCCTTCGCCCACAAGGGCCAGGCCATGATGCGCAACATCGCCTACCTGAAGTTGAGGGAGATGCAGGCAACCGAGGAAGCCGCCCTGGGCGGCCCCCTGTTGTTCTACACCCTGGACGCGGACCAGGCCTTCCGGGTCAAGCTGGCCACGGCGGGCGGTGACACGGAAGCAGCGGTGGTGAGTTTCTTCCACCGCCTGGATGAGATCTTCCAGCAGCCCGGGGTACAGGTGCTCACCGGCAAGGTGGTGGGCGACCCCCCCGTATCCCCGGCGGTGATGGCGGGCAATTTCCTGGAAGACGTGCTGCGCTTCCTCTCGGAAATGGCCCACACCACGCCCCACAGCCCCTATCCCCGCCAGCTAGCCACCACCCGGGGTTCCGGCGAGGCGGCCTACCACGACATGGCGGACCTGTTCGGCTTCAAGGCCGGGGAGGATGCCTACCGTTTCCGCTGCGGCTTGCCGGGCACCCCCAGCAACGCAGATTGTTTTGCCGACTTCGCCCGGCGCCTGAACAGCTTCTTCCACGGCCAGCACCCCACCCGGGTGACCTACTACCGCCATGAACCGGCCAGCCCGGAGGGCCTGTCCACCCCCCCGGCCCGCACCGTCTACACCGGCAACTACGTGTTCCGGCCCCAGGCCCTGGACTGGTTCATCCCCTACGCCCCCCTGCGGCTACGCATGTCCGGCCCCACCATGGGCCGGCTGCTCAAGGCCGGGCTGGGGGCCGGCTTCGCCTCGGCCAACCTGCCCATGCTCCACAGCCGGACGCTGGAAGCCACCGGCCAGTCGGAATTCCGTCCCGGCGTCGTGGACCAGGACCGGCAGGTGGACCTCACGGACGAATTCGAACGCCAGTTCCACGGCGACGTGATGCTGTTTGCCATGGAACGCCTCACCGCCCTGGGCTACCCGGACACGGCCCTGCCAGCCCATCAGTTGCAGGCCATCCTGGAAGACCAGCAACGGGAGATGCGCCAGCGCTATGCCGCCAAGCAGCAGACCATCCTGGCCTCCCTGAACCGCCTGGAAGCCCTGCTGGAAGACCCGGCCCGCTGGTGGAATTGCACCCCGGAACACGGAGAAAGCACGGCCCGCTTCCGCACCTTCGCCGCCAACATCCGCCGCAATTTCGGCGCCGAAGCCCCCGGCTACCAGCGCATCGACGACCCCGCCCGCCTGGCGGACTGGCGCCGCCGCCAGACAGCCGCCCTTCTGGGCCTGCCCGCCCAGCGCCAGACGTGGGCCCAGGCCCTGGACATGCTGGCTTCCTCCCCCGCTGGGGGAGGGCGGGGGGAGAGGGCGAAATAACTTGATCCCCGCCCTGCGCCACGGGCTGCACCGTCGCCGGTATCCTGAGCGCTACGCCTATCTGGAACCCTTGCTGGCCCACCAGGCCCTGACGCCGGAGGCCCTGGCCGCCTACCAGCTGCAGGCCCTGGACGAGATGGTCCGTCACGCGGCGGCGCGGGTGCCCTATTACCGGCAACGTCTGGACCTGGCTGGCTGGGATGGCCAGCCGAGTGCGTTGTCAGCCCTGCCCATCCTCTCGAAAAACGCCGTGCGGGATCATCTGGCGGACCTGCTCACAGACACCGCCGACCCGGCATCCACCCCCGTCGGCCATACCGGCGGTTCCACCGGCCAGCCCCTGGCCTTCTGGTATGACCAGGAAAAACATGAGCGCATGCGGGCCGGGATGATGCGGGGCTTCATGATGTCCGGCTGGCGGCCGGGGCAGAAGGTGTTGTACCTGTGGGGCGCCCGGCAGGACGTGGGCAAGGGGGGGGTGTTTGGCCATCGCCTCGCGGATGTCATCGCCGGTGAGCGCACCCTGGCCGCCCTGGAATACAGCGAGGCCCTGCTGGCGGACTGGGTGGCCCGCATCCGGCGCTGGCGGCCCACCCTCATCTATGGCTATGCCTCCGCCCTGACGGAACTGGCCCGCTACGTGGCAGGCCGGGGCCTGGACCTGCCGGACAGCCTCATGGGCGTTTATTCCACCGCCGAGATGCTGGATGAAAGTCAGCGGTCACTTATGCAGCAGGCCTTTGGCTGCAAGGTGTTCAACCAGTATGGTTGCCGGGAGGTACCGAACATCGCCTGGGAATGCCGGCACGGGGGCATGCACGTTATGACGGATCTGGTGTGGCTGGAGTCGGTGCGGGAGGCTGGCGAAGACCGCCTGCTGGTGACATCGCTCACCAACCGGCTCATGCCCTTCATCCGTTACGATTTGGGGGACGCCGGTCGTCTGCTGCCGGGGACCTGCTCCTGCGGTTCTCCCTTTCCTCTCATGGAAATGGGAATGTGCCGGCAAAACGATCTCATCACCACGTCCACCGGCAAGCGGGTCCATCCCGCCTGGTTCAACCGCCAGCTTTATGGCCTGACCCAGGTCCGCCAGTACCAGTGGGTGCAGGAAAGCCGGGATCGCATGGTGCTGAACCTGGTTTGTCCTCAGCCGCTCGCGGCAGAAAAGCTGTCAGCCATGGCCCATGCACTGAGACAGGAAGTGGACCCGGCCATGGGGCTGGAGGTGCGCTACGTGGAGCAGATTCCCCCGACGGTTTCAGGCAAGCATCGCTTCGTCATCGGCCTGCACGGAGGCTGACATTCCATGTGTTTACCCTCTCCTCCGGCGGGGGAGGGAGCAGCAAGGGCGATCAGACGTGGTATTGGCGGCTTTCCGTGCGTACCGTGTCCACCAGCACGGCCACGTTTTCCGGCGGGGTGAACTGGGAGATGCCGTGACCCAGGTTGAAGACGTGGCCGTGGCCCTTGCCGTAGCTGGCCAGCACCCGCTTGGCTTCGGCGGCCACGGCTTCCGGGGTGGCCATGAGCACGGTGGGGTCCAGGTTGCCTTGCAGGGCCACCTTGTCGCCCACCCGGCGGCGGGCGTCGCCGATGTCGATGGTCCAGTCCAGGCCCACGGCGTCGGCGCCGCAGGCGGCGATTTGTTCCAGCCACAGGCCGCCGCCCTTGGTGAAGACGATGCGGGGCACCACGTGGCCGCCCCGCTCCCGGGTCAGGCCTTGCATGATTCGGGCCATGTAGGGCAGGGAGAACTCCAGGTAGGCGGCCTGGGAGAGCATGCCGCCCCAGGAATCGAACACCATCACCGCCTGGGCGCCGGCTTCGATCTGGGCGTTCAGGTAATCCGTCACCGCCTGGGTGGTCACCTGCAGGATGTGGTGGAACAGGTCCGGCCGGCTGTACATCATCTTCTTGACCGTGGCGTAGGTGTCGCTGCCCTGGCCTTCCACCATGTAGCAGGCCAGGGTGAAGGGGCTGCCGGAAAAGCCGATGAGGGGTACGGAACCGTCCAGGGCCTTGCGGATTTCGCTCACCGCATCGATGACGTAACGCAGTTTGTCGTGGGGGTCCGGGGCAGCCAGGTCGCGGATCTCCCATTCCTCCCTCAGGGGGCGCTCGAACCTGGGGCCTTCGCCCTGGGTGAAGGACAGGCCCAGGCCCATGGCGTCGGGGATGGTGAGGATGTCGGAGAACAGGATGGCCGCGTCCAGGTTGTAGCGGGCCAGGGGTTGCAGGGTCACTTCCGTGGCCAGGGACGGCGACATGCACAGGTTCATGAAGCTGCCGGCCCGGGCCCGGGTGGCGCAGTATTCCGGCAGGTAGCGGCCTGCCTGGCGCATCAGCCAGGTGGGGGTGTAGTCCGTGGGCTGACGCAGCAGGGCACGCAGGAAGGTGTCGTTCTTCAGTGGGCTCATGTCTATTCCATCCAGATCAGGGGCGCATTCTACTTCAGCCCCTTGGTCAGCCCCCCACCCCGGTCCGGGGCGCAATCCAGCCCAGGGCGTGGAAGGTCATGTACAGGGCCAGGTTGAGGGTCAGCAGCCCGGCTATGGCGAGGGGGGCGATGGCACGGTCGCCGATGAATCCGGGTATCAGCCGGCGGGTAAGGCGCCAAAAGGGCCGGGTGAGCTTGTCCATGGCCAGCCAGACGCCGTTTTCCTGGCGCCTGGGGCCCAGGATCAGGCCCAGCAGCCCCTGGCCGATGAAGGTATAGATGACCAGGCGCAGCAGCAGTTGCACCACCTGGAAGATGGAATAGGGCTCCATCAGGCCTTGGGTATGGATTTGAGGGAGGGATAGCGCACGCTTTCCACCAGGTTCTGGGTGGCCTCGTCCGGCGGCGGGGTGAGCAGGCTCACCAGCAGGGTGGTGACGAAGCCGGCGGGAATGCCGAAGATGCCCGCCGAGACATCGCTGATGCCGAACCAGCGGGGCATGCCCATGAATTTCACCCCGATCAGGTAGTACAGGGTCAGGCCCAGGCCCACCAGCATGCCGGCAATGGCCCCCTCCTTCGTGGCCCGTTTCCAGAAGATGCCCAGCACCAGGGCGGGGAAGAAACAGGCGGCGGCGATGGAAAAGGCCCAGGCCACCATGGACAGGATGGTGTCCGGTTTCAGGGAGGCCACGTAGGCGGCAATGAGGGCCACCAGCAGCAGAAGTCCCTTGGAGACCGCTATGCGCCGGTTGGTGGAAGCGCCCTGGTCGATCATCTTGTAATAGACATCGTGGGACAGGGCGTTGGCGATGGTGAGCAGCAGGCCGTCCGCCGTGGACAGGGCGGCGGCCAGGCCCCCGGCGGCCACCAGGCCCGCCACCACATAGGGCAGGCCGGCGATTTCCGGCGTGGCCAGCACGATCACGTCCGGGTTCAGGCTCAATTCCGCCAGTTGCAGGATGCCGTCGGCGTTGATGTCTTCCACGCTCACCAGGCCCAGCTTGGCCCAAGACGCCACCCAGCCGGGTAGCTCGATGATGCTGGTGCCGATGAGGTTGGTGTAGACCTCGTACTTGGCAAACACCGCATAGGCCGGGGCGGTGAAATACAGCAGGAAGATGAAGAACAGGGACCAGAATACGGATTCCCGGGCTTCCCGTACCGAGGGGGTGGTGTAGAAGCGCATGAGCACGTGGGGCAGGGAAGCGGTGCCCACCATGAGGCAGAAGGTGAGGGCGATGAAGTTGAGCCGGGCCGTGTCCCGCTCCGCTTCGGTCTGGCCCGGGAAAGGTTCGCCATGGTGGGTGATGGGCTGGGCCCGGGCAGTGTCCGCCGCCTGGAGCTGGCGCTGGCGGGCCACTTCTGCCGGCGGGGCGCCAGCGGCCTGCAAGGTGGCAATATCCGCTTCCCGCTGTTCGGCCCGCTGCCGGAAGGCTTCCCGGGCGGCCTGCTGGGCCGGGTCTGCCATGATGGCATCTTCCCGTTCGGTCACCTTCTCCAGCACCGCGCCGTAGGCCAGCTGGGGCACCGGGATGTTGGTGACCTGATAGGACATGAAAACCACAGGTATCAGGTAGGCAATGATGAGGATGATGTACTGGGCCACCTGGGTCCAGGTGACCGCCCGCATGCCCCCCAGTACGGAACACAGCAGCAGGCCCGCCAGGCCCACGAACACCCCCACTTCGAATGCGATGCCCAGGAAGCGGCTGGTGATGATGCCCACGCCGTAGATCTGGGCGGTGACATAGGTGAAGGAAGCCAGGATGGTGCCCACCACGGCGATGGTGCGGGCCGTGTGGCCGCCGTAGCGGGCACCCATGAAGTCGGGGATGGTGAACTGGCCGAACTTGCGCAGGTAGGGGGCCAGTAGCAGGGCCACCAGCACATAGCCCCCGGTCCAGCCCATGACGAAGGCCAGGCCGTCATAGCCCTTGGCATACAGGGTGCCGGCCATGCCGATGAAGGAGGCGGCACTCATCCAGTCCGCTCCCGTGGCCATGCCGTTATAGATGGCGGGCACCCGGCGGCCGGCCACGTAGTACTCGGTCACGTCGGCGGTGCGGCTCATGATGCCGATGCCCGCGTAGAGGGCCACGGTAGTGGCCATGAAGGTCCAGCCGATCCAGTGGTCCGGCATGCCCATGTATTCCGCCACTGCCAGGGCCAGCACGAACATCACGAAACCGCCGGTATAGAAGCTGTAATACTTCTTCAGACGGTTGACGAAGGTGTGGGGCATCAGCGGCCGTCCTCGCCCACGCCATACTCCTCGTCCAGTTCATTCATGTGCCGGGCGTAGTGGCGGATGAGCAGCACATAGACGATGAGGGCCCCCTGGGCGCCTACCCAGAAAGGCAGGGGAAAGCCCAGGAAGATGATGTGCGCCAGGTTCCGGGCAAACCAGACCACGCCGAAGGTCACGGCGAACCAGATGACCAGCAGCGTTCCGGTCAGGCGGAGGTTGCGCCGCCAGTATTCACGGTGTTTGTCCGTCAACAGCATTCCGTCTCCTTGGCTGGCGTGAGTATAAGCGCGACGGGTGGGGCGTAAGCGAATGAACCGGGGAATGTAAGGTTGGTGTCAGCCAGTCTGCCTAATATGCGACCCCCATAGAGGGGGGTAATGGGGGCCCGGGCCTGAGGCACGGCGCCATATTCAAAGTTTTACAAGGCAAGGAGACACACAATGTCCGATTCCGGGAATTACGATTCCAATGCCTACTGGAAGGCGACGCTGGGCCTGATCACCAAAGTACTGGTGATCTGGTTCCTCTGCTCGTTCGGCCTGGGCATCCTGTACGCAGAACCCCTCAACAACATCTCGCTGGGCGGTTATCCCCTGGGCTTCTGGTTTGCCCACCAGGGCTCCATGTACATCTTCGTCGCCCTGATCTTCTGGTACGCACGCAAGATGGGCCAGATCGACCGCAAGTTCGGCGTCCACGAAGACTAAGGAGCGAGACCTCATGGATCTGCAAACTACTATCTACCTGGTCGTCGGCATCACCTTCGCCCTGTATATCGGTATCGCCATCTGGGCACGGGCCGGTTCCACCAGCGAGTACTACGCGGCCGGCGGCGGCGTGCCTCCGGTGCTGAACGGCATGGCCACGGCGGCCGACTGGATGTCCGCCGCGTCCTTCATCTCCATGGCCGGCCTCATCGCCTACATGGGTTACGGCGGCGGCCTGTTCCTCATGGGCTGGACCGGCGGCTACGTGCTGCTGGCCTGCCTGCTGGCCCCCTACCTCCGCAAGTTCGGCAAGTTCACCGTGCCCCAGTTCATCGGCGACCGCTTCTACTCGAAGTCGGCTTCCACGGTGGCCGTGATCTGCCTGCTGGTGGCCTCCATCACCTACATCATCGGCCAGATGACCGGTGTGGGCGTGGCCTTCTCCCGCTTCCTGGGCGTGGAACAGGACGTCGGCATCTACGTGGGTATGGCCATCGTGTTCACCTATGCGGTGTTCGGCGGCATGAAGGGCATCACCTACACCCAGGTGGCCCAGTATGTCGTGCTGATCTTCGCCTACGTGATCCCCGCCATCTTCATCTCCATGGCCCTGACCGGCATGCCCATCCCTCAACTGGGTCTGGGCTCCGAGATGTCCGGCACCGACAAGTCCCTGCTGGAAACCCTGAACCAGGTGGTCAACGACCTGGGCTTCGGGCAGTACACCACGGCCGTGCCGGAGAGCAAGCTGAACATGTTCGTGTACACCATGTCCCTGATGATCGGCACCGCAGGCCTGCCCCACGTGATCATGCGCTTCTTCACCGTGCCCAACGTGGCGGCTGCCCGTTCTTCCGCCGGCTGGGCCCTGGTGTTCATCGCCATCCTGTACACCACGGCCCCCGCCGTGGCGGCCATGGCCCGCATGAACCTGCATGCCACCATCACCCCCGCGGTGATGAAGGCCGACGTGGACGTGTTTGCGCCTGACGCCAACATCAAGTACGAGGAGCGCCCGGACTGGATGAAGCGTTGGGAAGTGACCGGCCTGCTCAAGTTCGAGGACAAGAACGGCGACGGCGTCATCCAGTACTACGACGACAAGTCCAAGAACGCCGAATTCCTGGCCAAGGCAGAAGCCGCCGGCTGGAAGGGCAACGAGCTGGACGTGAACAAGGACATCATCGTGCTGGCCAACCCGGAAATCGCCCTGTTGCCCAACTGGGTGATCGCCCTGGTGGCCGCCGGTGGCCTGGCCGCTGCGCTGTCCACTGCCGCCGGTTTGCTGATGGCCATTTCCGCCGCCATCTCCCACGACCTGGTGAAAGGCGTGTTCGCGCCCAACATCAGCGAGAAGGGCGAACTGATGGCCGGTCGGATCGCCATGGCAGCCTCCATCGTCGTGGCCGGCTACCTGGGTCTGAACCCGCCCGGCTTCGCGGCGGGTACCGTGGCCCTGGCCTTCGGTATCGCGGCGTCGTCCCTGTTCCCCGCCATCATGATGGGCATCTTCTCCAAGAAGATGAACAAGGAAGGCGTCATGGCCGGCATGATCGTGGGCCTGTCCGTCACCCTGTTCTACGTGTTCGCCCACAAAGGCATCTTCTTCATCAAGGGCACGGAGTACCTGGACCTGATCGGCGGCAAGAACAGCTTCTTCGGCATCACCCCGGAAGCCATCGGTGCCATCGGCGCTCTGGTGAACTTCGCCGTGGCCTTCATGGTGGACAAGGTGACCAAGGAGCCGCCCGAGCACATCCAGCACATGGTGGAAGCCGTGCGTATCCCCCGTGGCTCCAAGGCCGTGGACGGTTCCCACGCCCACTAAGCTGAGCTGCTTCCCGGCCTGAACTAGCGGGCCGGAAATTCGAGCCCCGCCAGCGATAAACTGGCGGGGCTTTTCATTTGGAGAATGCGATGGTTTTCGACGTGCAAGTGGCCATGACCTGGATCCTCTTCCTGGCCCTGTTTCCCATCACCTTTTTCTGGGGGCGCAACGCCTGGCGCATCCTGTTTCGCAAGGATTATTCCTACGTGGCCCTGAAGCGGGGCCTGCCGCCGGATGATCCGGCCAAGTTCGCTCCCTACTCGGCGGCCATCAATCTCATCGGCGCCGGCATCATCGTGTTCGTGATCCTGGGCATCGTCACCGGCAGCATGCCCTACGCCACCTGGTCCGCCATCGCCGGTTCCACCATCTGGATGAAGATCATCTTCGACTTCATCCTCAGCCGGCATGCCCATATGAAGCTGGGCGTGAAAAAAGGCTCCTAGCGCCTTGCACCCTAAGGAAGCGCCGTTTTAACCGTCATCCCCGCTAAGGCGGGGAGCCAGTGCTTTGATTTATCTGGGTTCCCGCCTTAGCTGGAACGACGAAACCGATTAAACCAGCGTGTCCTCATACCCCGTATTGGGAAGGCCGGCGACTGCGTTCCAGGTCCCGGAGGTCGCGCAGGTTTTTGGCCCCCGTGGCGCGCATGCGGGGCGTCAGGGCCAGCATCAGCTCCGCAGTGGAAACGGCGTCCGCCAGGGCGCTGTGGCGGGCGAAATTGGCGATGCTGAAAAATTCCATCCAGTGGTCTAGGGCCCGATGGCTGGCGGCCAGCCGTGGGTACAGGGCGGGAGCGATGTAGGCCAGATCCGCCCAGGTGTGCTGGAAGCGCAGGCCCAGATAGGCCTTTAGGGCACGCTTGATCATGGCCTCGTCGAAGGCGGCATGGAAGGCGATCAGGCCGTCCTTGCCCAGAAACTCCAGGAAGGTGAGCAGGGCGTCCTCGGGCGGCATGCCTTCCTGTTGGGCGGTGCCGCCGATACCGTGGATGAGGATGTTGTCCTTGCCGCTCACGGCGTCCTGGCGCAGGACGATGTCCAGGCTGTCTCCCAGGGCGATGCGGCCGTTCACCACGGCCACGGCGCCGATGGCGATGAGGCGGTCCCGCTGGATGTTCAGGCCGCTGCTTTCCACGTCCACAACCACGTAGCGGCTAGTGGAAATGGAGGTTCGCATGTCCGGTTCTGGCAGAGCCTGCCAGGCGGCCAGCCGGGCGGATTGCGCCGGGGTGAGGGCCGGGCGCTTGCTGAAAAATCCGTCCAGCCAGTTCATATCTGGTAATCCAGGCTCAGTTTTGTTTGCAGCTTGCGGGCCTGGCGGAAAGCTTCTTTGAGGATGCGCTGGTCCAGGTGGTTGAGGGTGTCCGGGTCCACCTTGTTGGTGAGGGATTCCCCTTTTTCCCGTTGCTGGTGATGGAGCCGCAGGCGCAGGAGCTGGATGAACAGGAAGGCCTCGATGAAGGCGTCGGCGTCCTGCTGGCGCATGAACCCGCTTTCCGCCAGATCCCGCAGGCGGCCCACGGTATTGGTCTTCAGGCCCCCGTCCGCCAGGCTGAAGATGCGCGCGGCGTCGACGAAGGGGGTGATGCCGTTGAGCTTCAGGTCCAGGGTGTGGCCGTCGCCGGTGACGAAGTCCCGCACCAGGCCCAGGGGCGGGCGGTTGCGCAGGGCGTTGACCCCCATCTGGTGCAGGAAGCGGGTGTTCTGCTTGGCGGCCTGGGCCAGCCAGTCCCGTAGTTCCACTGCCAGGTGCTCGGCGCCGTACAGGGCGCGGAAATCGAAGAAGATGGTGGCGTGGAGCAGGTCCTGGGGAGCGCCGTGGTCGATCCAGTCGGCGAAGGTGGTTCGCCATTCCTCCAGGGATAGGCACCATTTGGGGTTGGAGGCCATGACATCCCCGCTGCACAGGGGAAAGCCGCAGGCGGCCAGGGCTTCGTTCACCCGCCGGGCGAAGGGCAGCAGCCGCTCCCGCAGGGCCTCCGCCGACTGGCCTTCCGGCAGGGTGAAGATGATGCCGTTGTCCTGGTCGGTGTTGAGGGTCTGCTCCAGGCGGCCTTCGGAGCCCAGGGCGATCCAGCAGAATTCGATGCCTTCCATGGGCCGGGCGCCCAGCTCCAGCTCCAGCACCCGGGTGGTGAGCAGGTCGTTCAGGGTGGAGATGATCTGGGTGAGCTGTTCCGCCGAGACGCCCTGGGCGAGCATGTTGTGGGCCAGTTGGCGGATGTCGCCGGCGGCGCTGATCAGGGTGGCCAGGCTTTCCGCGTTGCGGATGTTGCCGCTGATCTGGCGCAGACCTACCCGTTGCAGGGAGAACAGATCCTTTTCAGATACCAGGCCTTTCAGCCGGCCGTTTTCCGTCACCAGGATATGACGGAAGCCGTGCTTGGCCATGGCCAAGGCGGCCTCGTAAGCAAAGGCCTGAGGGGGCATGGTGTAGGGGGAGAGGGTCATCACGTCCGCCATAGGGCGGCTGAGGTCCAGGCCCGGCAGCACCACCCGGGAGAGCACGTCGTGGAGGGTGAAGATGCCGGCGGGGCGACCGTCCGTATCCACCGCCACCATGGAGCCGATGCCGTTCTGGTGCATCGTTTCCAGGGCCTCGCGCAGGGGGGTTTCGGGGGCGCAGGTGATGGGCTGCCTGTGGATGAGGGCCGACAGGGGGCTGGACATGGATTGCTGGTCGCTGCTGGACTTGGCGTACTGGGCCTGGATCACTTGCTTGGATTGCTCCAGCAGGTTTGCGATTCGACGGGTGCAGAAATCCTGGAAGGCGGGGCAGCGTTGCAGCAGGGCGTGGAAATCGTCGGCGGCGAGTTCGTAGCAGAAGGCGTCGGTGCCGGCCCGGTAGGTGCTGGTGACGCTACGTTTGGAGAGCAGGGCGCCCAGGGGAAAGCATTCGCCTTCGTGAAGTTCCAGCCAGGCCGAATCCTCCTGGCTCTGGGTGACGCCCTGCTCCCCCAGGACCACGCCCTGTTTGATGACGTAGAAGGTATCCACGGGCAGGTCGCCCGGGGCCAGCACCACTTCATCCTTGGCGTAATAGCCCACCTTGAGGCGTTCGATCATCCAGATCAGGTGTTCCCGCTGCATCTGGCTGAAGGGGGCGAAGCGGGTCAGGTGATCCAGGGTGGCAGCAACGAGGGCGTAGGGTGTGCTCATAGGGAGGGGCGCAGGCCGTGGAGGTTTCCAGCATAATGGCCGCCGATCCGGCCAGGAAGCCCCTTCTGTATCAAGACCGTCCCCATGCGCATCCTCATCGTTGAAGACGACGAAATCCTCGCCGACAGTCTGGTGCGTGCCATGACCGCCGCCGGGTATGTGTGCGACCCGGTGGCGGATGGCGAGCAGGCTCTGGCCATGATGCTGGACGGCGCCCACGACCTGGCCATCCTGGACCTGAATCTGCCGCGCCTGGACGGCCTTCAGGTCTTGCGCCAGGTGCGGGCGGAAAAGCGTACCCTGCCGGTGATCATCCTCACGGCCCGGGACGCCGTAGAGGACCGGGTCAAGGGCCTTGATCTGGGGGCGGACGACTACCTCACCAAACCCTTTTCCCTGGCGGAGCTGGAGGCCCGGGTGCGGGCTCTGTTGCGCCGAGGGCCGGGTGCGGCGGTAACCCTGTGCTGCGGCACTCTGGCTTATGACAGCGTCGGCCGCCGGGCTACTCTGGCGGGGGATCCTGTCGAACTGTCCGCCCGTGAGCTGGCCGTGCTGGAAACCCTGCTTTTCCGACAGGGCAAGGTGGTCAGTAAGGAACAACTGGTGGAAAGCCTGTGCGCCTTTGGCGAAGAGGTGAGCTACAACGCCATCGAGGTATACGTGCATCGCCTGCGCAAGAAGCTGCAACCTGGGGGGGTGGACATCCGCACGGTACGGGGCCTGGGCTACATGATGGACAAGGCATGAGCACACCGGCCACCCCCCGTTCACCGGGGGCTGATGACGACATCCTCTCCCTGCGCCAGCATTTGGTGAACTGGCTGTTTACGCCCTTGTACCTGCTGCTGCTGTTCTCCACGGTCATCGGCTATATCGCCGCCCTGAAACTCTCCAACCAACCCTACGACCTGCTGCTTACAGAGCGGGCCCGGCTCATCGCCAGCCGTTTTGACCTGGCCCCGGAGCCGGCCATGCCCGATGTGGCCGACTTGTTGCCTGAAGACCCGGGGCGCCTGAGCTTCACCCTGTTCGACGCCAACCACAAACCTCTGGTGGGCAATGCCAGCCTGCCCCGGCCCCGGCCCCGGGATTTCGCCAGCAAGGACACCTGGCTGCGCAACACCTCCCTGGGGGGCGAAAAGGTTCGGGTGCTGACCCTGCAATTCAGCACCAAGCGCAGGACGCCGGGGACCGAATACGTGCTGGTGGTGGCCGAACCCATCCAGGACCGCCTGCTGTTGGGCCGCAGCATTCTCGGCAATATCGTCATTCCCCAGTTCGTGTTCATCCTCATTGCCGGTGCTGCCGTGTGGATCGGCCTCAACCAGGGGTTCAGACCCCTGGAGCATCTACGCCGCCAGGTGGCGGCCCGCAGACGGGACGACCTGAGCCCCCTGGACGAATCCCAGGCTCCCGGGGAAGTGCGGCCCTTTATCCGAGAGATCAACCGCCTGCTTGAACGTTTGCAAGGTGCCATGGAAAGCCAGCGCCAGTTCGTCGCCAACGCCGCCCACCAGTTGCGCACGCCGTTTGCCGGCCTGGTGTCCCAGGCTGAACTGGCCAGCCGGGAAGAGGCACCGCCTTCTGTCCGGAACGCTTTGCAGGGCATCTGCCAGGGCGCCAAACGCTGCGGCCGGCTGGTGAACCAGTTGCTGGCCCTGGCACGCAATGCCCCAGAAGCCGTGCCTGCCGGCGGCGAACCACTGGACCTGGGCCTGCTGGCACGGGACTGCGCCGCACAGTGGGCCCCGGAAGCCCTGGCGAAGCCCCTGGACCTGGGCTACGACGGACCCACCCGGGGGGTCATGGTACAGGGCCAGGAATCCGTGCTGGCGGACCTGCTGGACAATCTGGTGAGCAATGCTGTGCGCTACACCCCCGCAGAGGGGCACGTCACCGTGAGCGTGGGACAAGGCCCCGAGGGCCCCTGGGTACGGGTGGAAGACGATGGCCCCGGCATTCCGCCGGACATGCGTGAAAAGGTCTTCCAGCGTTTCTTCCGTCTGGCAGGTAGCGGCCAGCCCGGCAGCGGCCTGGGCCTGGCCATCGTGCGGGAAGCGGCGGAGCGTCTGGGGGCCCGGGTGGAGGTGGGTAATGGTCCAGGGGGAAGTGGCACATCATTTTTGGTACGGTTTTCTGGGTTGCACACAGAAAGTTCGAATTGAACCCGGATGCGCTCATGGGCATGATTTCATGGCCATGACTACAAAGTGGTTTTAAGGGTGGCTTAAGTCCCGGGTAACAAAGTCCGCCCTTTCAACCGGAGCCCCATCATGAGCCGCATCCTTGTCTGGGACCTGCCCACCAGACTGTTCCACTGGCTACTTGTCGCCGCCTTCATCGCCGCCTACCTGCTTGGTGAAGAAGACGGTCTATTGGGCTGGCATAGCTACTTCGGCTATCTGCTGGGTGGCTTGATCCTGTTTCGCCTTGTCTGGGGCTTTGTGGGGGGCCACTACAGCCGATTTGCGGACTTTCCCCCCGCACCTGGAGCGGCCTGGCGTTATGTGAAGGACCTTTTTGCCGGCAAAGAGCGGCACTCTCTGGGCCACAACCCGGCCGGCGCCTTGGCCATCTACGCACTGCTGGGCCTTGGACTGGCCACGGTGGTCAGCGGACTTGTGCTGTTCGCCGCGGACAAGGGGCTGGGCCCCCTGGCGGGGATTGCCCCTGCCCACTGGGAAGACGCCGCAGAGGAAGTGCATGAGTTTGCGGCCAACGCCATGCTTCTGGTGGTGCTGGTGCACCTGGCCGGCGTTGCCGTGGGCAGCCTGAAGCACAGGGAGAATCTGCCCCGCGCCATGGTGACGGGTTACAAGACGGTGCAGCCGGGTCAAGGGGCCGCCGTTCCGGTGAGCAAGGCGTCCCTGGTAGCGCTGATGATGCTTGCGGGCGTTGTTCTCCTGGCGACCCAGCACGATTTTTCAGTAGGGGACGACAAAGTCCGGGTAGTCCGTGAAGCCGGAGATGGCCAAGAGGACGAGGGCGATCACGACGATGAGGTCCACGAAGGCCTCCAAGGTAAGGACAAGGATGAGGAACACGGCGACTGAGGCAGGGTTTTTGCCGTCGGCTGGCGCTTTCCGGTATGTTCGGAAAAAACACGCCCCCAGCTCCCATGGATTTCACCCTGCCCGACGCCGTCCTTGACCTTATTGCCACCTGGCATGGCCTGATCAGCCATCCCCTGTTCTGGTGGGAGGTGGGGGTGCTGGGTCTGGCTGCACTAGGTGCCTTGCTGGTGCACCGCACCCTGGGCCAGAGCCTGGCGCAGCACACCGAGAAAAACCAGGATTCCGCCGTAAGAGGCCTGGCCCTCAAGACCCTGCAACGCATCCTGTTTCCTATCAGCATGCTGCTGGGGGTCTATGCCGGCCGGGCCCTGCTGGCACATAAGGGTTACCCGGTGGACCTGCTCGATCTGGCCGTGCCCCTGCTCACTTCCCTGGCCACCATCCGCATTGTCGTCTTCCTTTTGCGCAAGACCTTCCAGCCGGGGCCGGCGGTAAAAGCCTGGGAAAACCTCATCGCCACCTCTGTCTGGATCGTGGTGGCCCTGCACTTGCTGGGCTGGTTGCCGGCGGTGCTGGAAGCGCTGGACGGGGTGGCCATGCAGGTGGGTAGTGTGCGCGTTTCCCTGCTGGAAACCGGCAAGCTGGTCCTCAGCCTGGCCCTGCTCTGGCTGCTGGCCCTGTGGCTGGGCCGGTTGATCGAGAACCGGGTCAAGCAGTCCCAGTTCGTCAACCCCAGCATGCAGGTGGCCCTGGTCAAGCTGAGCAAGTTCCTGCTCCTGGTGGTGGCCTTCCTGCTGGCCCTGAACCTGGTAGGCATCGACCTCACCGCCCTGGCGGTATTCGGCGGTGCCGTGGGCGTGGGACTGGGTTTCGGCCTGCAACGCATTGCCAGCAACTTCATCAGCGGCTTCATCGTCCTGTTCGACCGCTCCATACGCCCCGGTGACGTCATCAGTATCGACAACACCTTCGGCTGGGTGCAGGAACTCCACGCCCGCTACGTGGTGGTCAAGGACAGGGATGGGGTGGAGCGGCTGATTCCCAACGAAACCCTGATCACCACCGAAGTGATCAACTGGAGCTACACCGACCCCAATGTGCGCCTGAAGCTGCCGGTATCCATCGGCTACGACGATGATCCTCCCGCCGCCATGGCCTTGCTGCTGGAGGCGGCCAAGGCCAGTCCCCGGGTGTTGTCGGACCCGGCCCCCGCCGCCCGGCTCATGAATTTCGGCGACAACGGCATCGAACTGGAACTGCGGGTGTGGATCAAGGACCCCCAGGAGGGCCTGGCCAATGTGCGATCCGATATCAACCTGGCCATCTGGCGCCTGTTCAAGGAAGCGGGCATCACCATTCCCTATCCCCAGCGGGATTTGCATATCCATCAGGTGGCCGCATCATCGTCAGAGCCATTACAATAGACGTTAACGTATTCATTAAAGGTGGGGCGATGTTGCGAACATCTGATGTGGTGCCCATCAGCGAGGCCCGCGCCCGGCTGACTGAACTGGCCGAGGAAGTGGTGGATGGGGGGGCGGAAAAAGTGCTGACCAAAAATGGTTCCAGCTATGTGGCCCTGGTGGATGCCCGCAAGCTTGACTACTACCATGCACTGGAAGCCGAACATGCCGCCCTGGTGCTTCTTGATGAAGCGGAGACGGGTTTGCGTCAGGCCCTGGCGGGTGAGCGTGTGTCTGCCAGCGCCTTGACCCGGGCACTGGCGGACTGATGGCGTTGCCGGTTCGGGCACGGGTGGAAGCCGTGCCCAACTTTCTTGCCACCCTGGACGCAGTGCGCGGGTTCTTCCTTGAACAGGACGCGGAATCCGCGCAGGCGCGATACACCCGACTCAAGGCCCTGCTCAGAGAAATGCTGGATGTGTTGGCCTGGTCGCCGGGCAGCGGCCGACCGGCGCGGTTTCTTGCCGCCCGTTCCGCCCAGGCTCGCCTGCGCGTGGCAGCCGTTCTGGAACTGGCCAGGCAGACCGGGCTGCCGAATTTGCGTGAGTACGTCGTCGATCAGCATGTGGTGTTGTATGCCCACGCCGAGGACGAGGTGCTCCTGTTAGCCATCAAACATCAGCGGCAACTGGCCTACAGTGCCGGCACCGCACTGCGTGAGACTGATCAATCGTGAGCGCCTTCGCCTCCCTCCACCGCCTTGCCGCCGTCCTCTTCCTGGGCTTCGCCTCGGGCCTGCCCCTGGCCCTCACCGGCCAGGCCATGCAGGCCTGGCTCACCGTGGACGGGGTGGATATCGCCACCATCGGTTTCCTTGGCCTGGTGGGGGTGCCTTACACCTTCAAGTTCCTCTGGGCGCCCCTCATGGACCGCTTCGAGCCCCCCTGGCTGGGGCGGCGGCGGGGCTGGCTGGTGCTCACCCAGCTGGCCCTGGCGGGCATGCTGTGGTGGATGTCGGGCTTGTCGCCCAAGGATGCGCCCCTGGTGTTCGCGGCGGCGGCGGTGGGGGTGGCCTTCCTGTCCGCCTCTCAGGACGTGGTCATCGACGCCTACCGCACCGATGTGTTGCAGGCCCGTGAACGGGGCCTGGGGGCTTCCCTGTCCGTGTTCGGCTACCGCATCGCCATGATCCTGTCCGGCGGTATCGCCCTCATCTGGGCGGAGCAGTGGGGCAGCTGGGGGGCGGTGTACCAGACCATGGCCCTGATCTTCGTCGGCGCGGCGGGGGTGTCGCTACTGACCCTGCCCAAGGCCAGCGGCGCGGCGAAGCCCCTGGCATCGGACCCGAAACGGGAATTGCTGGGTTTCCTGGCCCTGGTGGCCGGGGTGCTGGCGGGGGCCTTTGCCGCCCGCTGGACCCTGATGGGCCTGGGGCTGGACCCCAACGACCCCAACAAGTGGATCCAGCTGCTGTTCGTCCTGAGCGGCATCGCCCTGGCCCTGCCCCTGGGGGGGTGGGCGGCCAAGGCGGCCCGGTTCGAGACCCTCAACCAGTCCCTGGCCAATTTCTTCGCCCAGCCCGGGGCCTGGGCCTTCCTGCTGCTCATCGTGCTCTACAAGCTGGGGGATGCCTTCGCCGGGGTGCTCACCACCCCCTTCCTCATCCAGGGGATGGGCTTCACCCAGGCGGAGGTGGGCATCGTCAACAAGATCATCGGCATCTGGCTCACGATCCTGGGGGCAATCCTGGCCGGCGCCCTGATGCTGCGCCTGACCCTGTTCCAGGCCCTGATGGGCTTCGGGGTGCTGCAACTGCTGTCCAACTTCGGCTTCTATTTCCTGGCGGTGCTGGGCAAGGGGGCCTGGGGCAGCTTCACCCTGCCGCCCTTCGACCTGGGCTTCGTGGCCCTGGACCATGCCAGCGACATCGACCTGCTGCTCATGAGCGCCATCGCCTTCGAGAACATTGCCAGCGGCATGGGTACCGCCGCCTTCGTGGCCCTGCTCATGGGCCTGTGCAACCACAAGTACACCGCTACCCATTACGCCCTGCTCTCCGCCCTGGCTGCGGTGGGGCGCATCTACGTCAGTCCCCTGTCCGGCGTGCTGTCCGAATCCGTGGGCTGGGCGGTCTTCTTTCTCATCTCGGCCCTGGCGGCGGTGCCCGGCCTCGTCATGGTGTGGCGCATGCGGGCCACCATCCTGGGCCTCAGCGGCAAGGAGACCCCGGCATGAGCTTTCGTGCCCTGCTGCTGGACAAAGACCCGGCCTTTGCAGTGCATCTGGCGGAACTGGACGAAGCCCGCCTGCCGGAAGGGGACGTTCTGCTGCGGGTCAGCCATTCCTGCCTCAACTACAAGGACGCCCTGGCCCTGACCCACCGCTCCCCCGTGGTGCGGGCCTGGCCCATGGTGCCGGGCATCGATGCCGCCGGGGTGGTGGCGGCCTCCAGCCATCCCGCTTTCCAGCCCGGCGACCCGGTGACCGTGAACGGCTGGGGTCTGGGGGAAACCCGCTGGGGCGGACTGGCCCAATGCGTGCGGGTGCCGGGGGACTGGCTGGTGGCCATGCCGGCGCCTTACACCCCCTTCGAAGCGGCGGCCCTGGGGACCGCCGGCTATACCGCCGCCCTCTGTGTGGCGGCCCTGACCCGCCATGGCCTGATGCCTGAGGACGGGCCGATCCTGGTAACCGGGGCCACGGGGGGCGTGGGCTCCGTGGCGGTGATGCTGCTGGCCCGCCTGGGCTACCGGGTGGCGGCCGTGAGCGGCAAGGCGGACGCCCAGGCCTATCTGCAAGGCCTGGGGGCGGAAACGGTGCTGGAGCGGTCCAGCTTTGCCCAGCCCGGCAAGCCGTTGCAGAAAGAGACCTATGCCGGTGGGGTGGACACCCTGGGCAGCCACGCCCTGGCCAACGTCTGCGCCCAGGTGCGCCGGGAAGGGGCCGTGGCTACCTGTGGCCTGGCCATGGGCATGGATTTTCCGGCCAGCGTGGCGCCTTTCATCCTGCGAGGCATCACGCTTTACGGCATCGATTCCGTGTACGCCCCCCTTGCACGGCGCCGGGCCGCCTGGGACCTGCTGGCCCGCTGCATCACCCCCGCCGACCTGGCCGCCATGACACGGACCGTGGGTCTGGACGAGACGATTGCAGTGGCAGAAGCCCTGCTGGCGGGCCAGATCACGGGGCGGGTGGTGGTGGACGTGGGGGGTGACGTGAATGGGGGCTGAGTGTCCCCGGACGCGCTTAGCTTCTCCGGGCTACGCCGGGGCAGCGCTTACCATGGCGGGGGAATACCGGTAGTTTCATCAGATTGCCCCGTCGCCCTCTCCCTCGTATAAACCGCCGTCATGACGCGCTTCTTTCTGCTCCTGTCCTTGTTGCTGTGCATCGCCGCCCCTGTCCGGGCTGCGGATGAGCATGCCCTGGTCCTGCCTTCCGGCGTTGAAGTGGTCAGCCAGCGCTATGCTGCACCGGCTGGTCCCCTCCTGCTCTGGTTCACCGGCCAGTACGGTCCTGTGGAAGCCGAACGTCGGGCCGCTGCCGACCTGGCCGCAAAGGGGGCAGACGTGTGGCTGACGGACTGGCTGGCCCCCTATTTCCTGCCCCAGTTGCCCGGCAGCCTGGCCCAGGTGCCTGATCGGGACCTGGGGGACTGGCTGGCGGCCCTGCATCGCCAGTTTCCGGATCGTCCCCTGCTACTGGTGGCTTCCGGCCATACCGCCGACCTGGCCCTGCGTGCTGCCCGGGACGCCCGGGACCGGCTGGGGGTGGTCACCCAGGGGGCGGCCCTGCTGTTTCCCCTGCTTTACCGGGGGGTGGAGGCGGGTGAGTCCCCCGAGTATTCCGACGTAGTGGACGCCACCCGTCAGCGGCTGGCCCTGCTGGTGCCCAAGTCCTCCGCCGGCTACTGGTGGCGGGATCGTCTCAAGGAACGGCTGGAAGCTGCCGGCAGCTGGGTGAACCTGACCGTGCTGCCCGGCATGCGGGACGGCTTCTATCGCCGCACCGATGCCACCGAAGCGGAACTGGCCGCCGGCGCTCGCCTGGGGGACACCGTCTGGCAACTGTTGCAGAACTTGATGAAGGATGAAGGCGCGAAATGAAGTTTCTCTGGACCCTGTTGGCCAGCCTGGGCCTGGCGTTCACCGCTCATGGGGGCGAACTCAAGGACCTGCCCGGAAAGCCGGCGGCGAAACTGGTCCTGCCCGCCCTGGCGGGGGACACCGTGGATCTGGCCCAACTGCGGGGCAAGGTGGTGCTGGTCAACTTCTGGGCCGCCTGGTGTCCGCCCTGCCGCAAGGAAATGCCGTCCATGAACCGGCTGGCCAAGGGCCTGGCCGGTCAGCCCTTTGTCATTCTGGGGGTGAACGCCGGCGATGAGCCGGAGGCCATCCAGGCCTTCCTGAAGCACACGCCGGTGGAATTTCCCATCCTCCTGGACACGGAAGGCACCAGCCTGAAACCCTGGCAGGCCTTCGTCTTCCCCACCAGCTTCGTGGTGGACAAGCAGGGCCGCCTGCGCATGGGCCTGGTGGGTTCCATTGAATGGGACGCCCCGGAAACCGTGGCCCGCATCCAGGCCCTGATGGCTGAAGCACCCTGAGGGGGACATGACGGTTCGTGCCGGTCTTTAACTCCAAAGCGGCGACCAGTTGATCAAGGATCAAGCCGGCTTCGCTGCTCGCCGTGGCTGGGCCAGCAGGTACAGGGCGGGGATGAGCAGCAGGGACACCAGCATGGAGAACAGCAGGCCGGACACCATGCAGACCGCCAGGGGGCGCAGCATTTCCGCGCCTTCCCCCAGGCCCAGGGCAAGGGGGCTCATGCCCACCACGGTGGTGAAGGTGGTCATGAGGATGGGGCGCAGGCGCAGCCGGGCGGCTTCCATGAGTGCATCCACCGCAGCCATGCCCTTCTGACGCATCAGTTCCACGTATTCCACCAGGACGATGGCGTTGTTGACGACGATGCCGATGAGCATGATGACCCCCAGCCAAACGGGCATGGAGATGGGCAGTTCCGTGACCAGCAGCCCCAGCACCACGCCGATGAGCGCGAAGGGCACGCCGGCCAGGATCACCGCCGGATTGCGCAGGGACTCGTATTGCACCGCCATGACCACGAATACCAGGAACAGGGCCAGGCCTGCCAGGGTGGCCACCAGGGCGTTGCCTTGCTGCAGGTTCTGGAAGGCGCCGCCGAAATACAGCTGGTAGCCGGTGGGCAGGGGGTAATCCTGCAGGTCGGCCTGGAGGGCGCCCAGGACTTCGCCCAGGGGGCGCTCGCCGGTGAGGGTGGCCTTGATCTCGACGATGCGGCTCTGGTTTTCGCGCCGGATTTCCGCCGGGGCCACGACGAGTTCGATCTGGGCCACGTCGCCAAGATGGACCGGGGGGCGGTCTGGTCCGGCGCCGAACAGGGGCAGGGCGGCCAGGGCGGCGGGGCTGTCGATGCCGCTCTGGGGCAATCGCACCCGCACGTCGTAGGCCCGGTCCCCCTCGATGTAGTCGCCGACGATAAGGCCGTCCAGGGCGATGCGCAGGGCCTGGCCGACGGCTTCCACGTCCACCCCCAGTTCCGCCGCCCGGGTCCGGTCCGGGCGCACGGAAAATTCCAGCCGCCGTTCTTCGGCGGAATGGCTGACGTTGCGCAGGCCGGGCCGGCCCCGCAGTTCGGCCACCAGCTGGTCGCCGATTTCCGTCAGGGTATCCATGTCCGGCCCCCGTACCCGCAGGCTCACGTCCTCGTCGGCCCGGGAAACCCGTACGCCCCGCAGGCCGGCAGCCCGGGCCCGCACCTTGACTCCGGCCAGCTCCGCCTTAGCCACCGCCTTGCTGAAGGCCTCGATCCACTGCGCTATGCCCCGCTCCCGCTTGGCCAGAGGCACCAGTTCGATGCTCAGGGTGCTGCGGTTGGGGCTTTCCCGCTGGCTGCGGCCGAATATGCTGCCGCCGGCCACCACGGACAGGCCGGCCACATCTCCCTGGTCCCGGGCAATGGCTTCCAGCCGGGCGACGATGCGGTCCATGTCCGCCAGGGCCACGCCCGGGTCGGTGAGCACCTGTACCTGGACGCGGCCATCGTCCATGCTGGGCAGGAATTCCTGCTTGCCGGCCCCTTGCAGGAACTGCCAGCCGAACCCGCCAAGCAAGGCCACGGCCAGGAACAATGCCAGCCAGGGGGCCCGCAAGGTTCGGGCTAGTACCGGCTGGTAGAACTTCTGCACAGCCGCGATGAAGACCCGAGCCAGGCGCGTCACCCGGGAAGGGGCGCTGGGTCTGCCCCGGGCCGCCAGGGCGGGCACCAGGGTGAGGGCCACCACCAGGGAGGCGACGATGGCGGCACTGATGGTGAAGATCAGTTCCCGGAACAACAGGCCCGCCAGGCCGCTGATGAACAGGAAGGGCAGCACGGCCGCCAGGTTGGTGCTGGTGGCGGCGACGATGGGGCTGTTTACCTCGGTGGCGGCGTGTTCGGCGGCCGTCAGGCCGTCTTCCCCTTCCCGCTGGTGGCGCTCGATGTTCTCCAGCATGACGATGGTGTTGTCCACCAGCATGCCGATGCCCAGGGCCAGGCCCCCCAGGGTCATGAGGTTCAGGGACAGCCCTCCCAGGGCCATGATGACGAAGGTGACCATGATGGAAATGGGAATGGCGGTGCCGATGATGAGGGTGCCCCGCACGCTGCCCAGAAACACGTACACCACCAGCATGGCCAGCAGGGCGCCGCTCAGGGCCGCCATGGTGGCGTTGTCCAGGGACTGGCGCACGTACACCGCTTGGTCGGACACCGTGTCCACCTGCACGACCTCGTCCAGCATGTTCCGGGCGCGCAGCGCAGCCAGGCGTTCGGTCACCACCCGGGCCACGTCCACGGTGTTGGCATTGGGCTGTTTCTGGATGGATATGCGCACCCCGGGGGTACCGTTGTAACGCACCCGGATGCGTTCGTCCTCGCTGGTATCCACCACTTCGGCCAGCTCCGCCAGGGGCAGGGTGCCGCCCCCGGGCAGGGCGATGGGCAGGGCCCCCAGGGCGGCCACGCTGTCGATGCGGCCGGTGGTGCGGCTGGCATATTCCCGGCTGCCCATGCGCAGGCGGCCGGCGGGGGCGTCCTGGTTGCCCCGGCGGATGGCCTCGGTCACGTCCTCCAGGCTCAGACCCAGGGCCGCCAGCCGCCGCGGGTCTGGCCGCACATGGACTTCCCGCACCACGCCGCCGCCCACTTCCACCGCCGCCACTCCGGGCAGGTTGAGGAAATACTTGGCGAACACGTCGTCGGTCCAGGTGCGCAGCTCGGTCATGTCTCGCAGGGAGGAGCTGACCACGAACTCCATCACCGGAATCTGGGACGGGTCCCGCTTGAAGATGATGGGCGGGTCGATGCTGGCGGGCAGGATGCGCTTGGCCCGGTCCAGGCGGGTGCTGGCGTCCCGCAGGGCGATGTCCACGTCCTTGCCGTAGTCGAAGTAAAGCTCGATCTCGCTGGTGCCTTCGGTGGTGGTGGACTCGATGCCCACGGCGTCCTCGGTGATGGCCAGTTGTTCCTCGATCTGGCGGGTGACCCGGTCTTCCATGATGTTGGCGGGCACCGCCGGGTCGATGATGCGCACCCCGATCTCCGGGTAGATGATCTGGGGCAGCAGGTCCACGGGCAGCCGGGCCAGGGCAAAGAGGCCCAGGACGATGGCCGTCAGGGTCAGCATCACGGTGCTGACCGGATGCCGGATGCACCAGCCGGCGATGCCGCCGCCGTGGGGGTTGCCGCCCATGTTCAGGCCCCTTCCCGGGGGGCCACCGGCTTCACCTGGCGGCCGGGACTGAGTTCCAGAAAGCCTTTCACCACCACTTTGGCACCGGCTTTGAGTCCGGCCAGGATTTCCACCCGGTCTGCCAGCCGCAGGCCGCTTTGCACCGGGGCCCGCTGCACCTTGCCGTCGGCCTGGTAGGTGAAGACGAACTCCCCTTCCTTGTCCCGTTGCAGGGCCGCCAGGGGGATCACCAGCCGTTCCTCGCCGCCGGCGGCGAAAGTCACCCGGCAGAACTGGCCTGGCCGGGCCCCGGCGGGCAGGGGCTCCAGCACCACCTCCACCCGTCCGGTGCGGGTGGCAGCCTCCAGGGCCGGGTGAATGCGCAGGATGCGGCCGGGATGGGTGGCCGGCCCCAGGGCGTCGATGCGCACCTGGGCGGTATCGTCCACTTTCAGGCGGGGCAGGATCAGTTCGGAAACACTCACGTCGGTGACCAGCCGGGCCGGGTCGATGAGGGTCAGCACATGGCTGTGACGGGGCGTGGCGTCCCCCGCCTCCGCCAGCCGTTGTGACACCACGCCGGCCATGGGGGCCGTGAGGGTCATGTGCTGCACCCGCACTTCCTGCAATTGGACTTCGGCCCTGGCCGTATCCCGGGCGGTGGTGGCCCGGGACATGGCCTCGGCGCTGAGAAAGCCTTCGGCCACCAGTTGCCGGGCCCGCTGGAAATCCGCCTCCGCCTGGGCCAGGGTGGCCCGGGCCTTGTCCAGTTCGGCCGCCAGGATGCGGTCGTCATAGCGGGCCAGCACCTGACCGGCCCGCACCGGATCCCCTTCCCGCACCCCCACTTCCACCAGCCGGCCCTCTTCCTGGTTGACGATCTTCACCTCCCGCAGGGCCCGCAGGCTGCCGGCCCGGTCGGCGGCGTAGGACAGCCGGCCGGGTTCGGCCGTGGCCAGGGTCACCAGGTGGGGGCGGGGTTTCTTCGTCTCGCTGGCAGCGTCCTTGGGCTTGTCACAGCCGGCGATGGATCCCAGCAGCAGGGCGCACAGCAGGGCGCCGGCAAGCCGGGGCCGGCCTGGAAATGACCCGCGGCGGGCAATGTCACGGACTGTTCTGGGCATGGGTGAAGTATGCAGGATGGGCGGGGAGTTCGGATTGTGGTCCATTCCGTCATGGGGCGTTCATTTTGGAGCCGGTTAAAATGGCGGCCATTCAAATTGCGGATGGCACCATGAACCGTCAGATCACCATTCTTTATTTCGCCCACCTGGTGGAACTGCTGGGCCGGGACAACGAAGTGCTGTTCCTGCCCATGTCCGTCAACGACCTCCACGCCCTCATGGCCCACCTGGCCAAGCGGGATGAACACTGGGTCACCGTGTTCCAGAAACACCCGGAACGGCTGAAGATCACCGTCAACAAGCAGTTCGTGGAGGATGGTGCCAACGTGCCTCTGAAGGGCGGCGATGAGGTGGCCTTTGTCGCCTTCAGCATGAATTGAGCCCGCCGTGGCCGGTTGTCGCCTGATTCATCGTCGCTTTTCCAACGCCTCGGGATGCCCGCCTATACGGGCATGACGTCTTTGCGCTACCGACTTCTGCTCCTGCCCCCGCTGCTGGGGGCCCTGGCCGTGCCCGGCTTTGCCCCCCTGGGCGCGTGGCCCCTGCCCATCCTTTCCCTGGCCCTGCTGTTCTGGTGGGTGCGGGGGGCGTCGCCCCGGTCTGCCTTCCTGGCGGGCTGGGGCTATGGGCTGGGGCTGTTCCTGGCCGGGGTGTCCTGGGTGTTCGTCAGCCTGTCCACCTACGGTGGGCTGCCGGCCCCGGTCGCCGCCATCGCCACCCTGCTGTTCTGCGCTTTCATCGCCCTGTTTCCAGCCCTGGCCCTGGGGCTGGCCATCCAGCTGGCGCCCAATGGTTGGGCCCGACCGGTGCTGGCCCTGCCCGCCGCCTGGGTGCTCATGGAATGGGTGCGGGGCTGGTTCCTGACGGGCTTTCCCTGGCTGGCCTTCGGATATTCCCAGGTGCCGGACAGCCCCCTGGCGGGTTTTGCGCCGCTGCTGGGGGTGTACGGGGTGAGCCTGGTGGTGGCCCTGGTGGCGGGCCTGTTCGCCAGCCGTCGGGCCAATTTCATGACGGCGGGGGTGCTGCTGCTGGTGGCGGGCTACGGCCTGCAACAGGTGGCCTGGACCCTGCCGGTGGTCAAGCCAGTCAGCGTGGCCCTGGTGCAGGGCAACGTGCCCCAGGAAATGAAATTCCGGCCGGAAAAGGTCATCGTCACCCTGGAAGACTATGCCCGCCAGGTATTTTCCACCCGGGCCCGGCTGGTGGTGCTGCCGGAAACCGCCGTGCCGGTGTTCCGCTCCGGTGTGCCCCAGGACTACCTGGACGGCCTGGCCAGCCATGTACGGCAACAAAACGGCGACCTGCTGGTGGGACTGCCGGAAGACACCCCCTCGGGCCAGTACTACAACGCCGTGGCCAGCTTCGGTAGCGCGCCGGAGGGCAGCTACCGCAAACATCATCTGGTGCCCTTCGGCGAGTTCGTACCCTTCGGTTTCCGCTGGCTGGTGGACATGATGCATATCCCTCTAGGGGATTTCGCCCGGGGCGCTCCGGACCAGGGGCCCATCGCCGCCGCCGGGGAAAAACTGGCGGTGAACGTATGCTACGAAGATGCCTTCGGCGAAGAGCGCATCCACGCCGCCCGGGATGCGACGATGCTGGTCAACGTGAGCAACGACGCATGGTTCGGCAACAGCCTGTCGCCACGCCAGCATTTGCAGATCGGCGCCATGCGCTCCCTGGAGGCCGGCCGCTGGCAACTGCGGGCCAACAACACGGGCATCACCGCCATCCTGGACGAAAAGGGCCGGGTGCGGGCGGAGTTGCCCCCCTTCGTGCAAGCCACCCTGGAAGGCAACGCCCAGGGCATGGCCGGTCTGACCCCCTACCTGCGCTGGGGCAATGGCCCGGTTTTGATTATCCTGGCCGCCCTGCTGGCCCTGTCTTCCCTGATTTCCCGTAAGCGAGCACCCCATGAGTGAACCCGTTTTGAACGCCCCCCTGCGTCTTACCCACCTGTCCCACGGCGGCGGCTGTGGCTGCAAGATCGCCCCCGCCGTGCTGGAACAGATCCTCTCCGCCACCCCCTTCGCCAAGGGCCTGGCCAGCAGCTTCCCTGACCTGCTGGTGGGCATCGAATCCAGCGACGATGCGGCGGTGTGGAAGCTCAACGAAGAACAGGCCATCGTCGCCACCACCGATTTCTTCATGCCCATCGTCGACGACGCCTACGAGTTCGGCCGCATCGCTGCCACCAACGCCATCTCCGATGTGTACGCCATGGGCGGCAAGCCCCTGTTTGCCCTGGCACTGGTGGGCATGCCCATCGACAAGCTGCCCCACGACACCATCCGCCAGATACTGGCTGGCGGCGAGGCGGCGGCCAAGGCGGCGGGCATGCCAATCGCCGGGGGCCATTCCATCGATTCCCAGGAACCCATTTACGGCCTGGTGGCCATCGGCGTGGTAGACCCCCGCAAGATCAAGAAGAACAGCGGCGCCCAGGCCGGCGACGTGCTCATCCTGGGCAAGGGCCTGGGGGTGGGTATCTACTCGGCTGCCCTGAAGAAAGACCAGCTGCCCGAAACCGGCTACCAGGCCATGATCGCCTCCACCACCCAGCTCAACACCCCAGGGGTGGAACTGGGCCAGATGGACGGCGTGCATGCCCTGACGGATGTCACCGGCTTTGGCCTGCTGGGCCACGGGCTTGAACTGGCCCGGGGCTCAAAACTCACCGCCCGCATCGAGTTTGCCCGGGTGCCGGTGCTGCCCGGTGCGGCAGACTTGGCCCAGGCCGGCTTCGTGACCGGCGCCAGCGGCCGCAACTGGGCCAGCTACGGCAAGGGCGTGGAATTGTTCGACGGCTGTGCCGACTGGCAAAAGGCCCTCCTCACCGACCCCCAGACCAGTGGCGGGTTGCTGGTGGCCTGCTCGGCGGATGCAGCAGACGCCGTGCTGGAGGTTTTCCGCCGCCAGGGCTTCGAACGGGCCGCCGTCATCGGCCGGCTGGAGGCGGGGGAAGCCAGGGTGGCCGTCAGCGTCTGACCCCCCTCTTCCCCCGGGGGGAGAGGGCCGATATCACCTGCGCCAGAAGGCCGGTGTCAGCACCACGAGAAGCGTAAAGAGCTCGAGCCGCCCCAGCAGCATGGCGAAGGTGCATACCCAGGTCTGGAAATCCGTGAGGATGGCGTAGGTGGTGGAGGGGCCCACCTGGCCCAGGCCCGGGCCGGTGGTGTTGATGCAGGCGACGATGGCGGTGAAGGCGGTGAGCACGTCCAGACCGCTGAACGAGAGCACAAAACTCAGGCCGATGATGGACGAGACATAGATGAAAAAGTACGCCAGTACGGCGTACATGATCTTGTCCGGCACAGTGTGGCCACCCAGCTTGATGGGGGTCTGGGCCCGGGGGTGAATCAGGCGCAGCAGTTCCCGGTGGATCTGCTTGTATAGCAGTACGGCCCGCATCATCTTGATGCCGCCGCCAGTGGAGCCTGCGCTGGTAGTGAAGCTGCACAGGAATAGCATCCATAGGCCGGCAAACAGGGGCCATAGGCCGAAATCGGCGTTGGCGAAGCCCAGGGTGGTGGCGATCGAGATGGTGTTGAAGGTGGCGTAGCGCAGGGCAGTCGGGAAATCCAGATACATCCCTTGTGCCCACAGGTAGAGGGCCAGCATGAGGCATGAGCCCAGCACCACGCCCACGAACCAGCGCAGTTCCGGGTCTGAGAAATAGGGCCTCAGGCTGCGGCCCCGCCAGGCCAGGAAATGCATGGCGAAATTCACCCCGGCGACGAGGGCGAACACCATGGTGACGATCTCCATGGCCACCGAGTCGAAATGGCCGAAGCTGGCGTCGTAGGACGAAAATCCCCCCAGGCCCATGACCGAGAAGGCGTGGATGAGGGCGTCCATGAAGCTCATGCCTAGGGCGAAGTAGAGTCCCAACAAAACAATTGTCAGGATGATGTACACCACCCACAGGCCCTTGGCGGTTTCCGCCATGCGTGGGGTGAGCTTTTCATCCTTCATGGGGCCCGGGGTTTCCGCCTTGAACATCTGCCGGCCGCCCACGCCCAACAGGGGCAGCACGGCGGTCACCAGCACGATCACCCCCATGCCTCCCAGCCAGTGGAGCTCCGTGCGCCACAGGTTGATGGAAGCGGGCAGTTTGTCCAGGCCGGAGAGCACGGTGGCGCCGGTGGTAGTGAGGCCGGACATGGTCTCGAAATAGGCGTCGGTGAAGCTCAGGTCCGGCAGGTAGAACAGCAAGGGCAGGGCGGCGAACAGGGGCGTGAGCACCCAAGTGAGCACTACCAGCAGAATGCCGTCCCGGAGCTTCAGTTCCCGCCGCCAGTGACGGCCTAGCAGCCACAGGAGGGCGCCACTGCCCAGGGTGATGAGCACGGCTTCGTCATAGGCCCGCATGGCCCCGTCCCGGGTCCATTCAGACACTGCCACCGGCAAAAGCATGGCCATGCCGAACACACCGATGATGAGGCCCAGCACGTGCAGCAAGGGGAGCACGTGGGACAGCCGGTTTGCGCGGGGCATGTTCTATCTGCGCCAGAAGGCAGGGGTCAACACCACCAGCAAGGTGAACAGTTCCAGCCGTCCCAGCAGCATGGCGAAGCTGCACACCGCAGTCTGGAAATCCGTCAGCACCGCGTAGGTGGTGGCGGGGCCCACGTTGCCCAGGCCTGGGCCGGTGTTGTTGATGCAGGCCACCACGGCGGAAAAGGCGGTGAGCACGTCCAGTCCGGTAAAGGAGAGCACGAAGGACAAAGAGACGATGGAGGCCACGTAGATGAACAGGAAGGCCAGCACGGCGTAGATGATCTTGTTGGGCACCACGTCGCCTCCCAGGCGCAGGGGGATCTGGGCATTGGGGTGGATGAGTTTTTGCAGTTCCCGGTACACCTGCTTGTAGAGCAGGATGGCCCGCATCATCTTGATGCCGCCTCCGGTGGAGCCGGCACCGGTGGAAAAGCTGCACAGGAACATCATCCACAGGCCGGCGAAGAAGGGCCACTGGCCGTAGTCCGTGGTGGCGAAGCCCAGGGTGGTGGCGACGGAGATGGTGTTGAACATCGCGTAGCGCAGGGCGCTGGGCAGGTCCAGGAAGATGTCCCGTTGCCAGAGCAGTAAAGCCAGGATCAGTCCGCTGCCGAGGACAAAACCCAGGAACCAGCGCAGTTCGGGGTCGTGGGCGTAGAGGCTGAAGCGACGGAGGCGGAAAAAGCCGAAATGGGTGGCGAAGTTAACCCCGGCCACCAATGCGAAAACCGCCACAGCTATTTCCAGGTACACCGAGTCAAAGTAGCCCAGGCTGGCGTCATGGGAAGAGAAACCTCCCAGGCCCATGACCGAGAAGGCATGCACCACGGCGTCGAAAAAACTCATGCCCAGTGCCCATAGAACGCTGATGCAGAGGGTGGTCAGTATCACGTACACCACCCAGAAACCCTTGGCGGTCTCCGCCATGCGAGGGGTGAGCTTCTGGTCCTTCATGGGGGTGGGGGTTTCCGCCTTGTACATCTGCCGCCCCCCGACGCCTAGCAGAGGCAGAACGGCGGTCACCAGCACGATGACTCCTAGGCCGCCGATCCAGTGCAGCTGGGCACGCCACAGGTTGATGGAGTTGGGCAGGTCGTCCAAGCCGGAAAGCACCGTGGCCCCGGTGGCGGTGAGGCCGGACATGGCCTCGAAATACACGTCCGCCAGGGGCAGGTGGGGCATGTAGATGGCCAGGGGAATGGCGGCGAAACCGGGCAGCAGGGTCCAGGTGAGTACTACCAGCAGGATGCCGTCCCGGGCCTTCAGTTCCCTCTTCCAGCGCACGCCGATCAGCCAGAGCAGGGCGCCGATGCCCATCGTGACAACCACGCCCCAGTCGTAGGCCCGCTGGGCACCGTCCCGGGTGATCTCCGCCAGCAGCAGGGGCACCAGCATGGACAGGCCGAACACCAGAATGATCAAGCCCAGCACATGCAGGATGGGAAACACCCGTCGGACGAACTCACCAATCATGGCCCGCGCCTAGAAGAAACCCAGCCCCACCTGGAACAGCTTTTCCACCTTGGGAATCAGGCGCTTGTGGGGAACGAACAGGATCAGGTGATCCTCGTTCTGGATGACGCTGTCGTGGTGGGCGATGATCACCTCGCTGCCCCGCAGGATGGCGCCGATGGAGACCCCTTCCGGCAGTTCCACCTCGTCGATGCGGCGGTTCACCAGTTTGGAGGATTTGGCGTCGCCGTGGACCACCGCTTCCAGGGCCTCTGCCGCACCCCGGCGCAGGCTGTGCACCACTGCCATGTGGCCTCGGCGGATGTGGGTAAGCAGGGGGCCGATGGTGGCCTGGGCGGGGGAGAGGGCGATGTCGATCTCGCCCCCTTGCAGCAGGTCTACATAGGTGGAGCGGTTGATCAGGGCGATGACCTTGCGGGCCCCCAGCCGCTTGGCCAGCAGGGAGGACATGATGTTGTCCTCGTCATCGTTGGTGAGGGCGCAGAACACGTCCATGTCCTCGATGTTCTCTTCCAGCAACAGGTCTTCGTCGGTGCCGTTGCCGGTGAGTACCAGGGTGTGCTTGAGCTGCTGGGCCAGGATCTGGGTGTTCTTCTTGTTGTGGTCGATGAGCTTGACCTCGTAATGCTCTTCCAGGGTGGCGGCCAGGCGCCGGCCGATGTTGCCGCCGCCGACGATCATGATGCGGCGCACGCTCTTGTCGGCCCGGCGCATTTCCTTCATGACCGCGCGGATGTTCTCCGTGGCGGCGATGAAGAAGATCTCGTCGTCGTTCTGGATGACGGTGCGGCCCTCGGGGACGATGGTGCGGTCCCGGCGGAAGATGGCCGCCACCCGGGCGTCCAGGCCCGGCAGGTGCTTTTGCAGATCCCGCAGCTCGTGTCCCACCAGAGGGCCTCCAGCCCGGGCCTTCATGGCCACCAGCCGGGCCCGGCCCTGGCCGAAATCCACCACCTGGAGGGCCTCCGGATAGTCGATGAGCTTTCTCAGGTAGTCGGTGATCTCTTGTTCCGGGGAGATGACGTGGTCCACCGCGAAGGTGTCCGCGCTGAACAGTTCCGGGTGTTTCATGTAATCCAGGGAGCGGATGCGGGCGATCTTGGTGGGAATGTTGAACAGGGTGCCCGCCAGCTTGCAGGCGACGATGTTGGTTTCGTCGTTGAGGGTCACCGCCACCAGCATGTCGGCGTCATCGGCCCCCGCCTGGCGCAGGATGGAGGGATGGGAGGCAGGACCCTGAACCGTGCGCAGGTCGAACCGATCCTGGAGGGCGGCCAGCTTGTCCGAGTCCACGTCCACCATGGTCAGGTCGTTGCCTTCCCGCACCAGGTGTTCCGCCAGGTTGGAGCCCACCTGGCCGGCGCCGAGGATGATGATTTTCATGTCTTGTGGTGAAGGGTAAAGGGGGAAGGGGGAAGGGTGGCATTGGGGAGTTTAGACCCTTCCCCCTTGAGCGCCGAAGGCGCGGACTCTTCACCCTTTACGGGCATCATTTTTCCTTTCCCGGGGCCTCGATGCCCAGTTGCTTCACCTTCCGGTACAGGTTGGTGCGGTCCAGGCCGGCCCGTTCCGCAGCCCGGCTCATGCCCCAGTTGCATTCGTCCAGCAAGGCTTCTAGGTAGGCTTTTTCGAACAGGTCCCGGGCTTCCTTCAGGGGGAGGTGGAGCATGAGGTCGATGCCGCTGGCGTGGCTACCCTTGCGACTGGGACCCAGAATGGCCTTGATCTCGGCGGCCTCAATGGGCGTGTCGCCGCCTCCCAGGGCCAGGCGGTCCACCAGTCCTTCCAGTTCAGCCAGGTTCTCCGGCCAGTCGTGGCTGGTCAGTGCGTTGAGGGCACCGTCGGCGAATTTGCGCGGCGCCACCAGCAGCCGGGCGCAGGCGTCTTCAAGCATGCGCTTGGCCAGGACGGGCACGTCTTCGCGCCGGTCCCGCAGGGGGGGGAGCTCCACCACGGCGTGGACCAGCAGATCGTGCAGGTCCTGGTTGAGGCGGTTGTCTGAAAGCAGTTCGGCAAGGGGGGTCTGGGTGGCCACGGCCACCCGGGTGCCGAATTCTGCACGCCGGTGGATGAGCAGAACCAGGCCCCGCTGCTGCATGGCGTTAAGCACGGCCAGATCTGGTACGAACACCAGGCCGCCCCGAGCCTGGGCGAGGATTTCCGCCGGCTGGTTGGCCAGGGTGGCCGGCACGTCCACCCGCAGGAAGGGGCCGTTGGGCGGGGTCAAGTAGTGCGCGGCGATTTCTTCGCCGGCGCCGGGCTCCGCCAGGAAGGCAACGGGCAGGCCGGCCGCCACCGCCAGGTTGAGGCGCTGGGTGAGCCGCTGGATGGCCTCGCCCGTGCCCAGGGCGGAAAGGTCACCGGTGGTGTTTGGCTTGGACGGCTTGGCGTCCATGGCCTTTTTGACCGTCTCCAGCAACTGCTTGTAGGCGATGGGCTTTTCAAGGTAGTCGAAGGCGCCAAGGCGGGTGGCTTCCACGGCGGTGTGCACGGTGCCATGGCCGGACATCATGACCACGGGCATGGTGAGTCGTCCCTGGGTCTTCCATTCCTTCAGAAGGGTGACGCCGTCCACGTCAGGCATCCAGATATCCAGCAGCACCAGGTCCGGTATGCGTTCTTCCAGAGCGGCACGGGCAGTGCTGCCGTTCTCGGCCATGCGGACTTCGTAGCCCTCTTCTTCCAGGATTTCCCGCATGAGTTCGCGGATGCCAGGCTCGTCATCCACCACCAGGATCTCAGACATCGTGTTGTTCCTCTTGGGCTTTCTTGTCGGACAGGGCGGGCAGTCGCACACACACCTGGGCACCGCCCTGCTCCAGGTTGCTCACCGCAATACTGCCATGGTGTTCTTCCACGATCTTTTTTACCACAGCCAGGCCCAGGCCCGTGCCTTTTGGTTTCGTGGTCGCATAGGGCTCGAACAGCCGTCCCTGGAGTTCCACCGGGAAACCGGGGCCGTTGTCTTCGACGCACAGGTCCACATGGTCGCCATGGGCCTGGGTGAACACCCGTATGCGTGCCGGCGTGCCTTCGGGCACCGCCTCCTGGCCGTTCTTGATCAGGTTTACCAGGACCTGGCGCAGCAGGGAAGGGTCGCCGGCAACAGGGTAGAGGTTTTCCGCCAGTTGGATGTCCAGGTTCAGGCTGTCTTCATAGAGATGGGTCACTTCAGTGACCAGGGCATTGATGTCCAGACGCTCGATGCGGGGGGAGGGTAGCCGAGCGTACTGGGCGAAAGCGTCCACCAGTCCTTTCATGGCGCTCACCTGGCCGACGATGGTGGCCGTGGCCCGGGTGAGGATGTCCCGGGCCGGACCCTCCAGCCGGTCCGCCAGCTTGGCTTCCAGGCGTTCGGCGGAGAGCTGGATGGGGGTGAGGGGGTTCTTGATCTCGTGGGCCATGCGGCGGGCGGCCTCGCCCCAGGCAGCGTTGCGCTGGGCCTGCATGAGCTGGGTCACGTCGTCCAGTACCAGGGCGTAATCCGGCGTGTCGCTGCCGGAAAGGGGGGCGCCCCGGGCAAGCAGTACGCGGCTGCCCTGGGCTGTGACCAGTTCCAGTTGTTCCAGCCAGGTCTGGGTGGGGTTGGCGCGGAAGTGTTCGGCCATTTCGGCAGCGAACCGGCCGAGGCTGTCGCCTATGGGGCCATCCGCGCTATTCAGGCCCCAGGCGGTGAGTTTGCGGCCTTCCAGTGCAGTCCTCTCCACACCCAGGATGGCGGCGACGGCCGGATTGGCCAGACGCACCCGCAGGTCGTGGTCCAGGGTGACCACGCCAGTGGTGACGCTGGCCAACACCCCTTCCAGATAGGCATTGGCTTCCAGTACCTTCTCCTGGCGTTCTTCGGCGATGGCCCGGGCGTCCGCCAGCTGGCGGGTCATGCGGTTGAAGGAGTGGGTGAGCATGCCCAGTTCGTCCCGGCTGGCGACGGTGGCCACCTGGGTGAAATCCCCCCGGGCCACCGCCCGGGTGCCCCGGGCCAGGGCCCGTAGTGGAGAGGCCAGGCGTTCGGACAGCAGGAAGGCCAGGGAAAAGGCGGAGAACAGGGCCAGGGCAAGGGCAAGGGTGAGGGAGATGCCGTACAGGCGCTTCAGGCCCAGGCGGGAGACTTCCAGTTCCTGGTAACTCTGCCGGGCGTTTTCCACTTCCTGTGCGTCAGCCGCCAGTTGGCGGGGGACCGGGTGGATGACCTGGAGCAGCCGCAGTTTCTCGCTCAGGCTGACAAGGTTGACCGGCACCACTACCCGTACCAGGATGCCGCCTTCCTGGTCGGCGGGTTGGAGGCGGGACCAGGGCTGTTGCAGTTTGGCCTGCCAGATGGCCCCGGAATCCGGCGGGCTGGGCAGGAGGCTGCTCCCCGTGTCCGAGGAAAACCCAAGCATGCGGCCGTTTTCGTCAAACAGGGCGGCATCCTGGAGGCCCGCTAGTTCACGCAGTTCGTCCAGCCGGCTGGTGTGCAGTATGGGGGGCAGTTCCGCCAGTTGCTGGGCCATGTGCTCGCTCTTGCGCACCACCTCACGCTGTACGTGCTCCAGGGCGGAGCGGCCCAGGGACAGGCCCCCGTCCAGGGCTTTTTCCATGCGCACGTCGAACCAGGATTCGATGGAACTGACCAGAAACTGCACCGAGACGCCGTACACCACCAGGCCGGGCACCAGGCCCATGAGACCGATGATGAGGAACAGCCGGGCGGTGAGCTTGGCGCCGAACACCCCGGCGCGGATGCGGCGTACCAGAAGGAATATCTGGTAGGCGATGAGGACCGCCAGGCCCCCGGCGGAAGCCACGGTGATGCCCAGCAGGAGGGGGATGTTGCCGGCGAAGAACGAGGTGTTGTCCGCAGCCAGGGACAGCAGGCCGATGAGCAGGGCGCCAAGGACGAAGCTGATGCCGACCAGATAGGCCATTACCGGGGTATGAGACGTGAAGTGTTGTGGGGCACGATGGGCTCAAAGGACGCCTGTCCTGTTCCCAGGTCCTTTGACTGGGTCTGACCCATCAGTACTTGATCTCCCGTTCCTGCCAACCGGAATCCAGCTTCCAGCGGGCGGCAGAGGCAAGGGCGTTGACCTGGAGGGGTTTGGGCAACTGGCTGATGTCCAGGTACATGCGCAGGTAGATCAGATACTGGCTCTTCTTCTGCATCTGCCGGGTGTTCAGCACTGCCCAGTCCCGCAGGTCGCCCACGGCATGGAGGGCATCCTGGAGGCGGTCGTGGCCGGTGGTGACCCCCGCCAGGGTAACAAAGTACTGACGTAACAAGGCATTGTAGGCCAGGCGAATGGTGCGCTCCTGTTCCGTCATGCCCTCTGCCAGCCAGAATGTGCGCTCCCGTTCGGTTTCCACCGCTTGTACGAAGGACAGCTGGACCCCCCTGTGGAGGGCCTTTTCCATGGTGGAGGAAAGGGTGATGTCGAAACGGCCGGACAGCTGGAACAATTCGCCTTTCTGGGTGACTTCCAGACGCTCCAGGGTGATGCCATCTGCCCGGGCGGCCTGGGGAGTGACCAGCAACAGGCAAGCCAAGGCCGTCAGGAGGACCAGGAAGACGGCCCGCAGTACGCCGGCGGGGCGTTCAAGGCTTGAGCAAGCGGGCATAAAAAAAACCATCCATATCCTGTCCGGGCAGTAGTTGGCAGGGGCCGCCTCCATCGCAGGGTTCCGGGAATCCGGCCGGGTCCAGGTGCGCGTCTCCATGCCTGGCAAGGAAGGCGGTGATCTGGTCCTGGTTCTCGGCCGGGAACAGGCTACAGGTGGCGTACAGGATTTTGCCACCCGGCTTCAGCAGGGGCCACAGGGCCTCCAGCAACCGGGTTTGTTCCCGTGCCAGTTGTTGCATATCTTCCGCGCGCTTTAGCCATTTGCCATCCGGATGTCGGCGCACCACCCCCGAGGCGGTGCAGGGGGCATCCAGGAGAATGCGGTCGAAGGGCCGGCCATCCCACCACGTGTCGGTTGCCGCAGCGTCACAGGCTTGGATGGCGGCGCGGAGTCCCAGCCGGGTCAGTCCCTCCGTCACCTGGGCCAGACGTTGCGGGTCCTTGTCCAGGGCTAGCAGATCCAGGTCGTGGCGTTCCAACAGGTGGGCCGTCTTGCCGCCAGGGGCGGCGCAGGCATCCAGTACCCGCATGCCGTCGGCGCAGTCCAGCAGAGGAGCGGCCATCTGGGCTCCCAGGTCCTGGACCGATACCAAGCCCTCGGGGAAGCCAGACAGTTCAGACACCGGCACGGGGTGTTCCAGGGTCAGGGCTTCCGGCCCGGTACGGCGGCAGGCCAGGCCGGCCTGGGCCAGGGTGTCGGCGAAGTCGTCGATGTCTGCCCGGCGCCGGTTGACGCGCAGGGTCATGGGGGGATGGCCGTTCAGGGTCTCGACGATGTCCTGCCAGGCGTCGGGATAGGCGCCTTCCAGGCGGGCCAGCCACCAGGCGGGGAAATTCCAGCGAGCCTGAGGATCGGCTTCGGCCTGCTGAACCAGTTCATCCCGGCGACGCTGGAAGTTGCGCAGGATGGCGTTGGCGAAGCCCCGGGCCCGGGGGGTCTGGTGGGCCACCACGGCCACGGTTTCGTTGACGGCGGCATAGGCGGGGCTGATCTGGTTGTCCAGTTCGTGCAGGCCCACCATCAGGGGGCCCAGCAGGGTATCCGGGGCCAGGGGCCTGCCTGCCAGGGCCTGTATGAAGAAGTGCAGACGGCCTGCCTGGCGCAGGGTGCCGTAGGCCAGGCTTTGGGCGGCGGCAAGGTTACGGGGGTCAAGGAAACCCTTGCGGCTACGCAGATCGGCGAGGGTCTGGGTGAGACTGCGACCTTCCAGGAGTACGGCGTTGACGAGTTCCGAGGCGAGTAGTCGGGCCGGGCTGGCGGACACGGGCGGCACGAAATACGGCGCTCAGTCTGCGGTGACGATCTTGTCCCGGCCGCTGTTCTTTGCCTGGTATAGGGCTTCGTCTGCCCGGCGTAGCAAGGCGTGGCCGTTCTCGTCCGGTCCCAGGGCAGCCAGGCCGGCGCTGAAGGTGGTGTTGACCTGCTTGCCTTCGTAGAGGAGGGGGGATTTCTTCATCAGTTGTTGCAGGCGCCCTAGCACCAGCAGGGCGCCCCGGCTGTCGGTGTCGGGCAGCACCAGGGTGAATTCCTCGCCGCCGTAGCGCACCAGGGCGTCGGATTTGCGCATCACCGAGCGGATCAGGCTGGCGAAGTGGATGAGCATCTGGTCCCCCGCTTCGTGGCCATAGGTGTCGTTCACGTTCTTGAAGAAATCCAGATCCACCATGGCCAGGGCAAGCTTGGCGTTATTGCGATGGCACCGGGCGATTTCCCGCCCCAGGGTCTGATCGAGGCCCCGCCGGTTCAGGGCGCCGGTGAGGGCGTCTTCGTTCAGCAGCTGGCGGGTTTCTGCCAGTTCGTTCTGCATGTTGATGATGGTGTAGCGGGTTTCCTGCAATTCCTTGTGGCTGGCTTCCACGGTGTTCTGGATGCCGCTGGCCTGCATCACCACGGTGGAAAGCAGGCGCAGGATCTCCTGCTTGTCCCGGCTATTTTTCAGCGTGTTGACGTTGTCCGTCAGGTCCTTGTTCTTGTCTCCCAATGTCTTGGCCAGGGTGCCCGTCTTGTCGCTCACGTCCTGGACCATCTCGCGCAGGGCCTGGATGAGTTCGGCGCAGATGCTGTTGTCCTGGGCAGCTACGATCTGGGGTTCCTGGGGGGGCGGCGATGCGGAAACCGGGGGCGGAGGCAAACCGGAAATCTCGTAATAGACACGCGCATAGTTCTCCGGCGTGGGCGGCTGTCCGGTTTCCCGGAGCCGCTGCATGACGGTGATGCCGATGACGTTGGGTGTCTGAGCCATTTCCCTGACGGAGGAGGATAAGTGTTTTCCGTGAGGCATTATCGGCCAGGAAGTGCGAATCTTTAACCCGTTACGGGATAATGTTGCAGCGTTCCTTACCTTTCTCGTCCATGCACATACACATTCTCGGTATTTGCGGCACCTTCATGGGTGGCATTGCCGTCATTGCCCAACAGGCCGGCCACCGGGTCACCGGCTGCGACGCCAACGTCTATCCCCCCATGAGCACCCAACTGGAAGCCCTGGGCATCGAGCTGATTGAGGGCTTTGGCACGGAGCAACTGGATATGGAGCCGGATGTCTGGGTGATCGGCAACGTGGTCACCCGGGGCAAGCAGCCCCTTATGGAAGAAATCCTCAATCGGGGCCTGCCCTATGTATCCGGCCCCCAGTGGCTGGCAGAACAGGTACTGAAGGACAAATGGGTCCTGGCCGTGGCCGGCACCCACGGCAAGACCACCACCTCCTCCATGCTGGCCTGGATTCTGGAAGACTGTGGCCTGAGCCCGGGCTATCTGATCGGTGGCGTGCCCATGAACTTCGGTGTATCCGCCCGGCTCACCGAATCCCCTTTCTTTGTCATCGAGGCGGACGAATACGACACCGCCTTCTTCGACAAGCGTTCCAAGTTCGTCCATTACCGGCCACGTACGGCGGTGTTGAACAACCTGGAATACGACCATGCCGACATCTTCCCGGACCTGGCGGCCATCGAGACCCAGTTCCACCACCTGGTGCGTACCGTGCCTGGCAACGGCCTGGTGGTGGCCAACGGCGGCGAGGAAAGTCTGTCCCGGGTGCTGGGACGGGGCTGCTGGACGCCGGTGGAAACCTTTGGCGGCGTTGCCGAAAGCGGCTGGCAGGCACGGGCCGTCAACGAATCCCACTTCGACGTGTTTCTGGGCGGGGTGCTCCAGGGCCGGGTGACCTGGGACCTGCTGGGTGAGCACAACCGCCTCAACGCCCTGGCCGCCCTGGCGGCCGCCCGCCATGCCGGGGTGCCGGTGAAGGATGGCATCGAGGCCCTGTCCCGCTTCATCAACGTCAAGCGGCGCATGGAGGTGCGTGGGGTGGCCGGGGGGGTGACGGTCTACGACGACTTCGCCCACCATCCCACGGCCATCGCCACCACCCTGGAAGGCCTGCGGGCCAAGGTGGGGCAGGCGCGCATCCTGGCAGTGCTGGAGCCTCGTTCCAACACCATGAAGCTGGGGGTCATGAAGGCCCAGTTGCCCGCCAGCCTGGAAGCCGCCGACAAGATCTTCTGCTACACCGGCGGCATCGACTGGGACGCAGGCGCCGCTCTGGCACCCCTGGAGGACAGGCTGGTAGTCCAGGACAATCTGGCGGAACTGGCGGCCGCCGTCACCCGGGATGCCCGGCCCGGGGACCACGTGCTGGTGATGAGCAATGGCGGTTTCGGCGGCATCCATCAAATGCTGCTGGACCGGCTCGCTCTGCCGGCGGCGGTGGCAACGGGCTAGGGCTGGCGTGGCGGACACCCCGCAACTCAGGCTGGAACGGGGCGAAGACGGCCCGGTCCTGTATCTGGGGGGCGACTGGCGTCTGCCTTTCCTGCTGGATATCCGCACGGCCCTCGCCTTTCTGCCGTCTTTGGAGGCGGATGCCGGCCTGGTGGTGGACGGCAGCGGCCTGGCGGATCTGGACAGTGCTGCCGCCCGGGTCCTCATGTCCGGCCTGCTTGACCACGGCCTGGCCTGGGAACAGGTGCGCGTGGCCGGCTTTTCCACCCAGCGGCAGGCCCTGCTGGCCCTGGTGGCGGAATGTCTGGCAGCAGAAGCTCAGGAGGGCGGGGGCACCCAATCCTGGCTGGGCCGCCTGGGCGGAAGCGCCGTGGTGGTGTTGAACGGGGCCCGGAGCTGGCTGGCTTTTCTGGGCCAGACCGGCGAGGCCCTGGGCCGGGTGGCCTTCAGACCCTGGGCCTGGCGCCCCCGGGAATTGTTCGGCCAGCTGGAGAACGTGGGCCTGGAAGCCCTGGCCATCGTCGGCCTGATGACATTCCTGGTGGGGGGGGTGTTTGCCCACCTGCTGGGCATCCAGATCGAGAAATACGGTGCCAACATCTTCATCGTCGATGGCGTCGCCCTGGCCATGGCCAGGGAACTGGCCCCCCTGTTGACCGCCATCCTGGTGGCGGGCCGTTCCGGCGCCGCCTTCACCGCCCAGATCGGTGCCATGAAGGTCACCGAGGAGATCGACGCCATTTCCACCCTGGGCCTCTCCCCTTACCAGGTGCTGGTGCTGCCCCGGCTCATTGCCATCGTCATCGCAATGCCTCTGCTGACCTTCTTTGGCGATCTGCTGGGCCTGCTGGGAGCCGCTGTCATTGCCGCCCAGCAACTGGACATCACCTTCTACACCTTCTTCACCCGGCTGCGGGAAGTCCTGCCCCTGGATTCGGTGCTCTACGGCCTCTACAAGGCGCCGGCCTTCGCTGCCGCCATCGCCCTCATCGCCTGTCGCAATGGCATGGCTGTGAGCCGGGACGCCCGTAGCGTGGGCGATTTCACCACCACCACCGTGGTGCAAAGCCTGGTGGCGGTGATCCTCATCAACGCGGCCTTCGCCCTGGGCTCTGCGGATTACGGCCTGTGAGCGGCAACGTGCCCCCTGCCCACGAGGTCCCCGCCCTGGCCGTCCGGGGCTTGCGTACCCGGCTCGGCGGCCGCTGGCTCCACGATGGGGTGGACTTCACCCTGCGCCGGGGTGAGGTGGCCGCCCTCATCGGCGGCAGCGGTACCGGCAAGACGGTGCTGCTGCGGGAATGCATCGGCTTGCATCAACCCACGGAAGGCCAGGTACAAGTGCTGGGGGAAGACCTCTGGCAACTGCGGGGACCGGCCCTGAACCTGCTGCGGCAACGTTTCGGCGTGCTGTTCCAGGAAGGGGCCCTGTTTTCCTCCCTCACCGTGGCCCAGAACGTGGAAGCGCCCCTGACGGAGCACACCAGCCTGCCCCGATTCCTGCGGGATGAGGTGGCGCGGCTGCGCATCCGCATGGCGGGCCTGCCGGCGGATGCCGGCGACAAGCGGCCGGCAGAGCTCTCCGGCGGCATGAAGAAGCGCGCCGCCCTGGCCCGGGCCCTGGCCCTGGAGCCGGAACTCCTGTTCCTGGACGAACCCACTTCCGGCCTGGACCCCATCAGCGCCCGGGCTTTCGACCGCCTACTGCGCACCCTGTGCGACAGTCTGGGCATGACGGCCCTGCTCACGACCCATGACCTGGACACCCTCTGGGGCCTGGTGGACCGGGTCATCGTGCTGCACGGCGGCCGGGTGATTGCCGACGGCCCCGTGGCGGAAGTGGCCCGGGTGGACCACGAGTGGATTAGGGCTTACTTTTCGTCCCATTCCGGCGCAAGAAACCACGGGGGAGCAACGCACGATGGAACCTGAAGCACGATACGCCTGGGTGGGCGCCGGCGTTCTCGCCCTGGTGGCCCTGCTGGTGCTGGGCATGCTCTGGCTCACGGGGGAAACCGATGACCGGGTCATCAAGCGCTACACCGTCTATTTCGAGCAGCAATCCCTGGAGGGGCTGCAAATCGGCAGTGGCGTGCGCATGCAGGGCATCACCGTGGGCAAGGTGGAAGACTACGCCATCATCCCCGGCCATGCCCGGCGGGTGAAAGTCACCCTGCAAGTGGACGCCCGCACCCCGGTGCTGGAAGGGGCCGTGGCGGAAGTCGCCCGGCATCTGGTCACCGGCCTGTCCGCCATCGACTTGGTGAACAAGGGCGAAGGAGGCCCGCCCCTCATGAACGTGCCCACCGGCGAGGAATATCCCGTCATCCCTGAAGGGGTGACCCAGTTCGCCCGCATGGCCAGCACCCTGGAAGACATGGGGCTGGCGGGCCGCGATGCCCTGGTGCGCTTCAACACCCTGCTATCGGACCGCAACATGGCCGCCCTGGGCCGCTTGGTGGACAATCTGGAAGGCATCAGCGGCAACCTGCGCCAGACCCTGCCGGCCCTGACGGAAGAAACCCGTGCCACCCTGGCGGACACCCGGGCCGCCGCCGCCCGTCTGGACGGCCTGGGGGCGGAAGCCAGCCAGACCCTGCGGGACAGCCGCGCCCACATGGACGGCCTGGCCGCTGAAACCCGGGCCACCCTGGCCTCGGCCCGGGAAAGCTTCCAGGCCGTAAACCGGGAAATGGCCGGCCTGAGCATGGAACTGAAGCTCAGCGCCGACCTGGCCACCCAGGAAATCCAGTCCACGGCCCAGTCTTTGCGACAGGCCGGGGACGCCCTCCAGGAAACTGGGCGCGCCTTGTCAGAACCCGCCCGCATCCTTTACGGCACCCACGAGGCCGACTTGGGCCCGGGAGAACAGCCATGAACCGATCTTCAACGCTGGCCAGAACCCTCGCAGCTGCAGTCCTCCTGGGGCTGCTGGGCGCCTGCTCCTTGCCCGGCGAACCAAAACAGGCAGTAAGCTACTACGTGCTGACAGACCCGGGCCCCGTGGCCCTCAGCCCCGTTTCCCACGCCGGCACCCTGCTGGTGCGGGACATGGAAGCCCCCCCCTTCTACCAGGACACCCGGCTGGCCTTCAGCCGCACCCCGGGCACCCGGGGGCAATACCAATACGCCCGCTGGAGCGAACCCGCCCCCCGCAAACTGGTCTGGATGCTGCGCCAGCGCCTGGAAACCGCCCGCACCTTCGCCGCCGTGGCCCCTCTGGGCAACGGTGTGCAGGGGGATTACCAGCTTAATACCCGGCTGGTGGACTTCTTCCACGACGCCACCACCCCCCCCGGCGTGGCCCTGGTCGTGCTGGAAGCAGAACTGGTCCGCCGGGACACCGGCAGCTTGGCCGGCCGGCGTTTCTTCGCAGCCCAGGTGCCCGTGCAAAGCTACGACGCGCGAGGCGCCGCCGACGCCCTGGAGCGGGGGGCCAACCAGGTCATGGACGAAGTGGTGGCGTGGCTGGCGGAGTCGTTCCGGTTCTGATTCCCTCTCGCCAAGCTGGCGGGCGGGATTGCCCATAGCCCGGTAAAATGGCCAGCCATTCCGCCCGGCCTTGTGTGCAATGCTCCTCTACATCCACGGTTTCAACAGTTCCGCCCAGTCCGGCAAGGCCCGGGAGATGGGGGCCTGGATGGCGGCCCGGGGACTGGGGGAGGCCTTTGTCTGCCCGGATCTGCCGGAGCGGCCTGGCCAGGCCATGGCCCTGCTGGAAGACCTGATTGCCCGTTCCCGGGGGGCGGCCAAGCTGGTGGGCAGTTCCCTGGGAGGCTTTTACGCCACTTTCCTGGCGGAAAAGCATGATCTCAAGGCGGTGCTGGTGAACCCCTGCGTGGGCTGCCATGACAAGCTGGCCAGCTATGTGGGCCAGCCGCAGAAAAACTGGCATACGGGGGCGGAGTACGTGTTCGGCCCCGAGCACCTGGCCGAGTTGCAGGCCCTGGCCCGGCCGGCCCGTCGCCTGGACAACTATTTCCTGCTGGTGGAACAGGGGGACGAGGTGCTGGACTACCGGGAGGCGGTGGATTTCTATGCTGGCGCCCGCCAGGTGGTGCTGGAGGGGGGTGACCATGGTTTCACCCGTTTCACCGACTATCTGCCGGCCATTTTGGAGTTTTGATGTATTTGCTTTACGAAGAAGACGGCGACATCAAGGCCGGCACCATTCTGGCGGATAACGATGCATCCCTGCAGATCGAATCCCAGCACGGCAAGCGGGGCAAGCTGAAGGCGGGCCATGTGTTGCTGCGCTTTGCCAGCCCCGGCCCGGGGGAGGTGATGGACAGCGCCCGGGCCCAGCTGGCGGATCTGGACCTGGATTTTCTCTGGGAGGTGGCGGGCGGCGAGGAATTCGGTTTCGAGGACCTGGCCGCCGATTATCACGGCCACAAGCCCTCGGCGTCGGAGGCGGCGGCCATCGCCCTGGCCCTCCATGGCGCGCCCATCTATTTCCAGAAGAAGGGCAAGGGCCGTTACAAGGCGGCGCCGGCGGAACAACTGGCCGCCGCCAAGGCGGCCCTGGAACGCAAGGCCAGGGAAGCGGAACAACGGGCCGCGTGGGTGGCGGAACTGAAAGACGGACGGCTACCGGAGGCCTTTGCCGGCAAGGTGTTCGAGCTGGCCCACAAGCCGGACAAGAACAGCCTGGAATTCAAGGCCCTGTCGGATGCCTGTGGGGAGACCAACCTGTCCGTGGCCCGGCTGCTGGACCGCTGCGGGGCCATTCCCTCTCCCCACGAATTCCATCTCCAGGCCTTTTTGCTCACCCATTTCCCCCGGGGCCGGGGCTTTCCCGCCCTGCTGCCCCCCGCCCCGCCGCCGGAGTTGCCGCTGGGGGACGCTCCCGCCTTCAGCATCGACGATGCGGCCACCACGGAGATCGACGACGCCTTTTCGGTCATCTTCCGGGATGACGGCAGCGTGCGGGTGGGCATCCACATTGCCGCCCCGGCCCTGGGCATCGAACCCGGCTCCGAGCTGGACCGGGTGGCCGCCAGCCGTTTGTCCACGGTGTACATGCCCGGGGACAAGATCACCATGCTGCCGGAGGGGCTCATCGCCCAGTACACCCTGGCGGAAAAACGGGATTGCCCGGCCCTGTCCCTGTACGTGGAAGTGGGGCCGGACCACGAAATCCGCAGCCTGGCCACCCAGGCGGACGTGGTGCGCATTGCCGCCAACCTGCGCCACGAGACCCTGGAACCCCTGTTCAACGAATCCACCATCGGCCAGGGGGGGGCGGACTACCCTTTCCGCCGGGAGCTGGAATGGCTCTACGGCTTTGCCGTGCACCTGGAAAAGGCCCGGGGCAAGGCTGACCAGATCCAGCGCCACGACTACGTGTTCAAGGTGGCCGGTGACGGGGCCGATGCCCGGGTGTCCATCGAGCCTCGTCTGCGGGGCAACCCCATCGACAAGCTGGTGTCGGAAATGATGATCCTGGCCAACAGCCGCTGGGGTGCCCTGCTGGGGGACAAGGACGTGGCCGGCGTCTACCGTGCCCAGGCCGGGGGCAAGGTGCGCATGACCCTGAAGCCCGCGCCCCACGAGGGCCTGGGGGTGGCCTGTTACGCCTGGAGCACTTCGCCCCTGCGGCGCTATGTGGACCTGGTCAACCAGCGCCAGATCCTGGCGGCCAGCCGGGGGGAAAAGCCGGTCTATGCGGGCAACGACCCCATGCTTTTCGCCATGGTGCGGGACTTCGAACTGGCCTACGACGCCTACAACGACTTCCAGCGCCGCATGGAACGCTACTGGTGCCTGCGCTGGCTGGTCCAGGAAGGTGTAAAGGAAATCGACGCCAGCCTGATCAAGGAAAACCTGGTGCGCTTCGACCGCATCCCCTTCATCACCCGGGTGAACGGCGCCCCCACCCTGAATCCGGGTGACCGGGTCCGGATCGGGATCGAGGCCATGGATTTCCTGGATGTGGATTTGACGAGCCGGTACCTGGGACCATGTCCGGACCCCTCCAGCGCCTGAAAACGGCCTTCGAGCCGGAACCCTATGATCCGCTCACCTCGGCGGATTGGGATGACCGTTTCACCAAGGCCATCCTGATCTCCGCCATCGTCCACACGATCTTCATCTTCGGCCTGCAATTCCAGCAGGCCAACCCCAAGCTGTTCGAGAACAACACACCGCCCATCGACGTGGTGCTGGTGAACGCCAAATCCAAGGACAAGCCTCTCCAGGCGGATGTGCTGGCCCAGCAAAATCTGGACGGCGGCGGTACGGTGGACGAGGATCGCCAGGCCACCTCTCCACTGCCGGTGTCTCCCCAGGACCAGCCCATGAGTTCTGAGGTGGACACCCAGGCACGCATCCAGGCCCTGGAACAGCAGGCCAAGGCCCTGATGCAGCAAATGAAGTCCGATTACCAGGTGCCCCAGCAAAAGCCCCGCCCCGAGGCGGAGGCCGCGCCGCCCACCCCCAGCCCGGCTCCCACGAACCTGGCCCAGAGCAGCTTAGAAATGGCCCGACTTCAGGCCCGCATCGACCGGAACTGGGACGATTACCAGAAACGCCCCCGGCGCATGTTCGTGGGGGCCCGGGCCCAGGAGTACACATTCGCCCAGTACGTGGACGATTGGCGCATCAAGGTGGAGCGGGTGGGCAACCTGAACTATCCCGAGGCCGCACGGCGCCAGGGCTTGTACGGCTCCCTGGTGCTGACGGTGAACATCAACGCCGACGGCAGCCTGGAATCGGTGCAGGTGGACCGGTCCTCCGGCTCCAAGGTGCTGGATGCCGCTGCTGTGCGTATCGTCGAGATGGCTGCACCCTACTCCGCCTTTACCCCGGCCATGCGGCAGAAGGTGGATATTCTGGGGATTACCCGGACCTGGACCTTTACCCGTTCGGATCAGTTGACTAGTCAGTAGCAAGGAGCAAGGAGTGGGTGGGGTATTTGGGTCACAAGGGGCGGGCAGGGTTCGATAAGAGCGGGCGCTACGCCCATAAACTGGTCTTATCGAGTAGAATCCGGGCGTTTTGTTTTCATCATTCAGAGAGCCCACCATGCATATCGGCACCACCCTGACCCAGTTCATCATCGAAGAACAGCGCCACATCGCCGGCGCCACCGGCGAGTTCACCGCCCTGCTGAACGACCTGGTCACCTCCATCAAGGTCATCTCCAACGCCGTGAACAAGGGCGCCCTGATCGGCGTCATGGGCGCCCTGGACAGCCAGAACGTGCAGGGTGAGACCCAGAAGAAGCTGGACGTGATCACCAACGAGATCATGATCAAGCACAACGAGTGGGCGGGTCACCTGGCAGGCATGGCTTCCGAGGAGATGGACGAGGTCTACGCCATTCCCAACAAGTACCCCCTGGGAAAATACCTGCTGGTGTTCGATCCCCTGGACGGTTCCTCCAACGTGGACATCAACATCTCCGTGGGCACCATTTTCAGCATCCTGAAGGCCCCCGTGGCCAACCGGGCCGCCTCCGCCGATGATTTCCTCCAGCCTGGCGTCAAGCAGGTCTGCGCCGGCTATGCCCTGTATGGCTCTTCCACGATGTTGGTGCTCACTACCGGGCACGGCGTGAACGGTTTCACCCTGGACCGTGAAGTGGGCGAATTCCTGCTCACCCACCCCGACATGCGTATTCCCGAAGAAACCAAGGAATTCGCCATCAACGCCTCCAACCGCCGCTTCTGGGAAGCCCCGGTGCAGCGTTACGTGGAAGAGTGCCTGGAAGGCAAGACCGGCCCCCGGGGCAAGGACTTCAACATGCGCTGGGTGGCTTCCATGGTGGCCGAGGTGCATCGCATCCTCACCCGGGGCGGCATCTTCATGTACCCCCGGGATACCAAGGACCCCAGCAAGGCCGGCAAGCTGCGCCTGATGTATGAAGCCAACCCCATGAGCTTCATCGTGGAACAGGCAGGCGGCGCGTCTTCCACCGGTTATGAGCGCATCCTGGACATCCAGCCGGAAGGCCTGCACCAGCGGGTGCCCGTGATCCTGGGGTCTAAGAAGGAAGTGGAAGTGGTGGTGGGGTACCACCAGGCCTGAGTCCTTTGTGACAAGGGCAGAGGCGGCTTTGGCCGCCTTTTTATTTGTCGACGAAGGCGCGGAACTGTGCCAGGAGTTCCTGGTTTTTGTCCTGTAGTGTCTGCTCGTGATGTTTTGCCAGCGTGGCCTTGTAGAGCAGATGTGGCAGCAACAGGCCGGCGGGCATGCGCAGATAGTGGCCGCGCACATAGAGCGCAAACAGCGCGGCCGCAGTGCCCGCATCGCGAGCGCTTGAATGGTTGGGGCCCAGCCCGCGCTTGAATATCGCGTCCATGAGGCCAAGCCCGCCATTGCCTGCCTCGGGGATCGCCGATTCCGGGATGTTTGCTTGTAACAGGTGGTTGGCATGGCGAACGGCCAAGCCCAGGGGGCGGAGCAAGTCCAGTTCCCCGGCCCGGGCGTGCACGCTTTCCCAGAAGCCGGCAACGGGGGCGAACTCCCTGGCCAGGCGCACGAAATCGTTGAGATCCCGCAGCCCGCGGTCAAACTCGCCGTTGAGAAACAGGTGTGCCGCAGAATGCAGCAGCATGTCCTCGGGGGCGAGCACATACAGATCGCTGTATCCGGGCAGCGCGCGGGCGCCTTGCCAGAGCCGCTCTGCATTGGGCTTGTTGCGGGCGGTCAAAGGCAGGATGTTATGGTGCACGTCGATGACCGTGCCGCGGGTGAGATGCTTGCGCGCAGGGATCTCGTGCATCCATTTGCGGTAGTAGCGGTCATCGTAGGCGTCCCGGTTCTCCTGAACCCAGCCGGCGCGGCCCAGGGCACGCTCCACGTCAGCAAGGGCTCCCCGTGGAACGAGGATGTCTATGTCACCAAACAACCGGCCCCGGGCCGCTTCCAGGTCTGCCATCACGTAGGCGGCGCCCTTGAGCACCAGCATCGGCACGCCGATGCGATCCAGGGTGGCGTATATCTCGCCCACTTCCCACTGGGTGACCTCGAAGTGCCGTTGTGCGATGTGATGGGCGGCCAGCAACTGGGTGCCAACCCGCTCGGGGAGTGCCGGGAGGATGCCGGCCAGGGCTGCGAAGTGATACAGGGTGGCAAGGAGGCCGCTGGCCCGGGCTTGGCGGATAACCACATCCCAGTGGGCCTCGCTCAGGCCGGCCATGCCGGGGGGGGCGGCGAGCACGCCGGTGAGCAACGGGATGTTCATTGCATGCCCGCCTCGCTCTGTTTGTCGAACCAGGCGATCGCTTCGTCGAGACTGCTGTAACGCAACGTGTATGAATGGCAATGGCAGGCCATTTCCGCCAGCGCCTCGAATCCCCTGCCGCCCAGCAGGGGGAGATTGAAGCTGTCGTCCGCCAGCCTGAGGGTGGATTGGCAGGGGGTGACCGGACTGACTTCGAGTGCCGCGCCGGCCTGGTAGGCAGGGTAGACCACCCAGCGGGCCTGGGCGGGGCGTCCGGAGTCCCGCACACTGGCATCCGGGGCCCGCATGTGGGCTACCGTACCCTTGTGGGTGTCGGTAAAGGAAGGGCTGAAAACCGTTTCCGGGTGTCGTTGGCCGATCACGTCAATAGACGCGTTTTTCAGGCTGATCGGCCTGGGCACGGGCCAGATCGAACCGCTGTCCAGGGCGATCAGGGCCATTTCGTCTGAAAGCAGGCGCCAGCCGGATGCCACCAGGGCCGCGCAAAGGGTGCTTTTCCCTGCCCCGGGACGCCCGGGGATGAGGGCGCAATGGTCGCCTTTTGCAACCACGGCGGCGTGAATGATCAGAAACTGATGCGCAGTGGTGGCGATGCACCAGTTGAGGCCCCATTCGAAAAAGGGGCGTGCCTGGGCGAAAGGCAAGGGTTTGAAGGGGTATTCGTCGTCAAAGCGGAAATTGACCTGCTTGCGCCACAGGCCTCGCAAGCCGGGGGGCGTATCGACCGAAAAATGGAGATCCGCATAGCCTGAATCGGCAAGGGCATAACTGCCATACATCTCGAGCACATGCTTGGCGATGTCTGGCAACCGGGAACTTACGCAGACGCGGAAGGGGCCAATGTCGAATCGCAGCCCGCTGGGACTCTTGAGGCGTGCGCGTACTTCTTGGAGGGACAGGGCGTTCAGCTGGGCTGCGGGCATGGCATGAGGATACCAAGATCCCGCAATTGCTGGACAGCGAGGTCAATGGCTGAACCCAGGTCCAGGTCCGCCTCGACTTCGAATGTCGCCAGGGCCTGCTCGGTCATTTGAGAGAGGGTTTGGGGCGCAACGCTGCAAATCTCGATCAGGAAACACGCCAAGCCCTGGAGCACGTGGGCGGTACCTGAAAAGCCCACATAGACCGTCATTTCGTCATGGTCGGGGCATGACCGGTATACGACACCCGGGCATACACACCACGACGCCCCCGGTCGGGGGCGTCGTGCTGGGTCAAGGGTGGGGAAAGCCGGGAGGGTCAGGGCGCTATGGTCTTGCAACTCATGGACGCAGCATCCCAGGCCTGACCGGAGGGGCAGGCCGGGATGCAGGTGCTCTGGTCGGCGGTGAGAACAAAATTGTTTTCACAGTTTCCGTGGGCGTCGAACATGCAGCCCCGCTCATTCAGACCTGCGAGCAGGGTAGTAGTGAAATAGTTGACCTTGCCTTCCGTGATGGCCTTGCAGAGCGCCGCCTGGATTTCTCCAACATCGCTCCCGTAGGAATCCTTGGAGGCCGCTGCGTTGAGGATGGCGGCGATGTAATGGCAGACATCCGCATAGCTGGTGGTCAAGCCGCCATTACCGACGCCCTTGGTCAGGATGTCCAGCAGGTAGTCGCCCGCGCTGACCCCGGCAAAAGGATTCGGACATGTCAGGATATCGCCCAGCTTGGTGCCGCCGATCTCCCATTCCTTGCAGTTGCCGGAAGGGGTCGTCTCCTTGCATGTGCCTGCGCTGTAGGGTGTACGCAGCGCCCAAACTTCGGGGTTGTTCTTCCAGAAACCGGGGGTGCAGCCATACCCATCGCAACGGGGATCGTTACCTGGGGATGCGTTGCCGGACATGAAGCCGGAAACAGAGCATGCGAGGGCGGGGCGTGCGGCCAGGGTGGCAACCACCGGCGTGGCTAGCACCACCTTGCTGAGGCGGCGGCGTTCCTGGTTCACGGGCGTGGCCTGGGGGGCTTTGGTACCCGAGGCTTCGCGGGGATCGGGCTGGGTCATGTCGTACTCCGATAGGCATGGCAATGGTGAGGCCAAACAAATGCAAGATTCGTACCAACGTATTTAAGCATATGAAAACACCGGTCTTTTCAGGTTTTGGCGCAAATGTCTCGGCGTTTGTCTCAGTGGTTGTAAAAAAAGTCGACACTTTTGTCGAGCTAAGTCGGAAACATTCTAGTCGAGTTCACCTATGCTGACCCGTTCATGATTGGCCAGATCGCGCAGAGTTCCCACTGCGCGGTAGCCCGACTGGATAAATAGCCTCCGACAGGCGGGACCTTGGTCATATCCATGCTCAAACATCAACTGCCCACCGAGGCGTAGGTGTGGTCGGGCCTCCGCCATGATCTGTCGAATTGCTGACAGGCCGTCCCCACCAGGGGTAAGGGCAGAGCGCGGCTCATGGGGCAAGTCGCCATTAGCCAATTCAGGTGCGCTTTCGTCTATGTAAGGCGGATTGGAGACGATCAGATCGAAGGTTGTGTTACCTAGCGGTGCACACCAGTTCCCTAGTAGAAAACGGACATTATGAGCGCGGAGCAGCCTCGCGTTGTCTGCGGCTATCTCAAGCGCGGCCTCTGCATTGTCTACTGCCAATACTTCGCAATCAGGTCGTGCCAGCGCCAAGGTGATGGCGATGCAGCCGCTTCCTGTGCCGAGATCAAGAATCCTGCCAGGGCGGTCTGGCGGCAGGAAGTTGAGTGCGGCATCAATGAGCAGTTCGGTGTCCGGGCGTGGAATCAACACATCGGGGCACACCCTGAATGGTCGGCCATAGAATTCCCGCTCACCAAGGATGTAGGCCACGGGCTCCCCCCTTTCTCGGCGGGTGATGAGAGCTTCGATGGCTTGGCCCTGGTCGGGAGTGGGTCTGTCCCGGTCGTGGGCGACGAGCCAGGCGCGGTTCACGCCCAGGGCCCGGGAGGTGAGGACCTGGGCCTCCAGGCGGGCTTCCCGGGGCGCCAGGGCCAGGGCATTCTGAAGGCGGATGGTGGCGATCCGGATGCAGTTGGCGATGCTCCCGTCCCCCCCCGGGGGAGGGGCTAGGGGTGAGGGAGCGACCTGGGCAGGGGCTACGCTTGCTCCCTCATCCACCCCCTCGGGGCACCTTTCCCCGGAGGGGGAGGGGCAGGTCACTTCAACGCCCATGGCTCACGTTTCTCCGGCCAGGGCGGCCAGCAGTTCGGCCTGGTGTTCAGCGGTAAGGGCGGTGATGAGCTCGTCCAAGTCGCCGTCCATGAGCGCGGCGATCTTGTACAGGGTGAGGTTGATGCGGTGGTCGGTGACCCGGCCCTGGGGGAAGTTGTAGGTGCGGATGCGGTCCGAGCGGTCGCCGGTGCCGATGAGGCTTTTGCGCTGGCTGGCCTCCTTGGCGTGGGCTTCCCGTTCCTGGATGTCCTTCAGGCGGGCGGCCAGTACCTGCATGGCCTGGGCCTTGTTCTGGTGCTGGGAGCGGCCGTCCTGGCATTCCACCACCAGGCCCGAGGGCAGGTGGGTGATGCGCACCGCCGAGTCGGTCTTGTTGATGTGCTGGCCGCCGGCGCCGCTGGCCCGGAAGGTGTCGATGCGCAGGTCGGCGGGGTTGAGCTGGATGGCTTCCAGTTCGTCGGCCTCGGGCATTACCGCCACGGTGCAGGCGGAGGTGTGGATGCGGCCCTGGGATTCGGTTTCCGGCACCCGTTGCACCCGGTGGCCGCCGGATTCGAACTTCAGTTTCGAGTAAGCCCCCTGGCCGCTGATCTTGCAGATGACTTCCTTGTAGCCCCCCACTTCCCCTTCGCTTTCCGACATCACTTCCACCCGCCAGCCCTGGCGTTCGGCATAGCGGGCATACATGCGGAACAGGTCGCCGGCGAACAGGGCGGATTCGTTGCCGCCGGTGCCGGCGCGGATTTCCAGGAACAGGTTGCGGTCGTCGTTGGGGTCTTTGGGCAGCAGCAGGATTTGCAGTTCGGCATCCAGGGTTTCCAGCCGGCTGCGGGCGGCATCGATCTCTTCCTGGGCGAAGTCCCGCATGTCCGGATCGGCCAGGAGTTCCTCCGCCGTCTTCAGGTCTGCCCCCGCCTGCTGCCAGGCCCGGTAATGGCTTACCACGGGGCCGATTTCGGCGTGCTCCCGGCTGAGCTTGCGGTACTGGTCCATGTCCGCCGTGGCGTTCTCGCTGGCCAGCAGGGCGTCCAGTTCCGCCAGCCGGTCGGCGAGGCGTTCGAGCTTGGTTTGGAGGGTGGGTTTCATTCAGGGGCCTTCGCCATTCCCGCATAGGCGGGAATCCAGGGCGCAGTGCATTCTGGATTCCCGTTTTCACGGGAATGACGACAGAGTGGCTAATCGTTATGCAGGTTATATAACCGGGACACCAGCCGGGCCAGTTCGTCCCGCTCGCCGTCGCCGGCCTGGTTGAGGGCGTGGCTGGGGTCGTGCAGCAGCTTGTTGATAAGCCCCCGGCTGAGGGCGTCCAGCACCTGTTGCGGGTCGTCGCCCCGGGCCAGGGCCCGATGGGCCTTTTCGATTTCGTGGCGGCGCAGGCGCTCGCCGTGGTCTCGCAGGCTGCGGATCACGGGCACGGTCTTGCGGGTGTCCATCCAGTGCATGAATTCATGCACCCGGGCGTTGATGATGGCCTCGGCCTGGGTGACGGCGGAGGCGCGGCTGTCCACCCCCTGGCGCACCACGGCCCCCAGGTCGTCCACGGTGTAGAGGAACACGTCGTCCAGTTCGCCTACTTCGCTTTCGATGTCCCGGGGCACGGCCAGGTCCACCATGAACATGGGCCGGTGCTTGCGCAGCTTCACGGCCCGTTCCACCAGCCCCAGGCCGACGATGGGCAGGGGGCTGGCGGTGGAGGTGACCAGGATGTCGAACTCCGCCAGCAGTTCCGGCAGGGCGTTCAGGGCCGCAGCTTCGCCGCCGAACTTGTTGGCCAGGTCCCGGGCCCGTTCGATGGTGCGGTTCACCACCATGATGCGCCGGGGCTTCTTGGCGGCGAAGTGGGTGGCCACCAGCTCGATCATCTCGCCGGCACCGATGAATAGCACGGACTGGCCGGCAATGCTGGGGAAGATGCGTTCCGCCAGGGTGACGGCGGCGGCGGACATGGATACCGTGTTGGCGCCGATTTCCGTGGCGGTGCGCACTTCCTTGGCTACGGAGAAGGTGCGCTGGAACAGCTTGTTGAGCAACAGGCCCAGGGTGCCGGCATCGCTGGCCTTTTCGGCCGCCTGTTTCATCTGGCCCAGGATCTGGGTTTCCCCCAGCACCATGGAATCCAGGCCGGAGGCCACCCGGAAGGCGTGGTTGGCGGCCTGTTCCTGGGGCAGCAGGTAGAGATAGGGTTTCACGTCCTTGGCGGGCAGGCCGTGGAAGCCGGCCAGCCAGTCTGCCACGTTGGCCGGCTCGTCGGTGTTGACGTAGATCTCGGTGCGGTTGCAGGTGGACAGAATCGCCGCTTCCCGGGCGAGCTTGCCCACGCCCGGCCGTCCGCCGGTCACGTCGGCCAGGGCCCGGGGCAGGATGTCAGGCGGAAACGCCACCCGCTCCCGGACGGATACCGGGGCGGTATGGTGGTTCACGCCGCAGGCGAAAAGCTGCATTCCGCTGTCAAATCAATGAATTGGGGGGCGGAATTGTACGCCAATGGCGGGCCCCCGGGCTTACAGGGCTTCGGCGCGGTAGGTCACCCGCAGGGTGTGGCTCTGGCCGGCGGGCACTACCACCACGTTTTCCAGGGCGTTGACGCTTTCCACGCACACCATCCTGCGCCAGCCGTCCGGACCGAAATCGCCCATCTTGTCGGCTTTTTCAGTCCAGGGGGTCCAGACCACGGTGCTGTTGGAACCGGATTTCTCGATGACCAGGCGGCGCTTCAGACGCGGGTCCTCGATGGTGCAGGTGGCGGCGGTGTTGACGTACACCCGGTCCACTTCGCCGGTGCAGGTGACGGCACCAGCCTGGGTCTTGCGGGCGCTGCCCTCCACCTTGTCCACGTATTCACAGCCTTCCAGGCCGGTGATGCGGATGTCAGCGATGTCGCCGATCTGCAAGTAGGTATGCAGGGCTTCGCCCAGGGTGAAATCGCTGCTGCCCATGTTGGTGGTGGTCAGTTCAATGGTGAGGTGCTTGCCCACGGTGGCCTTCAATTCCACCCGGCTGGCATGGGGCCACTGGGCCCGGGTCTGGTCCGTGTCCACCAGGGCCAGGGTAATGGCGGTTTCGCCGGTGGCGGGGGTGGCGGTACCCACCACCTCCCACATCACGGTGCGGGCGAAGCCGTGGCCGGGAAAGCCGCTTTCCGTGGCGTGGGGGCCAAACCAGGGCCAGCAGACGGGGGCGCCGCCGCGAATGGACTTGCCCTGGGCGAACTTGGCGAAATCCGACAGCCAGACCACGGGCTCGGCCTGGTCCTTGGGCCGGTAGGTGGTGATGTGGGCCCCTTGCAGGCACAGGGTGGCGGTGCCGTCCTTGTTGTCGATCTCCGCGAAGCTGAGACCGCCGGGGCCTTCCACGAATTTCAGGTTGGGCAGGCCGAAGCGGGCGTTGAGGTCGGCGAGGTTCATGGGGTGGTCTCCTGGTTAAGCCATTGAATCAGGTAGTCCCACTGTTCCAGCTCCCGGCTGGCCAGGTGGGGGGGCAGGTCGAACAGGGTTTTGCCTTCGAAGGCGGCGTTCACATAACTTTGTGCGTAGCGCAGGTAGGCCAGCACCGGCAGCTCCTGCTTGTCCAGGAACTCCTGCAGTGTCAGGCCCATGCGGGTGCGAGGGTCGATGCGCATGCCCACCACCCCCAGGAACAGCTTGCCCTTGCGGATGGCTTTTTCCGTCTTCAGGGTGTCGATGAAGTCCTGGCTGGCGGCCATGTCGAACAGGGACGGAGAGACGGGCACCACCACCTGGGTGGCCAGCTTCAGGCAGCGTTCCAGCATCTTGCCGTGCAGGCCGGCGGGGGAATCGATCACCAGCCAGTCCGGGCTGGCGCCAGCCCGGAACAGGGAGATGGGCGGCAGGGTGTCTTCCCGCTGGGAAAGCCAGGTGGCGGCAGACTGTTGCCGGTCCATGTCCATGAGGGCCACCTGCTGGCCGCTATGGGCCAGGTAGCCCGCCAGGTTGGTGGCCAGGGTGGTTTTGCCGCTGCCCCCCTTGGGATTGGCCACGAGAAGGGTTTTCATCTGCTGCCTGCTCATCGTTGCGTGCTCCTTCATGTGCCGGCCAGGAACATCACCAGCCAGTTGGCGATGATGAGGGCCAGGCATGAAACCCGAAAGACAGTCCCGCCCCGGACACCGGCCAGCTTGACCGCCAGCATGAGATAGACCGCCGAGGCGATGGCGTTGAAAGGCAGCCAGACCAGGGCCTTGAACCAGGTGCGGACACTCGGGTCCGCCACGTTGCCCAGCATGCCGTAGACGAACAGGACGTTGACCGCCAGGGCCGCCCAGAAAAAGCCCGGCCAGTTGCGGAAACGAACGAGAGGGTCGGTTTCGGTTTCCGGGCCCACATCAGGGTCTGCCTCCGGGGTCGTCCGGCCGGCCATTTCAGCGCTTGCGCTCCACCTGGCTCACGTCCCGCACCGCGCCAAAGGCGGCGGAGGTGGTCATGGCGGCATAGGCCCGCAGGGCGGCGGACACGGGGCGGTTGCGGTCCAGGGGCTTCCAGGCATGTTTGCCCCGGGCGTCCATGGCTTCCCGGCGCTGGGCCAGTTCCTCATCGCTGACAGCCACCCGGATGCTGCGGTTGGGGATGTCGATCTCGATGGGGTCCCCTTCGATCACCAGGCCGATGGTGCCGCCCTCGGCCGCTTCCGGAGATACGTGGCCGATGGACAGGCCCGAGGTGCCCCCGGAGAAGCGGCCGTCGGTGATGAGGGCGCAGGCTTTGCCCAGACCCTTGGATTTCAGGTAACTGGTGGGATAGAGCATCTCCTGCATGCCGGGGCCGCCCCGGGGGCCTTCGTAGCGGATGACGAGCACGTCCCCTTCCCGGATGCGATCGTTCAGGATGGCCTCCACAGCGGCGTCCTGGCTCTCGAATATCCGGGCCGGGCCGCTGAACTTGAGGATGCTGGCATCCACGCCGGCGGTTTTGACGATGCAGCCGTCCTGGGCCAGGTTGCCGTACAGCACCGCCAGGCCGCCATCCTGGGAGAAGGCGTGGGCCTGGTTGCGCAGGCAGCCGTGAGCCCGGTCCAGATCCAGCTCCGGGTAACGGCGGTTCTGGCTGAAGGCCACCTGGGTGGGCACGCCGCCGGGGGCCGCCTTGTAGAAATCGAACACGGAAACGTCGTGGGCCCGCATCACGTCCCAGACTTCCAGGGCTGCCCCCAGGGTCTTGCTGTGCACGGTGTGGCAGTCCCGGTGGATCAGTCCGGCCCGGTCCAGTTCCCCCAGGATACCCATGACGCCGCCGGCCCGGTGCACGTCTTCCATGTGGTATTGCTGGGTGGAGGGCGCCACCTTGGCCAGGTGGGGCACCTTGCGGCTCATGCGGTCGATGTCCTTCATGGTGAAGTTGACGCCCGCCTCCTGGGCGGCGGCCAGCAGGTGCAGCACCGTGTTGGTGGAACCGCCCATGGCGATGTCCAGGGCCATGGCGTTCTCGAATGCGCGGAAGCTGGCGATGGAACGGGGCAGGACGGACTCGTCATCCCCCTCGTAATAGCGTTTGGCCAGTTCCACGCTCAAACGGCCCGCCCGCAGGAACAGTTCCTTGCGGTCTGCGTGGGTGGCCAGCAGGGAACCGTTGCCCGGCAGGGACAGGCCCAGGGCTTCGGTGAGGCAGTTCATGGAGTTGGCGGTGAACATGCCGGAGCAGGAACCGCAGGTGGGGCAGGCGGACCGCTCGGTGGCCTCCACCTCTTCGTCGGAACACTTGCTGTCGGCGGCCTGCACCATGGCGTCCACCAGGTCCAGCATGATGGTCTTCCCCTGCCAGGTGACCTTGCCTGCCTCCATGGGGCCGCCGGACACGAACACCGTGGGGATGTTCAGGCGCAGGGCCGCCATGAGCATGCCGGGGGTAATCTTGTCGCAGTTGGAAATGCACACCAGGGCATCGGCGCAGTGGGCATTGCACATGTATTCCACACTGTCGGCGATCAGGTCCCGGCTGGGCAGGCTGTAAAGCATGCCGCCGTGGCCCATGGCGATGCCGTCGTCCACGGCGATGGTATTGAACTCCTTGGCCACGCCGCCGGCCGCTTCGATCTCCCGGGCCACCATCTGGCCCAGGTCCTTCAGGTGTACGTGGCCGGGCACGAACTGGGTGAAGGAGTTGGCGATGGCGATGATGGGCTTGGAAAAATCCTCGTCCTTCATGCCGGTGGCCCGCCACAGGGCGCGGGCGCCGGCCATGTTGCGGCCGTGGGTAGTGGTGCGGGAGCGGTATTGGGGCATGGCGGAAACCTTGGGTCTCTATAATCAGCGGCATTTTATCCCAGCCGGCCCCCCAGGGCCCCCTCGTCGCCATGCTCGTCTACCCCCATCTCGACCCCATCGCCCTCAAACTGGGCCCTGTCGCGGTGCACTGGTACGGTTTGATGTACCTGGCGGCCTTCATCGCCTTCATCCTCCTGGGCCGGCGGCGGATCGCCACCCGGCCTGACCTGGGCTGGACCCCCAAGGACCTGGACGACCTGTTGTTCTGGGGCGTGCTGGGGGTGGTGCTGGGGGGGCGCCTGGGCCAGGTACTGTTCTACGAGCCGGGCTACTACCTGGCCCACCCGGCGGAGATTCTGGCCATCTGGAAGGGCGGCATGTCCTTCCACGGCGGCCTCATCGGCGTGCTCGTCGCCCTCTGGGCCTTCGGTCGCAAGACCGGCCGCAGCTTTCTGCAAGTAGGGGATTTCGTCGCCCCCCTGGTACCCCTGGGCCTGGCCTTCGGCCGCGTCGGCAATTTCATAAACGGCGAACTGTGGGGCCGGGCCGCCCCCCCCGACCTGCCCTGGGCCATGGTCTTCCCCCACGTGGATGACCTGCCCCGCCACCCGTCCCAGCTTTACCAGGTGGGCCTGGAAGGATTGATGCTATTCATATTGCTATGGCTGTATTCCTCCCGCCCCCGCCCGGTGGGCGCAGTCTCCGGCGCATTCCTGGTGGGCTACGGTATCTTCCGGTTCGTGGCCGAGTACTTCCGGGAGCCGGATGCCGGCATCTTCGGCCATTCCTATATGGTGAGCATGGGCCAGTGGCTGTCTCTGCCCATGGTGGCCATCGGTCTCTGGCTGATGTGGCGGGCCCGGGGCCGCTAGGCCGGATTCTGGCTTTTGGCTATACTCCCCGCCTGTTTCGGGGGCCGATAGCTCAGCTGGGAGAGCGCCGCGTTCGCAATGCGGAGGTCGGGAGTTCGATCCTCCTTCGGTCCACCACTTTCCTTCTGCTTTCATGTATTAAGCGTGCATCCCCGTTTCGGATACACCTTCATGAATGCCCTGCCTGTACCGGAAAAGCCCCATGCGCCCTCCTGTGAGCGCAACCGGGATGTGATTCTCGATGTCTTGAAGATAAGTTTTGCGGGCTGCCGCCATGTGCTGGAGGTGGGCAGCGGCACGGGGCAGCACGCGGTGCATTTTGCGGCGGCCCTGCCCCATCTGGTGTGGCAGGCGACGGACCGGGCGGAGAACCTGCAGGGTATCCAGGCCTGGCTGGACGAAGCGGCCCTGGTCAATACGCCGCCAGTCCGGGTTCTGGATGTGACGGGCCCCTGGCCGACGGGTACTTTCGATGGCGTGTTCAGCGCCAATACCCTGCACATCATGGCCTGGACGGAGGTGGAAGCCTTTTTTGCCGCCTTGCCGGCACTGATGGCGCCCACCTTCACCCTGGCGATCTACGGCCCTTTCAACTATGGCGGGCGCTTCACCAGCGAGAGCAACGCGGCGTTCGACGACTGGCTCAAGGCCCGGGGGGCGCACCAGGGCATCCGGGATTTTGAAGCGGTGGACGCCCTGGCTCGGTCTGCGGGCCTGGCGCTGGCCGAAGACCGGGCCATGCCGGCCAACAATCGCTGCCTTGTGTGGCGGCGGGCGGTCGCGTCTCCCCATGGCTGAGACTACCGGGCTGCAAGCCTGGGGAGATGATCTCCAGACCTTGCACCCATCGGACTGGGCCGGCCTGGCAACCGGTGGCGATCCTTTCATCAGCGCTGCCTTCCTGGGGGTGGCGGAAGCCACCGGGGCGGCGGCTGAGGCCCTGGCCTGGCAGTCCTGCCACATCGTTTCCCGGACGGCGTCCGGCGGGGTGCAGGGCTTTGTCCCCCTGTACCTGCGGCATCATTCCTTCGGTGATTTCTCCCGGGACTGGGAATGGGCGGGGGCCTGGCAACAGGCAGGCCTGCGCTATTACCCGAAGCTGGTCACCGGGGTGCCCTTTACTCCCTCACCGGGGCCACGGCTGGTGGTGACCCGGGGGCTGGACCCGACCGCCGCTCGGGCGGTGAAGGGTGATCTGGTGGCTCAGGTGCTGGAGCGGGCCGGCACCTTGGACGTGTCTTCCTGGCAATGCCTGTACGTGGAGGATGCAGACAGGGAGGTGCTGGCTGAAGCCGGCCTGCTGTTGCGGCGGGGCGTGCAGTTTCACTGGCTGAATCGGGATTACCGGGATTTTGCGGATTTTCTCGACCGTTTTACCGCAGATAAGCGCAAGAAATTGAAGCGGGAACGCCGGGCGGTGGCGGAGGCGGGCATCCGGGTGGTGATACGTCATGGCGATGAGGTGGAACCGGCCTGGTGGCCAGCCATTCATCGCCATTACCGGGACACCTTTGCCCGCCACGGCAACCATGCCGCCTTTTCCGAACCCTTCTTTCGCCAGGTAGCCGCTGGCCTGGGCCGGCGCATGGTGTTGTTTGTGGCTTTGAAGGGGGAACAGCCTGTCGCCTCGGCCATCTGCTACCGGGACGACACCACCCTCTATGGCCGCCATTGGGGGACGGACCTGGACTTGCCGGGCCTGCATTTCGAGCTGTGCTACTACAGCGGCATCGACTACGCCCTGGAGCAGGGCCTGGTCCGTTTCGAGCCCGGGGCCCAGGGGGAGCACAAGCTGGCCCGGGGCTTCGAGCCCCAGGACACCTGGTCGGGGTACTGGATCGCAGACCCGGGCATGGCCCGGGCGGTGGCCCGGTTCCTGGCCCGGGAGGACGAGGCCATGGTCGACTATCGGGCGGAGATGGCCCAGCACCTGCCTTTCAAGACCGTCGGGGGTTGATGGTGCTTCACCGATAGCGTGCTCGGGCGGCGTCCAGGGCCTCCATGACCCTGGTCCGGAGCCCGGGAGGGCCGAGCACTTTGCAATCGGCGCCGTATTTGAGGATATCCATGATCAGTTCCCGGTCGTCCGCGTAGGGCACTTCCAGCAGATAGCTGCCGTCGGTTTGCCAGGTGCCCTTTTGTTTGGGATGCCAGGATTCGGCGCCGACCCAGCGGGCCCGCAGGGGCGTGAACCGCAGTGTTGCCCACTGCACCCGGGCGCCGGAAAAGATGCCGTACCCGGCGCCCAGCACGGCGTCCAGCTGGCGCGGGGAAATGTCCCGGGCCTTCTTGTCCAGGGTTTCGGCCTGCAGGATGGCGTCCACGGCGAAATTGCGCAGGCCATCCCGCAGGTGGCACCAGGCGTCCAGGTACCAGTTCTCCCGGTAATGCACCAGCCTCTGGGGGGAGATTTCCCGTTCCGTGGTTTCGTCGGTGCCCCGGGCCCGGTAGGTGATGCGCAGGCGCTGGCGTTTCAGCAGGGCGGCGCCCACCTTCTCGAAGTGGGCCAGGGGCATGGGACGGGCGGCCTGGCCGAGGATGCGCACCCGGTCCCGCACCGCCTGGGCGGTGCTGTCCGGCGTCTGCATGAATTCGCTCAACCGGTCCATCAGGGGCGTGACGTGGGGCCCCAGCAGGCCGCCCTTGTCCAGATTGGCCAGCAAGTGCTGCATGGTGAGTAAGGCGTGGATTTCCTGGGCCGAGAACCACAGGCCGGGCAGTTCCACCGTGCGTTGACCCTGGGTGGGGGCAGGCAGGCGCCGGTAGCCGCCTGCGTCCCGGTCATGGACGATGGGCAGGCTGAGCCGGTCCCGCAGGTATTGCAGGTCCCGTTTCAGGGTGGCCCGGGAGACCTCCAGTTCCGCCAGCAGGGTATCGAAGGACACCACGCCCCGGGCGCGGATGAGCTGGTCGATCTTGTAGAAGCGTTCGGTGCGGTCCATGGCAGGGGGCGTTGGAGAAGGGCAGGACTAGAGGGTAGTTCAACCCAGCACGGTGGAGCCAATGGTCAATACCAGGCCCAGCAGGCTCACGACAAAGACCAGGCTGTCGGGCTGGTGCCAGAGGGCGAATAGGGGGCGGGTGCGGTGGGATGGTTTCATGGGACGCTCCGAGGAATTGCGGTGGCGCCAGTCTGAAATCCCCCTGGCTCAGGAGATGAGCCTTAGAAAATCATGATTTTCTTAAATGCATGTTATGGCTTGTTGCCTGCAAAACCCTGCCGTATAGTCACGCGCGCAGGTTATCAAGTGGTGTTTGTTCGGCTGTACCCTACCCTTGGTTGGTATCTCAGTTGCACCCCTAACTTGAGCTTGCGCGGCGGGTTTCCCGTCATCCGTTCACGTGTTTAGGAAGATTCAGATATGGCAACTGGTACCGTTAAGTGGTTCAACGACTCCAAGGGTTTCGGCTTCATCACCCCCGATGAAGGTGGTGAGGATCTCTTCGCCCACTTCTCCGCGATTCAATCCAAGGGCTTCAAGAGCCTGAAGGAAAACCAGAAAGTGGAGTTTGATGTGACCCAGGGTCCCAAGGGCAAGCAAGCCTCCAACATCCGCCCCATGTAAGCCTCAGGTTCATTCCTGATGCCTGCAAGGCCCGCTTCGGCGGGCTTTTTGTTTTTCTGTGCCCGGATCGCTTAGTAGCTCAAAGAGCCGGGCTACGGAAACCGTAACCCGGAAAAAGCGCCGCACCTCCGGTTTACCCTGGATCAGGTCGCGGCCCAGTGGGGGGTGGCCACGCCTTCGCCCAGATCCGCTTCCACCAGGCGGCGGCGCACTTCCAGCAGTTTCTCGATCAGGGCCGGCTCCGCTTGCCCGTAGGCGTCGGCATCCGGCACCCGTTTCACCACCACGCCCAGCAATTCGGTAATGGCATTGCCGATGGAGTTCTGGCTGATGGTGACAATGAGCTGGCCGGCGTCGTTGCGATAGATGAGCTGCTTGAAGGCCGGCTGCCAGCGTATGGAGTTGGCGTACTTCGCGTCCTTGATGCAGCGGTCCCGGACCATCTTTGCGGTCTTCAGGAGGTCGTTGTTGAACAGCAGTTTGTTCTCCACCAGTTCCGGGAAGTAGATGTCCCGGGCCATGGGGGCGTTGCGGGTGGACACCTGGCCGAAGAAGGTGCGGTAGAAATCGATGAAGCCTTTCAGGAGGGTGTCGTATTCCTTCCAGAAGCGGGGGTCTTTCAGGGATTCGGCCCCGCCGGTCACCTCCCAGCTTGGCAGGCCCTGGGGGTAGCCCGTCAGGGCGATGCGGCAGGAGCCGGACTGGCAGGGCCGCAGGATGTGCAGGTCCAGTTCGTTGAAAAAGTCCTGGTAGACATCCCGCATATAGGCCTGGAACAGGGAATGCTGGCCCCCGTCCGTCAGGTTGGGGTTGTTGGCATCGGCAATGGGGGCATCCCGCAACTGGGCCTTGTTGAAGGCGATGAAGTGGTTGTGCAGCATGCGGATGCTGGGCACACCGGGGGAAGTGAGGGGCCATGTGGCGTCCAGGCTGGCCTCGCCTGCCAACACAAGGTAGGCATCCGGGTCCGGGTATTGCTCCAGCATGTAGTCGATGATGATCTGGTTCATCCGGTTCCAGACGTTCTTCACGCCTTCGGGTACCTGGGTGCGCCGCACGGGCCGGCCCAGGGGGTCCAGGATGCGCTGGGAGGTGTTGTAGATGATGGAGGTGTCGAACTCGTTGCTGTGGCCCAGGGCCTTGCGGTACAGCAGCAGGCCTTCCGGGTTCTGCAGCAGGCCGTTGTTGTGCACCAGATCGTTGAGGTTCTCCGTGCTGTTGAAGAACTCGTTGGGCTTCATGCCCTCGGGCACGTCCAGGGGAATCTGGCGGAAGGGAGTGACGATTTCACGGGGACCGGACTGCATGCTCGTTCCTGCACTTGCGTTGATGGGTGCCGGGGATGATAGAGGAACGGGCCTGGGGAGCAAGCCTGCCCTATGATGGGGCAGGCGGAGAATAAGCATGCATGCACTGCGCTTTCTCAAGGTGGGCCTAAGTGATTTGCACTGCCTGTCCTTGCCCCGGTTCTTGGCTGAGCCAGACGACATAACTATTTAGCAGGCGACAGTAGAGCATGGCCCTTCACCAGCAAAAAAGGCCCGCTTGGGCGGGCCCTTTGCTTTCACCAAGGCCTTCTCAGGCGAAGGCGTCGGCCAGCACGTTGCGCAGCCAGCCGTCGGCGTATTCCACTTCCAGCTTGCGATATATGCGCGGCACCGGCTTGGGCTTGTCCTTGGTGCCGAAGGTCACCGGCGAGATGCCGCTGCCTTCCTTGATGTATACCCACTGGCCGTTCTGCACCCGGTAAAGGTGCACCACGGAGAAACCCCAGTCCGGGGCCACCACGCTGTAGCAGGTGTTGGTGTAGATAGGCACCGGCGGGGGCAAGCCGTTGACCTGGGCGACGATGTGGGCCACCACCACCTTGGCCTGGGTGATGGCCATGTGGGCCGACTTGGGGAAAGCGTTATTGGTGGCCAGTTCGCCCCCCACGCAGGCGTCGCCGATGACGAACACGTCCTTCAGTTTGGTGGATTCCATGCTCTCAGGCTTCACCTCGCACCACTTGTCCTTGAAAGTGGCCAGGCCCAGGTCCTTGGCCACCTTGCCGGCGTGGTGGGGCGGGATGATGTTGACCACGTCGCCCTGGTGCTCGCCAAAGCCGGTGTAGCAGGTGAGGGTCTTGGGGTCGATGCGCTCCACCTTTCCGTCCTGGGCGCCGGGGATCCACTCGATCATGCCGCCGGGGCCGTAGCCGTAGAGTGCCTTCCAGGCTTGCTCGAACAGGGGCCTTTTGGAGAAGGAATCGTTGGCGTCCAGGATCAGCACCTTGGCCCGCTTCTTGCCATGGTGCATGCAGTGGTTGGCCACCTGGGCGGCCCGCTCGTAGGGGCCGGGGGGGCAACGGAAGGGACCGGGGGGCACGGCGATGATGAACCGGCCGCCGTCGGGCATGGCCTCAAGCTGCTGCTTCAAGGCCAGGGTCTGGGGGCCGGCCTTCCAGGCATGGGGCAGGGTGGTGTCCGCCAGTTCCTTGCTGTAGCCCTCAATGGCGCCAAAATTGAAGTCGACGCCTGGAGACAGCACCAGGAAGTCGTATTCGAAGGTCTTGCCCGATGCCGTGACCAGGGTCTTCTTCACCGGATCTATCGTCGTGGCCTCGTCGTGGACCACCTTGACGCCGTGCTTCTGCAAGCCTTTATAGCCCCGCTGCAGGGTCTTGATGTCCCGCTCGCCGGACATGACCTCGTTGGATAGGGGGCAGGAGGTGTAGATCGTGTCCCGCTCCAGGAGGGTGACGTCCAGGTCCTCGTCCATGAGACGCAGGTACTTGGCGGCGGTGGCCCCGCCGTAGCCGCCCCCCACCACCAGTACCCGGGCCTTGGTCTTGGCGGCATGGGCCTTGGGAATAGTCAGGAAAGCGGCCCCGGAGGCGGCAGACAGGGCCTTGAGGAAGGTGCGGCGATCAATTGGGCTGTGCATTTCCGTTCTCCCTCAGCGCCCCTGGGCGCCGTAGTAATAGGCAGCGGCCGGCACCTCGGCGGGCTTCATTGCCCGCGCGGTCTTTTTCATCCTGCGGTGGGGCATCTGGAAATCCTTGTCCCGGTATTTGTCCAGTTCTAGCTCCATGTATTTGGCCCACTGGCCGTTGATCTTGGGGGCATCCTCGTCGGGGTCGTTGCCGGTCAACCCATGGCAGTCCTCGCAGTTTTCGGAAATTACCGCCTTGCCCTTCTTGTGCATGGCCGGACCTACGGGCTGGGAAACCGGTACCCAGGGCTTCTTGGAAAAGTAGACGGCCAGGGCATTGATTTCGTCGTCGGAAAGGCCCTTGACGATGCGGTTCATTGTGGCGGCACCCCGCTCGTCGTATTTCCATTGTTTCATGACCCGCTCCAGGTATCCCCTGGGCAACCCGCCAATGGAAGGCATGGATTCGCCGGCACTGACACCACCCACCCCGTGGCAGTTGTTGCAGGTACGTGCCAGCAGGCTGATGTCCGGACCTGCTGCCAGAGCAGATGTCGCAAGCCCTAGCAGAAACGTGGCCACTGCTTTCTTGCCCATACATGCCTCCACTTGATTCACTCAATTCTGGGAAACGGAGATCGACTCACCCGGTACGTCTATCCGTGGCATCAACCTTGCTCACCTCGCGGGTATTGGTAGATATGTAACCTTGCGATAGGGAATAAGCAAGTGCTAAACATTCCATTAGAATTAAATAATATATTGATTAATAAAGGTTTTTTGGATCCAGCCCATTGCTAATAACCCTACCTTGCTCGTAGTCTATGGCCGTAGAGGTGGTAGAAATGTACTCGTCGGCGCCTTGGTCTCCCGGTCCTGGTCCATGGGGTGGTGCGGCGCGGACGGTTAAGTCGCCCTCAAAATGGCAAGGAGAAAAATGTGATGAGAACTGCCTGGAACTGGCTGGTCGGGGTGGTGCTGGGTTTGATCGTTGCGCAGTCTTTCGCATGGGCGGCTATCGACCATGGGGCCGAACCATCGGCAGAAGCTGGGGCGCAAGCAATCGCCAACTTCCGCTGCCTGCGCTGCCACGCGGACCCGGATGAAAAGGTGAGGGTGCGGAACGACGGTAGCAGGAACTTCATCTACATCGACCCCAAGACCTTCGAGCATAGCGTCCACGGAAAGCAGCCCTGCACGGGTTGCCACAACAACGTCACCAAGCTGCCCCACGAGAAACCCCTGCCGAAGAGCGTGGGGTGCATTGAATGCCACAAGCAGAAATGGGCCGCCGACAAGGACAAGGCTAGCCCGGATCACAAGCGTCTTGGCGTGGTGGTGGCGCAGATGGAAAGCTATCTGCATTCCATCCACGCCCAGCCCAACAAGAAGGACATCTCCAAGATCAACGCCACCTGCTATGACTGCCACGATGCCCATAACATCGGCAGCCTGGGCAGCCTGCAACGGGCCGAGCACCGCATGAAGAACCCGGAGGTGTGCGGCCGCTGCCACGAGAAGCAACTGGATGAGTACAAGGTTTCCATGCACGGCAAGGCGGTGCTGGAAAAGAAGGACACCAAGAGTGCTGTCTGCTCCGACTGCCACAGCACCCACAACATCAGCTCCGCCGATGCGGATCCCATGAAGCTGGAGATCACCCGGAACTGCGGCGACTGCCACGAGAAGGCCCGGGAGACCTATTTCAAGTCCTACCACGGCCAGGTCAACAAACTGGGCTACACCAACACCGCAAAATGCTATGACTGCCACGGGGCCCACAACATCAAGAACGTGGACGACCCCACCTCCACCATTCACGTCAACAACCGGCTGAAAACCTGCAACACCTGTCACAAGAACGCCGACGAGGGCTTCCTCACCTTCTACGCCCACGGCGACCCGGAGAACGCGGAAAAGTATCCGGAACTGTTCTACGTCACCGAGTTCATGAAGTACCTGATCTTCGCCGTCATGGCCTTCTTCTGGTCCCATGTGCTGTTCTGGTTCTATCGTGAGTTGCGCGACCACATGGCCGGCTGCGGCCACCGGGAGGACGTGGAGCATCCGGACACGGTGTTTTACCGCCGCTTCAGCCCGGTATGGCGCTGGATCCACGTGCTCTTCGCCATGAGCACCATGGTGCTGGTGATCACCGGCACCACCCTGCTTTTCTCCCATACGGCCTGGGCCAAGGCAGTCATGACATTCCTGGGTGGGCCCATTTGGGAAGGCGTGATCCATCGCACCGCCGCGACTTTCTGGGTGGCCGTGTTCCTCACCCACATCCTGGTGGCCCTCTACAACATCTGGAAGACCCGCAAGACCTTCCGCTGGTTCGGCCCCACTTCCATGATCCCCAACTGGCAGGACCTGAAGGACGTGGTGCGCATGTACAAGTGGTTCCTGGGCCTCACCCCCCGGCCCAAGTTCGAACGCTGGACCTACTGGCAGAAGTTCGACTACTGGGCGCCGTTCTGGGGTGCAACGGTCATCGGCCTGTCCGGAGCGGTGATGTTCAACCCCAGCCTGACGTCCCAGTATCTGCCGGGCTGGGCGTTCAACATCGCCACCATCGTCCACGCCGAGGAAGCCCTGCTGGCCACCGTGTTCCTGTTCTCGGTGCACTTCTTCAACGTGCACTTCCGGCCAGAGAAATTCCCCTTGTCCACCACCATCTTTACCGGTGCGGTGCCCCTGGAGGAATTCAAGTACGAGCACACCGAGGAGTACAACCGCCTGGTGGCCAGCGGCGAACTGGAGAAGTATCTGGTCAAGCGCCCCACCCGCACGGTGGAAAGCCTGGCCACCATCCTCTCGGCCGCGCTCATCCTGGCCGGCTTCATCCTGCTGACCCTGGTGCTCATCGGTGCGACCACCATGCACTGAAGCATTTGACCTGAACCCGAGTAGCCCGGACAGGACTTGTCCGGGCTATTTTTTTGTAACCCGCAAAAAAGGCTTGCATTTGTGGCCCGCAGCCACAGAATGGCGAATATAAGTAAATGCTAATTCACCCGGGCGAATGGAGAGAGCACTTGCAAAGGAGCAAGCCGTGGACTGGTATTCCACTTTCTTCGTCGGCCTGGTGGTGGTGGTGTTTGGTCTGGCCGCTGTGGTTTTTGTCAGCGTGGCCTTCGTCGTGCTCGCAGAAGCCCTGGTGCTGGGCTACCGTGCACTCAAACTGAAGCTGCGCTAATCCAGGCCTGCTCCCGCCGCCTGACTGTCGGCGTGGTAGCTGGACCGAACCATGGGGCCGCTGGCCACATGCAGGAACCCCATCGCCCGGGCTTCCCGGGCCAGGCTGTCAAAGGTCTCCGGAGGTACGAAGCGTTCCACGGGCAGATGGTGGCCGGAGGGCTGCAAGTACTGGCCCAGGGTGAGCATGTCCACCTCATGGGCTCGCAGATCCCTCATGACTTCCAGGATTTCCGCATCAGTTTCCCCCAGCCCCAGCATGAGTCCGGACTTGGTGGGTACCTTGGGCTGGCAGGCCTTGAAGCGTTGCAGCAGCGCCAGGGAATGGGCGAAGTCCGCGCCAGGCCGGCAGGCCTTGTACAGGCGGGGCACGGTTTCCAGGTTGTGGTTGAGCACGTCCGGGGGGTTGGCGGCCAGGATGTCCAGGGCGGTTTCCAGCCGGCCCCGGAAATCGGGCACCAGGATTTCCACCCGTGTTGAGGGGGCGGTCTCCCGCAGGGCCCGTATGCAGGCGGCGAAGTGGGCGGCGCCGCCGTCCTTCAGGTCGTCCCGGTCCACGCTGGTGATGACCGCGTATTTCAATTCCATGAGGGCCACGGTGTCTGCCAGGTGGCGGGGCTCGTCCGGGTCCGGGGCCAGGGGCTTGCCGTGGCCCACGTCACAGAAGGGGCAGCGGCGGGTGCACAGGTCCCCCAGGATCATGAAGGTTGCCGTGCCGTGGTGGAAGCACTCCCCCAGGTTGGGGCAGGCGGCTTCCTCGCACACGGTATGCAGTTTGGCCTCCCGCAGGCGGGCCTTCAGCGCCGCCACCTCCGGGGAACTGGGGGCCTTGGCCTTGATCCAGCCGGGCAGTTTCGCCCGGGGCTTGGGGATGATCTTGATGGGGATGCGGGCGGTCTTGGCCTCGCCCCGGTGCAATAGTTTGTCTGCCATGGAGCGATTCTACCGGCGGAACGCCGCGGGTTTTTATAATGGGTCCTTTCGCGAACCGACAAGATGAAACCCACCTCCTCTATTCCCGTCACCCTGTTGACCGGCTTTCTCGGCAGCGGCAAGACCACCCTGCTGAACCATATGCTGCGCCATGTGCCCCTCACGGCGGTGGTGATGAACGAGTTTGGCGAGATCGGCCTGGACCACCAGTTGCTGGAAGAAACCCGGGGGCCCCTGGCTTTGCTGTCCGGTGGCTGCGTGTGTTGCCAGGTGGTGGGCTCCCTGGCCCCCACCCTGAAGAACCTGGCCATGGGCCGGGCCGACGGCAAGCTGCCCCCCTTCGAACGGGTCATCATCGAAACCACGGGCATCGCCGATCCGGCGCCCATCCTGGACACCCTGCTCAACGACCGCTGGATCGCCGCCCGTTTTCGCATGGACGGCGTGGTGACCACCGTGGATGCAGTGCTGGGGGAGGCCCAACTGGACAGCTACCCGGAGGCCATGCGCCAGGTGGCGGTGGCCGACCGGCTGGTGATCACCAAGACCGATCTGGCCGGGGCGGAGGATGTGGCCGCCCTGGAAGCCCGCCTGGCGGTCCTCAACCCGGCGGCAGCCCGCATCGTGGCGGTGGGGGGCGAGACGGACCCGGCAGCCCTGTTGAACCTGGGCCTGTTCAACCCGGCGGACAAGCACCCGGACGTGACCCGCTGGCTTGCCCAGGAACGCTACAAGCCCGTGGCCTCCGGCGGCTTGTTGGGTGCTAAAGCCAAGGCCCCCGCACCGGCCCTCCATGACGAACGCATCAAAAGCTTCAGTCTCAGCTTCGATGCCCCCCTGGAATGGGAAGGCGTCAGCGCTGCCCTGGAAATGCTCTCCGCCTTCCGCGCCAAGCAACTGCTGCGCATGAAGGCCATCGTCAACGTCCAGGGCCGGGACAAGCCCGTGGTGCTCCACGCCGTGCAACATGTGGTCTACCCGCCGGCTGAACTGGCGGCCTGGCCGGATGACGACCAGCGCAGCCGGTTCGTCTTCATCACCGATGGCCTGGACGAGCAATTTATTAGGAAACTGCTGGAAGACTTTACGGGTTTGGCGACCCAAGGGCATTAGTGTCACCATCGCGCCATCCCGGTAGTGAAGGGTAAAGGGGGAAGGGAACGCGCCCTTGGCGCTCAAGGGTAAAACCCCCTTCACCCTTCACCCTTCACCCTTCACCCTTCACCCTTCACCCTTCACCGATGAAATTCACCCCCGAATCCTTCCGGGCCTGGCCCACCAAACGCATCACCCTGCTGGGCATGTCCGGTGTCGGCAAGACCTACATCTCCGGCCTGCTGCGCCGCCACGACTGGTTCCACTATTCCGGCGATTACCGCATCGGCACCCGCTACCTGGACGAGCCCATCCTGGATCTCATCAAGCAGCAGGCCATGCAGGTGCCCTTCCTGAAGGAACTGCTGCGCAACGACTGGATCGATATCCGCAACAACATCAAGATCCAGGACCTGGGCCCGGTGCTCTCCTTCGTGGGCAAGCTGGGCAGCCCGGACCATGCCGGCCTTTCCCTGCCGGAATTCAGCCGTCGCCAGGCCTTGTACCGGGAAGCGGAAATCGCTGCCATGAAGGACGTGCCCGAATTCATCCGCAAGGCCCAGGACATCTACGGCTACCCCCATTTCGTCAACGACGTGGGGGGCAGCCTGTGCGAACTGGAAGACGATTCGGTCATCGACCTCCTGGCGGAACACACCCTCATCCTCTATATACAGGTCACCACCAAGGACGAGGAGGACACCCTCATCCGCCGCGCCCAGAGCGACCCCAAGCCCCTCTACTACCGGCCTGCCTTCCTGGCTGAACACCTGCCCCTGTACATGGACGAGAAAGGTCTGGAATTCGTGGCCCAGATCGAGCCCAACGACTTCACCCGCTGGGTCTTCCCCCGCCTGTTCCACTCCCGGGTGCCCCGCTACGAAGCCATCGCCGGTCCCCACGGCTATACCGTCACCTCCCAGGAGGTGGCCCAGGTGAAATCCGAGGCCGATTTCCTCGCCCTGATCGAGAAGGCCATCGCCCGCAAGGGCTGACAGGAGCAGATCATGCCCATCGTCGCCCATAACGACCTGCCCACCCTGCAACGCCTGAAGGAGGCGGGAACCACCATCGTCCTGCCCGAGGAGCGGGCCAGCGAACAGTACATCCGCGAACTCCACGTTGGCCTCTTGAACATGATGCCCGACGCGGCCCTGGAGGCCACCGAGCGGCAGTTCTTCCGCCTGGTGGGGGAGAGCAACCCCATTGCCCAGTTCTACGTCCACCCCTTCACCCTGGACGCCATTCCCCGGGGAGAAAAGGCGGCGGCCCACATCGCCCGCTATTACGAAACCTTCGAGCAGATCCGGGCCGAAGGCCTGGACGCCCTCATCATCACCGGTGCCAACGTTACCGGCGAAGACCTTTCCAAAGAACCCTTCTGGGGCCCCCTGGGGGAAGTGATCGACTGGGCCTGGGACAACGTCACCACCACCCTGCTGTCCTGCCTGGCCACCCATGCCGTACTGCATTTCCGCCATGGACAGCCCCGGGTCAAGCAACCCAGCAAGCGCTGGGGGGTGTTTTCCCACCGGGTGCTGGACAAGCGTCATCCCCTGGTGGCGGACGTGAACACCCGTTTCGACGTGCCCCATTCCCGCTGGAATGACGTTTCCCGGGCCCAGTTCGAAGCCGCAGGCCTGCGGGTGCTGGTGGAAAGCGACGAAGTGGGTGTCCACCTGGCCACCAGCCGGGATGGTCTGCGCATGGTGTTCTTCCAGGGGCACCCCGAATACGACACCATTTCGCTGCTGAAGGAATTCAAGCGGGATGCCCTGTTGTTCGCCCAGGGCAAGCTGCCGGTTTTCCCCCCGTTTCCCTCCAACTACGTGCCTCGTCTGGAGCAGGCCATCCTGCTGGAATGGCGGGACCGGGTGCTGGATGCGGTGGCCCGGGGCCAGTCTGCGCCCGAGTTCCCCGAGGCCCTGGTGGCCCCCAGCCTGGACAACACCTGGCATGACACAGCCGAGGCCGTGCTCGGCAACTGGCTGGGCTGCATGTACCAGGTTACCCACCGGGAACGGAGCAAGCCATTCATGGAAGGCATCAATCCGGACGATCCCCTAGGCATATACGGATTGACACTGCCCTGAACATGGCATAATCCGCCGCTAATTTTCACGCGCATCAATATTGACCGGATGGAGGAAGCGACGTGGCAACCGTAGCGAAGAAACCCGCTGGCAAGTCCAAGCAAGTTCCCGCGAAACCCGCAGCCAAGGTTGCGGCCAAGGCCGTTCCGGTCAAAGCCAAGGCGGCTGCCAAACCAGTAGCAAAAGTGGCGTCCAAGGCGACCGCCAAGCCTGTAGCCAAGGCATCGGCCAAGCCCGCCGCCAAGTCCGTGACTAAACCGGCAGCCAAGCCGGCAGCCAAACCTGTGTCGGCAAAAGCCGCGCCGAAAAGCGCAGCCAAGGCCCCCTCGAAAGCGGCGCCGAAGGCCGCAGCAAAACCTGCGACCAAGGGGAGTGCCAAATCGGTAACAAAACCGGCAGTAAAATCGGCGACCAAACCCGCCGCAAAGCCGGCCGCGAAAGCGGTTGCCAAGCCCGTGGCAAAGGCCACGTCTAAAACCACGGTCCTGAAAAAGACCTCTCCTGCTGCAAAGCCTGCGGCGGGCAAGAAGCCAGCAGCCCAGGCTGCTCCTGTTAAACCCAAGGCGGCTGCGACAACGCCGGCCAAAACCGCGCCTGCGGCCAAGCCCACTGTCCGGTCTGCCAGCGCTCCGGCCAAGCCGGCGCCGCCGACCCCTGCGCCGGTGGTCGCCAAGCCGGCCCCACAGCCAGTCGCTCAACCCACCAAGCCCAATATGAAATCTGCATCGTCCAAACCTGCCAAAAAGTCCTCCGCCAAAGCCGTATCCGGCATGCCAGCCACCGAAGCCGAACTCCTGGCCATGCCCGAAAGCGACTACATGAACGAGGCTCAACTGGCCTTTTTCAAGAACAAGCTCATGGCCATGCGGGAGGAAATCCTGGAAAACGCCCGGGAAACCGGCGAGCACCTGAAGGAAAACGAAGTCTTTGCCGACCCCAACGACCGGGCCACGGTTGAAGAAGAGAACATGCTGGAACAGCGGGTGCGGGACCGGGAACGCAAATTGCTGAAGAAGATCAACGCCTCCCTGCTGCGCATTGAGGAAGGCGAATACGGCTACTGCCTGGAAACCGGGGAGCCCATCGGCCTGCCCCGCCTGCTGGCCCGCCCCACGGCGGAACTCTCCATTGAGGCCCAGGAAAAGCACGAGCGGCTGGAAAAGCTTTACGCAGACTGATTGTTAGGTCTTCCGGTACGGCGTGCCTGGTCCTGGCCGGGGAGGTACCGGATGGACCTGGGGGAACCCCCTGCTGAAACAGTCTCCAGGTAAAACAATGAACGGGCCCCCTGCTGGTCCGGACGGTCAAGTCCGGATACAAAAATGCAGCGCCTGATTCGATAATGGCAGGGCGCCCCAAATCCGGGGTAAGGAGGTCGGGGATGATTTCAGACGCCAAGGAGCGGTTTGCCACCCTCAAGGCCAGCGGCATGTTGCCCTCGCCCCAAGGGGTTGCCCTGGCCGTGCTGGAGCTCACCCAGCGCCACGACGCCAGCATCCAGGACCTGACCCATCTTGTGCAGACCGACCCGGCCATGGCCGGTCGCATCCTGCGTTATGCCAACGCCGTGCATGGCGGCAGCCTGCGCCACATCGCCTCCCTGTCCCACGCCATCGTTTTCCTGGGCCTGTTCCGGGTGCGCCAGATCGCCCTGGGGTTTTCCCTGGTGGACCATTACCGCAGCGGGGCCTGTGCCGGCTTCGATTACCTGGGCTACTGGACCGCCTCCCTGGCAACAGGCATCACCGCCCAGCAGGTTTCAGCCCAGGCCCAGTGTCCGCCGGACGAAAGCTTTACCTGCGGCCTGCTGGCGGGCGTGGGGCGCCTGGCCCTGGCCACGGTCTTCCCGGTGGAATACGACGCCCTGCTCGGGCGCGCCCTGTCGGGGCTGGAACTGCGGGAAGAGGAGCAGCAGGCCTTCGGTCTGGACCATGCCGCCCTATCGGCCGAACTGCTGGAGGACTGGGGTCTGCCGGACATCTTCTGCCAGGCGGTGCGCCACCACGAACTGCCCGCCGACGCCCCTTTCCCCGCCGGTTCCCGGGTGCAGGCCCTCACCAATGCCCTGCATTTCTCCACCAAGGTGGGCCAGCTCCTGAACCTGGACGACGCCCAGCGCTGGGAGCGGGTGCCCAGCCTCTACCACGCGGCGGCCCAGGTGGGGCTGGTGGACACGGAAGTGCCCGCCCTGGTGGAAAACGTGGTGAGCCAGTGGCAGGACTGGGGCCGGGAACTGCGCCTGCCTATCCGCGAGATATCGGATATCCGCGACCTGCTCACCGCGCCACCCCCCGGGGACGAGAACGGTCTCAGTGCCCTGGTGGTGCTGCCCATGCGGCTGGTCCTGGCGGTGCACACTCCGGACCTGCTGCGGGGTCTGGCAGACACCCTGGACGCCATGGGCCTGGCGGTGGATCTGGCACCGGACCATGGTTCTGCCCTGACGCTGCTTGGCGAGGGCCAGACGGACGTGGTGATCGTGGAGCTTGAGGACTGCGGTGAGGAGGCCATCCGCATCCTGCGGGAGTTGCGTGCAACCGAGGCCGGACGCCTGGCCTATTGCATCGTCCTCATACCCCGGGAAGCGGAATCCCAGGTGGCCCGCCTGATGATGGCCGGGGCCGCCGACTACCTGCTGACCGACTACACCGAGGCGGCCCTGCTGGCCCGCCTGAATGCCGCCCAGCGGGTGGTGTCCCTGCAGGGTTCCGTGCGGGCGGAGCGGGAATCCGTGGCCCGATCCTCCGGGGAATGGGCCCGCAGCAACCGCCGCCTGCTCCAGGAGGCCCTCACCGATCCCCTCACCCGGCTGCACAACCGGCGCTACGGCCTGGACCGCTTCCGGCAGGAATGGTCCTTTGCCGAGCACAGCGGCGCGCCACTGTCCTGTCTCATGCTGGATATCGACCACTTCAAGCGGGTCAACGACCAGCGGGGCCACGACGTGGGGGATCTGGTGCTCACCCAGGTGGCCCGGCTGGTGGAGGCCAACTGCCGCAAGAACGACGTGGTTTTCCGCTATGGCGGCGAAGAGTTCTGCATCATCAGCCCCGGCACTTCCCTTGTGGAAGCCACCCATTTGGGGGAGCGCATCGTATCCGCCCTGCGCAAGGCCCGGGTGGGTCGGGAATCCGACCCTTTCCCGGTCACCATCAGCGTGGGCGTGGCAACTCGCACCCCGACCACCCCAGACATGGAAAGCCTACAGGCCCAGGCAGACAAGGCGCTTTACGCAGCCAAACAGGCAGGGCGGGATCGGGTCATGGTGGCCCGGGCTGAAGGCGGGCGCGCGTCATGACATGCAGTTGGCAGGTTTGGACGCGGTGCCTCTGGCTGGCCTTTTGGCTGTTTCTGGGCATCGGTGCGGGGCCGGTCCGGGGTGAGACGGCCCCTGAACCGGCCGCCGCCGGTCAACCCGTCGTCTCTCTCTACTTCTTCTGGTCTGCCCGCTGCCCCCACTGTCTGGAAGCGCGTCCTTTCATCGAATCCCTGCCGGTCCGGCATCCCTGGATCCAGCTCCATTCCCTGGAGATTTCCCGCTCCCGGGAGAACCTGGCTGCCTATGTGGACATGGCCGCCCGCCTGGGCGAGGAAGCCCGCTCCGTGCCGGCCCTGCTGTTCTGTGACGAGATGCACGTGGGCTGGCAGTCGGATGCCATCTCGGGTCCGGTGTTGCTGGACAGGCTTTCCCAGTGCCGGGACCGGCTGGCCCGGGGCGAGACCCTCAACGCCCGGACTCCGACTCCGCCGGCGGTGTCCCTGCCGGGGGGCATGGACATCTCCGGCTGGTCCCTCCCCCTGCTCACCGTGGCTATCGCCGCCATGGATGCCTTCAACCCCTGCGCCTTCTTCGTGCTCCTGTTCCTGCTTTCCCTGCTGGTGCACCAGCAGGATCGGCGCCGCATGCTGATCATCGGCGGTGTCTTCGTGCTGGTGTCCGGGCTCATGTATTTCGCCTTCATGGCCGCCTGGCTGGGCTTGTTCCGGGTCATGGGCAGCCTGCCCTGGGTCACCGCCGGCGCCGGAGCTCTGGCCCTGGTCATGGGGCTCATCAACATCAAGGACTGGTTTGCCTTCAAACAGGGCATCAGCCTGTCCATACCCGAATCCCGCAAGGCAGACATCTTCCGCCGGGGCCGGGAAGTTTTGGCCGCCGGCAGCCTGCCGGCCATGCTATTGGCGGCGGTGCTGCTGGCCACGGCCGCCAATTTCTACGAACTGCTCTGCACGGCGGGCTTTCCCATGGTCTACACCCGCATCCTCACCCTGCGGGAAACCGGCACGCTCCAGCACCTGATGTACCTGGCCCTCTACAACACCGTCTACGTGCTGCCCCTGCTGGCCATCGTCCTGGCCTTTGTGCGCACCATGGGCGCCCGCAAGCTCACCGAGCGGGAAGGCCGCCTGCTCAAGCTCCTTTCCGGCCTGATGATGGCCGGCCTGGGGCTGCTGCTGGTCCTGGCGCCGGAACGCCTGGGCAACGTGGGCGTGGCCCTGGGCCTCATGGCCGCCGCGCTATTGGTCACCTGGCTGGCAAGCCGGTGGGAGCGGAGCCGGATGTCCCCGGGGGGTGGGGAATAAAGCGGCTGGAAGGGCTTCGACAGGCTCAGCCCGAACGGTGACCGATCAGTCCCAGCCCGGGCGGAGGCTGGTCATGTTCAGTCCGAACGGCGGCTGGTCAGGCGCCTACGGGGCAGCAACGCATCCCGGTCATACGATGGACAGCCCCCGGTCCACGTCCAGGTCGGAAGCACCCCGTTGCCGGGCCAGATCCTTCAGCTGGATGCGCAGTTCATTTTGGGAATCGGCGTAGCGCAGGGCCACCTGGGGTTCCACCAGGTCGGCGGCGCAGAGGTCGAACAGGGCCTGGTCGAAGGTGCACATGCCCAGGTCCCGGGACTTGGCCATGATGGGCTTGATCTCGTGCACCGCGCCCTTGTGGATCAGGTCCGAGATCAGGGGGCTGGCCAGCATGATCTCGATGGCCGGTATCCGCCCACCCCCCTGTTTGGGAATGAGGCGCTGGGAGATCACGCCCTTGAGGTTGAGGGACAGGTCCATCAGCAACTGGGACCGCCGCTCGCTGGGGAAGAAGTTGATGATCCGGTCCAGGGCCTGGTTGGCGTTGTTGGCGTGGAGGGTGGCCAGGCAGAGGTGGCCGGTTTCGGCGAAGGCGATGGCGTAGTCCATGGTGTCCATGTCGCGGATTTCGCCGATCAGGATCACGTCCGGAGCCTGGCGCAGGGTGTTCTTCAGGGCGTTGAACCAGTTGTCGGTGTCGATGCCCACTTCCCGCTGCATCACCAGGCATTTCTTGTGGGGATGCACGAACTCGATGGGGTCTTCGATGGTGATGATATGGCCCTTGGAGTTCTCGTTGCGGTGGTTGAGCATGGCCGCCAGGCTGGTGGACTTGCCGGAGCCCGTGGCCCCCACCATCAGCACCAGGCCCCGTTTCTCCATCATCAGGGCCTTGATGGACTGGGGCAGGCCCAGGCCGTCCATGGTGGGCACCTCGGTGACGATGTGCCGGGCCACCAGGCCCACGGAGCCCCGCTGCACGAAACAGTTCACCCGGAAGCGGCCAATGCCGTCCAGGCTCAGGGCGAAGTTGCACTCGTTGCTCTTTTCGAACTCGCCCCACTGCTTGTCGTTCATCACCGAGCGCAGGATCTCCACCGCCTGTTCCCGGCCGATGGGTTTGGAATTGAACAGGGTCAGCTCCCCGTGCATCTTCAGTCCCGGGGGGGCGCCCACAGTAATGAAGAGGTCGGAGGCCTCCTTCTCCAGCATGGTCTTCAGCAGTTCCACCACGAACTTGAAGTAGGGGCTATCGGTATGCATGGTGCGGTCTCCTCGTAATTATGGTTTACAGCACCCGCCAGGCCAGGGTTTCCCCCGCCCGCAGGGGCGTCACCCCGGCGGGGTGGCTGGCAGAAATTTCCCGGGGCGCCTTTTCCAGGGTAAGGGTGCCGGTATTGCGGGGCAGGCCGTAGAAATCCGGCCCGAAGTGGCTGGCAAAGGCTTCCAGCTTGTCCAGGGCGCCGGCCGCTTCAAAGGCTTCAGCGTACAGTTCCATGGCTGCGTGGGCCGTGTAGATCCCCGCGCAGCCGCAGGCGGTTTCCTTGGTGTGGGTGGCATGGGGGGCGCTGTCGGTGCCCAGGAAGAACTTGGGGTTGCCGCTGATGGCGGCTTCCACCAGGGCCTGGCGGTGGGTTTCCCGCTTGAGGATGGGCAGGCAGTAGTAATGGGGCCGGATGCCCCCCTGGAACATGGCGTTGCGGTTGTAGAGCAGGTGGTGCACGGTGATCGTCGCCCCCACGTTGGCGGGTGCTGCCGCCACGAACTCTGCCGCCTGGCGGGTGGTGATGTGCTCCAGCACCACCTTGAGCCCGGGCAGCCGTTGCAGCAGCGGAGCGAGTATGCGGTCGATGAACACCGCCTCCCGGTCGAACACGTCCACGCCCGGGTCGGTGACCTCGCCGTGCAGCAGCAGGGGCAGGCCCGCTTCCGCCATGGCCTCCAGCGCACCGTCCACCTTGCGGATATCCGTCACCCCGGAATCGGAATTGGTGGTGGCCCCGGCGGGGTAATACTTCACCGCCTGCACGAAGCCGCTGGCCCGGGCCTTGAATATCTCTTCGGGGGCCGTGTTGTCCGTCAGGTACAGGGTCATCAGGGGTTCGAAGGCCAGGCCGCCGGGCAGGGCCGCCAGAATGCGCTCCCGATAGGCCGCCGCTTCGGCCACGGTGCGCACCGGCGGCTTCAGGTTGGGCATGACGATGGCCCGGGCGAACTGCCGGGCCGTATCCGGCAGCACCTTCGCCAGCATCTCGCCATCCCGCAGGTGCACGTGCCAGTCGTCGGGCCGGGTAAGGGTGAGCTTCATGTCGGGGTCAACCTCATGTCAGGTTCGCATTCTTTAGATCCAGGGCCAGATCATACAAATCATTCTTGCGCCCCCCCGTCAGGCGGGCGGCCAGTTGGGCGGCCTGTTTCACCGGCAGTTCTGCCAGCAGCACCTCCAGCACCCGGCGGGCCTCCTGGTCGGACACGTCCTCGACCTTCGGCGGCGCCGCCACCACCAGCACAAACTCCCCCCGGCGATGGTTGTCGTCTGCCGCCAGCCAGGCCCCGGCCTCGGCCAGGGGGCAGGCATGCACCTGCTCGAAACGCTTGGTCAGCTCCCGGGCAAACACCAGGGTGCGGGTTTCTCCCAGCACCGCCGCCAGATCGGCCACGGTTTCCTCAATGCGATGGGGCGCCTCGTAGAACACCAGATGCACGGGCAGGTCCCGCAGTGATTCCAGCACCTTGCGCCGGGCCGCCGCCTTGGGCGGCAAAAAGCCCTGGAACTGAAACGGCCCTTCCAGGCCCGACACGGACACCGCCGCCGCCAGGGCGCTGGCCCCGGGCACCGGCACCACGGGCAGGCCCGCCGCCCGCACCGCCTGCACCAGTCGCGCCCCCGGGTCCGACAGGCCCGGCGTGCCCGCGTCGGAAATGTAAGCCACCCGCTGGCCCGCCTGCAGGGCTTCCACAATACGCCCCGCCACCGCCGCCTCGTTGTGCTCGTGCACCGCCATCAACTTGGCCTGGATGCCGTAGGCCGACAGCAGGTGCTGGCTGTTGCGGGTGTCCTCCGCGCCAATCAAATCCGCCCCCCGCAACACGTCCAGAGCCCGCTGGGTGATATCCCGCAGGTTGCCGATGGGCGTGGCCACAATGGCCAGGGTGCCGGGGGAAGAAGGCTGGGGAGCGTCTTGCATGGCATAAGTGTATCCAATGCCTGGTCAGGGCTGGGACCTACATCGGGACGCCTCGGTAATCGTGGCCCGACGGGGTTCGCCGCGAACGGCACAAAGATTTATGACACCGCTTGCACTGAGGTTGGCGAAGTGTGGGGTTGCTCGAGGTGATCCCTGTTCGCTACCTCGATCAGATTGCCGTCCGGGTCACGAAAATACACCGACAGCAGGGGGCCCGTGGCGCCGGTGCGGGCCACTGGCCCCTCGATCACCGTCACCTGGCAGGCAGCCAGATGGGCCAGCACCTCTGCCATGGGCGTGGGGGTCAGCAAACACAGGTCTGCCGAACCCGGCATGGGGGCCTGGGCCTTGGGCTCATAAGGCGCGGCAGCCGGGTGCAGGTTGATTTTCTGGGCCCCGAACACCAAAGCCCGTCGTCCCGCCCCAAAGCTGACGGCCTCCATACCCAGCACCCGGGTATAGAACGCGACGGTGGCATCGATATCCGCCACGGTCAGGACCAGGTGATCCAGGCTGGAAATGTTCATCGTCTTCATGCTCCTGGGACTTGTCATTCGCGGAGGCGGGAAACCAGATTGTTGAATCGACTGGGTCCACGTCTATGCGGGGACTATGAAATCAAGGCTTCACGCGGCAATCACAAGCCGGATCAATGAATTTGTACGGACTAGCCTGAACAACGGATGCTGAGACCGCAAACCACCTTAAGGCAAGATCAACGTTTGAATTAAGGTGCCACCGCTTCGCGGCGGTCCCGCTTGAATGATGGGATGGACTCCCCCCGCCTTATCGCGGTGTCTAAGCACCAACGATCTTCCAGGGGTTGGAGATCAGGTTGAGACGAAAGGAGTCCGCCATGAATGCTAGTACAACCGTGGCCATCGA
>JBFLXA010000003.1:0-261712 GCA_040757575.1 Pseudomonadota bacterium
GGCTTGGGCACGCTGTCCGGCAGTTTCAGGCTATGGGCATAGTCGTAGGCGGCTTTGTCCTGGGGGTCTGTTGGAATCTGCCAGCCGGGGCCTTCCTTGCGGGGAAAGGCGGCATACACCAGCAATGCCAGAAGCAGGACTGAGCTGAGAACAACCCACCTTCTATTGCTGAACAGCCTCTCGAAGAGCTGTTTGAACATCAGCATGGGGGAATCCACAGGCACGCTCATGGTTGGGCTTTCTGGCGCAATGACAAGCCCTTGGGCAAACGCTTGGCCGTGGCGATGGCCAACAACCCGATGCGGATTCGTTTCATCGACTCCCTTTCTTGTGTGATCCGGACTCTGGTCTGGTGCGTGGTCCGATGTGTTATGCCCGGAATCTACGCGGCCAGCCGCAGGGGTTCAATTTGGCGAAAGTTATAGGCGTGCAGGTGCTGGATGCGGAAGTCCCCCCCATCCAGCACATCGTCCCCACCCCGGAATGCCCGTAACTGGTCATTGCCGGCATGGCCCAGCAGGTGGTCGTTGCCGGTGCTGTCGTAGAGGGTGTCTTCACGGCCTGGGGCGGCCTTGATGCTGACGATGACGTTGCCCAGGGCGTCGTGCCCCAATTGCAGGCCGGGCTTGCCCGGGTCCTGGTCGATGGGGGCCAGGTCGCCGTGGAGGGTGAGGGCGGTTTCCGGGGCGGCGGTGTTGTCAAAGAGGTGGATCCCGAAATCCCCGCTCTGGAAGTCGTCTTGCGCTTCGCCCAGCTGGAGGGTGCTGCCGTCTTGCAGGGCCAGCTTCCAGGGAGCGTTTGGCGTCTGAACAATGGAGAGCGTGGAACCGTCGGGGAGGGTGCGTTTCCAGGTATCGAGGGGATTGCCCGCACCATCCTTCTGGCGGATGAAGGCGCCGGCGGCGTTGAGGTCTTGCAGGCCGTCGTTGATATAGAGCCAGCCGCCATCAGGGTCGATGATCTTGTCGTTGCCATCGCCCGTGCGCCAGCGGTAGATGTCGTGTCCCGTGCCGCCGTTGAGGATGTCATCCCCCCGACCGCCATCCAGAGCGTCATGGCCGGCACCGCCGAGGAGGGTATCGTTGCCGGCGTTGCCGTAGAGGCGGTCTGTCTTGCTTTGGCCGGTGATCACATCCGCGTTGCCGGAGCCGAAGACGATCTGCCGGAAATCGTCCAGAGGCTGGCCCATGATGTCGGCCACGGAGTCCCCTGAGCCCAGGCGGATTTTGGTGTTGGTGGTTTCGTCTTCGAAGTAGTAGGGCACGCTCTGGCCAAGCTTCACGAAGGTATCGCCCACGGGCTGGATGTTCCTGCCATTGAAGTCCAGCACCCAGGACAACATGGCGGCCCGGTCTTGCAGATAGAGGTTGCTGAATTGGTCGGCATCCAGGTGGCCGTCGGTGTTGTGGGCTGCATAGAGGCCCGCATCACCGGTCAGCACGAAGGGGGTCATCTGCTCCAGGGCATAGCGATAGGCCAGGCCATCGGCGGTGTCCTGGGCGGCCAGGGTGGCCACGGACTGGGCGTTCATGCCGGCCAGGGAAACGATGTGGAGCTTGCCGATGGATTGCTGGTAGAGGGGGCTGGTGGTGATATCGGCGATGGCCTTGTGCAGTGCATTGCGTTTGGCCAGATTGCCATAGTCCTCCGCGATCATGCTGGGGCTGGTATCCGGGCTGAGGCCGGGGTCGGTGCCGAGTAGCAGCTTGTACAAGACGTTGACCGTGTTTTCCAGGGCATCCGCATCGTGGATCTGATTCGTCGCGACCTCTGCCTTGATTTCATCAGGCAAGACCGCATCCGCCAGCGCCAATGCCGACGCAAGGGCCGTTCCCAGGGCGCTGTTGCTAGCGTAGATGTGGGACGAGTTGGCGATGGCCTTTTCCAGCCTGATGAAATCGGCCATGTCGAAAGAGGCATCCGGACCCTGCAACATGTCCAGTACGGTCAAGGAATCGATCAGCGGGACGAGGCTATGGGTTTCGCCGAACTCCCCCACCATGTCGCGCAAGCCGGGCACAAGCAGTTCGATGATGCCCAGGCTCCGGGACCAGGGCAGGTCTTCAATGAAGACCTGGGTGGGGGTGACATGCCAGCCCGAGTTGGCCACGAACTCCATGTCCAGAAACTCGCCGTGGCCATAGAACTGCCTGATCTTGCTCCAGCCGCCATTGAGATTGGCCCCCTTGACCTCGAACTGATCAGAGGTAAAGGAATTGAGATTTGCGGGGTCCCAGTTCGAGATGGCATCCAGCAAGCGGCTGTTGCCCATGGCGTCACTCAAGAGCGGGATGACCCCCGTCCCGGCCGGATACGTCTTCGGATCGAGTAGTTCCATGACCAAGTCATGGAGGGGGTTGTCGTACACATTCCCGAAAGTCTGGCCGCGCACGCTAGCCGAAGTACTGAAGAACGCGCCCAGGCGGGGGGAGGAGAGGACGAGTTCATTCCACAGCGGGGTATCCGGGACATGGACGCCATCGTAGTTCATCAGGGCGTTGTAGGCGTCGATCAGAAGGTCGATCCACGCGCCGGTGGGGATGGTGTTGTCATGACCAGCAGAGGAGATGCCGCCCAGGCCGGCGGCGTTGTAAAGCCAGGTGTCGGTGACCTGGGCGTCATGCATCAAGGTGAAGGCGCTGGCCAGGTGGGCGCCCAGGGAATAGCCGGTGACGTGCAGGGCGGGCGTGGCGGAGACAAAGGCAGTGACGGCCGGGTTGGCTTGCCACTGGCCGGTGCTGGCATTCCAGGTTTCGCCCTGCTTCAGGTGGGAGTAGAAGGCCTCCATGCTGGCCAACTGGGCCAGGGCAAAGCCGTGCTCAAGGATGTCGCCGTCGGTGGCTTTTGAGCCATCCCGCTCGTAGTCGCCGCCCTTGGCCAGGAGCTGGTATTCGGTGCTGCGGAAGCTGAGGGTGTATTCGCCGGTGGTCTTGTGCTTGAACAGCGTGGCGGAAAAGCCGGATGAATCGTTGGGGTAGTGGGTGACGATTTCGTAGTGGGTGGTGAACCATTCGGCCTGCTGGTCGGTGAAGCGGGTGGCGCCGGCCAGAATAGGGTCGTTGGGGGCCTTGCCTTGAAGCAATGCGTTGTTGGCGCCTTCAATAAGTTTGGCTGTTACTTGAGCCTTGCTGCTTAAATTGATGTCATGAAGATAGCATTCGGCTGCGCTTTGTAGCTGTGCATAATCAAGCCAGGTGCGTACTGTGGTGGTCATTGCAACTCCCTGTATGGTTAGTTAAAACGCATTTTTGAAGGATCAATATCAATAGGTTCCAGAACCTGGAAGACGAATGAGAAAGGGTAGGCGGCTTGGGATTTACTTACTCTTGCCTTGCTATCCGCGCGCAAGGTATCGGGACAAGTAAAGGCGAACTCCCAGTCGACCCAGTCGGGATGCGATTTGTACCGCCGGGCGATAGCAAAGCTGCGGCGCACGCCCAGGATTTCGCCAGTCATCCGATCAAGTACGATCAACTCGCCGCCAGCGATGCCGAATTCGCGGTCACGCCCCCTGCGAATGCCACGCCAAGTGTAGGCATAGCGAGAACTCAGCTTATTGATAGGGGTAACACGTCCAGTTGTTGCAGCCTCAGGGCCTGTGTCATCAGCATCGTGGTAGCGCCAATAAGGCGGATTTCCTATCCCGTTCCAGGGCGACACTGTCCAGTATTTTTGCTGGATTTGTTTTGTCGTTTCAGTCAGCGCCGAATCGCTCTCGAAATATCGAAATCCGTTTCCAGGCCCACCGATAAACAGGGTCTGTGCGGCCTCCGCGTGCCACTGCGACCAATCCGCCGGATCCTCAAACCCAAACCGATCCCTGAGCAGTTCATCGCTCCGTTTGGGCATGGCCCGCATCTGGTACAGCCCCTCCACCTTGTCCACCTTCTTGAAGATGAATTCCCCCGCCTCTGTCTTGCACAGGTGATCGAAGTAGGCGGCTGCGGTGGTGCGGCGGTCGGAGAGCAGGTGTCGCGTGAAATTGAAGGGCACGGGCCTGGGCAGGCTGTCCGGCAGTTTCAGGCTGTGGGCGTATTTGTAGGCAGCCAGTTCACGCGGATCGGTGGGGGTATCCCAATCCCGCCACGGCTCGGCCCAAGGCCAGCCTTTGGGTTCAGCCATCTTGCCGCCGGCCATCAGATACAGCGTCCACTCCCGGCCCACGGGTGTCAGCAACACCATGACAAGGAGTGCGATCAGCCCTTTGCCCAGGCAATGCCGATAGCCCTTGCAGGTAAACAGTACCTTGAAGAACTGCTTGAACATCAGCATGGGGGAATCCACAGGCACGCTCATGGTTGGGCTTTCTGGCGCAATGACAAGCTGCCGGGCAAATGCTTGGCTGTGGCGATGGCCAACAACCCGATGCGGATTCGTTTCATCGACTCCCTTTCTTGTGTGGTCCGGACCCTGGTCTGGAGCGTGGTCCGATACGTTTTGCCCGGAATCTACGCGGCCAGCCGCAGGGGTTCAATTTGGCGAAAGTTATAGGCGTGCAGGGGATGGAGGCAGGCGTCATCGCCATCCAGCACGTCGTTCTCAGCCCCCCCATCAACCACATAAGTACCCTTGCCTTCGCCCTTGTCATAAACCCCCCACAACCTGGCTTGGGTCCACACCGGGCCTGCGCCGGAGGGCGGGGACCAGGTATCCTGGCCGTCCACGATGCCATCCTCGTTCCAGTCGCGGGGCTGGATGTGGAGGCCGGTGGCGGAGAGGATCATGTCGCGGCCGTCGCCGCCGTAGATGAAATCGCTGCCGGCGCCGCCCGCCAGCAGGTCATCGCCCAAGCCGCCTTCGAGGAAGTCACTGCCGGCACCGCCGTCCAGGGCATCGTTGTCCTGCTCTCCCAGCAGGCGGTCGTTGCCATCACCGGCCAGGAGACGATCGTCCCCCAAGCCGCCTTCCAGGGTATCGTCCCCGGTGCCGCCATCCAGGGCGTCGTGGCCTTGCCCCCCCAAAAGATGGTCATTGCCATCCCCCGCCTGGATCACATCGTCCCCATCCCCCCCATCCAGCACATCATCCCCACCCCGGAATGCCAGTAACTGGTCATTGCCGGCATGGCCCAGCAGGTGGTCGTTGCCGGTGCTGTCGTAGAGGGTGTCTTCACGGCCTGGGGCGGCCTTGATGCTGACGATGACGTTGCCCAGGGCGTCGTGCCCCAATTGCAGGCCGGGCTTGCCCGGGTCCTGGTCGATGGGGGCCAGGTCGCCGTGGAGGGTGAGGGTGGTTTCCGGGGCGGCGGTGTTGTCAAAGAGGTGGATCCCGAAATCCCCGCTCTGGAAGTCGTCTTGCGCTTCGCCCAGCTGGAGGGTGCTGCCGTCGGCCATGACCAGCTTCCAGGGGGAGTTGTGGGTGAGGGTGAGGGTGGAGCCGCCTGGGAGGGTGCGGGTCCAGATGTTCAGAGCGTTGCCCTGGGCATCCTTCTGCCGGATGAAAGCACCGGCAGCGTTGAGTTCTTGCAGGCCGTCGTTGATATAGAGCCAGCCGCCATCAGGGTCGATGATCTTGTCGCTGCCATCGCCGGTTCGGTAGCGGTAGATATCCTGGCCGAAGCCACCGTTGAGAATGTCGTTGCCCTTGCCGCCTTCCAGCCAATCCGAACCGAATTCCCCGAAGAGGTAATCGTTGCCGTCGCCGCCTTGCAGGACGTCGGCCTTGTCGCTGCCCAGCATGAAATCGCTTCGGGCGTCATTGGGGGTAGTGGCCAGCATGCTCCGGCCGTCAGATAGAGAATAGCGCTCGATGCCGGCCAGGGAGTAGGCGCCCAGATCCACCTGTCCGCGCAGCCACATTTCCAGGTTGGCGAAGCTGTGGACGGTCCATTGTTCATGGGCTGGGTTGCGGGTGATCTGGATGCCGCCGTCCAGGGGGGTGTAGACCTGTTGGAAGGCGCCGCTGGCACTGTTTTCCTCACGGTCCACTCCCTGCGCGTAGTGCAGACTCAGGGCCAAATCCGTGAGGGTGAAACCGATGCCGGGGTCCGACCCGACTCCGGGGGCCGCCAGTTCACTTCTGATGCGGCCGATATCGGCGGCCAGGGCCTCCAGGGGCTTTTCACCGGCGACCTGACGGCGCACCAGCAGGCTCAGGAGGTTGTAGTCCGCGCTTTTCTGGTCGTAGTTGAACTCCGACGTGAACAGGGCTTGCAGCAGTTCCGGGGTGGTCTGGCTGGCAAACAGGAAGGCCGGCGACATGAGAAAGGCGTCCAGCAGTTGCACGGCGTGCATATCCACGGGGTTGCCCTTGAAGCCCGGCCAGCCCCAGCCATTGCCGCTGGTGGCGTTGCCTTCCAGGTAGTACTGCTGGCCGTAGAGGGGCTCCACATTCGCGGCAACATCAAGCAGCTTGCCTCTGTCCGCAAGGCCAATGCCCAGTAGCAATGCCTGTGCGCCGAAAGTCTGCAACTGCGAAAGAATTTCGTCCCGGACGTAGTAATGGGTGACTTGGTCATCCCTATCCCGGCGGGTGGGGCTGGGGATGTATGCCCCGTTCCAGATGTCGTAGGCCTTGTAATCCAGAAGCGCTGTGGGCAGGGTATAGCCATCTTTCAGCAGTTCAGCACGCAAGTCATCCACGATATCCAAAGAGTCTGCACTCTTCTCAAACGGCGCTTCGTCGAAGACGGTGGCCGGACGGTCGAAGTACACGGCCATGAGGGAAGCCAAACCGCCCCCCAGACTGTGGCCGGTGAAGGAGATGTTGGCGGTGGGGTTGGCATTGAGGATATCCAGATAGAACTTGGCGGCATCGGTGACCTGGGGCGCCAGGAAAGCCCCGGAGCCCGCCGGGAGGTTGGCCAGCACCCAGTCCTTGGTCTTGTCCACCAGGTTGCCCTCGAAGGTGGTGCCGGTGTAGGCGATGACGATTTCGCCGGTGGTGGTGTTCTTGTAGGCGCGGGCGGTGAAGCCGGTGTCGTCGTTCTGGCCGTCGATCTTCATGTCCACCCAGCCGCTGGGGATGGGGATGGTGTTCACATCACTGGTCACATCGGGCTTGACCGCGTAGGCGTTGGATGCCATCAGGGCGTATTCGATACTGGTCGTCATGATTACAAACCTCCTTGTTCTGGTAGTTGACAAAGATCAGGGGTGGGGGGGAGAAAGACTTCCAGGGGTGCGGTGGTTTTGTAGTGCCCTCCCTTGTAGCTTTCGCACCCGCGTCTATTCGGGTAGTCAGTACTGTTTTGAATCCGCCCGTTGGTCCGTCTCATGGCACCATAGATGCTGTCCCGGTCTTCCTTCATTTCCACGCTCAGCCGGCCGCGCACATCCCCCGCGGGGTACCGGCCCCAGGGGTTCAGCAGCAGGTTGGTGCGGCGGATTTCCTTGGGGAACTGTTCATAGGGAATCTTTTGCCAGGCCCCGCCTTCCCAGACGAAGTAGATGGCGTTGGTGGCGGGGTAGTCGTGGAACATGCACGCAAACGAGCCAGTGAGGGGCACCATGACGTAGACCTTGCCGTCCACGATGTCCAGTATCTCCGGCTGGTAGCGGGAGCTGCCCCTGGACCTCCAATACACCCCCATCTCCGGATAGCAGAACTCGTAGTACTGGGTGAGCCCGCGCTTGTTCATGCCGGAGACGGGAAATCCCCCGCCGCCCGAGGCCTCGCGCCGCTTGATGAGGATGACCCGGCCGTCGTGGAGCTTGACCTCCTCGTCCCAGACCAGGGTGGTGGTGCCGGGGTCCTTGAAGGCCTTTTCCACGCCGTCCAGGATGCGCTGGCCTTGTTCCAACTGGTCGCAGGCGGGCAACAGGATGGCTGTGGCGATTGACAACAACCCGATGCGGATTCGTTTCATCGACTCCCTTTCTTGTCTTGGGGCAAGACACGACGCCCTGCCCTGATGATGACTGGTCATTTATGCTGCCATCAGCGAAGCCAAACCGCCGCCCAGACTGTGGCCGGTGAAGGAGATGTTGGCGGTGGGGTTGGCGTTCAGGACATCCAGGTAGAACTTGGCGGCATCGGTGACCTGGAGCGCCAGGAAAGCCCCGGAGCCCGCCGGGAGGTTAGCCAGCAGCCAGTCCTTGGTCTTGTCCACCACGTTGCCCTCGAAGGTGGTGCCGGTGTAGGCGATGACGATTTCACCGGTGGTGGTGTTCTTGTAGGCGCGGGCGGTGAAGCCGGTGTCGTCATTTCGACCATCGTTGCCTAGTTTTACCCAGCCGTGGGGGATGGGGATGGTGTTATTTTCATGGGTTACTGTGTCTTTCACCGCATAGGCGTTGGAAGCCATCAGGGCGTATTCGATGCTGGTCGTCATGGTTACAAACCTCCTTGTTCTGGTAGTTGGCAAAGATCAGGTGTGCTGGGTAGAAAGACTTCGGGTGTGCTGGTGGTTTGGATACCGGCCACGACACGGTTTTCGCCCACTACACGGTTTTTTTCGTTGTCACATTCACCTAGGCGGTGCGGATAATCCGTCAGGCTCTGAATCCGCCCGTTGGTCCGTCTCATGGCACCATAGATGCTGTCCCGGTCTTCCTTCATTTCCACGCTCAGCCGACCACGCACGTCCCCCGAGGGGTACCGGCCCCAGGCGTTCAGCAGCAGGTTGGTGCGGCGGATTTCCTTGGGGAACTGCTCATAGGGAATCTTCTTCCAGACGCCGGCTTCCCAGACGAAGTAGATGGCGTTGGTGGTGGGGTAGTCATGGACTTGGCACTGCTCTCCACTGATGGGCACTTTGACGTAGGCCTTACCCACCACGATGCCTAAGACTTCCGGTTGGTATTCCGGGTTGGACTTCCAATACACCCCCATCTCCGGGTAGCAGAACTCGTAGTACTGGGTGAGCCCGCGCTTGTTCATGCCGGAGACGGGAAATCCCCCGCCCCCCGAGGCCTCGCGCCGCTTGATGAGAATGACCCGGCCGTCGTGGAGCTTGACCTCCTCGTCCCAGACCAGGGTGGTGGTGCCGGGGTCCTTGAAGGCCTTTTCCACGCCGTCCAGGATGCGCTGGCCTTGTTCAAGCTGGTCGCAGGCGGGCAAAAGGATGGCTGTGGCGATTGCCAACAAACCGATGCGGATTGGTTTCATCGACTCCCTTTCTTGTGTGGTCTGGACTCTGATCTGGTGCGTGGTCCGATGTGTTATGCCCGGAATCTACGCGGCCAGCCGCAGGGGTTCAATTTGGCGAAAGTTATAGACCTCAGGGGATGGAGGCAGGTGTCATCGCTTTCCAGCACATCGTTATCAGCACCCCCATCGACCATTTGGGTGCCCTTGCCATCGCCCTTGTCATAAACCCCCCACAACCTGGCGTGGGCCCACACGGGGCCTGCGCCGGAGGGCGGGGTCCAGGTATCCAGGCCGTCCACGACGCCATCCTCGTTCCAGTCGCGGGGCTGGATGTGGAGCCCGGTGGCGGAGACGTTTTCAAAGGAGTGATACCGAATTTCCCGCTCGGGAGGTCGTTTTGCGCCTCGCCCATCTGGGGGGGCTGACGTCTTCCAGTACCAGTTCCAGGAGACAATGTGGGTGCGGGCGAAGGTGAAGATATCTGGTAGGAGGATTGTGTTTCGGAGTTTCGTGCTTCTTTGTCGAAAGCTAAAGTGGCCGTGGAATCGGCCTAACTCCACATCCTGAGGCCAATGCTGGCAAGATAGCGCCCATGCAGCGCTCGTTCCTGTTGATACTCCTGTTGCTTGCCGCCTGTTCCCAGCCGGCCAACAGTCCCTATCCTGCGGGGCAGACGGGTCAGTCGGTGCTTTATTCCGCTTTTTCCGAGCGGCCCAAGCATCTGGACCCGGCTCGTTCCTACAGCGAGAACGAGGCGGCCTTCATCGGCAATATCTACGAACCGGCCCTGCAATACCATTTCTTCAAGCGGCCCTACACGCTGGAGCCTCTGACCCTGGAGGCCATGCCCCGGGTACGGTACCTGGATGCCCAGGGGCGGGAGGTGGATGGGGAGAGCTCCGATCTGGCCTTCAGCGAATATGAACTGCGCCTGAGACCGGGCATCCGTTACCAGCCCCATCCTGCCTTTGCCCGGCGGGCGGACGGCTCGCCTCGCTATGTGCCGCTGGATGCGGAGGAACTTGCCGATATCGAGCGGTTCTCCGATTTCGCCGAGACCGGTACCCGGGAGCTGGTGGCGGCGGATTACGTCTTCCAGATCCGTCGCCTGGCGGACCCCCGGATCCAGTCTCCCTTGCTGGGGCTGATGGCGGATCACATCGTCGGCCTTAAAGAACTGGCCCAGAGCCTGGCTGAGGCACTGAAACAGCAGCCGGGGGACGTCTTTATCGACCTGAACCGCTATCCCCTGGCTGGCGCCGTGGTGGTGGACAAATACACCTGGCGCATCCGCATCCACAAGAAATATCCCCAGTTCCAGTACTGGCTCGCCATGAATTTCTTCGCCCCCGTGCCGGTGGAGGCGGAGCGCTTCTATCGCCAGCCAGGCATGGCGGAAAAGAACTTCACCCTGGATTGGCAGCCCGTGGGCACCGGCGCCTATTACCTTGCGGAGAACGATCCCAACCGGGTCATGCGTCTGGTGCGCAACCCTAATTATCACGAGGATTTCTTCCCCCCGGGCCATGTGGATTCCGGCAAGCGGCTGCCCTTGGTGGACGAGGTGGTGTTCTCCCTTGAGAAGGAAAGCGCGCCCTACTGGAACAAGTTCCTCCAGGGTTACTACGACGCCTCGGGCGTGAGTTCCGACAGCTTCGACCAGGCTATCCGTTTCGATGCCCGGGGCAATCCGGACCTGAGCCCGGAGATGCGGTCCCGGGGCATTCTGCTCACTACCAGCGTGCGGGCTTCCAACTGGTATCTGGGCTTCAACATGATGGACCCGGTGCTGGGAGGCTTGTCCGATGCAAGCCGCAAGCTTCGTCAGGCCCTGTCCATTGCCATCGATTTCGAGGAGTACATCTCCATCTTCCTCAACGGCCGGGGTCTGCCGGCCCAGGGGCCCCTGCCGCCAGGCATCTTCGGTTACCGGGACGGTGAGGCCGGGGTCAACCCCGTGGTCTACACCTGGGACGGCAGCCAGCCTCGCCGTCGGCCGGTGGAGGACGCTAAGCGGCTACTGGCCGAGGCGGGTTACCCCGATGGCCGGGATGCCAAGACCGGCGAACCTCTGACGCTGTATCTGGACACCATGGATTCCGGCCCAGAGGCCAAGTCCCGCCTGGACTGGTACCGCAAGCAGTTCGCCAAGCTGGGTATCCAGCTGGTGGTACGCTCCACGGACTACAACCGTTTCCAGGACAAGATGCGCAAGGGCAATGCCCAGATGTTCGAGTGGGGCTGGAATGCGGATTACCCGGATGCGGAGAATTTCCTTTTCCTGCTCTATGGTCCCAACAAGAAGGCGGGTCTGAATGGCGAAAACGCAGCCAATTACGAAAACCCCGCCTTCGACCGGCTCTTCGAACGTATGCGTGCCATGGAGGACGGCCCGGCCCGGGCGGCGATAATCGACGCGATGGTGGACATCGTTCGGCGGGATGCCCCCTGGGCATTTGGGTTCAACCCGAAGAGCTTCGGCCTCCGCCACGGCTGGGTGGCCAATGCAGAGCCCAATCTCATGGCCCACAACACGCTCAAGTACCGGCGGGTGGATGGAGCAGCCAGGGTGGCTTACCAGAAGACCTGGAACCAGCCGGTGTGGTGGCCGGTGGGCCTGACCCTGGCAGTGCTCGCGGCGGCGGTTTGGCCTGCGGCGGCGGCCTATCGCAGGCGGTTGAAGGCGACGGCCAATGGTTAATTATCTGGTCCGGCGCCTGCTCTATGCCCTGCCCATCCTGCTGGGGGTGAATCTCATCACCTTCGCCCTGTTCTTCATGGTGAACACGCCGGACGACATGGCCCGCATCCATCTGGGAGCCAAGCGGGTGACCGACGAGGCCATCACCGCCTGGAAGGTACAGCACGGCTACGACAAGCCCCTGTTCATCAATGCAGCGGCTGATGGGGCCGGCAAGGTGACGGATACCTTGTTCGTGGAGAAATCCCTGAAACTGTTCCTGTTCGACTTCGGCATGGCGGACGACGGCCGGGACATCGCCCGGGAGATCAAGACCCGTATGGGGCCCTCCCTGGCCATCGCCCTGCCCACCTTTCTGGTGGGGTTGTTGTGTTACGTGACCTTCGCTTTGCTGCTGGCCTTTTTCCGGGGTACAGCCCTGGACACGGGGGGCGTGATCCTGTGCGTGGCCCTGATGTCCATTTCCGGCCTGTTCTATGTCATTGCCGGCCAGTACCTCATGGGCAAGTTGTGGAGCTGGTTTCCCATCTCCGGCTGGGGAGATTGGCAGCAGCAGGGCATGGACGCCTGGAAGTTCCTGGTGATGCCCGTGGTGGTGGGCCTGGTGGCGGGTATCGGCGATTCCACCCGTTTCTACCGGGCCCTGTTCCTGGAGGAAATGGGCAAGGACTACGTGCGCACCGCCCGGGCCAAGGGGCTGTCTGACATGCGGGTGCTGTTCCGCCATGTGCTGGGCAACGCCATGATTCCCATCCTGACGGGCGTGGTGGTGGCCATTCCCCGCCTGTTCCTTGGCAGCCTGATCATCGAATCCTTTTTCGGTATTCCCGGCCTGGGCAGCTATACCATTGACGCCATTCAGGCTCAGGACTTCGCCATTGTGCGCTCCATGGTCTTCCTGGGCTCGGTGCTTTACATCGTCGGCCTTATCCTGACCGACATTTCCTACACCCTTGCGGATCCCCGGGTGAGGCTGGAATGAATCTCTGCCATTCGCTGCCATGAAGCCCGTCCTGCTCTGGTCCGATCTTCTGCTGTTCCTGCTGATGGCCGGTGTGCTGGCCCTGGCCTGGGCCATGCGCCACCAGGACTGGTTCCGGGAACCCTGGCGGCGCGTGATGCGCTCCCGCCTGGGGGCTGGCAGCGCCTTGGTGCTGGGGGTGTTCGTGGCCATCGGCCTGCTGGATTCCCTGCATTATCGGGAACGTCTGCCGGCCGAGGCTGGCCAGCCGGCCCAGTATTCCGGCGAGGTGCTGTCGGCCCTGGACTGGTTGCTGAGCGACCTGCGCACCCGCACGGAGAAGACCTACTCCGCTCCCCTCGCCAGCCATCTGTACGTGAAGGAAACCCTGAAGGACCCCGGTGGCCGGGAAATTCGGGACTATCCGCCCCTGGTCTACCCGGGCAGCCATCTGCTGGGTACCGACAAGGTGGGCAACGACGTGCTTTACCTATCCCTGAAGAGCATCCGCACGGGACTGCTGATCGGCACCCTTACCACGCTGTTCATGTTGCCCTTCGCCATCGTCCTGGGCATTTCCGCCGGTTACTTCGGCGGTCGTCTGGATGACCTGATCCAGTATCTCTACACCACCCTGAACTCCATTCCCGGGGTGCTGCTCATTGCAGCCGCCGTGCTGGTGGTCCAGGTGCAGATCGAGACCCATCCGGAGTTGTTCGACACTGCTGCCGCCCGGGCCGACGTGCGTCTCCTGGCCCTGTGCGGCATCCTGGGAGTTACCGGCTGGACGGGCCTGGCCCGGCTGTTGCGGGCCGAGACCCTGAAGCTTCGGGAACTGGAGTTCGTCCAGGCGGCCCGGGCCTTTGGTGTCCCCCGGGTGCGCATCCTAGTCCGGCACTTGTTGCCCAACGTCATGCATCTGGTGCTCATCACCGCAGTCATCGATTTCTCCGGGCTGGTGCTGGCCGAGGCCGTGCTGTCCTACGTGGGGGTAGGCGTGGACCCGGCCATGCACAGTTTCGGCAACATGATCAACAGCGCCCGGCTGGAACTGGCCCGGGAACCGGTGGTGTGGTGGCAACTGACCGCCGCCTTCGCTTTCATGTTTCTGCTGGTACTGGCGGCTAACCTCTTCGCCGATGCGGTGCGCACCGCCCTGGACCCGAAATCGGAGCACAAATCGTGAAAGTCGAACGCTCCGGGCTGATGGTGGAAGACCTGCGGGTGGAAATCCAGGCGGGCGACCGGCGCCTGGTGCCCGTGGATGGGGTGGGTTTTCAGTTGGGGCCCAACGAGTGTGTCGCCTTGCTTGGGGAGTCCGGGTGTGGCAAATCCATGACTGCCCTGGCCCTCATGCGCCTGCTGCCCGAGGGAGCCCGGGTGACCCGGGGCAGGGTGGTTCTGGGGACGGATGAACTGCTGGCCAAGCCGGAAACCACCATGCGGGACCTGCGTGGTGGGCGCCTGGCCATGATCTTCCAGGAGCCCATGACCAGCCTGAACCCGGTCATGACTGTCATGCAGCAACTCGGGGAAAGCCTGGCGACACATCGGGGCATGGCTGGAGCCGGCGCCCGGGCAGAGGCAGCGCGTCTGCTGGAGGCGGTGGGACTGGAGCCGGGACGGCTTGATGCTTACCCTTTCCAGCTTTCCGGTGGCCAGCGGCAGCGGGTGCTGATTGCCATGATGCTGGCGGGGGATCCGGAAGTTCTCATCGCAGACGAGCCCACCACCGCCCTGGACGTGTCGGTCCAGGCCCAGATACTCGAGCTGCTCAAGCAGTTGCGCCAGGAGCGGGGCATGGGCCTGTTGCTCATCACCCACGATCTGGACGTGGCCGCCGACATGGCGGACCGGGTAGCGGTGATGTACGCGGGCCAGATCGTGGAATGGGCCAGCCGGGACCAGCTATATGGCCAGGCCCGTCATCCCTACACGCAAAAGCTGTTTGCCGTGCTGCCCCGGCTGGATCGTCGTGGCCTGAAACTGGACAGTCTGCCGGGCCGGGTGCCCGGCCCGGATGCACAGATTGTGGGCTGTCGCTTTGCCGAGCGCTGTCCGCAGGCCTTTGAGCGCTGCCTCAGGGAGGCGCCGGGCTTCCATGAACCGACGTCCGGCCATTTCGTCCGCTGCCATCTTGCTGAGCCCGGCAGGTCCGGGGAGGTGCCGAACTTTCGGGGTGGCACGGAACCGGTGCTGACCCTGCATCAAAACGGCCTGGATATTGCCCAGACCATGCCGGCCCTGGAAGTCCGGGATCTGGCGGTGCATTTTCCCATCCGCAAGGGGCTGTTGCGTCGCACCGTGGACCACTTCAGGGCGGTGGATGGGGTCAGTTTCCGCATCGACCCGGGCCAGACCCTGGCCCTGGTGGGGGAGTCGGGCTGTGGCAAGACCACTCTGGCACGGGCCGTACTGCGTTTGTTGGAGCCCACCGGGGGGGCTGTGCAGGTCAACGGCATGGACCTGGGCAGCCTAAGGGGCGAGGCGCTGAGGCGTAAACGCAAGGACATGCAGATTGTGTTCCAGGACCCCTTTTCCAGCCTAAACCCGCGCATGACCGTGGGGCGGATACTGGACGAAGGCATGGAAGCCCTGGTGCCGGAACTGGACGCCCGGGCCCGCCGCCAGCGGGGGCTGGAACTGCTGGATCAGGTGGGGCTGCCCGCCGATGCGGCCCGGCGCTATCCCCACGAGTTTTCTGGAGGCCAGCGCCAGCGCATCGCCATCGCCCGTGCCCTGGCCGTGTCTCCCAAATTACTCATACTGGACGAGCCCACCAGTGCCCTGGACGTGTCAGTCCAGGCTCAGATTCTCAACCTGCTGGCGGATATCCAGGCCAGCCAGGGCCTGGCTTATCTGTTTATCACCCACAATCTGTCAGTAGTGGGCTATCTGGCTCATCAGGTGGCGGTGATGCAGCAGGGAAGGATCGTGGAGATGGGGGATACGGAATCTGTGCTCACCCGGCCCCAGACCGGCTACACCAGGGAACTCTTGGCGGCGGTGCCTGGCAGCCTTGCCGGTGTCGGCTAGCCAGGATCGCCGGCGGCTGAATTCACCCTGGCTGCCAGAGGGCAGGATTCGTCAACCCGCAGCGGGAATATCCAGCTCCATGCCAGGTTTAAGCCGGTCGCTGTTCTCATTCAGGCGCCGGATATCGGATACGGGTACGTTGTAGATCTGGGCCAGCTTGATCAGGGTGTCTCCCCTGCGCACGGTGTGCTTGCGCAAGGTAGCGGCGGGTTTGCCGGACTTGGTGGTCACCCGGGCCCGCTCGGCGGACGGCAGGCTGGCGGCCACCTGGGGCACCACCAGGTTCTGGGTCTGGGTCAGCTTGCCCTTGTAGGGTTTGATAGGGTTGTGTTCCTTGAGCCAGGCGACGGAGACATTGAACCGGCTGGCGATGCGATCCACGCTTTCCCCCTTACGGGCGGCGTAGGTTTGCAGGGAACCCTTTTCCAGGCCCTGACGATGGAGGTTGAACTGGAAGGTTTCCACCTTGTCGGCTGGTAACAGGAGCACGCCCCGGGTATCGGTATGGATCACCCGACGCTGGAAGCCCGGATTGAGGGCGGTGAATTCATCCAGGCTCATTTCCGCCAATCTGGCTGCCGTGCGGGCTTCCAGGGGGCGCTTGAGGCTGACGGGCATGAAGTAGGGCTCGTTGGCCATGGGGTCTAGCTGGATGCCGAAGCTTTCAGGATCCATGACGATGTTGCGTACCGCCAGAAGTTTGGGCACGTAATGCCGGGTTTCCGTGGGCAACTTGAGGTTGGCATAGCTGCGGCCGTTGCGAGCCACGGCCCTTTGCACGCAGCCTTCGCCGCAGTTGTATGCTGCCAGGGCCAGTTCCCAGTCGCCGAACATGGCATACAGGTTTTGCAGGTAATCCAGGGCGGCCTTGGTGGCTTCCACCACGTCCCGGCGTCCGTCGTACCAGGCGTTCTGGCGCAGGCCATAGACCTTTCCTGTAGAAGGAATGAATTGCCAGATACCGGAGGCCTTCATGGGAGACAGGGCATTGGGGTTGAACGCCGACTCGATCATGGGCAACAGGGCAATTTCCATGGGCATGCCCCGGCGCTGCACTTCATCGGCGATGTGGTAGAGGTACAGGCGGCTGCGTTCAGCGGCCCGCTCCAGGTGGGCCGGATGCTTTTCGAACCAGGCTTCGTGTACCCGGGTCAGTTCGGGCACCGATTCAGGCAACTGAAAGCCTGCCCGGATCCGGTCCCAGAGATCGCCCCGGCTGCCATTACTGGGCAACGGGGCCCCGGCCATGGCATAGCTGATCTTGAGTTCGGGGGAGGGAGTGTCATTTGCCTGGACGGGAAGGCCTTGTAGGGCCAGGCTCAGAAAGGCAATGCATGCGGTCAGCCAAGGCTTCATCGGCGGTTGGATGCGTGAACGCAATGTATTGAAAACACGCGGATTTTACGGACGCCCTCGGGGGTGACCAAGGAATATCTCTGTTTGTCGGAAAATATTACATATATCTAGTAATCGTCTTTCCAGCGCCGCAAGGCGGAAAACGTCGCCAGGGCCGTATCCATGGGGGATCCGGTGTGTTGCGAAATTGCATCTCTGACCCGGGAAATATGACAACGCAAGAATGGATTTGTGGCCCGTTCCTGGCCGATGGTGCTTGGCAGGGTGGCTTTACCGGCTTTGCGTAGCTGGCGTGCCTCCTGGTGGCGACGGGCCAGGTCAGGGTTATCCGGTTCCACTTCCTTGGCAAAGCCGATGTTTGGCAGGGTGTATTCGTGGGCGCAGGCCACCCGGGTTTCCGGGGGCAGGCTGGCCAGCCGTTCCAGGGAAGCGTGCATCTGGGCCAGGGTGCCTTCGAATACCCGGCCGCAGCCGCAGGAGAACAGGGTGTCGCCGCTGAACAGCCAGCCGTGGCCCAGGTAGCAGACGTGGCCCAGGGTATGGCCAGGGGTTTCCAGCACGGTCATTTCCAGGTCCAGTTCGGGTATCGACACCCTGTCCCCTTCCGCCACGGGGTGGGTCAGGCCGGCTATGGTTTCCCGGGCGGGGCCGTACACGGGAATGGGCCAGCGCCGGGTCAGGGCCGGCAGGGCGCCGGTGTGGTCGCCATGGTGGTGGGTGATGAGCACGGCCACAGGGCGGACATGCTCCCGCTCCAGCCAGGATAGAATCGCCTCTGGTTCGCCCGGGTCCACCAGCACCGCGATGCGATCATCTGGCCGATCATCCATCAGTGCCCAGATGTAGTTGTCCCGGAAGGCGGGGACGGGCGTGATGTTCAGCATGGTTCTCTTCATGGTTAGCGCCCCTCCATTCTATGCAGGCCTGGTTTGAAAGCGATGTCGGCCGTTACGTGCTCGCCCGGGAACAGGCCTGGTTCGATGCCGTAAGCGCAGACCTGTTCGGCTTCAATGCCATGCAGCTGGACACCTGCGGCATCGACTTCCTGGCGGCCAACCGGATGCCCTTCCGTTTTTGCGCCGGCCCGGCGGGGCGGGACCTGGGCTGCCGCCTTGAACAATTGCCCATCGCCAGCCAGAGCCTTGACCTGGTGGCCTTGCCTCACGTGCTGGAGTTTTCCCGTCACCCCCACGCGGTGTTGCGGGAGGTGGAGCGGACCCTGCGTCCGGAGGGCAGGTTGCTGATCGCTGGTTTCAACCCCCTGAGCCTCTGGGGCCTGCGCCGGGTATTGAGCGCCGAGGGGGCCGCCTGGCCCTGGAGCGGACGCTTCATCCACCTGGCCCGTCTTAAGGACTGGCTGGCCCTGCTGGGGTTCGAGATCGCCGGTGGCCGTCTGGCCTGCTATGCGCCCCCCATCGACCGAACGGCCTGGATCGAGCGTTTTTCCTTCCTGGAGGCGGCTGGGGACCGCTGGTGGGCCCTGGGAGGCGGGGTGTATCTGATCCACGCCGTGAAACGGGTTCAATGTATGCGGCTGATCGAACCCAAGTGGGACAGTGCCTGGCGGGCGCGGCCGGCCTGGAGCCCCAACCCCAACAAGCTGGGCAATCCTTGATGAACACGACATGGCACCAGATATGACTGAAAAAACCACTAAGACTGTGGACCTTTATACCGATGGCGCCTGTAAGGGCAATCCGGGCACGGGCGGGTGGGGCGTGCTGATGCGCTACGGCGAGGTGGAGAAGACCCTGTGCGGTGGTGAAGCCAATACCACCAACAACCGTATGGAGCTCATGGCGGTCATCCAGGGGCTCAAGGCCCTGAACCAGACCTGCCAGGTGAGGGTACACACCGATTCCCAGTATGTGCAGAAGGGCATCTCCGAATGGCTGCCCAACTGGATCCGCCGGGGCTGGAAGACGGCCGGCGGCGCGCCGGTGAAGAACCAGGACCTGTGGCAGGCCCTGGCGGAACAGGCGGGCCGGCATCAGGTGAGCTGGCACTGGGTCAAGGGTCATGCCGGCCATGTCGAGAACGAGCGGGCCGATGCCCTGGCCAATGAAGGCGCCAGAAACGTGGCTGCCGGAGTCCGTTCCGGTGAGGAGATGCGCTGATGGCACAGTACGCTCGCCAGGTTGTTCTGGACACGGAAACAACGGGCCTGGACCCGGCCCTTGGGCATCGGGTGATCGAAATCGGCGCCCTGGAAGTGGTGAACCGGCGCATGACCGGCGCCACCTACCATGTCTATCTGAACCCGGACCGGGAAATAGATGCCGGCGCCGTGGCGGTACACGGTATCACCAACGACTTCCTGGCGGACAAGCCTCGTTTTGCCGATGTGGCTGGCGAATTCATGGAATTCGTCCGGGATGCGGAATTGGTGATCCACAACGCCCCCTTCGACGTGGGCTTCCTCAACGCGGAACTCAAACGCCTGGATGAGGGCCCCCTGTCCCGCACTTGCGGGGTGCTGGATACCCTCAAGCTGGCCAAGGCCTTGCACCCGGGGCAGAAGAATAATCTGGACGCCCTGTGCAAACGTTACCAGGTGGACAACTCGGGGCGGAATTTCCACGGCGCCTTGCTGGACGCCCAGTTGCTGGCCGAGGTCTATCTGGCCATGACCCGGGGCCAGGAAACCCTGAGCATCGAAGCGGTGGCACCCCAGGCGGCAGTGCAAGGTCAGATCGATCGCCCCCTGCGGCGGGGCGCCATCAAGGTATTGCGGCCTAGCGAAGCGGAACAGGCGGCCCATTCAGCCTATCTGGCCGGGCTGGAAAAGGAAGCCGGCTCACTGACTCCCTGGTAGGGAGCCGGGATTTCCAGTCGGGGGTCAGGCGCTGTCTATTGTCCGGGCCGTGGCGTATAGCCCGGCCATGCGGCCATCCGAGCCATATACGCCCCGGCTGGCCACCGAGTTTTGCAGGATCTGCAAGGCTACCTGGGTACGTCGCATCTGTTCTTCCATCAGCCGGCCATTTACCTGGTTGAGTCGGTCGGAGGCGTGCACCAGGGCCTCCAGCCGGGTCCATTGCGTGGGTAGGGGCCCCTGGGGAAAGAGGCGGGCTCGCAGGTCCGCCAGCCCCCGGGGTTCCTGGGTGCCCGCCAGCTTGGCCAGGGACAGCCAAGCGCCGGCAAGGGCGCGGTGCAGTTCATTGCGCCGGGGCAGCAGGCCGGACAGCCGCTCTGCGTCCTGGCCCATGAGGGCAGCGGCCTCTTCTTCAAGAAAGCTGTTGAAATCTGTGAGAGTGGCAGTCAGGCGGCCAAGGGCAGTATCGAGTTCGGGGGTCATCGGTTCATGCGGCTGAGCAGGTCCAGAGTTTCCCGGATCATGCCATCAGCCACGGCTTCCGTGTCGACCTTGAAACTGCCATCCGCCAGGGCCTGGCGGATGGCTTCTATCTTGCCGGGATTCGCACTGTCCAGTTCAGCCAGCCGGGCTTCCAGTTCCCGCAGACGTGCTGCGTCCCCCGTCAGATCCACCTGGTCCTGGACCCTGTCAGGTGTGGACTGGCGTGTCAGCGTACGGCTTCTACCTCCCTGGATGTCCTTGCTCTTGGGAGTGGCAATGGTCTTCAGGGACTGGTCGATTTTCACGAAAGGCTCCCGAGGGTGTTTTGCCCTTATCGGCAGGCGCATTCCATTCTTTAGCCGGGGTTGAGCAGCACCGGCTGGCTGCTCAGGGGCGGATTTCCACCTCGCCGCCCGCCGTGGCCAGCCCCCGGATGATGCGCCCGCTGGGCATTTTTACCCGCACGCTGGCCCCGGCCTTGGCTCCGTTCAGGGCCTTGCCTTCCTGGGCGATGCTGAAGCCGTTGCCATTGACCCGCACCCGCACCAGGGCCCCCGCCTCCACCACGTTGGGCAGGCCCAGGTCGTGGATGAGCAGGGCCTGGCCGGCGGGTAGGGGGCGCAGGGTGGTGGCCCCGGCCGGAAGGCTCTGTAGATAGCTGCCCGGATCCTGATCGTAGCGGACCTGCGCCAGCACCAGGTCTTCGTCTGCCAGCAAATGGCGGGCGGGCAGGGGCCCCTGGGTCACCAGGGCCGGGCCCCGGAGGCGGACCTGATAGCTCAGGTAAAGATTCCATCCGGCAGGGCCGGTGCATTTGACTCCCACGGACCCGCCGCCCCACAACCGGGCCGTACCCGGCAGAAAAAACCGGAACCCGGAGCAAGCCTCCAGCCGCAAGCGGGCATCCACAGGACCGATTTCGACGCTGACTTCGGCCTCCGGGTAGGTCTGGGCCACCTGAGCGCTGAGCCAGCGGGTGGCTTGCTGGCGCATGTCCTCAAGGTTGGTCCCCCGGACTGAGGAAGCAGGGGACAGTCCAGGCGTCAGAAAGCCGGCCAAGATGAAAAACAGAGGGAAGAGAAGCCGCATCCGGTTTGTTCCAGATCGTGTAATGATTCACTAGACGTTGCACACTGCGTGAAAGTTTACCTAGCCCCCATGGCCAAACCTAATCCGCCCAGCCCGCCCGGTGCTTCCCGGGGCCTGCAACCTGCCGATGCCGCCCGGGAAGCCATACGGTTGCTTGCCACCCGCCGCCTGCCGCCCACCCCGGACAATTTCCGGCGGGCCTACGGCGAAGTGGGAGGTGCCCTGACGGAAGAGTCCGGCGCCCAAGCGTCAACCCCAGCCCCGGCCATACGGTTGAACTGGGCGGAAGTATTGCGCCCCCTGTTCAAGCAGTGGGATGTCCATCAGACGGGTCTGACCCAGAGCCGCAAACGGGAAATGCTGGAGCGGGTGCTGATCAATTTCGGCGCCCAGCCTGAGCAGTTGCACGAGAAATTGGGGGCCCTGGCTCAGTCCTGGGCTGCCGGTGCGCCGGCAGAAACTGTGCTGGAAGGCGTGGTGGGAGAAAGTGGCTCTCCAGACGCCGCTGTCCGGGTCCCCGTCCATGAAGCCGCCCTGGCGATGGTGGTGGAAAGCCTACAGCCGTCTTCTGCGGATTGCAGCCCCCTGGTGGCGCAGCTTGCAGAGCAGTTCGAGCAACTGGCCGACTCCTGTGAACCCCGCTGGCCCGATCTTGCCCAGCGGGCGGGGCGTCTGGGCAGGGCCATCGCCGGTCAGCGGGGCTTGCAGCCGGAGCAGTTCGACACTTGGTCCGGGCTCTGGCGGGAAGTGCTCATGCGGGCCGAAGACGACCATGAGCTCTCCGGCGGTCTCAAGCGTCTTGTGGGACTGCTGTTCCTCAATATTGGTGAACTGGTGGGCGATGAGGCCTGGTTGTCGGGCCAGTTGGCGGCCATGCAGAACCTGATGGATGGCGAGCTGCAGGCGGAAGTGTTGCTGGATGCGGAGCGCAGCCTGCGGGAGCTGGCCTACAAGCAGGGGGTGCTCAAAGGCAGTCTGGACGAAGCCAAGGCCACCCTGAAGCGGCTCATTACCACCTTCATCGACCGCATCGGCGAAATGAGCCAGAACGCGGATGGCTACCATTCCCGCATCGGCGCCTATTCCGAAAAGATCAGTCAGGCGGTGGACATTGCCGAACTGGGGGACGTGGTGGAAGGCCTTTCGGCTGACGTGGCTGGGGTACGGGATGCCCTGCGACGCAACCATGTGGATCTGGTGCAGGCCCGCTCCCAAGCGGAGCAGGCCGAGAACCGCATTCGGGAACTGGAGGCGGAACTGGCTCAGGTGTCCACCCTGGTGCGGGAAGACCAGCTCACGGGCGCCTTGAACCGCCGGGGTATGGACGAGGCACTGGGGCGGGAGCTGGCCAGGGCCGAGCGCCTGGAAGCCCCCTTGTCCCTGGGGCTACTGGATATCGACCATTTCAAGAAACTCAACGATTCCCTGGGCCACCAGGTGGGGGATCAGGCCCTGCGTCATCTTGCCCGGGTGGTGAAAAAACTGCTGCGCCCCACGGATACCCTGGCCCGTTATGGCGGCGAGGAATTTCTCATCCTGCTGCCCAATACCCAGGAGGCCGAGGGTGTTGATGTGCTCAAACGGGTGCAGCGGGCACTGACCAAGGAATTCTTCCTGCACGACAATGAGAAAGTCCTCATCACCTTCAGTGCCGGCGTTGCCCAGCGCCGGGCTGGAGAAAATGAGGCCGAGTTGCTGGCCCGGGCGGATGCGGCCATGTACCGGGCCAAGCAGGCCGGGCGCAACCGGGTGGAGCGAGGCTGAGGAGGTGAAGGGTGAAGGGTGAAGGGTGAAGGGTGAAGGGTGAAGGGTGAAGGGTGAAGGGTGAAGGGTGAAGGGGGCTCACCTGGTTGTGGCGGCAAGCTTTGCCGCCTTTTGTTTTTCTGGCCGGCCATTGCTGCCGGCAAGGTTTGCCGTATCCGAGTATTTTTTCTGTACCCAAATAAAATCATATAGTTACAGATAATTCTTGCACTGGCATGGCAATTGCTTTTCCGGGGTAGCCCTTTTGCCCTCTGGCTATGGAGCCCGGAATGCTGAACAAGATCGACAAGGAAATTGCCTTCGTGCAGAACGCCCTGAATCTCAGGGCGCAGCGCCAGGAAATCCTTGCCTCCAATCTGGCCAATGCGGATACCCCCAACTACAAGGCCCGGGACCTGGATTTCGCCTCAGCTCTGCGCAGTGCCATGGGCGCTTCCGGAGGGGGGCTGGCCCTGGCCCGCACCCAGGAGCGTCATCTGGATGCTGGCAGCGGGCCCGGTCAGGCCGGAGCTCGGCTCATGTACCGCTCCACTGTGCAGCCCAGCCTGGACGGCAACACGGTGGACATGGATGTGGAGCGGGCCCACTTCACGGAGAACGCCTTGCACTACCAGTTCCTGCTGGACCGGGCCACTTCCGCCTTCGGCACCATGAAGACGGCCCTGGGTTCTGAACGCTGATCAAGGAGGCGGGTAAATGAGCATGAGCAACGTATTCCAGATTGCCGCTTCGGCCCTCACGGCCCAGTCCATGCGCCTGAATGCCGTGGCCTCCAATCTGGCCAACGCCGATTCGGCCCATGCCTCCACCGGCGAAGGCTACAAGGCCAAGCAGGTGGTGTTCCAGGCTGTGCCCATGAACGCCAACGCCCCCTGGGCTCAGGGCGTGCGCATGAAAGAGGTCATCGAAGACCCGGCGCCGCCGCGCCTGGTGTACGACCCCAAGCATCCCCTGGCGGATGGCAACGGCTATGTCGCCTTTCCGAATGTGGACCCGGTGGAAGAGATGGTGAACATGCTCTCCGCCTCCCGTTCCTATCAGACCAACACCGAGGTCATGAGCACCGCCAAGTCGCTGATGCAGCGCACCCTGGCCGTGGCTCAGCCCTGAACAGGAGTAAGCCATGGCCGTCGCGTCGGTAACCTCTAATCCCCAGGAGAACCTGGTCGCTTCCCTGAATGGAGCGGGTAGTGGGGCCACCACCACCAGCGTCAAGGAGATGAGTGACCGTTTCCTGAAGCTGCTGGTCACCCAACTCAAGAACCAGGACCCCATGAACCCCATGGAAAACGCCGAGCTGACCTCCCAGCTTGCCCAGATGTCCACGGTGGAGGGGATCAACAACCTCAATGAAGGACTGGCCGCCCTCAACGCCCAGTTCAAGGCTTCACAGGTCATCCAGGGGGCCAGCATGGTGGGACGCCAGGTGCTGGCTGAGGGCGATTCCCTGACCCTGTCCAATTCTGTCGCCCTGGGTGGCATGGATTTGGCCAGCAAGGCAGACAGCGTCCGGGTGGACGTCCTCGACGATAACGGCACCATCGTCCGCAGTCTGGAACTTGGCAAACAGGACGCCGGCCTGGTGCGCTTCGGCTGGGACGGCAAGGCCACGGACGGCACCCTTCTGGCGGACGGCGACTACACCTTCAAGGTGACGGCCACGGCGGCAGGCGAAGACGTGGATGCCACCACCTATGCCCTGGGCCAGGTGATGAGCGTGGCCCTGAAGGACGACACGATGGAAGTGGAAATTTCCGGCCTGGGCAACCGGGGCATGGATCAGATCAGGCAAATCTTTTAAGGAGACGATGACATGGGCTTTCAACAAGGTCTGAGCGGACTGAACGGCGCGGCCAAGAATCTGGACGTCATCGGCAACAATATTGCCAACGCCAGCACGGTGGGATTCAAGGCGAGCCAGACCCAGTTCGCGGATGTCTACGCCACCTCCCTCTATGGCGCCGGCGGCCTGACGGTGGGTATCGGTACCAAGGTGTCCGACGTGGCCCAGCAATTCACCCAGGGCAACGTGGCGGTCACCAACAACCCACTCGACATCGCCATCAGCGGCGAGGGGTTCTTCCGCATGGAGCAGGATGGGGTCATCACCTATTCCCGTAACGGCCAGTTCAACCTGGACAAGGATGGCTTCATCATCAATGCATCCAACCAGCAATTGACCGGCTACCTGGCAGACAGCAACGGCAGCATCATCGGTGGCGGCATCCCGGTGCCCATCCAGATCTCCCTGGCGCCTTCGCCGCCCCAGGTTACTTCCGAGGCCGAGCTGGACCTGAACCTGGACTCCCAGGAAACCGCCATCGCCGCCGCCACGCTGATCAATCCTTCCGATCCGGACACCTATAACCACTCCACCTCCTTCACCGTCTACGACGAGGCGGGCAACCCCCACGGCATGGTGCTCTACTTCCAGAAGAACGCCTCCAACACCTGGGTGGCGGACGCCTACGTCAACGGCACCCAGGTCACCATCGGCGCTGGCGGTGCCTCCGGTGCAGGCATGACCCTTGGCTTCAATACGGACGGCAGCATCAACACCATCAACGGTGCCGCTGCCTCCGCCCAGACCCTGACCATTCCCGCCGGTACCCTGGGGACCGGTGCTGCGGCCCTGGTATTCGACGCGAATTTCAACGGCTTTACCCAGTACGGCAGCGCGTTCGGCGTGTCCTTTGTCTCCCAGGATGGCTACGGCTCTGGCCGTATCGCCGGGGTGGCGGTGGACCGGGAAGGGGTCATCCTGGGCCGCTACACCAACGGCCAGACCCGCAACCTGGGGCAGGTGATCCTGCACAGCTTCCTCAACCCCCAGGGCCTGCAACCCATCGGCAACAACCAGTGGTTCGAGACCGCTGAGTCTGGCCAGGCCACCTATGGCGCTCCCGGTAGTGGTGTGTTGGGTTATGTGCAGTCCGGATCCATCGAGGAGTCCAACGTGGACATGACGGCAGAGCTGGTGAACCTCATCGTCGCCCAACGCATGTACCAGGCCAACGCCCAGACCATCCGGGCCCAGGACCAGATCCTGCAAACCCTGGTGAACTTGCGGTAATGGGTGATGGGGGATGAGAAATGGGAAAAAGCAAAATGATACGTAGGCCCGAGTTTGAGCAGCGGGACACACCACGAGGCGGTCTTGGCCCCTGGGTTTGCCCCATCCCCCATTCCCCATCCCGCATTCCCGTCTAGCCATGGACCGCGTGATCTACGTCGCCATGACCGGGGCCCGGGAAGTGACCCGGCAGCAGGCTTCGGTTTCCCACAACCTGGCCAATGTTTCCACCCACGGCTTCAAGCAGGAGTTGAATGTATTCCGGGCCTTGCCGGTGGTGGGGGAGGGGGCGAAGACCCGGGCCTTCGTGTTCGAGACCACGCCCCGCAGCGATTTCACCAACGGTGCCATCCAGGAGACAGGTCGGGCCCTGGACGTGGCCCTGCGGGGCCCGGGCTGGATTGCCGTGCAGGACGCCAACGGCCAGGAAGCCTATACCCGTATGGGCCACTTCCAGGTCAGCGTGAACGGCATCCTGCAAACCACCAATGGCTACAACGTGCTGGGGGAGGGGGCGCCCATTGCCGTGCCTCCGGACCAGGACATCCTCATCGGCAAGGATGGCACCGTGTCCACCGTGCCCATCGGCCAGGGTTTGAACGCCGTGGAGATCGCCGGGCGCATCAAGCTGGTGAATCCGCCGGAAACCGATATGAAACGGGGCGATGACGGCCTGTTCCGCACCGCCAACGGCCAGCCGGCCCTGGAAGACGCCAACGTGCAACTGGTGGCCGGCGCCCTGGAAACCTCCAACGTGAACCCCGCTGAAGCCCTGGTGAGCATGGTCAGCCTGGCCCGCCAGTTCGAGATGAACATGCGTGTCCTGCGGGCCGCCGACGAAAACCACCGCAGCGCCGACAAGGTGCTGTCCCTGAACGGCTGATAGGACGAGAGAGAAACCATGCTGCGTTCCCTGCACATTGCCCGCACCGGCCTGGAGGCCCAGCAGACCCAGCTGGACGTGATCTCCAACAACCTGTCCAACGTCTCCACCACCGGCTTCAAGCGGGCCCGGGCGGTGTTCGAGGACCTGCTCTACCAGACCATCCGCCAGCCGGGGGCCAACTCCTCCCAGCAGACCCAGTTGCCCTCTGGTTTCCAGTTGGGTGTGGGGGTGCGGACCGTGGCCACGGAACGCATCCATGTCCAGGGGGGCTTGCAGCAGACCGGCAATACCCTGGACGTGGCCATCAACGGCCGGGGCATGTTCCAGATTCAGTTGCCGGACGGCACCATCGGCTACACCCGGGACGGTTCCTTCCAGGTGGACAACCAGGGCACCCTGGTGACTGCCAGTGGCTACATTGTCCAGCCCCAGATGCAGATTCCCCAGGATGCCCTGGTGGTCACCATTGCCCGGGACGGTGTGGTGAGCGTCACCCAGCCAGGCAATCCCCCGATCATTACCCAGCTGGGCCAGCTTCAGCTGGCCACCTTCGTGAACTATGCCGGTCTCCAGAGCCAGGGAGAAAACCTTTACCTGGAAACAGCCGCCTCGGGCCCGCCCCAGGTGAACAACCCGGGCACCAACGGCCTGGGCGTACTCAACCAAAGCTTCGTCGAAGTCTCCAACGTCAATGTGGCCGAGGAACTGGTGAACATGATCGTCGCCCAGCGGGCCTTTGAACTGAACTCCCGCGCCATTACCACTTCGGACCAGATGCTCCAGCGTCTGACCCAGATCTGAGGTAGCGGGTAAGGAGCTCGTCATGAACATCCTGCGCCGCTTCGTTCCCCTGTTGATGGCCGTCCTGGCCGGAGCCGGCTGTTCCAGCGTGCCGGAAACCCAGATCAAGTCCCCCCTCACTGCCCGCCCCGCGACTCCGGTGGCGGCCGCGGAAGGCAACGGTGCCATCTTCCAGGCCAGCGTGCAGCCTGTACGCACCGGTATGGGGCTGTTCGAAGACCGGCGTGCCAAGCGTATCGGCGATCTGCTTACTGTGAACCTGGTGGAAAAGACCGAGGCCAAGCGCAAGTCGGAAACCACAGATGAGCGCAAGGCCAATGCCAGCATGGACATTCCCGTGCCCACGATCCTCGGCCGCGTGCCTCCCGGCATCCTAGGGAATGGCGTGACCACCTGGGAGCCTTCTTCCAGCAACAAGATCGAACTGAAGGACAACGAAACCAACTCCAATGAGGTCAAGGGGTCCATCACCGTCACCGTGGTGGACGTGCTCGCCAACGGCAACCTCATGGTTGCGGGCGAAAAGCAGGTGCGCATCAACCAGGACACGGAATACATCCGCCTGGCGGGGGTGGTGAATCCGGATCAGATCACCGTGAGCAACACCATCAACTCCACCCAGATTGCGGACGTGCAACTGGAATCCACCAACGCCCAGAAGATGGACAAGAGCCAGTTCGCCGGTGTTCTGGCCCGTTTCTTCCTGACCCTGCTGCCATTCTGAGGGGACTGACATGAAACGACTGCTCGCTTTCTCCCTTGGCCTCGCGCTTGCCGCCCTCGGCCCCCAGGCCCAGGCTGAACGCATCAAGGACATCGCCAACATCAACGGCGTGCGCAGCAACCAGCTGGTGGGTTACGGCATCGTCGTCGGTCTGGACGGCACCGGCGACAACTCGCCCCTCACCAACCAGGGCCTTGCCAACCTGATGGGCGGTCTGGGCATGACCACCACCCAGAACCTGGCCACCAAGAACGCCGCCTCGGTGATGGTGACGGCCCAGCTGGCACCTTTCATCAAGCCAGGCCAGACCATCGACATCACCGTATCCGCCCTGGGCGGATCCAAGAGCCTGCGGGGCGGCACCCTGCTTATGACCCCCCTCAAAGGGGCAGACGGCCAGATTTACGCCATGGCCCAGGGCAACCTGCTGGTAGGCGGGGCCGGGGCCTCGGCGGGTGGCGCATCCACCCAGACCAACCATCTGTCTGCCGGCCGCATTCCCGCTGGCGCCACTGTGGAACGGGCCGTGCCCACCCGGGTAGGCCAGGGGGACTTCGTCCATCTGGAACTTAAGGAAATGGACTTCACCACCGCCAACAGGGTGAGCCAGGCAGTGCAGCGCCAGTTCGGCAAGGGCAGTGCCATTCCCCTGGACGGCCGGGTCATCCAGGTGAAGGCCCCGGCGGACCCGGGCCAGCGGGTGGCCTTCCTGTCCCAGCTGGAGAACCTGGATCTCAGTCCGGGCACCCCCACGCCCAAGGTCATCATCAACGCCCGTACCGGTTCCATCGTCATGAACCAGTTGGTGGAACTGGACAAGTGCGCCATCGCCCACGGTAACTTGTCGGTGACCATCACCAGCGAGCCCCAGGTGTCCCAGCCCGGCGCCCTCTCCGGCGGCCAGACTGTGGTGACCGAAAAGACCGACGTGCAGGTGAAGAGCGACAAGGGCGAGCTCATGGTCATGCCCGCTTCCGCTTCCCTCAATGATGTGGTCAAGGCCCTCAACGCCGTTGGCGCCACCCCCCAGGACCTGCTGGCCATCCTCCAGGCCATGAAGGCGGCGGGGGCCCTGAAGGCCGAACTGGAAATCATATGATCGCCCCCATGCTTTGTTCGGAAGGGCGCAAACCATGATCTCCGCCGCCGCTATCGCCCCTGATCGTCTGGCCGTGGATGTTGCCGACGCCCAGGCCCTGCGGGCCAAGGCCGCCAGTGGGGACCGGGCAGCCCTGGTGGGCGCGGCCAAGCAGTTCGAGGCCATGCTGGTGTCCCAGATGCTGAAAAACATGCGCCAGACCCGGTTCAACGACGAAGACGATCCCCTGACCGGGGGAGAAGGCATGAAGCTGTATCAGGACCTGCTGGACAAGCAGTGGGCGGACCAGATCAGCAAGGGCCGGGGCCTGGGGTTTGCCGACATGATGGTGAAGGCCCTTGAAAGACAGTCGCCGGTTGGCAGTCCGCAGGCAGCAGAAGAAAGTCAGCAGCCAGCACTGGGCAGTGGGCCGTCGGCCGCGGGGGTGGGTGAGGCGACGACTCCAGGGGCGCAACTGCCCACCGCCAGCTCCGATCTTAAAACTGGGTTTATCGCCCGTATGGCCCCCCATGCCGAGGCCGCTGCAGCTGCAACGGGTGTGCCGGCTGCGTTCATCCTCGGCCACGCCGCCCTGGAGTCCGGCTGGGGCCGGCACGAGATCAAGGACAGCCAGGGCCGGGCCAGCCACAACCTGTTCGGCATCAAGGCCGGCAGCAGTTGGGACGGTGCAGTGGCGGAGACCGTCACCACGGAATACCGCCAGGGTGTGCCCATGAAGCTGGTGCAGTCCTTCCGCGCCTACAGTGACTACAGCAGCGCCTTCACCGATTACGCCAACCTGCTCAAGGGCCGCTATGGTCAGGCCCTGCAGGCCGGCGAAGATGCCTCCGCCTTTGCCCAGGGGCTGGCGGCAGGCGGTTATGCCACGGACCCGGCCTATGCCGGGAAACTACAGTCGGTCATCGCCAGTGTGGGTAAGCACCTGGCCCTGGCCGGTTCTTGATGACAGAACGTCGTCTCCCCGGGTAACAGGAGGTTGCCATGTCAGGAATCCTAGGAATCGCGGTCACGGGCCTGCAAGCGGCCCAGGCGGGTATCCGCACCACCGAACATAACATCGCCAACGTCAACACCGCCGGGTATCGACGCCAGGAAGTGACTTTCTCCGCCACCCAGCCCCAGTACACGGGCATGGGTTACTTTGGCACCGGCGTGGCCACGGATGCGGTGCGCCGCATATACAACCAGTTCCTGGACAACGAGGTGCTTCAGAACCAGGCCCAGTTGTCCCGCCACAGCACCTACGCCACCCAGGCAGGGCAGATCGACAAGATGCTGGGGGATGGGGGCAGCGGCCTGTCCTCGGCCCTGGATGCCTTCTTCGATGCGGCCAATGAATTGGCCAACGACCCTACGTCCAATGCCGCCCGGCAGAACTTCATGTCGTCGGGCAGCAACCTGGCGGCCCGAATCAACAGCCTGGACGGCAAGCTGCGCAACATGCGGGATTCCACCAACGCAGACATCTCCACCCTGGCAGACCGGGTAAACACCCTGAGCAGCCAGATCGCCAGCCTGAACGTGTCCGTTGCCCAGGCCGAGGCCGTGAACGGCCGCCCCGCCAACGACCTGCGGGACCAGCGGGACCAGCTTCTGGCCGAGCTGAACAAACTGGTGAATGTCACTACCCTGGAGCAGGGAGATGGCATGGTCAATGTCTTCATTGGCAGTGGCCAGGCCCTGGTGGTGGGTAACAGCGCTAACAGCATGTCCACGACCCTGGATCCCAGCGATACCAGTTCGCGCATTCCAGTGCTGAACGTGGCGGGCAGTACCGTACAACTGGACTCCAGGCTGGTTTCCGGGGGCGAGCTGGGGGGGATACTGGCCCAGCGGGAAGAAGTGCTGATACCGGCCCTGGATGACCTGAACCGGATTGCCATGGGCCTGGCGGGCAGTGTGAACGCCCTGCACCGGGCCGGCTACGATTACACCGGCACCGCCGGCGTGGATTTCTTCAGCAACCCCCTGGTGGCCCAGGGTACAGTCACCGGGGCCCTGGAGATGACGGTGAGCAATGATCTGCTACTGGACCGTCAGGGCTATCAGATCACTGCCACGGCCGGGGGTTATGACGTCACGGTGCTCTCCACCGGGGTCACCACCAGTTATGCCAGCGTGGCTGCCGTCAATGCCGCCGGCCTGGGTTTCAACCTAAGTGTCACCACTGCGCCGGTCCCGGGTGATACCTGGATCATGGGTGACTACGCCCGCAACATCAGCATGGCCCTGACGTCCACTACCCAGGTGGCGGCGGCGGGCAGCACCGGCGGCCCGGGGGACAACACCAATGCCCTGGCCCTGGCCCAGTTGCGCAACGATGACATTCTCAACAACGGCACCATCAGTTTTTCCGAAACCTACGCCCAGACCATCAGCCGCACGGCCAGCCTGGCCAGCAATGCAGACCTGTCCCGCTCGGCCTATACGGCCCTTGTGGAGCAGTCCACTGCCGACCAGCTGTCAGCATCGGGCGTGAATCTGGACGAGGAAGCCGTAAACCTGATCAAGTTCCAGCAGGCATACCAGGCATCCGCCAAGGCCATCCAGGTGGCATCCAGCCTGTTCGATGAACTCATCGGTGTGCTTCGTTAAGGAGAACCGCCATGCGCGTCGATACCCTGACCTATTTCAGTACCAGCCTGCCGGGCATCCGGGATAACCAGACCGCCATCGCCCGTCTGAACCAGCAGATCGCCAGCGGCCAACGGCTCCTGGCCCCCAAGGACGATCCTCTGGACACGGAGAAGGTGCTGTACCTCTCCAACCGGGTGGCGACCCGCTCTCAGCATGTGGCCAACCAGGACCGGGCACAGCTGGCTCTCAAGTATGAGGAAGTGGTGGTGCAGGAAATGCAGCAATCCCTCAGTGCTGCCCGGGACCTGCTGCGCATCAGCCCCTATAACGACCAGAGCCTGCGCAATATCCATGCCGAACAGTTGAAAGGCACCTTCAACCACATCCTGGGCCTGCTCAACACCCAGGACCCGGCCGGGAACTACATCTTTGGTGGCTACGTCACCAACAGCGCGCCCTATGCCAACACCAGCCTAAGCGGAGCCACGGTAACGCCCCTGGACACCACCTATACGGGCACCACGGCCCCCGGTGGCCTACGCCAGATCGAGATCGAGGAGGGGCGCACCGTCCAGGTCAACGACAACCTGGAAAGCGTGTTCCTGTTCACGGACAGCAGCTTCATCGATCCGGCCAATGGCGCGGGGCCGAACCAGGATGATCACGACCTGCTGGAAAACCTGGCCTATGCCATTGCCAACCTGCCTGGCAGCACGATCACCGTGGACGAGATCAACCGCCTGGCCCTGGTGATCGACACCACCCTGGAACGGCTGGCCCTGGTGGAACACCGGGTCGCCGGCGCCATGAGTGAGGTGGAGGACGCCCGCAGCAGTACCAAAGCCCTATTGCTCCAGGAGCAGAATGCCCTGAGTGATATCCAGCAGGTGGACCAGGCCGCAGCCATCATCGAGTTGCAATTGCGCCAGACCACCCTGGAAGCGGCCAACCAGGCCTTCGCGCGCACCTCCGGCCTGTCCCTGTTCAACTATCTTTAACCCACCGGGCGCTGGCCGCCTGGTTTCCGGTCAGATACTGTGCTCCATGGCGGGCACGCTGTCTTCTGCGTAGCGGACCTTGAAGTCCATGATTTCCGGCAGCACGCTGACAAACGCATCCACCAGACGGGGGTCGAATTGTTTCCCCCGCTGGCTCTTGATCCAGTCCATGGCGGTTTCCACGCTCCAGGCAGGCTTGTACGGGCGCACGCTGGTGAGGGCGTCGAATACGTCCGCCAGGGCGACGATGCGGCCGGGGAGGGGGATATCTTCCCCCGCCAGGCCTTGGGGATAGCCTTCGCCGTTCCATTTTTCGTGGTGGGTGAGGGCCACGGTGCGGGATAGCTGGAACAGGGGGTGGGGGTATTCGCCGATGATGGCTGCGCCGATTTCGCAGTGGCCGCGCATGATCTTCCATTCTTCCGGCGTGAGGGGGCCGGGCTTGCAGAGAATGGCGTCGGGGATGCCGATCTTGCCCACATCATGCATGGGGGCGGCGTTGAGCAGTTGTTCTGCCTCGTCCTTGCCCAGGCCGGCAGCCAGGCCCAGGCTGTAGGCGTAATGACTCATGCGGATGACGTGCAGGCTGGTTTCGTAGTCCCGGTATTCCCCGGCACGGCCCAGGCGGTGGATGACCTGGAGGCGGGTTTGTTCCAGTTCCACGGTCCGTTCCAGCACCTGGGCTTCCAGGCCCCGGTTCTGGTCGTAGAGGGCAATGTGGGTCTTGACCCGATGCAGGACGATGGGGGGGCTGACGGGCTTCGTGATGTAGTCCACGCAGCCCACGTCGAAGCCCCGGCTTTCGTCCTCCACCTCACCCATGGCGGTGACGAAGATCACCGGAATCTTGCGGGTGGCCTGGTGGGACTTGAGCTGCCGGCAGACTTCATAGCCGTCCATGCCCGGCATCATGATGTCCAGCAGGATGAGGTCCGGGGGAGATTTCAAGGCCAGACTGAGGGCGGTTGGGCCATTGGTGGCTGCTCGCACCCGGTAGCCGGTTTTGAGTATGCCACCCAGGATGTCGATGTTCTCGGGCACGTCGTCCACCACCAGGACGGTAGGCTTGTCTTGCATCATGCGGAACTCCCCTCATGGGCCAGCCAGGTGGCCAGCAGATTGTTCGCTGCGTCGAAATCATAGCGCGCCAGATGATCCGCCAGTTGCTGCCAGCGGGGATCATCCGCGTTACCGCTGCCGGCCTGGGCCGCCGCCAGGCTTTCCAGGGCGCTGGTGTCGTGATCTTCGAGTTGCTGCCGCAACCGGTCGAGCAGATGCGTGAAGTCTCCCGAGTTGTTTTCCGGGTGGGCGATGGTGTGTAGCGCGGACGTGTCCAGATGGGGGGACAGACCTTGCCACAGGGCTTCCAGCCGGGAATCCAGGTTGGCCAGGGCCGTCTGGCGGGTGACTGCATCAGCGGCCAGGGCATCCTGAAGGGCCTGGGCTGCCAGGGCCACGGCCACGGCCCCCACATTGCCGGCAACCCCTTTCAAGGCATGCAGCCATTGCCGGGCGGCTTCCGTGTCTGGCTGATCCAGCAGGGTTTTCAGTTCCGCCAGGCCCAGGCCATAGTGGTGGCGGAACTTGTCCAGGAGTTGCAGGTAGCGGTCCAGGTCGCCGCCGGCCCGGCGCAGACCTGAGGTTGCATCCAGCCCGGGGACGGCGGCCAGGGGCCCGGGGTCAGTGGCCGCCGGCTGGGGGGAGGCCGGCAGGTTCAGGCCTTTCACCCAGCGGCCCAAGGTGGCGAACAGGGCGGCCACATCCACGGGTTTGGCGACAAAGTCATTCATGCCGGCGGCCATGCAGCGGGCCTGGTCCTCGGGCAGTACACTGGCAGTCATGGCTATGACGGGCAGATGGGCCAGACGGGGGTCGGCCCGCAGGCGCCGGGTGGCCTCAAAGCCGTCCATGACTGGCATCTGCACGTCCATGAGCACGGCGTCGAAAGTCTGCTCTGCCAGCCGGTCCAGGGCCTCCCGGCCATTGCCGGCAATGGCCACCACCAGCCCGGCACGGCGCAGGATTTCGCTGGCCACATCCTGGTTGATGGCGTTGTCCTCCACCAGCAGTACCCGAGTCCCTTCCAGATGGGGAGCAGGGGCAGAACGGGCGGGCTTCTTCTGGCGGCTGTGCAGGGGGCCGTGGAAGGCCTCCATGAGGGTGTCGAACAAGGCCGAAGGGTTGACGGGCTTGTTCAGAATGCCTTCCAGGACAATGTCCGGATTCTGTTCCGCACAGGTTTCGCCTCCCTGGTGCACCATGAGGATCAGCTTGGGGGGCGGGCGCAGCAATTCGTCTGCACGGATCAGACGGGCGGTTTCAAGGCCATGGATGCCAGCCATGCGCCCGTCCAGCAGCACGGCGTCGAAGGGGGTTCCCTCTTCCTGGGCGATTTGCAGCTCCGCCAGGGCCCGGGGGCCGCTCTGCACTGCCCGGACCTGGAACCGCAGTGAAGCCAGCAGGGTGGCCAGGATGTCCCGGCCGGTGGCGCTGTCATCCACCACCAGGATGCGCTTGCCGGACAGATCGATCTCCGGCAGGGGTGGGGTTTCCGGAGCTTCGTCCGTGGTGGCCAGGTTGATCTCGAAACGGAAGCTGCTGCCCTGGCCCGGCTGGCTTTCCACCTCGATATGTCCACCCATGAGGTCCACCAGCCGCTTGCAGATGGCCAGGCCCAGGCCGGTGCCACCGAAGCGGCGGGTGGTGGAGCTGTCGGCCTGTTCGAAGGGCTGGAACAACCGGGCCCGGATTTCCGGTGCCATGCCGATGCCCGTGTCACGTACGGTAAAGGCCAGGCGCAGGCCTTCGCCTGCCTGGGGTAGACGCTCCACTGCCACCAGGATTTCCCCCTGGTCGGTGAATTTGATGGCATTGCCAACCAGGTTCACCAGCAACTGCCCCAGGCGCAGGGCATCCCCCAGCAGGGTGGCCGAGGCCAGTTCCGGGGGCACCCGGAAGAGCAGCTCCAGGCCTTTGTCCTGGGCCTTGTGGGCGAGCAGGTCGGCCAGGGATTGCAGCACATCCCCCAGACGGAATGGCGCCTGTTCGATGTCCAGTTTGCCGGCCTCGATCTTGGAGAAATCCAGGATGTCGTTGATCAGCCGCAGCAGGGACTGGGCGGCGGCGTCGATGCGATCCAGGTAACGCCGCTGGTGGCGGTCCAGGCCGGTGTTCAGGGCCAGGTAGGTCATGCCCAGGATGGCGTTCATGGGTGTGCGGATCTCATGGCTCATGTTGGCCAGGAAGTCGCTCTTGGCCCGGTTGGCCTCTTCTGCGATGTGTCGGGCCTGGGCCAGAGCCGCCTCGGCTTCCTTCTCGGCGCTGATGTCGTAGAGAGCCCCGTTCCAGACGATGTCGCCGTTGTCCTGGAGGTGAGGCGTGGCCTCGCAGTGCAGCCAGACCAACTCGTCGCCGGTCCGGCGCACCCTGAAATTGGCTCGCAGTCGGGCCAGACTGCCGGCCGATTGCTGGAAGCTTTCCAGTACCAGAGGGCGGTCATCCTCGTGGACGGTGGCCAGCAGGCGGTTGAAATCCGCCCGGGCTTCGTCCCGGGGAATGCCGAATAGCCGTTCCACACCGGCACTGACGAAGTCCACATGGCGCACCATGGCCGGTTCCCGGCGCAGGCGGAAGACGGCTCCGGGCAGATCGTCGGTGATTTCCTGGAGCCGCTCTTCCGCCTGGCGCCGCTCGGTGATGTCGAACAGCACGCCCAGCATGCCGGCGGGGGAGCCATCAGCAAGCTGGAAGGCGGTGATCATGTAGATGACCCGGTGTTTGCCTCCATCGGCGTAGATGATGTCGATTTCCCGCCGGGCACTGCCCCGCTGGGCGATGATGGCTTCATCCTCGGCCTGGAAAGCCAGGCGTTCGGCTTCGGGTATGAACTCCAGGTCCAGCACCCGCTTGCCGATGAAATTCTCCCGGCGGATGCCGAAGGCGGTTTCATAGGCCTGGTTGCAGCCGGTAAAGCGGGTATCCACACCCTTGACGAAGACGGGGTAGGGCAGGGTGTCGAACAAGGCGCTCAGCACGGCGGTGCGGCGGGCCACCCGGTCTTCCAGTTCGGCATTGAGGCTGTGCAGGGTTTCGCTCTGCCGGGCCAGGTCGGTTTCCCGGCGGGCCAGGCGGGCCACCATGCGGTTGAATGCTTCCCCCAGCCGGTGGATTTCTCGGGGCCCCTGCACCCGGACCCGGGCCTCCAGGTCTCCCCCGGCCAGAGCCTCTGCTGCGCGCACCAGTTCTTCCACAGGCTGGCTCAGGCGCCGGGCCAGCCACACTGACAGGCCTCCGGCAAGCAGGGACCCGGCCAGCAGAAGCCCGAGCATCTGGGACGCGAGCTGGCCTGACCAGGGGGCAAAAGCCTGCATGGGGGCGTAGGCCGCCAGCCAGAAGCGGGTCTGTCCCAGGGTGAGAGGCTGGAAATCCGCCAGCCACTCCTTATCCTCCAGGAAGAAGGGCAGGGGACGGTGAGCGGGGCGCCCCAAGGCCTCCCAGGAGCGGAAGGCCGAATCCAGGGCGGAGCCTGCATAGCTGGTGGCCGGGCTCAGGGGCGGCAGGCCGGGGGATACGGCCGCCAGTTCCCGGGGCAGCCCCACCACTTCTCCCTGGTCCCCCAGCACGGCCACGCCGCCCTGGTTACCCACCTCCAGCCCCTGGACCTGTTTGGAAACACTGGCCAGCAGGATGTCCATGGCCAGTACCCGGAGCTTGCCATCGCTCCCCCGCCATGCCTGGGAAACCGTGATGCCCGGCTGGCCGGAGGCGAAGAAGGTATAGGGCGCCGTCCAGTGGAACAGATCGCTGCCCGGGACACTGGCCACGCCCCTGAACCAGGGGCGGGTGCGGGCATCGTAACCCACGTCCTCACGCCATTCCCGGCGCAGCTGGGTGCGTCCATCCTTCCAGGTAAGAAACAGGGCTCGCCGGCCCCAGGCATCCGGCCGGGCGATGCGGTTGGTCCAGGTTCCATCCGGGTTGCGCAATAGCAGATAACTGGTTCCGTCTTCCAGCCCCAGGACAAAGGCCGCCACCTGGGGATTGGCCAGTAACAGTGGGATCAGGCCCCGGTTGAGGGCGGCAACGTGTTCTTCCCGGGCGGGATCGGCCGTATCCCCGTCCACCAGGTGCCTCGCACCGGCAAGGGTGTGCTCCTGATGGGTAAAGTCATCCTTCAGCCCAAGCAAAAGGGGCAGGCTGGAATCCCGCATGCTGGCCAATGCCAGCCGGTCCAGGCTGGGCTGGAGCACGAAAAAGAATGCGGCAGCAGAAAACAGGGCGAAGCACACCACCACCAGGGCAGTCATGCCCCTCATAAGGGTCCTGCGAATGTTGGGCCTGCCCTTGTTTTTCATAGGTTATCTCCCCCGGGCTAGAGGGTCTAAGCGGTTGGCATGAGCCAGCACACATCAGCCCGGACATGGGCGTTATGCCCCGAAAGCGCTTGTTTGGCAACGTCTGGTGTGGGGGCCGACAATGCTTGGCGGGGAATAAGAAAATGTGATTGGTTCGCCGGGGGGTTAGTACATATTCCGGTAGCTAGGCTGATAGATATTTCCCAAAGGCAATAACCCTCAAGGAGAAAAATATGGCTTATCTCAAGCCACCTGTTGGTGGCTGGCGTTTTCATTGCCTGCGACTGTCGATCTGGTGCATGCCGCTTGCTGTCGGAGTGACTCTGTTTGGGAGCATGCCGGTGCCCGCTCTTGCCGGCTGTAACGATCCGCCCGAACCCTATGTGGACTGGTCCGGCTGCGACAAGCGCGGGATGGATCTGAAGAGTGCCAACCTGAGGCGGGCCAATCTGGAGCACACCAATCTCATGGGTGCGGACCTCTCAGGGGCAGATCTATCCGGGGCCTACATGTGGAGCACATATTTCTGGGGTGCCAATCTTCGGGGTACGAACTTCCGTGATGCGGAAACCCGGGGTGCTTACCTGAAGGAAAGCTACCTGGCGGGGGCGATATGGCAGGACGGCAGGATCTGCGGGCCGGCCAGTGTGGATAGCTGCCATTGACCCCGGTCTGGGACAAGGTGCCACAATGGTTCCGGCGGCAAAACCCAGGACAGTCTGTAAGTCTCCGCAACAAGGTGACATGGACTGCCTCATGCCGGGTCATCGCCAGGGGGAAGAGCCGTAAGCGTAACGGACTTGATTTGAACCGATTGAGGGCATAGGTGGAGAGTTGATGAAGCTGTTGTTGGCAGATGACCATGCCTTGTTCCGGGAGGGGTTCGCCCTGCTGGTGCAACAGCAGGGCCCGGATGTGGAATGTCTGGTGGCTGCTGAACTGGATGGTGCTCTGGCGTTGCTGGAAGCCCATACCGACGTGGATCTGCTCCTGCTGGACTTCAACATGCCAGGGATGGGCAGTGTGGATGCCGTGGCGGCCTTGCAGAAAGCCCAACCCGGTCTGCCGGTCTGCATCCTGTCTGGAGAGGAATCCCGGGAACTCATTTCCCGGCTGCTGGCGGCGGGGGTGGCCGGGTTCATACCCAAATCCTCGTCGCCCCGGGTGATGATGTCCGCCTTGCAACTCATCCTGGCGGGGGGCGTCTACGTGCCGCCCCAGATGCTCAAACCCCTGGCCGAAGCCAGGCCGGTCCCCACGCCGGTTCCTGCCGATGTCCTGACTCTGCGGCAAAGGCAAATTCTGGCCCTGCTGGCCCAGGGAAAATCCAACAAGCTCATCTGCAGGGAGTTGAACCTCAGTGAAGGCACGGTGAAAACCCATCTCAACGCGCTCTATAGGGCATTGGGTGTGGAAAACCGTACCGAGGCTGCCATGATGGCCCGGCAGATGGGCATGGTCTGAGATGGGCTAACTGTGGCTGATGGCGCCCTGAAATCGTTTTCCGTTCCATGGCGGCGGGCTATGCTCCCCATGCCATGAGAGTTTTGCCCATTCCCGCCCCTGCCTCTACCACTGAATCCGGTTCTGAGCCTGGGTCTTTCAGCCCGGAGGGCCTGAAGGAAGGAGGTTCCCGGGACGAACAGGTTACCGCCTACGCCATCGATTACCTGTACCGGGGTTTGCCGGTCATCATGGGAAATCTCACTCTCATGCCGCTAATCATCGGCGGACTCATGTGGGGCCGGGTGGATACGGTTACCCTGGTGGCCTGGATGGTCGTGGCCCTGCTGACCATCCTGGCCCGGCTGCTGCTGGCCCGGGCCTATGCCAAGAGGCCGCCGCCTGCCTCGGAAGCCCGCCGCTGGGCCGGGTATTTCACCTGGACATCCCTGGTTTCCGGCTTTACCTGGGGCCTGGCCAGTATCGTGTTTTTCGTGGCCGACAGCGTGGCCCATCAGGTCATCCTGTATGTTTCCATCGCGGGGCTTGCTTCCGGTTCCTTGATCGTCACGGCCTACTGGTTGCCATCGTTCTTCGCTTTTGCCCTGCCGGCCGTGGGCATGACCGCCGCGTACCTGGCTTTCCAGGACGACTGGGCCCACAAGGGGCTGGGGGCCATCATGCTGATGTTCATCGTCATCATCACCCGGGTTGCCCGGCAGCAGAACCGGACTGCCCTGGAGGCCATCACCCTGCGCTTCCAGAACCTGGACCTGGTGGCGGAACTGCGTCGGCAGACCGAGGTGGCGGAACAGGCCAATGCGGCAAAATCCCGTTTCCTGGCCGCCGCCAGCCATGACCTGCGTCAGCCCCTGCACGCCCTGCAATTGTTTGTCGGCAGCCTGGCTGGGGACCTTAAAGCGGACCGACAGGGCGAGGTGGTGGCTGGCATCAATCGATCCGTCGCTTCCCTGGATACCCTGTTCAATGCGCTGCTGGATATCTCCCGGCTGGATGCCGGCCTGCTCAAGCCGCAAATCAAGTCCTTCAGGCTGGCGGAACTTATCGAGGGCTTTATTGACGAGTTTCGCCATCAGGCCCTGGCCAAGGGGCTGAACTTCAACGTGGATGCGGGGGCGTGGGTGGTCAAGAGTGATCCGGCCTTGCTCGAAACCATTCTACGCAACCTCTTGGGCAATGCCCTGCGCTACACCCCCTCCGGCCACATCGAATTGGGGGTGAAGGGGAAGGAGAGTCAGGTTTTCATTCATGTCCGGGACACCGGTATCGGTATCCCGCCAGAAAGACAGAAGGAGATTTTTTCGGAGTACGTGCAGTTGGCCAATCCGGAAAGGGACCGTAGCAAGGGCCTGGGACTGGGCCTTGCCATCGTGGATCGGCTGGTTCGCCTTTTGGGGCATGGCATCCAGGTACAGTCCCGGCCAGGGAAAGGGGCCTGCTTCACCCTCGCATTGCCGGCCGGGGAAGACCCCGAGCCCCTGGCTTCTGCCCCGTTCCTTGCCGGGTCGGCAGACGAATTCGCCGGTCGGGCCGTGTTGGTCATCGATGACGAGCATCTGGTGCGGGAAGGCATGCGCGCCTTGATGGAAGGCTGGGGATGCCAGGTTCTGGAAGCGGAGGACATCCAGGATGCCCTGTTGCTCATTGAAGCCCGGGGTGCGGCCCCGGATCTGGTGATTGCCGACTATCGCCTGCGGGACAACCAGACCGGGGCCGAGGCGGTGGCGATGGTCCGCGCGCGCCATGGGGCAGGCCTGCCTGCCCTGCTGATGACCGGCGACACCGCGCCGGAGCGATTGCGGGAAGCCCAGGCCAGTGGCCTGCCCCTGCTGCACAAGCCCGTGCCACTGGGCCGTTTACGCAACGTGCTGCGGCAAGCCTGGGGGCCAGCTTCACCTAAATAGCGAATCAGGCGGGCCCGGGTCGCTGCTGCGCGCTATCCGGTCAGGCGTCTGTCATCCAGGGCGTGGCAAAATGCCCGGCATTTTTCAGGGGATACAAACATGGCGGATACCCGCACGACACTCGCCGCCAGCGGCGTGGGTTTCGGCACCAGCGGTGCCCGGGGCCTGGTGGAAGACATGACCGATGGGGTGTGCTTTGCCTACACCCTGGCCTTCCTGCATGCCGTGGGCGCCCGGCCGGGCAGCCCGGTGGCCCTGGGCATGGACCTGCGTCCAAGCAGCCCCCGCATCGCCGCCGCCTGTGCCGCCGCCATCCGCCACGCCGGCCTGATCCCGGATTTCTGCGGCGCCATTCCCACCCCTGCCCTGGCCTTCCACGCCCAGGAAACCGGCATGCCCGCCATCATGGTCACCGGCAGCCACATCCCCTTCGACCGCAACGGCATCAAGTTCTACCGGGCGGAAGGGGAGATCACCAAGGCAGATGAAGCGGCGATCAACGGGGCGGTGTTACCCATGCCCGAAGATATGGGCATCACGGGTTTGCCTGCCGCCAACCCGGCCGCTGCCGCCCGCTACAGGCAGCGATACCTGGACTTCTTCCCCGGCCAGCCCCTGGCGGGCCTGCGGCTGGGTTTCTACCAGCATTCCAGCCTGGCCCGGGACCTGCTCACCGACATCGCCCAGAGTCTGGGGGCGGAAGTCACCCCCCTGGGCCGTACCGACGACTTCGTGCCCATCGACACCGAAGCCGTGAGCGAAGCAGACGCCGCCCAGGCCCGGGAATGGGCCCGGACCCAGGGCTTCGACGCCCTGATGTCCACGGACGGCGACGCCGACCGCCCCCTGCTGGGGGACGAAAAGGGCGACTGGCTGCGAGGCGACATCGTCGGCATCCTCTGCGCCCAGGCCCTGGGGGCCCGGGCCGTGGTGACGCCGGTGAGCAGCAACACCGCCCTGGAGCGCTGCGGCGCCTTCGCGCGCACCCTGCGCACTCGCATCGGTTCCCCCTACGTCATCGAAGGCATGGAAACCCTGGCCCAACTCGGCAACGTGGTGGGCTTCGAGGCCAACGGCGGCTTCCTGGTGGGCAGCCCCGTGGAGCAGGACGGCCGTCGCCTAGCGCCCCTGCCCACCCGGGATGCGGTGCTGCCCATCCTCGCCCTGCTGGTTGAGGCCCGCCGCCGGGGCGTGCCCCTGTCCCGGCTGGCGGAAGCCCTGCCGCCCCGGTACACCGCAAGCGACCGCATCAAGAACTTCGCCACGGAGAAAAGCCGCCAGCTCCTGCAAGACCTGGCCGCAGACCCGGCCGCCATCCAGGCCCTGCTGGGGGACCTGGGCGGCGAGTCCGCCGGCCTGGACCAGACCGATGGCCTGCGCATCACCTTCGGCAACGGCGAAATCGTCCACCTGCGCCCCTCCGGCAACGCCCCGGAGCTGCGCTGCTACGCCGAGGCCGACAGCCCGAAGCGGGCCGCCTTCCTGGCGGACCAATGCCTGAAGCGGGTGCAGGGCGCCTAGTGCCCGAGCCGCTCCAGCCGCCGGGCTGGTTCGTCTACATCCTGCGTTGCGCCGACGGCAGCTACTACACGGGCATCACCACCGACCCGGCCCGCCGCCTGGCGGAACACAACACCAGCGACCGCCTGGGGGCCCGCTACACCCGCAGCCGCCGGCCGGTCACCCTGGCCCACGTGGAAGCCGTGGCCAGCCGCAGCGAAGCCGCCAAACGGGAAGCCGCCATCCGCCGTCTGGGCCGGGCGGGAAAGGCGGCGTTGTGTGACGGCGGAAGCAGCGCTGACAAGTCCGTCTAGCCGGTCAAGGCAAGGCCTCGATCTGCCCCCCCAACTTGTCCACCCCCTCCCTTAGCCACGCAAAAGCCGCCGGGATGTGGGCCGGGTCACCCTTTACGCCCAGTTCGATCTCATAGGTGTGGGGGTTGAGCCGGGGCAGGCTGAAGACCTTGATGCCGGGCCAGCGGTGTTCCACGTCCTGCATCAGGGGGGTGAGGGTGGCTTCCGCCAGGCCCCGGACGATGACGGCCTTTTCTGCCTGGGGGTTGCGGTGAAACAGGTGGACGTAGTGAGTGTCCAGCACCCATTTGAGCATGGGCCAGGCCATGTCGGGAAAGCCGGGCACGAACCAGTGGTTGCGGATGCTGAAGCCGGGAATGCGGTTGTAGGGGTTGGGGATGAGGTCCGCGCCCCGGGGGAATTCGCCCATCTCCAGTCGGCCGGGGGTGGCTTCCAGGCCCACTTCCCGGCTGCGTTCGGTGATCAGCCGGGCGGCTTCCGGGTGCAGCTCCAGGGGAAGACCCAGGGCCTGGGCGGCGGCCTGGCGGGTGTGGTCGTCTGGGGTGGCGCCGATGCCGCCGCAACTGAACACCACGTCGTCGCCGGCAAAACTGCGGGCCAGGGCCCCGGCCAGGCGCTGCCGGTCGTCCCCCAGGTAGAGGACCCAGTCCAGGGCCAGGCCCCGAGCGGCGAGGATGTCCCGCAGGGCGGGGAAGTGTTTGTCGGTACGTTTTCCGGAGAGGATTTCGTCGCCGATGATGAGGAGTCCGAAGGGCATGGCTGGCTTGATCCGGTCAGGAGGGAAAAATCAGGGGGCGGACAGCCGGGTCTGGTTGCGGCCGTGGGTTTCCCGGAGGTACAGGGTCCCTACGACGGCCAGGGCGGCGAAGGCGGCGCTGGTCAGCAGGCCGTTGCGGTAGCCTACCCAGGGGTAGACCCGGGCGCCTTCCCGCACCAGGCCTTCCCAGGCCAGGTCTGCCACCCAGCCGAACAGGGGCTGGAGGAGGGCGGCGCCCAGGAACAGGCCGGTGTTCACCAGGGCGATGGCCATGCCGGCGTTGGCCGGGGGGGCCCATTCCTTGGCGGCGGCGTAGGTGACGACGAAGCCCCCCGCGCTCAAACCCAGCAGGCTGTAGAGCAGCAGGCCCCCCAGGCCCGCCTGCCAGGGCAGCAGGGCCAGGGCCAGCCAGCTCAGGCAGGAGAGCAGGGCGGCGGTCAGGATCACCGGCCGGCGGCGCCCCAGCCGGTCCGACAGGCCCCCCATGAAAAAGGCTCCCAGGGCAAACCCGGCCAGGGCGGCGGTGGTGTAGAGGGAGGCTGCTCCCCGGCCCAGGCCCTGCACGTCCTGCAACAGGGGCACGCCCCACAGGCCGGCAAAGGCGAAGAAACTGCCGGTGATGCCGAAATTCACCCAGAAGCCGGGCCAGACGCGGCGATTGGCGAGCACGGCCTTCAGGTCCGGCCACCAGTGGCGGGGCGGGGCCGAGGCGGCGCTGGATGCCATCGGTGCCTGCAAGGGTGGAAATCCGGCATCTTCCGGCCGGTTTCGCACCCAGAGCAGGATGGCCAGGGCCAGCACCAGGGAAAACACCCCCGTGGCCACGAATACGTCCCGCCAGGTGAACCAGGCCAGGAGGGCGGCCAGGGGGCCGGCAGCCAGGATGGAACCGGCGTTGCCCAGGAACAGGGTGAGGCCGCTCACCAGACCGTAGCGCCGTTCACTGAACCAGACCGTGTTGGCGCGCATGAGGCCGACGAACACCACCGACACCCCCAGGCCCACCAGCAGGCGGACCAGGGAGGCGGTGCCCAGGTCCGGTGCCAGGCCGAACAGGATGGAACCCAGGCCCGCCGCCAGGGTGCCCAGGCCGGCGCTGACCCGTGGCCCCAGGGTGTCCGCCAGTACCCCGGCGGGCAGTTGCATGGCGGTGTAGACGTAGTAATACATGGCCGCCAGGGAGCCCAGTCCGGCGCCGGTGGTCTGGAAGGCCGCCATCAGGTCCGCAGCCACCACGCCGGGGGCCATGCGATGGAAATAGACCAGCATGTAGGCCAGTATCAGCAGGGCGAAAGTGGTCCAGCGCACGCGCTGGAATCGGCGGTAGTCGGTGACGGAAAGCATGGAGCAACCTGGTTGGGAGTCCGGATTCTAGCCCGCCCGCACTACAATGCCCCCATGCCCGCCGAGACCCTCAAGCCCCCCACCCCCCACCCCTACGCCATCCTCACCCCGGACCTGGTGCTGGACGCCCTGGAGTCCGTGGGCCTGCGGGGCGATGGCCGCCTGATTGCCCTGAACAGCTATGAAAATCGGGTCTACCAGATCTGGCTGGAGGACGAGGGCCCGCCGGGGCCCGTGGTGGTGGCCAAGTTCTATCGGCCGGGGCGCTGGTCCGACGCCGCCATCCTGGAAGAACATGCCTTCAGCCGGGAACTGGCGGAGCGGGAGATTCCCGTGGTGGCGCCCCTGGTGCTGGCGGGGACCAGCCTGCATCACCACGGGGGTTTTCGTTTCGCCCTGTTTCCCCGCCGGGGCGGACGCACGCCGGAATTCGACCACGGCGACACCCTGGAATGGATGGGCCGTTTTCTGGGGCGCATCCATGCCGTCGGCGCCCTGGAGCCCTACGCTCATCGGCCGGCCCTGGATATCGCCAGTTTTGGCGAGGCGTCCCGGGATTACCTGCTGGCCCAGGACTGGCTGCCCAGTGACCTGCGCGATGTGTGGGCAGGTTTGTCCCGGCACGCGCTGGACGGGGCCCGCCGCTGCTTCGACCGGGCGGGGGACGTGGCCAGCCTGCGGCTCCACGGCGACTGCCACGCGGGCAACGTGCTCTGGACCGAAGGCGGGGAGAGCAACGGCCCCCATTTCGTGGACTTCGACGACAGCCGCATGGGGCCGGCGGTGCAGGACCTGTGGATGCTGCTGTCCGGCGACCGGGCCAGCCAGAGCCGGCAACTGGCGGACGTGGTGGCGGGCTACGAGGATTTCATGGAATTCGACACCCGGGAGCTGCATCTGGTGGAGGCCCTGCGCACCCTGCGCCTGCTGCATTATTCCGCCTGGATCGCCAGGCGCTGGGACGACCCGGCCTTTCCCGCCGCCTTCCCCTGGTTCAACACGCCCCGCTACTGGGAAGACCGCATCCTGGAACTGCGGGAACAGATCGCCCTGATGCAGGAACCGCCGCTCTGGTCTAACTGATGGAGCCCCCATGACCACGCCTACTCCCACCTCCACGCCTACTTCCACGCCTTCTCTCAATGTCATCGTCGCCATGGCCCGCAACCGGGTCATCGGCATCCGTAACACCCTGCCCTGGCACCTGCCGGAGGACCTGAAGCATTTCAAGGCCCTGACCATGGGCCATCACATCATCATGGGCCGCAAGACCTATGAATCCATCGGCCGTCCCCTGCCAGGACGCACCACGGTCATCGTCAGCCGGGATCAAGGCTATGCCCAGGCCGGCTGCCTGACCGCCCCTTCCATCGACGCTGCCATCGCCGCCTGCCAGGGGGATACGGATATCTTTTTCGTGGGCGGGGCCGAAATGTACCGCCAGGTGCTGGGCCGGGCGGATCGTCTGTATCTCACCGAAATCCAGGCGGACTACGAAGGGGATGCCTGGTTTCCGGAGGTGGACCCTGGTGTCTGGCAGGAGGAGACCCGCCTGATACAGGCCACCGTGGCGGGACTGGAGTACCACTTCGTTACTTACCGTCGTCGCTGAGGTTTGCGCGGCTGGCAATTTCGGTTACCTTGAATCTTGTAAACCTCATGTACTGGCCAGAGTCACTATTCGGATAAGAGGAGACGCGGCATGGAGACCGCACAGGAACTGAGTTTCGACGAGATGGGTGCCATACTGGATTCCATCGACATCCCGGCTTGCCCGGCGGTGCTGACCCAGGTGATGACCGAGGCTCAGCGGGACGACCCGGATATCAAAGTGCTCTCCCGCATCATTTCGTCAGATGTGGGCATGTCCGCCTACGCCATCAAGCTTGCCAATTCGGCCTTGTTCCGGGGCAGCGGGCCTGTGAGCAGCGTTGCCCAGGCCGTGTCTCGTCTGGGCATCCGCAATATCCTCTGCACCGTGGTGGCAGTGTCCCTGCGTAACAACGTCATCCCCGGCATACCGGCCGACGTGCTGGAACGTTTCTGGGATCTGGCCGGGGCCCAGGCCCTGGCCGCCAGCCTCATCGCCCGTAAGGTGCGGGGGGTGGCGCCGGATGTGGCCTACACCTATGCCCTGTTCCATCATGCCGCCATTCCCATACTCATGCGTCGCTTCCCGGATTATTCCAAGCAGATGGAGGGGATCAGCGAAGATGCGCGGGTGGACCAGGAGGAGCGTCTGTACAGCTGCAACCACGCGGTGGTGGGAGCCTTGTTGGCCCGCAACTGGGGCCTTTCGCCGGTAATCATCAACTGCAACCGCCACCATCATGACGGGTCGCGCTATGCCGCCAAAAAATCCTGCCTGACTGGTGAGGAGCAGGCGCTGGTGGCTATCGTCCATATTGCCGAATCCGCCGTGGAACGGGAGGGCGCCGTCAATTGGGAACCTGCAAAGGAAGCGATTGCCTACCTGGGTCTGGATGACGATGACCTGGCGGACATCGTGGAAGCCCTGAGCTGTTGTAGAAACTGAGGCTTACCAAGACCTTAAGGTCCTACTCCTGCACACAAATCTCCCTCCGGGAAACAGCCAGGGCGGTGCGCAGGAAAAGGCCCAGGATGACCACGCTGGTCACACCCAGCAGGACACTGGCCAGGCGGGCGAAGAAGAGATTCCCGGATTGCTGGAACAGGCTGAAGGTGGCCAGGGTGATTGCCGCCAGGGGGAAGGAATAAGCCCACCAGGACAGGAAGAACTTCAGTTTTGCAAACCAGGCCAGCTGGGCGAACAGCAGCAGGGTGAAGAACAGGCCACTGTAGTAGAGCAGCAGGGCCATCATGTCCAGGCTGCCGGTGAGCTTCAGGTAGGCGATGAAGCCCACCGCAGGCGGGGCGATGAGGATGAACAGGGTGGGCATGAGCCTTTCCGGCAGACTGCCATGGAAGATCACCCGGTAGAAGATGATGGTCAGCAACACGGGCCAGAACAGCAGGCCGATGCTGAAAAAGAACCAGGATATCTCCACGGGGGCATGACTGACGCCGGCGATCGGCACCAGGATGTTGCCCACTACGGGAATGAACCAGGCCGGGTTGAGGTGGGTGATTTCGAAACGGGTGTGGTGCATCCACTGGGTGATGGCGTAGAGGGTGAGCACCAGATGCAGCAGGGTGCCGGCCCCCCAGAGCAGCTTGGAATAGGGGGCGGAGATGGGCAGCCAGCCAATGGCAAGCAGGATCAGCGCAATACTGATGGTAGGCACGAAATTCATCTTGATGGGGTGAGCCCATTCCGCAGCCGTGGCTTCCCGGTATTTCAGCATCTTGGCGATATAGATACCCGACAGGCCTACGAACAACAGCGTGGCAAGCCCAAGCAGCCAGGGGCTCACGGCCATCGGCAATGCCATGGTCTCTTCCGCCTTGCGCCAGGCAAGGCTCAGCCCTCCCAAACCCATGACCATGGCAAACCAGGACACGGGAAAGTGTTGCAGCCGTTGGGTGGGGATAGGTTCTGACATGCTGGTCTGGACCAGTAGGGTAAGCAGGATGTAACTGGGGGCAAATGCCCCCGGCCGGCTTAGAGCGGCTTGCGCATGGTGAGGATGCCCCGCACCATGCCGGCTGCATAGCCCACGGCCTTGTCGTCCGGGTACTCTGCCGCCAGTTTGGCCTTCACCGCATCGCTGAGGGTATCCGGTGCGCCATGGCAGTTCAGGCACATGGACTGGGTTACCAGGGCCTTGGCGTAGCGGAAGCTCTTGCTGTCACCCTGCTGCTCCACTGTGTAGGTTTCCAGGCTGTCCGCCTTTTCGCCGGCTGCCAGGCGTTTCTCGAAATCGGCGATGACGGCCGCTTCCCAGGCATCCGGCACGGCCTTGGGATTGCGGTTCTTGGTGCTTACCCGCTTGATGCTCATGCCGGTGCGGGCGGCAGCGGCCTTGGCGATGGCCGGGGCTTTTTCCTTGCAGACGCCGATGGCGTTTTCAGGGCCGCCGGCCGCCATGGCGGCCTTGAGTTCGCCACCCAGGGCCTTGCCCAGGTCAGCAGCTGTGGCCCGGGCCTCGGCAGCCATTTCCGCTTGTTTTTCAGCGCTGGGCAGGCTGGCGCAGCCGGACAGCAGCAGGGCGGCCAAGCTCAGTTTGAGGACGTTTTGCATGGTGTCTCCTTTTGTGTCTTGTTGATTGGGTGGGGGTCAGAAATAGTTGGTACGGTCTTTTTCCACCGGCAGGCCGGCCTGTTCCCAGCCCATCACCCCGCCGGTGATGGAGCGTACATTGGAATAGCCCAGCTGGTTCAGGGCCACGGTGGCCAGGGCCGCCCGGCCGCCGGTACGGCAGTAGAGCAGGATGGGCACGTCCTTGCGGGCGAATTCCTGCACCTCGCCGATGCGGAACTCCAGGATGCCCCGGGGAATGTTGATGGCGCCGGGTAGGCGCCCGGCCTCGAATTCGCTGGTTTCCCGCACGTCCAGGACGCGCACGTCGCCGGACATGGCGTCCCAGGCATCCTTCGGGCTGACTTCGGTGATCTGGGCCCGGGCCTGGGCGACGAGTTCCATTGGAGTCATGGGCATTTTTTATCCTCTCTTCGTTTCAGTGTTTAGTTGGGGCATTCAGAATCAAGTGGTCTGTACTGGGTGCAGTCCGGCCGCTGCCGGACCCAGGGGCATCTGGTTGCGCATGTGGTCAGCCACCTTCAGGAAAGCCTGGTAAAGCTCTTCTCGCAGGCGGATGTCTTCCACCACTTCGTCCAGGGCAAGCCGCATGCAGTGCATCCACTGGTCCCGGGCATTGTTGTCGATGGGGAAGGGCAGGTGGCGACGGCGGAGCATGGGATGGCCGTGTTTTTCCACATACAACTGGGGTCCGCCCATCCAGCCGGACAGAAAATCGAACAATTTTAGGCGGGAACCTTCCAGATCCGTGCCATGGAGCTTGCGGATGTCCCAGACTTCCGGCAGTTCGTCCATGTGGTCATAGAACCGGTCAACCAGTTTCCTGACCTGCTCTTCGCCGCCAATGCGTTCGTAATGCGTTTGCATGGGATGGATTGAGTATTAGAAAGTGCTAATCTTAACGCCTTATCCGGGCAGGGTTGGTTTACCAGACAGACTTCACGTTAGTCATCCAGGGCCGGGTAGATATAGTTGACTAAAATTGTCGGGATTTTTATCCTGACCACGCAACGGCGTCGAATGCTATTTTCGGCTGCTTCCCGCAATCATCCAAGAATCGTACAAGCATGGAAACCACTCACGCCCAGGATTACCAGAAGATGATGCATTCCATCATCCAGCGCATTGCCACCGGTCCCGACCTGTCCAAGGACATCGCCCAGGAAGAAGCCTATCTGGGCATGAAGGGCATTCTGGAAAACCAGGTGGACCCGGTCCAGGCGGGCATTTTCTTCATCGCCTTGCGCATGAAGCGGGAATCCAACGCCGAATACAAGGGCATTCTGGACGCCGTGCTGGAAAGTACCCGTCGTGTCACCGCCGAGGTGGATGAATTGGTGGACATCGCCGATCCCTACGACGGTTATAACCGCTGCCTGCCAGCCGCCCCCTTCCTGGCGCCGCTGCTGGCGGAACTGGGGCTGCCCACGGTAAACCACAGTGTCGAGGCCCTGGGGCCCAAGTACGGCGTCACCGCCCGCCACGTGCTGCGGGCGGCCGGGGTGAACGTGGATCTGGAACCCGTCGAAGCGGCCCGCCGCCTGGCGGACCCGACCCTGGGCTGGAGCTATCTGGACCAGGCCCAGTACTGTCCCGGCCTGCACGATCTGGTGGGGCTGCGTACCCGCATCATCAAGCGCCAGGCCCTGACCACGGTGGAAGTGCTGGCCAAACCCCTGCAAGGCCGCAAGAAGACCCATTTCGTCACCGGCTACGTGCACAAGCCCTATCCCCCCATCTACGCCATGCTGGCCCGCCATGCGGGTTTTGATACCGGCATCATCATCCGCGGCGTGGAAGGGGGGGTGATCCCCTCCCTGCGCCAGGCCGGCAAGGCCTGGGTATACCAGGGCCGGGAAGAGGAATACGAGACCGATGTGGACCCTATGGCTCTGGGTATCGAGCAATCTGCCCGGGCCGTGCCCCTGCCCGACGACCTGCCCAAATCCGAGCGGTCCGGAGACGAAGTGGCCATCATGGTGGACGTGAATGCCACCGCCGAGGCGGCCGCCCGGGCCGGCATGGCCGCCCTGAAGGGCGAGAAGGGGGCGACCTACGATTCCCTGGTCCTCTCTGCCGCCCTGGTGCTGCACCATACCGGCAAGGTGGCCAGCCTGAAGGAAGGTGCGGACCGGGCCCGGGCCGCCCTGGATTCCGGCCGCGCCGCCGTACGGGTGCGCTGATGGCCTGGGTCTCTCTGGCACAGGTGGGCGAGCTGGAGCCCAAACAGATGAAGCGTGCGGAAGTCCAGGGCCGGCGGCTGTTGCTGGTCAATGGAGACGGGGAGTTCTTCTGCGTGGACGAGATGTGTTCCCACGAGGATTACTCCCTCTGGTTCGGCTGCATCAAGGGCAAATCCATCAAATGCAGCCTGCACGGCAGCTATTTTGATCTGGCCACCGGCAAGCCCCTGAACGAACCTGCAGACTGCCCCATCCGCACCTATCCCACCAAGGTGGAAGCTGGCCAGATCTGGGTGGACGTGGCCTGAGCCGTCAAGCCCAGGGCAGATTTCCAGGAGTAGGATTGCGTCCTGGATTGTGCCCTGTTTGCTAGCCCGGCCCCTACCGTTGCGACTGCCTGCCCACCTGATCCCGATGACAAAGAAAAAAATCCTTCTGCCGGTCCTCATCCTGGCCCTGGGCGTGGGTGGCTTCATGGCCCTCAAGGCCAGCAAGCCCAAGCCCCCGCAAGTGCAGGCCAAGGAGCCGGTCTGGCGGGTGCAGGTGTTGAAGGCAGAACTGGTCACCGCCAGCCCGGTGGTGAGCCTGAATGGCCGGGTGGAAAGCCCGGACCAGACCCTGGCCGCTGCCCCCGGGGTGGGGCGCATTGCCCGGGTGGCGGTGCGGGAAGGCCAGACCGTCGCCCGGGGGGCCTTGCTGCTGGAAATGGATGGCCGGGACTTTCTGCCCAAGGTGGAGCAGGCCCGGGGGCAGGTGAAGGAACTGGAAGCGGCCATCGCCAGCGAACACCTGCGCCATCGGGCGGACCTGGATCAACTGGCCCAGGAACGGCGCCTGATGGAGTTCGCCGCTGCCGAGGTGGCCCGCTTCGAGCGTTTGCAGCAGGAGAATTTCTATTCCCAGGCGGCGGTGGACCAAAGCCGTTCCAGCCTGTCCCGGCAGGAAATGAGCGTCCGCAGCCGGGAACTGGCCATTGCCGACCATCAGGCCCGGCTGGCCCAGCTGGAAGCCCGTCTGGTGCAGGCCCGGGCAAATCTGGACCAGGCTGAACTGGCCTGGCAGCGTAGCCGGGTAGTGGCTCCCTTCGATGGTTTCGTGGCCCAGGTGGCCGTGGCGGCGGGGGACCAGGTGAACACCGGCCAGACCCTGATCAAGCTGTACCCCGCCGCCGGGCTGGAAGTGCGGGCCAAGTTGCCGGCCCCCTTGCAGGACGAGTTCCTGGCCGCCCTGAACCAGGGCCGCCGTCTGGACGCCCGGGCCCGGGTGGGAGACCAGGACCTGCTGTTCCGCCTCTCCCGGGTGGCCGGCGCGGCGGATGCCCGGGGCCTGGATGGTTTCTTCGCCCTGGCGGCCCCTACCCGGGCCCTGCGGCTGGGGGAACTGGTAAGCCTGAAAGTGGCCCGTGCCCCCCTGGAGGGGGTGGTCGTGGTGCCTTACGCCGCCCTCTTCGGTGGCAATCGGCTTTACCGGGTGGTGGACGGACGCTTGCAGGCCCTGGAGGTGGAAGTCCTGGGGGAGGCGGCGGCCAGCGCCGATGGCTCCCGCCTCCTGGTGCGCAGTCCGGGCATTGCCCAGGGAGACTCGATTCTCGTCACCCACCTGCCCAATGCCCTCACCGGCCTGAAGGTCGAAGTGATCCGATGAGGCCGATAGGCGGAGCCAGGACATGAACCGCCGGGACTTGCTGGGTACCTTCGTCCGCCACCCGGTGGCGGCCAATCTGTTCATGCTCATCCTGCTGCTGGCGGGGTTGTTTGCCCTGACCCGGCTGAACGTGCAGTTCTTCCCCAATTTCAGCCTGGACGTGGTCAGCGTGCGGGTGGAATGGCGGGGGGCGGCGGCCGAGGACGTGGAGGAGGGCATCACCACGCCTCTGGAACAGAAACTGAAGAGCGTTTCCGGCATCAAGACCCTTACCGCCACGTCCAGCCAGGGGGTGGCGTCCCTGTCCATCGAATTCAAGGAAGGCACGGACCCCATCACGGCGGTGGATGAGGTCAAGCAGGCCGTGGAACAGTTCCGCAACCTGCCCCAGGAAGCGGAAACCCCCGAAGTGGCCCGGGTGATCCGCTATGAGCCCATCGCCCGGGTGCTGCTCACCGGCGGCAGCCTGGCGGAACTGCGTCATCTGGCCCGCCAGTACGAGCGGGAACTGCTGGAACGGGGCGTGGACAAGGTGGACATCTTCGGCCTGCCGGAAGAGGAGGTGGCCATCACCCTGCCGGGCCGGGAACTGGAACGCCTTGGCCTGACCCTGGACCAGGTGGCCAGCCACCTGGCGGCCACCAATCGGGATCTGCCTGCCGGCACCCTGGGGGGGGAAGGCTACGGGGAAGTGGAACGGGAAGTACGGGGCGTGAACCTGCGCAAGGATCCCCGGGACTACGCCAGCCTGCCCCTGGTCACGGACAGCGGTACCCGGGTGGAACTGGGCCAGGTGGCAGACATCCGCCGGGCGGCCCGGGACAACAGCCTGTTCATCGAGGTGAACGGCCAGCCGGCCGTTGAACTAATGCTCAAGCGTGCGGAGACAGGCAACTCCCTGAAGGCGGCCAAGATCATGCAGGACTGGCTGACGGATGCCAGGCCCCGGTTGCCGGCCAATGTGCAGATCCAGACCTACGATGAGCAGTGGAGCCTGATCGACGACCGTATCAGTTTGCTGGTGAAGAATGGCGCCATGGGCCTGGTGATCGTGGTGCTGGTGCTGATGGTGTTTCTCAATGGCCGGGTCACCCTGTGGGTGGCCCTGGGCATACCCACCGCCTTCATGGCCACCCTGGCGGTGGTGTGGCTGGTGGGGGGCTCCATCAACATGATCAGCCTGTTCGCCCTGATCATGGCCCTGGGGGTCATTGTCGATGACGCCATCGTGGTTGGGGAGGACGCCTATGCCCACCACAAGATGGGCGAAGCGCCCATGAACGCCTCGGAAGGTGGTGCAAGGCGCATGTTCTGGCCTGTGATCGCCTCCAGCCTCACCACTGTGGCGGCCTTCCTGCCCCTGATGATGGTGTCCGGCCCCATGGGCAAGATATTGGGGGACATTCCCTTCATCATGATCTGTGTGCTGATTGCCTCGGTGATCGAGTGCTTTTTCATCCTGCCTGCCCATTTACGCAATGCCTTCGTCCACGACACCAGCCAGGTGTGGCCCATCCGGGCCCGGCTGGACGGGGCTTTCGACCGGTTCCGGGACGGGCCTTTCCGGCGGGCGGTGACCCTGGCGGTGGAGTACCGTGGCATCACCCTCAGCGTCGGCCTGATGATCCTCATCCTGGCTGTGGGCCTGCTGGCGGGGGGACGGGTGAAGTTCACCTTCTTCCCCACCCCGGAGCCGAACGTGGTCTACGCCAATGCCACCTTTGCCAGCGGTACGCCCCGGGCCCAGGTGGACGCATTCCTGGAAGAGTTGCGCAGCACCCTGGCGGCCACGGAGAAGGCCTACGGCGTCCAGGTGGTCAACCATTCCATCTTCCGCGCCGGCGCCCTGGCCGGGGAGCAGAACCCCCGCCAGGGGGACCAGTTCGGTGGCGTTACCGTGGAACTGGTGCCCTCCGAGGACCGGGACGTGCGCACGGAGACCTTCGTCAAGGATTGGCAGGCCCGGGTGCGGGTGCCGGCCGGCATGGAGAATTTCGTCATCGTCCCCCGCCGCCAGGGGCCCCCCGGGGGGGATGTGGCCGTGCGCCTGACGGGCCAGGATGCCCATACCCTGAAGCAGGCGGCCCTGGACCTGCAAACCGCCCTGCGGGAAATCCAGGGGGTCTATGGCATCGAGGACGACATGCCCTATGGGCGGGAGCAGGTGGTGTTCAACCTGACTCCGGCGGGGGAAGCCCTGGGGCTCACCCTGGACGAGATTTCCCGGCAGTTGCGGGCCGCCCTGGACGGCCGCCTGGTGCAACTGTTCCAGGATGGTCCAGAGGAAGTGGAAGTCCGGGTGCGTTTGCCCGCAGAAGAGCGGGCCAGCCTGGCCCTTCTGGAGCATATGACCGTGCGCACCCCCGCCGGTGACTGGGTACCCCTGGCCACCGTGGCCCGCTGGACCACCCGCCAGGGCTTCGAGGCCCTGCGCCACGCCGACGGGCAACTGGCGGTGGAAGTGACGGCCTCGGTGAACAGTGCCCAGGGCAATGCCAACGACATCCTTGCAGGCCTCTCGGAAAACACATTGCCAGACCTGGTGCGGCAGTACGGTATCCATTGGTCCTTCGAGGGGAGGGCTGCGGACCAGCGGGAGACCATGGCCGACATGAAGACGGGCCTGATGCTGGGCCTGGCCCTGATCTACATCGTCCTGGCCTGGGTGTTCGGCCATTATGGCTGGCCCATCATCATCATGCTGGCCATCCCCTTCGGCCTGGTGGGGGCCATCACCGGCCACTGGCTCATGGGCATCGACCTCACCATCCTGTCCATGTTTGGCCTGTTCGGCCTGTCGGGCATCGTGGTGAACGATTCCATCGTCCTGGTAGAGTTCTACCGCCATCAACGGCAGCAGGGCCTGGCGGTCAAGGAGGCCCTCATCAACGCCGCCTGCCTGCGGCTGCGGGCCATCCTGCTGACGTCCCTGACCACCATCGGCGGCCTTTCCACCCTGATGATGGAAACCTCCCTCCAGGCCCAGTTCCTCATTCCCATGGCCACCTCCATCACCTTCGGCCTGGCCTTCACCACGGTGCTGGCCCTGCTCTGGCTTCCCGCCATGCTGTCCTTCTATGAATCCCTCCACGTGCGGATCATGCGTGTGCTGGGGCGGCCGGCGACGGCCTGAGAGCGGCCAGGTTTTCAGGCCTTGACCAGGTACCTCATCGGGGCTTCGGGAACGGGTCTGTAGCCCGGAGAAGCGTATCTTGTCAGCAGTTCAGGCTGGCTTGCCCAGGTAGTAGCCTTGGGCGTGGGAGAAGCCCAGACGGATGGTCTTGTCCAGCAGTTCCCGGGTCTCGATACCTTCGGCCACCAGGTCGTAGCCAGCGGTGATGACCATGCGGGCGATTTCTTCCAGCATGAGTTTCTGTTTGTCGGTGCCGTTGTCCAGCAGGCGGACCAGGGAGATGTCGAACTTCACCAGGTCCACGGGCATGGAAGACAGGTAACGCAGGGAGGAATAGCCGCTGCCGAAATCGTCCAGGGCCACCAGGGCTCCCGCCTCCCGGAGTTTCTGGATGTTCGCGGAGGCGGTTTCCAACTGGGTGATGAGTGCGGTTTCGGTGATTTCCACCACGATCTTGCGGCCTGTCTCTGCGGCAAGCAGGGCCAGCATGGTGTCCATGACCCGGGCGTTGACGATGCCCTGGGCGGACAGGTTGATGGATACACCCTGCCCGGCCGGGAGGCGTCCATTGTCCATGTCCCGGTTGATGGCCCGGATTATGGCCAGGTCGAATTCCGCGTCCAGGTTACGGTCCTGGACGATTGGAAAAATGTCTCCGGGGTAGACCAGTTCATTCTCGAAGCGGATGCGGGTGAGGGCCTCGGCGTAGTCGTGCTGCATCATGGGCAGGCGCACCACCGGCTGGTAGACCATTTCGATGTATTCCGGCTCTTGCAGGGCCTGGAATACTGCGTTGATGGAGCGGCTGGCCACCAGGGCTTCCGCGCTGCCTATTTCCCGGGTGTAGAACATGATCTTCTGCCCGCCGGGCCGTTTCGCTGCGTACATGGCCAGATCTGCCCGCTTTTGCAGCTCTGTAAGTGGGATACGGCTGTCGTCGGCGGCGGGCAGATCGGACAGAGCTACGCCGATGCTGATGGTCACCGGTTCGCTGAGGCCATACTGACGGAAGTCGTGGCCCAGCACCTGCTCCAGGCAGCGCTCCGCAACCAGGCGGGCCTGGTGGGCGTCAGTGTCTCCTAGGACAGTCGCGAATTCATCTCCGCCGATGCGGTATAACCGGTCATCCGCCCGCAAGGCCCGTTGCAGGCATATGGAGATGGACTGGATGACTGCGTCACCCACATTGTGGCCATAGGTGTCATTTATGGCCTTGAAATGGTCGCAATCGAACAGGATCAAGGCCACTTCCCCCAGGCGCCGGTCGCGCACGCTCTCATGCCAGTCCTCGTCGAAGGCCCTGCGGTTGAAAGCCCCGGTCAGGGCGTCATGTCGGGCCTGTTCGAAGAAGCTCTGGCTGGTTTCTTCCAGGTTCTGGTGCATGTCCGCCAGGCGGTTCTGGTATTCATCGAGAGAGCGGCGCACGTTTTCCAGCTCCAGGACGGGCAGGCTGGGGGGGCGTTGTTCCCTTATCTTGACGTTGGGATCCCGGAGGGCATCGATTTCTGCGGAGAGGCTGCGCAGGGGGTTAACCACCAGGCGATTCAGCAGCAGCGTGGCGGTCAACAGGGTGAGCAACATCGCAATGGCCAGGCGGGGCAGGCTGTTTTCCAGAAGACGCTGGAATTCCAGCAATTCCGGATTGGGCTGGGCTTCGATTTTTAGGAAATCCAGCGTGCGGCTCGCCTCCACGGCATGCTCCGGGTCCAGGCTCACCTTCAAGGTGGAGAGATCAGCGTACCGGTAGGCCCGGGCATGGGTCAGTTCCACCAGCAGATCGAACTTCAGCCCCAGGTAGCCCAACAGCACCATGTTGCCCGGATCGGCGTGGACGGGCACAAAATGGTAGAAATGGTCATGACCCGCCTCACGTTTAAGCAGGCTGAGGGGGGCGGGGCCGGGCAGGGTGTCGGGCATGGGGTCTGGACTGTTGGCACCCTGGAGGATGTGCCCGTCCTTGTCGTAGAGGGCGACGCTGTCCACAGAAGGCGGAACTAGGCCAACGTCCCGCACACGATTGTCCCGCCAAAGGGTGTAGTACTCGGGGAACACCAGTTGTTGCCGCGTTTCGTCCCATTTCGACAGGCCTTCTGCCGTGTTATGCATGCGCGTAAGGATGGCCTGAACAGCTTCTTCCAGCTCGGTATTGGCGGCCACCACTTCATGGGTGTGGAGCGCCTGGGATGTCTGGTCAATTTCTCTCCACAGGTAGCCCCCCAGCAGCGCCAGCAACATCGTCGATATCGCCAGGTACAGGATGGCCAGGCGGCCGATGCTCAAAGGCTTCATGGGATACGGGGTATGTTCGGTCGGGGAGTGCTCAGGGCAGTTTCATTTCATTGAGGAATTCGTCGACCAGATCGAACTCGTGCTGACCGTCCATGAAATGGTTTGCTCCTGGGATGATGATCACTCTGGCCGGGGTCTTTTTCAGCCGGTCCACCCAGTCGGCCCCCAGGCGGTCATCCTTGCCGCCCATGATCATGGTGACGGGCAGATTCGCCTTGCGCACAGCCGTGAGTATCTTGTCCGGGCCCCATTCCAGATAGCTCAGCAGGCTTTCCCGGGTGGCGTGGAAACGCTGGCAAAAGGAAAACTGGTGTTCGATGGTCTTGCGCTTATCCTCCTGGACTGCTTTGCGCAAATCGCGCACCAGCCCGGCGCGGGCGGGTTCACCAATTTTGAGACGCCCTTCGACGATGCTGATGCCGATGAGTTTCTTGACCCTGCTGTCGGGGTAACTCGACAGATAGGCCAGGTTGTAGATGTTGCCGATGCTGTGGCCGGCAAGAATGATCTGGCGGACCTGTCGTGCGGACAGCCATTTCACCCAGGCATTCAGCTCTTCCGCCCCCTGGGCCACTGTATGGGTATGGATGGCTTCGCAGGCAACGCTCTGGCCACGGTGGGGAATACCCAGGCTTAGGGTGGGAGCCAGGACGGTGTAGCCCTCGTCGGACAGGGCTTCCACCAGCCGGTGGATGGTGGGGAAGTTATGGGTCTGCAGGAACCCGTGTAACAGAAGGACGGCAGGCTTGGCAGGGTCGCCGGTGCGGAATTCCCCCTGGGCCACAATCTTGTTGGGCAGGGTGAGATGCACAATTTCTGCCCTGACCGGGGTTCCAGCCAGGACCAACAGCCCAAAAAGCAATACGCGCGAGCAAAAACCCATCTCCGTCTCCTAACGCATCTCACCCAGCCCGCATACACTCTCGCCATGCAGCTGGACGACTATTTTTCTGACCAGGGCGCCCTGGCCCGGGTGATTCCCCATTATCGGCACCGAACCCAGCAACTTGAGATGGGGCGGTCGATCCTGTCTGCCCTCGAGGACCGGGAGAGGCTGGTGGTGGAGGCGGGCACGGGCACCGGCAAGACCCTGGCCTACCTGGTGCCCATCCTGCTTTTTGGTGGCAAGGTGATCCTTTCCACGGGCACCAAGACCCTCCAGGACCAACTCTTCCAGCGGGACATCCCCGCCGTGCGGGAGGCTCTGGCCCGGCCCATCACCGTGGCCCTGTTGAAGGGGCGGGCCAACTACGTGTGCCCCTATCACCTGGAGCGGGGCCTGATGGAGGCCCGCCTTAAGAGTCCGGAAGAAGCCCGCCATCTCCAGCACATCGCCCGCTTTGCCGCCCTCACCGACAGCGGCGACCGCATGGCCTGCGCCGACGTGCCGGAGGATTCCGCCGCCTGGTCCTGGGCCACTTCCACCCGGGACAACTGCCTGGGCAGCGAATGCCCCCACCACAAGGGCTGCTTTGTCCTGAAGGCCCGCAAGAAGGCCCTGGAAGCAGATCTGGTGGTGGTGAACCATCACCTGTTCTTTGCCGATGTCTGGCTCAAGGACGAGGGGGCCGGGGAGTTGCTGCCCGCGAGCAACGCCGTGGTGTTCGACGAGGCCCATCAACTGCCCCAGACCGCCAGCCTGTTCTTCGGCGAGACGGTCACCACCGGCATCCTGGTGGATCTGTGCCGGGACACCCGGGTGGAAGGGGCCCGGGCGGCGCCGGATTTCATCGACCTGCCGGTGGCGGCCGGGGACCTGGAAACCGCCGCCCGCCAGGTGCGCATGACCCTGGGGCCCGCCCTGGCCCGCCTGCCGGCGGCCAAGGCCACGGAAAAGAGCGATTTCCGCAGTGCCCTGGAGCTGCTGACCCAGCGGCTGGCGAAGCTGGATGCTCTGCTGGAATCCCAGGCGGAACGGGATGAGGCCCTGCAACGCCTGCACGAGCGTTGCCGGGAAGCGGCCGGCATGCTGGAACGCTGGCTCTCGCCCCTGGTGGATGCGGGCACGGTGCGCTGGCTGGAGGCCACGGCCCATTCGGTGCTGTTCCACGCCACTCCCCTGGATGCGGGTGAGATTTTCGCCCGCCAGATCGAGGCGGACCCCCGGGCCTGGATATTCACCTCCGCCACCCTGTCGGTGCGGGGGGATTTCGGCCATTACCTGGACCAGATCGGCCTGCCCCAGGCCCGCACCGGGGTCTGGGACAGTCCCTTCGACTATGGTAGCCAGGCCCTGTTGTACGTGCCACAGGGCATGCCGGACCCCAATACCCCGGACTACACCGAAGCGGTGGTGGAAGCGGCCTGGCCCGTGCTCCAGGCCAGCGGCGGCCGGGCCTTCCTGCTCTTTACCAGCCTGCGGGCCATGAACCAGGCCCATCGCCTGCTCCAGGACCGCATGCTGGCGGCGGATTGCCATTACCCCCTGCTGATCCAGGGCGAGAAAAGCCGTAGCGAACTGCTGGATGACTTTCGCGCCCTGGGCAATGCGGTGTTGCTGGGCAGCCAGAGCTTCTGGGAAGGGGTAGACGTGGCCGGAGAGGCTCTTTCCCTGGTGGTCATCGACCGGCTGCCGTTCCAGCCCCCGGACGACCCGGTGCTGGCCGCCCGGGTGGATGCCCTGAAACGGGCGGGCAAGAACCCCTTCTTCGATTACCAGCTGCCCCATGCGGTCATCAGCCTGAAGCAGGGGGCCGGCCGGCTCATCCGTCGGGAAACGGACCGGGGCGTGCTGATGATCTGCGACCCCCGGCTGGTGGACAAACCCTATGGCCGGCGTATCTGGCAGGCCCTGCCCCCCATGCGCCGCAGCCGCAAGCTGGAGGATGCGGTGGGGTTCTTCAGCCCGGAGCAGTCTTGAGATGAAAGGCCGGGTTCTGCTCCTGGGTCTGGCCCTGGCATCCGCATGCTCGCCTGCCCGGTCCGCATCGGGGGTCATGCTGGTCTTGCAGCAATCCCCCGTGGCCGGCTTCCAGCATCATGCCGGTCCGGCCCTGTTCCCCTTGATGCAGGTCGGTGATGTGCTGACACTGGAACGGGAGCCGGACAACCCCTACGACCCCCGGGCGGTAAGGGTCCTGTGGCGGGGCAGCCAGATCGGCTACGCCCCCCGGGCCGATAACGCCGATCTGGCGAGATTCATGGACAAGGGCACTCCGGTGGAAGGCCGCATCCTCCACTTGCAATCCTCCCGGGACCCCTGGAAGCGGGTGCTGATGGAGATCGTCATCGTGGAAGAGACGACAAAGCCCTGAGCCCCCTCCGGTAGAATTCCCGCCCAGCACATCCCATTCCCCATCCCCCATCCCCCAAACACCCCATGCGCCTGATCGCCTTCGACACTGCCACCGAATGGTGTACCGCCGCCCTCTGGCAGGACGGCCGGGTCACTTATCGGGAAGTGCATGCCGGCCAGCGCCATTCGGACCTGCTGGTGCCCATGATCCAGGACCTGCTGGCGGAGGCCGGATTGGGGTTGCGGGATCTGGATGGCCTGGCCTACGGCATGGGGCCCGGGTCTTTTACCGGGCTGCGCATTGCCTGCGGGGTGGCCCAGGGCCTGGCCCTGGGGGCCGACCTGCCGGTGCTTGGGGTGTCCACCCTGGAAACCCTGGCGGCGGAGGCCCTCGCCGCCCAGGGCGCGGAGCAGGTCATGGCCTGCCTGGATGCCCGCATGCAGGAAGTCTATGTGGGCCTTTACCGGTTTGAAGGCGGGGCATGGCTGTGCGCATCCGGCCCCCGGGTCTGCCCGCCGGAGCAGACACCCCGGCCGGAGGGGGGGCTTTGGACAGGCATCGGTTCCGGGTTTGCCGCCTATCCGGCCCTGGCGGACCGGGTGGGGCGGTGCTTGCCGGCGGGCATCCCCCATGCCCGCTCCCTGGTGGCCCTGGCCGCACCCCGGTTTTCCCGGGGGGAAGGGGTGCCGGCGGAGCAGGCCGAACCCCTGTACATCCGGGACAAGGTGGCCCTGAAGATCTGCGAGCGCTAATTTGGCCGGAATGATCCTGAAGACTCCATGAACGCCATTCTCAAGCCCCTGGAAATCGATTTCCGCCCCATGCAGGAGGCCGATCTGGAAGCCGTGGTGCGCATCGAGCGTGCCGCCTATCCCTATCCCTGGACCCAGGGGAATTTCCGCGACTGCCTGGACGCGGGCTATTCCTGCTGGGTGGGCGAGATCGAGGGCCAGTTGGCGGGCTACTGGCTGATGATGCGGGTGCTGGACGAAAGCCATCTGCTGAATTGCTGCATCGCCCCCCGCTGGCAGCGGCGGGGCTTCGGCAAGCAGCTCATGGCCCATGTGTTCCAGGTGGCCCGGGGCCATGGCAGCCAGGTGCTGTTCCTGGAAGTCCGGGTATCCAATGGGCCGGCCCGGCGCCTGTATGAACGCATGGGCTTCGAAACTCTGGCTCAGCGGCGGGCTTACTACCCCACCGACACTGGGCGGGAAGACGCCCTGATCATGAAGCTGGCGCTATGAGCCTGGATCGGACTGAGCGGCTGCGGGAACTGGGCCTGCTACCGGCCTGGCGCCTGCGCGCGCCGGGTCCTGGCGCCCAGGCAACTGAAGCGCCCGACGACGAGGCTGACGGGGCCGTGCCCGAGGCGATTGACCGTCCGCTTGCCCAGGTTGCGGTGCCCCGGAGCGCTGCAAGTTCTCCCTGCGGGCTGGACTGGCCGCAACTGGAGGCCGCCATCCGCGCCTGTACCTGCTGCGACCTGCACCAGAGTAGGACCCAGGGGGTGCCCGGGGTGGGCGACCGCAACGCGGACTGGTTGATCGTGGGGGAGGCGCCCGGAGCGGAGGAAGACCGCCAGGGGGAGCCTTTCGTGGGCCAGGCGGGCAAACTGCTGGATGCCATGCTGGCGGCCATCGGCCAGCGCCGGGGCCGCAATGTCTATATCGCCAACGTGCTCAAGTCCCGGCCCCCGGGCAACCGGGACCCCCGGCCTGAGGAAGTAGCCGCCTGCCTGCCCTATCTGGAACGGCAGATCGACCTCATCCAGCCGAAGATCATCATCGCCCTGGGACGCTTTGCCGCCCAGAGCCTGCTGCTCACCGATACCTCCATCACCCGGCTGCGGGGCAAGGTGCATGAATACCGGGGCGTGCCCCTGGTGGTGACCTACCACCCGGCCTATCTGCTGCGTAATCCTGCCGACAAGGCCAAGGTATGGGAAGACCTGGTGCTGGCGAGGAGTACGTTGGCAGGGGTGGTTTCAGGGTAGAGCGGTAGTTCAACGGTAGTTGACTGGAGTTCGGCCAAAACGGACTGTCCCTGGTAGGGCCGTCTGGGGCCGCAGTGCTCCGGTTACCTGCCTCTCAGACGGGAACCGGTGCCAACGACCGCTTACTCTACCCGGCGAGTTCACCCTTTCGCCTCATTCCAGACGGCCAGAATAACTGCTCAGAAGGGCGACTTTGGCAGTCAAGAGCGGTCATTGAGCGAATTTTTCCTGTCGGTTACGCTACCAAAACAAGAATAAGTGGCATGGCACAGCTAAAAGGAAAGCTATTTGAAGATTGGACTCATTGGGGACGTTCACGGTGAGGATCACTTTCTCGCCCTGGCTATAGAAGCACTGGCGGAGATGAAACCGGAGGTCATTCTTTGCGTAGGTGACATTGCCGATGGCTCCGGCTCGATCGATCAGTGCGTGCAACTGCTCCACGAGAATAACGTCCATTGCGTCATGGGCAACCATGACCGCTGGATGCTGGAAGGGACCATGCGCAACGCGGCCGACGCCACCCTAAAGGAAAGCATCTCACCAACCTCCTTGACGTATCTGGCATCCCGGCCGGCCACGATGGAGATCCCCACTCCACACGGATTGCTGCTGCTATGCCATGGCTTGGGGCCAAACGATATGCGCAAACTGAACGAGGACGATTTCGACTTCCCGTTCACGTTGCAGAACACGGTGGAACTGCAGGATATCCTCCGCCAGCAGAAATACAGCTTTGTAGTGTCGGGCCATTCTCACCGGCACTGGCACCGGAGCTACAAAGGGGTCACCTTCATCAATGCCGGCACGCTGAAGAAGGAACACAACCCGGTATTTTCCTTGTTAAACACCGAAACCGACGAAATGCTTTGGTTTGGGATTAATCCGTCTGAATGAATGACATAAAGGCGGCGCATGAACATCAAGGGTCGGTAATGGCCGAGTTGCCGTCATACACAGCTACCCCCCTTCCAAGCTGCACAGAAACACCAAAGGCCGGCAAAGCCGACCTTTTGCTATCGCCATATCCCCTTTACAAATCGCCGTTGGCGGCCGCCTGCATCATGTCGTCCATACGCCGGTTTAAGTCGATGGCGCCCTTGAGCAGTTCCGGGGAGATGCCCAGCTTGGATTCGAAACCCTTCACCCAGTCCAGGCTCCAGTCCAGCATCAGCACCCAGATTTCCTTGTTGGCGTCTTCCATCACCACGATGCGGCAGGGCAGGAAAACCACGAATTCCGGGCTGATCTTCAGCAATTCCCGGCCGACTTCGATGTCGCAGAAGGAGTAGACCTCGATGCGGGGGGCGTCCTTGTCGTCCAGCACCGCCTTGAAGTCCATCCACATGAGGTTTTCGCCGACTTTCTTCACGTTGTTGACGTTGGCCCTCAGGAACAGGGAATCCCGGACTTCTTCAAAACTCAGCCCTGGCTTGGCCTTGTATTTGCGGGCGAAGTAGTTCATGGAATCCGCCATCTGCATGTTCATGAGCTGGGTCATCATGGGCAGGGCCATCTGCATCATCTGGGTCTTTTCCTGCTGGGTGACTGCCCGGCGCATGGTGTAGGGTTTGGCGGGGGCCGCCGGGGCCGACTGGGGTTGCAGGAGGTTCAAGGGGTTGAAGGGAAAGACGGGGGGTGGGGTGTATTGCAGATAGGGGTTGGCGTTGTTGGCGGCGGTGACCAGGGCCGGTGGGGTGCTGGGCACATAGGTGGAGGAGGCTGGCGGCGTGGCCTGCTGGGCGTGGAGGGTCAGGCTAAAGGACAGCAAGGCCAGTATTGTCAGGATGCGTTGCATGGTGGTCTCCTCGTTTATGACTGCATGAAATGAATCAGGGAGCCGCAGCCCCCTGATCCGATTCGTTTACGCCAGCAGCTGGCGCAGCACGTAGGGCAGGATGCCCCCGGCCTCGAAGTACTCGATTTCGATGGGGGTATCCAGGCGCAGCTTCACCGGGACATTCTGGCTGTTGCCGTCCGCCCGGTGGATGACCAGGGTCAAATCCTGCTGCGGGGTGATGCCGTTTTCCAGGCCTACCAGGTCAAAGCTTTCGTCGCCTTTCAGGCCCAGGCTGGCGGCGTCCATGCCGTCCTTGAACTGGATGGGCAGCACGCCCATGCCCGCCAGGTTGGATCGGTGGATACGCTCGAAGCTCTTGGCGATCACCGCCTTCACCCCCAGCAACTGGGTGCCCTTGGCGGCCCAGTCCCTGGATGAGCCGGTGCCATATTCCTCGCCGGCGAACACCATCAGGGGCGTGCCCTCGGCCTGATAGGCCATGGCCGCGTCGTAGATGGAGGTCTGCTGGCCCTTGTGCAGGGTCACGCCGCCTTCGCTGCCGGGGATCATCAGGTTCTTGATGCGCACGTTGGCGAAGGTGCCCCGCATCATCACTTCATGGTTGCCCCGGCGTGCGCCGTAGCTGTTGAAGTCTTTCTGGGCCACGCCGTGGTCCACCAGGTACTTGCCGGCCGGGGCGGCGGGCTTGATGCCGCCGGCTGGGGAGATGTGGTCCGTGGTGACCGAGTCGCCGAAAATGGCCAGGGCCCGGGCGCCGCGAATCACTGCGTTGGGTTTGCTCGCCAGCTTGAAGAAGGGGGGCTCTTGTATATAGGTGGAAGCCTCGTCCCAAGCATAGACCTGGCCGGCGGGGGCGGGTACCGCGTCCCACAGGGGGTTGTCGGCGCCCACGTTCTTGTAGGCGTCGTACACGCCGGCAGCGGCGGCGTAGGGCAGGGCGGCGGCCACTTCCGCGTTGGAGGGCCACAGGTCGCGCAAATACACCGGGCCATTGGCACCCTGGCCGATGGGCTCGCTGGCCACGTCGATGTCCACCCGGCCCGCCAGGGCCAGGGCCACCACCAGGGGGGGGGACATGAGGAAGTTGGCCTTCACGTTCTGATGCACCCGGGCCTCGAAGTTGCGGTTGCCGGACAGCACAGAGCAGGCCACCAGATCCTTGTCCAGGATCTCTTTTTCGATGGCTTCGGGCAGGGGGCCGGAGTTGCCAATGCAGGTGGTGCAGCCGTAGCCCACCACGTTGAAGCCCAGTTGCTCCAGGTAGGTCAGCAGGCCAGCCCCCTTCAGGTACTCGGTCACGGCCCGGGAACCGGGGCCCAGGGAGGTTTTTACGTGGGCCGGGGTCTTCAGGCCCAGTTCAACCGCCTTCTTGGCCACCAGGCCGGCGGCCAGCATGACGCCGGGGTTGGAGGTGTTGGTGCAGGAGGTGATGGCCGCAATAACCACGTCGCCATGGGTAAGACCCTCTCCCCCAGCCCCTCTCCCGCTTGCGGGCGAGGGGAGTGTCTTGCCATAGCCACCCTGGTCCTTGGGCAGTTCCAGCAGGGTCTCGAAGCTTTCCTTCAGGGCATAGAGGTTGATGCGGTCCTGGGGGCGCTTGGGGCCGGCCACGGAGGGTTTCACCGTGGACAGGTCCAGTTGCAGCACCTGGCTGTAGTCGCACTGGCCGGCGGCGGGAATGCCGAACAGGCCCTGGGCCTGGTAGTAGGCCCGCATGGCATCCACCTGGGCGGTGCTGCGGCCGGTGGCCAGGTAGTACTGGCAGGTGGCTTCGTCCACGGGGAAGAAGCCCATGGTGGCGCCATATTCCGGGGCCATGTTGGCGATGGTGGCCCGGTCGGTGACGGGCAGGGCGGCCGCACCCGCGCCGAAGAATTCAACGAACTTGCCCACCACCTTGGCCCGGCGCAGCATTTCGGTGATGGTCAGCACGATGTCGGTGGCGGTGATGCCGGGTTGAATCTCACCGGTGAGTTCCACGCCCACCACGTCCGGGGTCAGGAAGTACACGGGCTGGCCCAGCATGCCGGCTTCCGCTTCGATGCCGCCAACGCCCCAGGCCACGCAGCCCAGGCCGTTGATCATGGTGGTGTGGCTGTCGGTGCCCACCAGGGTGTCCGGGTAATACACCCCGTCCTTTTCCATCACGCCCCGGGCCAGGTATTCCATGTTCACCTGGTGGACGATGCCCACGCCGGGGGGCACCACCTTGAAGGTGTCGAAGGCCTGCATGCCCCACTTCATGAACTGGTAGCGCTCCCTGTTGCGCTGGAATTCGATTTCCATGTTCTGGGTCAGGGCGTCAGCCTTGCCGAACACATCCACCTGCACGGAGTGGTCCACCACCAGTTCCACCGGGGCCAGGGGTTCCACCTTCTTCGGGTCCTTGCCCTCCCGGGCGGCGGCGGAACGCATGGCGGCCAGGTCTGCCAGCAGGGGGACGCCCGTGAAGTCCTGCAACAAAATGCGGGCCACCACGAAGGGGATCTCTTCGGTACGGGCGGCATTGGGCTGCCAGCCCGCCAGTTCCCGCACGTGCTGCTCGGTGATTTTCTTGCCGTCGCAATTGCGCAGAACGGATTCCAGCACCACGCGGATGGATACGGGCAGGCGGGAAATCTGTCCAAGACCGGCTTTTTCCAGGTGGGACAGGGAATAGTAGCTGCCGGCGTTGCCGTTTCCGGCGTCGAAGGTCTGGCGGGAGTCGAAGGGGCTGTGCATGGCGATGGGCTGGTTTGGGAAAAAGAAGGAAATTTTAACCAAACCTGGCCTTCCTGCCCGATTACCTTGGCTGATCCGGTCCACTCAATCCAGCAAATTCAAGAAAATCTATGCAAGTCCGTATATATCGAAAGATATAGACTTCGGTATGTGCCGGTATTTTTGTCCTGAAAGGATCGCCCATGTACACCCTGTTACGCGTGATGCTGGTGTGGGCGTTGTCCGTTGTGCCTGCCCTTGCCCAGCAACCTTTGCGCCTAGGCATCATGCCGTTCAACAGCACCCTGGCCCTGCTGAAGACCCACCAGCCCCTGCGCCAGCACCTGGAAGCCAGTCTGGGAAAACCGGTGGAGATCTTTACGGGAGCAGACTACGTCACCTTTCATCGGGATTCCCTGGCTGGCGTATTCGACCTGCTGATCACCGGCCCTCATTTCGGGGTAATGAGCATGGACCAGGGCTATGAACCCTTGTTTCATTACAAGGCCAGCCTGAGGCCCATTTTTGTGGTCCCCGCCGGGGCGGGCCTGGATGATGTGGCCAAATTGAAGGGCAAGCGCATAGGCTTGTCCAACCGGCTGTCCGTGTCCTCCATCGTCGGTCTGAAATGGCTTGCTGACCAGGGGCTTCAGGCGGGCCGGGACTTTGAAGTCCTGGAACGCGCCACCCACGGTGCCGCCATTGCTGCCGTGGCGGTGGGTGACCTGGACGCGGCCCTGACCACCTATACCCCCCTGAAGCAGGTGCCTGCCGACGTGCGGGCCAAGGTGGCGGAACTGCCCACCAGCGTCCAGGTGCCCCATCTCATGACCCTGGCCCACAGTCGTCTGGGCCAGGCCCAGATGGAACGGATACGTACCGCCCTGGCGGCTTTTCCGGCCACCCCGGAAGGACAGGCATTCTTCAAGAGCACGGGCTACCAGGGCTATGACGCCATCGGCGAAGCGGATCTGAAGGTGCTTCAGCCCTATGTCCCCATCGTCAAACAGATGATGGGGTTCTGAGGCCCACTTATGACCAGCCTGGGCAAACTTTCCCTGCGTGGCAAGCTGTTGCTGGCCAGCGTGCTGGTGGAGATCGTCATGCTGACCCTGCTGGTGGGAAACAGCGTACGCTTGATTCAGGGGCATCTGGAACAACAGGCGGCGGCCCGGGTCCAGGCCATCGAACTCGCCTACAAGACCGCCGTGGCCCCGCCCCTGGCAGCCCGGGACTACGCCACTCTGCGGGATATCCTGGATGGCTGGCGCAAGGCCGAGGACGTGCGCTACCTGGTGGTGACCGACCAGACCGGCCGCATTCTGGCTGCCTCCGGCTGGGATGAAACCAGGCCTTTGCCCCAGTCTGGTCCCGATGCAGGGGATCTGGCCCATGTGCGCTTTGCCGTGGATTACTTAGGGCAGACCTATGGTTATGTGCAATATGGCTATTCCACCCGCTTCATCCGTAATGCTAAGGCCGCGTTGTTGACCCAGGGCAGTCTCATTGCTTTGGCGGAAGTGGCCATCACTCTGGTGCTGCTGTCCCTCATCGGCTTCTGGCTCACCCGCCACCTGACAGCCCTCATGGATGCCAGCGCCCGGATTGCGGAAGGGGATTACGGCACCCGGCTCCAGGTACATTCCGGGGACGAAGTGGCCCAGTTGGCGGAACGATTCAATCTAATGGCCGGCGCCGTGCAAAGTCGCATCGATGCCCTGTCGGACAGCGAACAGCGGTCCCGGGCCATCGCTGACTACACCTATGGTTGGGAGAACTGGTTCGCACCGGACGGCAGCCTGCGCTGGGTGAACCCGGCGGTGGAACGGGTGACCGGGTATTCCCCCGAGGAATGCCAGGCTCTGGACGACTACCCTCTGGCGCTGGTCTACGGCGATGACAAGGACCTGGTGCGCCGCTGCCACTTGCTGGGACTGGAGGGCCGCACAGGCCAGGACCAGGAATTCCGCATCCGCCGCAAGGACGGGCCCATCGTCTGGGTGGCCATGTCCTGGCAGCCCATCTTTTCCGAATCCGGTGCCAGTTTGGGCTATCGATCCAGCATCCGGGACATCTCCCTGGAGCATCATGCCCGGGAAGAATTGGCTTACCAGGCCAGCCATGATGCCCTGACGGGCCTGCACAACCGGCGGGCCTTCGAGGCCCAGGTGGAAGGGGCGCTGAAGGCCCTGGCCCGGGGTGGGAAAGCCCGCACCCTGCTGTATATCGATCTTGACCAGTTCAAGCTGGTGAACGACACCTGCGGCCATTCTGCGGGGGATCAATTGCTCAGGGAGATCAGCACTGTTATGCGCAACAGTGTGCTGGATGGCTTCCTGGCCCGCCTGGGCGGGGACGAGTTCGGCCTGTTGCTGGAGGCCGGGCTGGCCGATGCCCGGCGCCGGGCGGAAAAGCTCATCGACAGCATCCGCAACCACGTATTTGTATATGAGGGGCAGTATTTCCAGATTGGCGCCTCCATCGGCGTGGTGGAGTTCACGGATGCCCGCCAGGGCATGGACGAGCTGCTCATTGCCGCCGACCAGGCCTGCTATGCCGCCAAGGACAAGGGCCGTGACCGCATCGAGGTCTATGCCGCCGAAGATCCCTATTACCAATCCCAACGGGCTCAGTTCCTATCCGTGGCCCAAATTGCCACCGCTCTCAAGGAAGACCGTCTGTCCCTCCATTACCAGAGGGTGGTGCCGCTCCAGGCCGGTCTGGGGGAACACGTGGAAATTCTCTTGCGCATGGTGGGCGAGCAGGGCCGGCTAATTTCCCCGGGCGTTTTCATTCCAGCGGCAGAACGTTTCAACCTCATGCCCCAGCTGGACCGCTGGGTGGTGGACCGGGTCTGCCGGGCCGTGGGAGAGTCCGGCGGCATGGACCGCTGTCCACTTTGCCAGGACGCGGTCATCGGTGTGAATCTGTCTGGCGTCACCCTGTCCGCCGACGACCTGGGGGACTACGTGGCCAGCTGCTTCACCCGCTACGCCGTGGACCCGGCGCGCATCTGCTTCGAGATCACCGAAACCGCCGCCATCGGCAACCTGGACCGGGCCCTGGCCTTCATCCAGCGTGTACGGGCCATGGGCGCCACCGTGGCCCTGGACGACTTCGGCGCCGGCCTGTCCTCCTTCGCCTACCTGCGCCGTCTGGAAGTGGACTACCTGAAGATCGACGCTTTGTTCGTCAAGAACCTGCACACCGACGCCCGGGACTACGCCGTGGTCCGCTCCATCATGGAAGTGGCCCGGGTGCACGGCATCAAGACCATCGCCGAATACGTGCACAAGCCGGTCATCGCCGACATTCTCAAGGAAATGGGGGTGGACTACGCCCAGGGCTTTGCCCTGCACAAGCCGGAACCCCTGTCCGGACCGGATGCGGCAGCAGGGGGCGAGCCTACAGCCACCGTCTGAGGTGGCCGGTCCTGCGGTTCCGCCCGGATTGCCGCCTATTGTTTAACGGTGCGGCGGACTAGAATTCCGCCCACGGTCCCCCGCAACAAGCCCCTGAGCGACCGCGTTTGCCGACAGTGAGAGAGCATTTTGAGCGACCTGAACCAGAAAGCCCTGGACTACCACGAGTTTCCCCGTCCGGGAAAAATCTCCGTGGAATCCTCCAAACCCTGCGCCACCCAATATGAGTTGTCCCTGGCCTACACTCCCGGCGTCGCCGAACCCGTGCGGCAGATAGCCAAGGACCCGGCCAATGCCTACCGCTACACCAACAAGGGCAACCTGGTGGCCGTCATCACCGACGGCACCGCCATCCTGGGCCTGGGCAACCTGGGCCCCCTGGCCAGCAAGCCGGTCATGGAAGGCAAGGGCATCCTGTTCAAGCGCTTCGCCGGCATCGACGTCTTCGACATCGAAGTCAACGCCCCCAGCGTCGCCAGCTTCATCGAAACCGTGGTGAACATCTCCCCCACCTTCGGCGGCATCAACCTGGAAGACATCGCCGCCCCCCACTGCTTCGAGATCGAGGAAGCGCTGAAGGCGAGACTCGACATCCCCGTCTTCCACGACGACCAGCACGGCACCGCCGTGGTCATGTGCGCCGGCCTCATCAACGCCCTGGACGTGCAGGGCAAGCAGCTTTCCGACATCAAGCTCACCTGCCTTGGGGCGGGTGCGGCCGGCCTGGCCTGCATGCGCCTGCTCATCGCCATGGGCGGCAGGAAGGAAAACATGACCCTGGTGGACAGCAAGGGCGTCATCCACAGCGGCCGCACCGACCTCAACGCCCACAAGCAGGAATTCGCCAAGACCACCGACATGCGCACCCTGGCCGACGCCATGGCCGGCGCCGACGTGTTCATCGGCGTCTCCGGCCCCAACCTGGTGAGCCAGGACATGGTGAAAAGCATGGCCGCCAAACCCATCCTCTTCGCCATGGCGAACCCGGACCCGGAAATCACCCCCGCCCAGGTCCACGCCTGCCGGGACGACGCCCTCATGGCCACCGGCCGTTCCGACTACCCCAACCAGGTGAACAACGTCCTGGGCTTCCCCTACATCTTCAAGGGCACCTTCGACGCCCGGGCCAAGGCCATCACCCAGCCCATGATGATCGCCGCCGCCAAAGCCCTGGCCGACCTGGCCCGGGAACCGGTGCCCAAGGAAGTGCTGGACGCCTACAAGTTGAGCAGCCTGGAATTCGGCCGCGAATACATCATCCCCAAGCCTTTCGATCCGCGGCTCATCGAGCGGATTCCGCCGGCGGTGGCGGAGGCGGCGAGGGGCTAACGCGCCGTATCTCTGCTGACGCGTTTGATGGGGCTATGCCGGGTTTGCTTTGTCAGGACAATAACCGGGGTACTGGATCAGGACCAACATCATGGCAGGCCAGCAAGCTGGGCCAGCATCAGGTGTCCAACGCGAAATAGAATTTATGCGCCAGCCATATCCACCTGTTAGTTGATCCGAGCGCCCATGACCATCGATCCCGCCATTCGCCATCACGCCCAGGACTTGCTGGATTTCATCGACGCCAGCCCAAGCCCCTGGCATGCCACGGCTTCCCTGGCTGAACGCCTGCGGGCGGCAGGCTTTGTCGAACTGGACGAAACCGCCCGCTGGAGCCTTCAGCCCCAGGGGCGCTATTTTGTCGTGCGTGGCGGCAGTTCGTTGATTGCATTCGTGCCGGGTGAGGGTGTCCTGGCCGAGTTTGGACTGCGTATCGTGGGCGCCCATACGGATTCACCGGGGCTGCGCCTGAAGCCCCAGGCGCCCCACAACGCCGAAGGGCTGGTACGGCTGGGGGTGGAGGTGTATGGCGGGCCGATCCTGGCCACCTTTGCCGACCGTGACCTGGGGCTGGCGGGGCGGGTGAGCCTGCGCACCGGGGATCGGTCAACGACCCGACTCCTGCGTTTTGACCGGCCCCTGGTGCGTCTGCCCAATCTGGCCATCCACATGAACCGGGAAGTGAACGAGCAGGGCCTGAAGCTCCACAAGCAGAACGAACTGCCCCTGCTGCTGGGTCTGGCGGTCGATGACCCTGGACGACATTTCCGTGATCTGCTGGCCCGTCAGTGCGGCTGTGAGGCCCCGGAAATCCTGGGCTGGGAGATGAATGCCTTCGATTGCCAGAAGGGCAGTTTCTGGGGGGCGGAGGGCGAGTTTGTGGCCGATGGCCAACTCGACAATCTGGCCTCCTGTCACGCCGCGTTGGCCGCATTGCTGCAGACCAACGGGACCCGGCCTACCTGCATGGCGGCGTTTTTCGATCATGAAGAAGTGGGCAGTGGCAGTGCGGCCGGCGCTGGCGGCAGTTTCATGGAAGATGTGCTGGACCGGCTCTTTGCCAGCCAGTCCCTGGATATGGAGGACCGGCGCCGGGCCCTGGCCCGGAGTTTCTTTGTCAGCGCCGACATGGCCCATGCCTGGCATCCCAACTTCCCGGCGGCCTACGAACCTCAGCATCGGGTCCTGGTCAATGGTGGGCCGGTCATCAAGGTGAACAGCAACCAACGCTACACCACGGGGATCGACACCGCAGCCCGGTTCGTCACCTGCTGCGAGGCGGCGGGCGTTCCCTGGCAACAGTACGCCCACCGCACGGATCTGGGTTGCGGCAGTACCATCGGTCCCCTCGTGGCCACCCGTCTGGGGGTGCCCAGCGTGGACGTGGGCTCGGCCATGTGGGCCATGCACAGCGCCCGGGAAAGCGCCGGGGTGCTGGATGCACGCTACATGAGTCTGGCCCTGGCCAGGGTGTTCGCGCATTAAGGCCCGCCGGACTTGTGGATTAGGGGGCAGTAATCTGCATCCCCGGCTGGAAACGGCCGGTTCCCCGGCTTTCATGCGTGTTACCATGCGCCCCGTTCTCGCGCTGGGAACGGTGCCGGTAAATGAAAAAAGCCGGCTGGGAAGCCGGCTTTTTGTGTTGCTTGGTGCCCAGAAGAGGACTCGAACCTCCACACCCTTGCGGGCGCTAGGACCTGAACCTAGTGCGTCTACCAATTCCGCCATCTGGGCAACGAAGGCGCGCATATTAGCGATCTCTACGAATTCATGTCAACGAAAAAAACTTCCAAACCCGCTGTTTCCCCTGAAGCAAAGCCCAAGACCGACAAATCCGCTCATCGGGGCCTGAAAGGGGCCCGCAAGGCCCTGCGCTGGCAGGACCCCCACCTGGAGCGGGAGCGGGAGAAATACGGCTACGATCAGGCCATGCCCAGCCGGGAATTCGTTCTGCAATTGCTGGAGGAGGCCGGTGAACCGGTGGACGCCGAGGACCTGGCTTTCCGTCTGGGCCTTGAGGCGGAGGAATACGATTCCTTCTTCAATCGACTGCGGGCCATGCAGCGCGATGGCCAGTTGCTGTTCAACCGCAGGGGCGCCCTGTGCCTGCCGGACAAGATCGAGGTGAAGAGCGGCCGGGTGGAAGGCCATCCGGATGGATTCGGTTTCTTCGTGCCCGATGACAAGTCCGGCGACATGTTCCTGCCGGAAAAGGAAATGCGCGGCGTGCTCCATGGCGACCGCGTCATGGTGCGGGAGCACGGACAGGATCGCCGGGGCCGCAAGGAAGGCAAGGTGGTGGAAATTCTTGAACGGTCCAACACCACCCTGGTGGGGCGTCTGTACCGGGAGCGGGGCTACCAGTGGGTGGTGGCGGAAAACAAGAAGATCAGCCAGGACATCCTCATTCCCGACAATGCCGACATGGGCGCCAGCAACGGCCAGGTGGTGATGGTGGACATCACCGCCCAGCCCAGCAAGCAGGTGCCGCCCATGGGCACGGTGAAGCAGATTCTGGGCAACTATGCCGACCCGGGAATGGAGATCGAAATTGCCCTGCGCAAGCACGATCTGCCAAATGCGTTTCCCGATGACGTGCTGGCCCAGGCCAGGAAGTTGCCCAAGACCGTCACCAAGAAAGACCTGGCCCCGACCGATGGCCTGGAGCGGGAAGACGTGCGGGACCTGCCCCTGGTGACCATCGACGGCGAAGACGCCCGGGATTTCGATGATGCCGTCTACTGCCAGCCCGAGGGGCGGGGGTTCCGGCTGTGGGTGGCCATTGCCGACGTATCCCACTATGTGCGGCCCGGATCGTCTCTGGACCGCGAAGGCTATGAACGGGGCAACTCGGTGTATTTCCCCCGCCGGGTGATTCCCATGCTGCCGGAGGAACTGTCCAACGGGCTGTGTTCGCTCAACCCCAAGGTAGACCGGCTGTGCATGATGTGCGAGATGGAAGTCTCCAGCCTGGGCAACATCAAGAAATACCGTTTCTACCCGGCGGTGATGCACTCCAAGGCCCGGCTGACCTACAACCTGGTTTGGGACTGGCTTTCCGGCGCCGCCAAGCCTCCCAAGGACCAGGAAGCCCTGCTGCCCAACCTGGAAAACCTCTACAAGCTCTTCAAGGTGCTGTTGAAGGCTCGCCACAAGCGGGGCGCCATCGACTTCGAGACCCTGGAAACCAAGATGCTGTTCGACGAGCACGACAAGATCGAGCGCATCATTCCCTACGCCCGCAACGATGCCCACAAGGTCATCGAGGAATGCATGCTGGCAGCCAACGTCTGCGCCTCCGACTTCCTGCAGAAGAAGAAACACCCGGCCCTGTACCGGGTCCACGAAGGCCCTACCGCAGACAAGCTCAAGGCCTTGCAGGAGTTCATGGCGGAGTTCGGCTTCTACCTCACCGGGGGCGACGATCCCCACGCCAAGGACTACGCGGAGCTGTTGAGCAAGATCAAGGGCCGGCCCGACGAGCAACTGCTGCAGACCGTGCTGCTGCGTTCCCTGCGCCAGGCCCAGTACAGCCCGGAGAACGTGGGACATTTCGGCCTGGCCTACGAGTCCTACACACACTTCACCTCGCCTATCCGCCGCTATCCGGACCTGCTGGTGCACCGGGGCATCAAGGCCTGCCTGCAGGGTAAGACCTACACCCCCGGCGACTGGGAGAATATCGGTGCCCACTGTTCCATGACCGAGCGCCGTGCCGACGATGCCACCCGGGACGTGGTGGCCTGGCTGAAGTGCTACTTCATGCAGGACAAGATCAACGAGGAATTCGACGGGGTCATTTCGTCCGTGGTGAGCTTCGGCGTCTTCGTGGCCCTGAACGAGGTGTTCGTGGAAGGACTGGTACACGTTTCCGAACTCGGGTCGGACTATTTCCACTTCGACGCAGCTCGCCACCAGATGATGGGCGAACGTACCGGCCGTCGTTACCGCCTGGGGGACAAGGTGCGTATCCGGGTGGTGAGCGTGGATATCGAAACCTCCCGCATTGACTTCGCGCTTGTGGAAGAGGGAGCGGCCAGCCCTGACGCATCTGCCAGGAAGTCCAGACGCAAGTAGTCAGGCTGTCGGGTATGCTTGCGTCCTTACCTCATGCCTTCTACCTGGGATAGGGCGTCTCTAACCCTCTCACCCAGGGAGAGGGCAGGGTGAGGGAGCAGCATTTTCATTTCCATCAGATATGACACAACGCACCCTTATCCACGGCTTTCACGCGATAACCGCTCGCCTGCGGCATCACCCCGAGAGTCTCCAGGTCATTTATCTGGACGAAGCCCGCCGTGACAAGCGGGCCAAGGAATTCCACAAGCTGGCGGAAGACAAGGGCATCCGTGTGGTGCTTGCCCCTGCGCCACGCATCGAAGAAATGGCCAGGGGGAAATCCCAGGGCGTGGTGGCCATGGCAGACCCCATACAGCTGGCCAAGGATCTGGATGAAGTGCTGGAATGCCTTACGGAACCGGCCTTGCTCATGGTTCTGGACGGGGTGACGGACCCCCACAACCTGGGGGCCTGCCTGCGCAGCGCCGACGCCTTCGGCGTCCATGCCGTCATCGCCCCCAAGGACCGGTCCGCCGGCCTATCCGCCGTAGCCATGAAGGCCGCCAGCGGCGCGGCCGAATCTGTGCCCTATCTCACCGTGACCAATCTGGCCCGCACCATGCGGGACTTGAAGGACCGGGGCATACTGCTGGTGGGCACCGACGATTCCGCACCCGGCGCCCTCATGGACGCGGATTTCACTGCCGCCGCCGCCCTGGTGCTGGGCGCTGAGGGCGCCGGCATGCGTCGCCTGACCCGGGAGCATTGCGACGTGCTGGTGCGCATTCCCATGTACGGCCAGGTGGAAAGCTTGAACGTGTCTGTCTCCGCCGGCGTTTGCCTTTACGAAGCCCGGCGGCAGCGCAGCCTGCCTTGAGCAAGGAAACCCATGCAGACCATGAATCGGAACGAAGCCTGGAAACTGATCGATGACGCGGATCTGCTGGTAGGTGCCACCGAGGTGGAACTGGCCCTGGATCGTCTGGGCCAGAGCATCACCGACGCCCTGGCGGACCGCATGCCCCTGGCTCTGTGCGTCATGGGCGGGGCCGTGGTATTTACCGGCAAGCTGTTGCCCCGGATGGGTTTTCCTCTGGATTTCGATTATCTGCATGCCACCCGCTACCGGGACGGCACTCGGGGAGGCGAGATCGAATGGTCTGCCTTGCCCCGCAAGGAAGTGCAGGGTCGCTGCGTCCTGTTGCTGGACGACATCCTTGATGAAGGCCATACCCTGGCGGCGGCCAAGGCCAAACTGCTGGAAATGGGGGCGGCGGAAGTCTGGATCGCGGTGCTGGCAGAAAAGGATCTGGGCCATGCCAAGCCGGTACAGGCGGATTTCATCGGCTTGAGCCTGCCCAACCGCTATGTTTTCGGCATGGGGATGGACGCTTACGGCTTGTGGCGCAACCTGCCGGCCATCTATGCATTGAAGGAGCGCTGATGCTTGGCATCATTGGAGGTTCCGGCCTCACCCAATTGCCCGGTCTGTCTGTCACCCACAGGCAGGTCATCCGCACCCCCTACGGTGAACCCTCCGGTCCCCTGAGTTTTGGCAACCTGGATGGCCATCCCATCGTCTTCCTGGCGCGCCACGGCCATGGCCATACCATTCCGCCCCATCTGGTGAACTACCGCGCAAATATCTGGGCCCTGCAAAATCAGGGGGTCACCCACGTGGTGTCCGTGGCCACCGTAGGCGGCATCCACCCCGACATGACGCCGGGGCGCCTTTGCCTGCCGGATCAGATCATCGATTACACCCACGGGCGGGACACCACCTTCGTGGAATACAACGGCAAGCCGGTGACCCACGAGGATTTCACCTGGCCCTATTGTGACGACATGCGGGCCCGGTGTGCCACCGCCCTGCAGCGTGCCGGAGAGTCTTTCCGGGATGGGGGCGTCTACGCAGCGGTGCAGGGGCCACGCCTGGAAACCAAGGCGGAGATCGAGCGCCTGGCCCGGGACGGGGCCGACATGGTGGGCATGACCGGTATGCCGGAAGCCTATCTGGCCCGGGAAATCGGCCTCTGCTACGCCGCCGTCGCCGTGTCTGTTAACTGGGCGGCGGGGCGTGGCGACAGTGCTCTTGGCATCTCGCCGGAGGTGATCGAAAGCACCCTGGCGAGCGTCATGGGCCGCATGCGCACGGTGCTGAAGCACCTGGCCTGCATGGATTACGGCCAGGCACAGACAGCTACCCCGGGCGGGGTCTGCGACGTCTGAAGCTTCCAGTGCCATGGGGGCAGTGAAGCGGAGAACAACGCGCAGGCTGCTGATGGGGCTGGCGTTGTTCCTCCTGGCCCTGGGCCTGGCCCGGGGGATTCCTTCCCTTGGGGTGCTGACGCCCCTGGAATTCGCGGTTTCCGATTTATGGCACCAATGGGCCGGCCCCCGTGGCCAGCCTCGGCATGGGGCCCTGGTGGTGGTGGACGAGGCCAGCCTGCATGCCTGGAAGGATGAGCCCCTGGCATTCTGGACGCCCCAGCTGGCCCGGGCCAGCCAGGTGCTCAGGCAAGCGGGGGTCCGGGCGGTGGGGCTCGATCTGCTTTTTTCGATTAGTGCCGAACGCTGGCTGGTGCAGGTCGGCCTCAACCCGGGCTCGGGGGCGGGATACGACCGTCTGTTTCGCCAGGAACTCGCTGCCGGGCACCTGGTGTTGGTGGCCGCAGGCTCGCCCGGGGCCGATGGCAGCCCGGGACTGTTGTTGCCCTCAGCGGACTACGTGCTGGCGCTGCCGAATCTTGATGTTCCCCGGTACATCGGCCTTGCGGATCTGGAGGCGGACGCGGATGGCGTGGTGCGGCATTTCCGTGTCTGGCCCGTCCAGGGGCAGGAGGGCCCGACCCTCATGAGTCTGGCGGCCCTGTTGGCCAGCCGTGCGGGGGCATCCCTGCCAGTCGCCGCTTCAGCTCCGGATACCCGGCGCCATGCCCTGGCCTACTGGGGGCCTCCAGGCCACTTTCCCCGGGTGTCCCTGGCGACTTTGCTGGCGCCGGACGCCCTTGGGCGCCCTGAGGTCCAGGCCCTGAAGGGACGGGTGGTCATCATCGGCGGCGAATACATGGGCATGAACGACACCCATGCCACTCCCTATCGATCCGGGTTTTTTGGCGCCGGCCAGGGGGTCATGAGCGGGCCCGAGATCCACGCCAACATCGTTGAATCCCTTCTGGCCGGTCGCCAGCTCGTGGCCTTGTCACCGGCTCTGGAGTGGGGCGTACAGGCAGGCTTGCTGGCCCTGGCCCTCCTGGTATTCCTGGTAGCCCGTCTGCGTTTGGCGCTGGGGGCCTTGCCCCTTTTGCTTGCTCTGCCCTTGCTGCTGGGCTATGCCATGTTCCGGCAGGATGTCCTATTTCCCGCCGTGGCCACGGATGGTGCCCTCCTGGCCCTGTTTCTGGGCGTGGTGGGCCTCAGATATGTATGGGAGGAGCGGGCCCGGACCCGCATCACCGAACTGTTCGGCCGCTATGTTTCGGGGCCGGTGGTGGAGGAGTTGGTATCCAGTGGCGAAATGCCCAGCCTGGGGGGCGACAGGCGGGACGTGACGGTGCTGTTTTCCGACATCCGTGATTTCACGGTCATTTCGGAGCGTCTGGCGGCGGAGGAAGTGGTGGAAATGCTCAACCGCTATTTTGCCCGGGTGTGCGATGCGGTGCATGCGGAAGGGGGCACCGTGGACAAGTTCATCGGCGATGCGGTGATGGTCGTTTTCGGCGCGCCCCTGGCCTATCCGGACCACGCCGACCGGGCGCTGCGGGCGGCAGTGCGCATCCGGGACATTGCCCGGGAATTCGATGCTTGGTTCCAGAAACGCTTTGCCGGCCAGGGCCTGCCGACATTTGGCGTGGGCGTGGGGCTGCATAGTGGCCCGGTGGTGGCGGGCAACATGGGCTCGGCCCAGCGCATGGAATACACCGCCATCGGCGACACGGTGAACGTGGCCTCCCGCATCGAAGGCATGACCCGTAGCCTGGGGGCGGACATCCTGGCCAGTGAGGCAACCCTGGCCGCCAGCGCGGTGCCCCTGTTACTGGGGGAGCGGGAAAGCGTGGCCCTGAAGGGCAAGTCAGAACCCGTGCACCTGGTCCGGGTGGAAGGCCTGGGGTCACGGCCTGGAGCGGCGCGTGCTATGAATCAAGAACCGGAAAGGGAGAAATCATGAACATCCTGAAGCGTTATGCTCTGCTGGGCCTTGCCCTCCTCTGGGCGGCCGGGGCCTGGAGCAGCGAAAATGGCCGCGACAGCAATCAAGGGGCCTATGTGACGGGGCTCCAGGGGCTGGTCCAGCAGATTGGCGAAGACGGCAAGGAATGGCCTCTTGAGGCCTTGACCCGATTGCCTGCAGGCGCGCGCTTGAAGATCTCCCCTGGAGGACAACTGCAGCTGGTTTATCTGAAGGGGGGGCGGCAGGAGTTCTGGCAAGGGAAAGCCGTGCTGAGCGTCGGTCCCGCAGCCAGTCAGGCCATGACTTACCAGACAGCCCCCCGGGTTAAACCCCTGCCTGCCTATCTGGTCCAGGCCCTGACGGCTTCTCCGGTCTTTGGTCCCCTGTCGGAGGCCCCCCGTCACGCCATGGTCCGGGTCCGCTCCCTGGGTAGTGGGGAACGGTCCAGTCAGGCAACACTCAAATACGAGGCACTCCGGGCCGATGCCGAGGACCAGGACATCCTGCCGGAGCTATACCTGCTGTCGGAACTCGAGGCTTCCCGGGCCTATGACGCCATGCCTGCCGTGCTGGACGACATTTTGGCCCGCCAGGGAGGGGATATTGTGATCCAGGAGTGGGTCCGGCAGTACCGGCAACGGATTCCAGGGTTAGCTGAGCGTTAATAGCGTCTACGTTAACGGCAACGAAGGTTCCATGCTTGGTCTGTAGCCTCAGATGCCTGCGCCTCGCTGGGCGATGTACTCGTCCACCTGGGCGGGTGCCCGGGGTTTCGAGAAGTAATAGCCCTGGCCGTATTCCACTCCCATTGCTTGCAGCAGGGGAATGTCCGATTCCTGCTCGACCCCTTCGGCGATGCAGTTCATGTCCAGATCATGTGCCATGCTGGCGATCGCCTTGGTGATTCGCTGGCTGCCTTCCTTGGCCTGCATGGTGAAGACGAAGGACTGGTCGATCTTCAAGGTATCCAAGGGGTACTGACTCAGGTAGCTCAAGGAGGAATAGCCGGTGCCAAAGTCGTCGATGGCCAGTAGCAGACCAAGAGATTTGAGTTTGTGCAGGGCCTGGGCTGCCGTGTCCGGATTATCGATCAGGGCGCTTTCAGTCACCTCCAGCTTCACCTGGCCCGGGTTCACGCCGGAGGCGCGGATGAGGTCCAGCATCCCGTCCACCTCGTCGGGTTCCTGAAGCTGCCGGGCGGAGACGTTGATGCTCATGAACAATGGCTTGTGCCCAGGGTGATGGGCATCCATGCAGGCCTGAAAGCCCGCCAGGGCGTCCAGGGCCGTTTTCAGCACCCAGCGACCGATGGGCACGATGAGCCCGGTGTTCTCCGCCACGCCAATGAAGCCGGCCGGAGAGATGAAGCCCTTGTCCGGCTGGTTCCAGCGGATCAGGGCTTCAAAGCCTGCCAGGGAACGGTCATGCATGTGCACCACGGGCTGGTAATGGAGCAGGAACTCGTCGTTTTCGATCGCGTCGCTCAGGCTCTGGGCGATGCGCAACTGGTCGATGGCGAACTGCTTCAGGTTGGGTATGCCATCTTCCTGGCTGAAGGCACCCGGTGCCGGGGTGGAGTCTCCAGCCATGCTTTGGCGCCAGCGTTCCACCACCACTTCGAGGATGTAGGACAACAGCGGGTCTGATTGGCGGAGCTTGTCCACCAGGAGTTCCCGGGTGATGGGGATCAGGGTGGTTTCTTCCAGGGCCGTGGCGGAGGCGGTGCGGGGACGCCGGTCGATGAGGGCGATCTCCCCGAACATGTCCCCGGCCTGCAGGCTGGCCAATTCCGTCTCCCCCTGGCGGTTCTGCTTCGTAATGCGGATGCGGCCCTGTTCGATGAGATAGGCGTGCTGGCCTGGGGCGCCCTCGCTGAAGATGGTTCTGCCTGCACTGTATTTTTCCCGGATCCAGCGATTCATCATGGTGACGCTCCCTCTTGGTCGGCCCGCTCCGCAAGCATAGGCCAAGCACGTTCCCCGTGGCCGGCTTTCATCGGCCTTCCACCCGTTTGAGTTGGTAAGACTCCCGTTCTTCACCAAGGTCGTCATTGGCGGTAGGCGGTACCCGCTTGTCTATACGTGCCACCCGACCCAGTTCCGGCACATACCAGGCATCCAGGAACAGGGTGGAGTCCGTTGATCGCTGGGGGACTTTCTGGAACCGGCATTCCAGCCGGATGCGGGTAGCCTGAAAGGTACCGGCGGGCACTTTTACCGATTCCTGCCCGCGTACCTGGGCCTTGCCACTACAGGGCCCCATGTCCCCCATGGGTAAGGTTACCGGCCAGATGTGATCAGTTGCTGGCAAGGGGCGGTTGGCGAGATAGGGGGAAAAATCCGTGATCCAGTAATTGGTGTCGTTGGGCAGGCGGAACACCTGCATATCCAGACCTCCTTCATCCTTCAGTGTTCGCGTCAGGGTGCGGGCGCCGTTGTTGATGCGAATGCGTTCTGTGGTCTGGCCCTGGCTGTCTGGACCGACTTCCACCCGGTAACGACCCACCACGTTGCGACCGTATTGCTCGATGACTTCATAGTCCCAGGCCCTGGATGCGTTGACAGGCGAGGGGGAAGGGGGCGTGCTCTGGACCGACGGCGCCGCCACTGAGAGGACAGCAGGTGCGGGGATAGGGATAGAGATGGGGGCCGGGGCCTGAACCGGAGCCGGGAGGGGCGACGCCGGAGTAGCCTGGGCGTGGGGGGCTACCGGTTTGGCCTGGGCTGGGGTTGGGACAATTGGCGCGGATGCAGGAGCCGTCTCTGCAACAACCGGCCGTTCTGCTGCCGCCAATGCCGCCTGCTTGCGCTTTGCCAGGCCGGCAAACAGGCCTTCCGGGTAGAGGTGCAGGTATTCGGCAAAGTCTTCACTGGATTCACTGCCCTGGACAGATTGCCAGAACAGCAGTTCAGCCTGGCTGGGTGACAGCAGCCGGGGCTTTGCGGAGGGGGAGAAATAGAACTCCCCCTCGGCCTGGTCATACACGGCGGGAAACTGATCGTGATTGACGCTACGGGCCCTTTGCCTTACTGCACTGCGGACTTCCAGGATGGCGTCCCGGATGCTGACGCCAGGCCGCTCGATCCAGGGCAGGAATTCCCGGGTGAACACGCCGTTGGGGTGGCGGTCGTCCTGGCCCAGCTTGTCCAGGGCCTGTTGGTTGGCGCCAGCGGAAAACACCACAATCTGTCCTTCCGCCGAACTGGCCTGGGCCAGACCCCGGGTCAGGCCAAAGGAGCGGCCTGTCTTGCGGGGCAGGGGGTTATCCCGGCAGGCGTCAACCACCAGCAGGGTGAACCGGGTGCGGGCCTGGGCCAGCTTGTCCTGGACGGCCTGGAGGCTCACCGCCTGGTCGGCCACGTCCGCTTCACTGGAGGGCTGCTCGAAATCCACCGGCAAGAGGAAATTCTGGTTGTTGATCTGCACCCCGTGACCGGCAAAGAACAACACCCCCATGCCGCCGTTATCCAGGTCCTCCACAAAGCGGTTGATGGCGGAGTTCATGCGCCGCTGGTTGGCCTCCAGCAGCACCGTGGTCTTGTAGCCCACCTTCTTCAGGGCCTCTCCCACAGCGCGGGCATCGTTGGCCGCCTTTTCCAGGGGGGGCACATGCCGGTAGGTATTGTTGCCGATGACCAGGGCAATGCGCCGGTCTGCTTCACGCACTCCACCTTCCGCCGGCGCTTTGGACCAGGCGGGCAGGCAGAGGCATGCAAGCACCAGTGTAAAAAATATCTTTAGGGCACCCATGGCTGAAGAGAACAGGTGAGGGGTGAAGAATCCACGCCCAGAAGGGATAAATCAAGTGGACAGCCAGAAGGTTGCAAGGCCCCATGGGGTCGCGCGGCCAATTCCATGCCCAGGCTCCGAGCCGCCTAATATTACGGGTCGTGTTTCTTTGGACGCGTGTTGTACATTGAGCCTTTGGTCTTGAGGCGGGGCCTGATGCATTCACATCCGGGCCAGCCGGTGGGTATTCGGAGATACTTTGTGGCAATAACACGTGCTTATGCGCTGACCCAGGTTTGGCTGGTCCAGTTGCTCCTGGCCTTGGTGCTGTTTTCTGTCTCGCCGATCCTGCGTGGGGATGATTCGACGCGCCATGCCCTAGTGATCGGCAACAGCGCCTACCGTTACGGTCACCTCAAGAATCCCGCCAATGATGCCCGGGCCATGGCCAGAGCCTTGCAGAATCTGGGGTTTCGTACCGAACTGTTGGTGGATGCCAACCAGCGGGACATGGAACAGGCCATCGACCGCCTGGGACACCATATCCGCCTGGGTGGCACAGGCTTGTTCTACTTCGCCGGCCATGGTGTAGAAGTGGGGGGCGAAAATTATCTGGTCCCCTTGGGTGTGGACATCCTGTCCGAGCAGGACGTGCGTTACAAGGCCGTGGCCCTGGGGCAGGTGATGGATCGCATGCAGCAGGCCCAGAACGGCTTGAACATCGTCATCCTGGACGCCTGTCGGAACAATCCTCTGCCGAAAAAATCCAGAAGCCTGTCCCGGGGTCTGGCCAACGTGGACGCCCCCAGGGGGAGCATCGTCGCCTACGCCACTTCCCCCGGCTCGGTGGCCGACGATGGGTATGGACGACACAGCCCCTACACACAAGTCCTGCTGGACAAGATTCAGGTGCCAGGCCTGAAGATTGAGGACGTGTTCAAGGAAGTGCTCAAAGGCGTACACCAACAAACCCGTGGGGTGCAGACCCCCTGGGTATCATCCTCCTTCGTGGGGGATTTCTATTTTTCAGGCCCGGTTTCCATCACGGTGAATTCACCGACCATCGTCGTCACACCGGCTGCTCCAGCCCCAAAATCGGATATCGCCCACGCCGCTGGATCAAAATCGTCCGACAGGGTTTCCTGCGTCTACCCGCTGTTGGATACGGTGCCGGGAATAGGCGAAATCTCCACCAATGAAGTGGTTTATGTAGCCAACAACCGCCGTTGCAAGGACGGCGAAACACTGAAAATTACCGGCGGGAGTCTGCGCACCGGTCAGGCCCGGAAGTACGAATGTGTGGTGTGTGAAATGCCCTGACGTGCGGGGTGGCTTGCGCCACAGACTACCCCTGGTCCTGTGGTCCAGAGGCTGTCTGGCGGAGAGAGGGGGATTCGAACCCCCGATGGTGTTGCCACCATGCCGGATTTCGAATCCGGTGCATTCGACCACTCTGCCATCTCTCCGGGTCTGAAAACCGCATGGTTGAGCGGTTTCGCATGATACTGGAATTTCCCTTTGGCGCCTACGGCGGCGAATGATGCCCGGCCATGCAACTCTTGCTCAACAGGGCTTGGCTATGTGTCGATGCAGGGAATCTGTCCTGAGTGCTGCATCAGGATCCGGAGCACTGTCCTCCGGCCATCTCGCCCCTGTGATCCTTTGCCAGGCGCAGCATTGCTGCAGCCTTGTCGAGGCATTCCTGGTATTCCTCGTCCACGTTGGAGTCCGCAACGATGCCCCCGCCGGCCCAGAACCGCAGACGGTTGTCGGAGCTGACCAGGGTGCGGATGGCAATGTTGGTGTCCATGTCGCCATTGAAGCCCAGCCAGCCAATGGCACCGCAGTAAACCCCACGCCGGTCGGGTTCCAGTTCCTCGATGATTTCCATGGCTCGCAGTTTGGGCGCGCCGGTTATGGAGCCGCCCGGAAAAGATGCCCGTAGCAGGCCGATGGCGTCCATGTCCTGGTTGAGACGACCGATCACCGTACTGACCAGATGGTGCACGGTTGCGAAGCTCTCGATCTCGAACAGACGCGGCACTGCCACGGACCCCGGGCAGCAGGCCTTGCCCAGGTCGTTGCGCAGCAAATCCACGATCATGAGGTTTTCTGCCCGGTCCTTGATGCTGCCTTGCAGTTCCCGGGCCAGGGCGGAATCTGCTTCAGGGGCGGCAGCCCTTGGGCGGGTTCCCTTGATGGGTTTGGTTTCCACCCGGCCCTGGCGCACCACCAGGAAGCGCTCCGGAGATGAGGACATGATTCGGACAGTGGGGTGGTTGAGATAGGCGGAGTAGGGGGCCGGGTTGAGGCGGCGCAAGGCCTGGTAGCCCAGCCAGTGGTCACCGGTCACTGTGGCCTGAAAACGTTGTGCCAGGTTCACCTGGTAGCAATCCCCGGCGGCAATGTAGCGCTGGATGCGGGCGAAGGCCTGCCGATAGGCGTCCTGATCGAAGTTGCTCTGCATGGGCCCCACCTGAAAACGGGGGCGGGCGGGGCTCCTGGCACCAGCCAGGGGGGGGGCGCTGAATAGTTGAACCAGCCTGTCCCAGTCCCGCCGGGTTCTGGGGTCCCGTTCCGCACCCGTCAGCCAGGCGGCCTGCTGCTCATGGTCCACCACCACGGCCCAGTCGTAGATGCCCACGGCCATGTCCGGGATGGCTTCGCTGTCCCGCGCGTGGTTTGGCAGGCGCTCGAGACGGCGACCCAGGTCGTAGCCGAAATATCCGATGGCGCCTCCTCCGAAGGGCAGCCCGTCCCGCAGGCCATCCGCTGCCAGGCATTGGCGTAACAAGTCGAAGGGGTCTGCGGGGGACAGGGTTGTTGCTGCACCGGAAACGCCGGGGGCGTGGTGCCGGATCTCCGTCATGCCGCCTCGCGTCATCAGGGTGGTGCTGGGGCGGGATGCGAGGATGTCCAGACAGCCAGCCGTGGAACGGGGGCGGCCGCTGTCCAGGAACACGGACCATGGCTCGTCGGCGATGGCTTCAAACAGTTCAGCACTGTCCGGGTGGTAGGGCAGGGGAATCATGCGCATGCTTTGTCCTCCATCAGGAGCCATGCCCAGTCATGACTGGGGCACGTCCGCCAAGTTTGGCGTCCAACTTCGGTTCCAATTGGCGCAACTCCTTTGCTGCATCGTCGCCAAAGTATCGGGCATGGGCCGGCAGACATCCCCAAGGGCGGTAATGTACTCAAAGACAAAGATTTTCATAGCTTCGTCGCTGCAATTGATATTGCGCACAGATTTGATGCGCGGCTAGGTTGTGTATGCTCAGACCGGATGCCATGAGCCTACCATTCCCTGGAATCCAGGCCGTGCAACTCTGGGGGCTTTCCTTATAGCCGATGCCAGGTACCCGGATGTCTTGCGGCCGTATTGAGTCAGTTGGATGTGTGTTTCCTGGGTTGACCGGACGCCACGGTAGGGCATGTTAGATTCCGGATTGCCCGTTCCTTGCCGATCATGAACGAATCTACTGACACAGCCCATGTTTCATGAGTCCTTTGAACAGCCTGCACACGGTAGTGAAACTGTGTGGTTTTTCCTGAATCCGTCCGGGATGGCTGAGTCAGTGAAAACCTGGCTGCTGGGCTTGCTGGCCAGCTTACTTCTGGCCGGGCTGGCGGGCTGCGGTCCGGGCCAGGTCATGCCGCCGGACATGACCGGCGAGTTGGTGGTGGGTATCCGCAACAGTCCGACAACTTATTATCTGGATCGGAACGGGGACCCGAAGGGGTTTGAGTACGACCTGGTGGCCCGCTTTGCCGAGCGCAACGGCTGGCGTCTGCGCCTGATCCAGGCCGAGAGCCTGGATGATCTTCTCGAACTGGCCGCCACGGGCAAGGTGAATATCGCTGCGGCCGGCCTCACTTCCACGGCCAGTCGCAAGGCCCGTATGAGTTTCGGCCCGGCCTATGGGCGTATCAAGGAATGGGTGGTCTGCAACCAGGGCCTGGACCGCCCCCGTGGGCTGGCGGATTTCGTCAGGAACCCGGACCTGCGGCTGGAGGTGGTGGCCGGCAGCAGCCATGCGGACCACCTTGAGACGCTACGCGGCAAGGACATGCCTGCCCTGCGGTGGAAAGAAATGGCGACCGCCGGCACCGAGACCCTTTTGCAGCGGGTGGACCTGGGCCTGTCCGACTGCACTGTGGCGGATTCGGACAGCCTGGAACTGGCCCACAATTTCCATCCCAACCTGCGGGATGCCTTTGTGCTCCGGGACGATCTGCACCAGGCCTGGGCCATGCGGTTGGGGGTGGACGTGGCCTTTGCCCGCAAGGTGACCCGGTTTTTCAGGGACCTGGAAAAATCCGGAGAGCTGGCGGACTTGCGGGAACGATATTTCGGCCATGTCACCCGTCTTGCGGAAGCAGACGTGGTCGGCCTACTGGAACGGCGTATCCGATTGTTACCGGAACTGGTGAGTTTTTTTCACTCGGCCCAGCGGGAGACCGGGATAGATTGGCGATTCCTGGCGGCCGTGGCCTACCAGGAATCCCAGTGGGATGCCCATGCGGTTTCCCCTACCGGGGTGCGGGGCATCATGATGCTCACGGAGGCCACGGCAGACCACCTGGGGGTGAAGAATCGTCTGGATGCCGAGGAGAGCATCCTGGGGGGCGCCAGGTACCTGGCCCAGCTGCGTGATGCATTGCCGGCGTCCATTCCGGAGCCGGACCGCACCTGGTTCGCCCTGGCGGCCTACAACATCGGTCCCGGCCATCTGGAAGACGCCCGCACCCTGGCCCGGCGGCTGGGCCGGGATCCGGACAAATGGAGCGACATGAAGGAGACGCTGCCCTTGCTGGCCCGCAGCAAGCACAACCAGAGCTTGCGCTACGGCTTCGCCCGGGGGGGCGAGGCCCGTGCCCTGGCCGAGAACGTGCGTATCTATTACGACATCATCAGCCGGTACGAAAAGCCCTACCGGGATATCTGGTCCCTGGATTGAGCCCTTGCGGTGCTGAGCGAGCGCCATCTGGCCTACATTTTTAGCTGCCACTGGCGAAGGCCCTGGGGCGGGGTCTGGCGGGTTTTTCTGAGCCTGTGCCTGGGAGGGCTTCTATCGGCTTGTGCCACGCTTCGCCCCCTGCCGCCCCCCGCGCCAAGCTGGTCCCTGGTGCCTGACCGCAACAGCGCACTTGCCCAGGTGACAGCCTCTCTGCCCCAGGGCGGAGCGGGGGAATCGGCATTCCGCCTGCTGGAATCCGGCCGGGCGGCCCTGATGGCCCGTTTGGCCCTGGCGGAGCGGGCAGAAAAAAGCCTGGATTTGCAGTACTACCTGTTTTATGCCGATACCAGCGGCCGCCTTCTAGCCCAGGCCCTGTTGCGGGCCGCGGACCGGGGTGTGCGGGTACGCCTGCTACTGGACGATGTGGATACGGGCCGGCAGGAGGCCGCCATCATCGGCCTGGATGCCCATCCCAATATCCACATCCGCCTGTTCAACCCCTTTGCTGTTCGAGGTGATAGCCCCCTGGGCCGCGCCATGCAGTTTCTCAACGACGACCGTCTGAACCACCGCATGCACAACAAACTGTTCGTGGCCGACGGTGTCATGGCCATTACCGGGGGACGCAACATCGGCGATGAATATTTCCAGGCCGATAGCCCCGTGGCCTTCCATGACCTGGATGTGCTGACGGCCGGGCCTGTGGTGGGAGAGATGGCCTGGGCCTTCGATGCCTACTGGAACAGCCCCTATGCCGTGTCGGCGAGAGCCATACCCAAACCCAAACCCGACAAGCGTACTAGCTTGCTGGCGAAGGTGCGACGCAATCTGGAGCAGAGCCTGGCCGAGTTGGACCAGTCCACCCTGTTCGAATACACCGGCCTGGATGCCTTGGCCGGGCCGGCTGTGGCTGACGAACTCAGTGCCTGGTTGCCTGGTCGGGGCGAGTTTCTGGCAGACCCGCCGCAAAAGGTGGATCAATCCGCGTCCGTCGCCGAACTCTCCCTGGCCCGTCTGCTTATCCAAGGGCTGAAGGTGCGCCAGGAGCTACTGATCGCCAGCCCCTACTTCGTTCCGGGGCAGGTGGGGGTGGACCTGCTGGCCTATGTCCACGGCCAGGGGGCGAGGGTACGGCTGCTGACCAACTCCATGGCTGCGACCGACGTACTGCTGGTGCACGCCGGTTATGCCCCTTACCGGATGCCCCTGCTGCTCAATGGCATCGAACTTTATGAGCTCAAGCCCAGCCAGGTGCAGCACCGGTTTTTCCGGCGCCTGGCCGGCGGGTCTTCCCGCACCAGCCTGCATAGCAAGGTCATGGTGTTCGACCGGCAGTCTGCCTATATCGGTTCCATGAATCTGGACCCCCGTTCCCTGCTGCTCAACACGGAATCCGGCCTGCTGATTCATGGGGCGGACCTGGCCGAAGCGGCCGCCCGGTTCATCGAGGCCGAAATGACGCCTCGGGCCAGTTACCGGCTGGGCCTGGGCAAAAGGTCTGGGGAAGGGCGTACCGTGCTGACCTGGCAGGACGAAGCCCAGACTTTGTTTGACGAACCCGGGGCGGGTTTCCTGCACCGGCTGCTGTTGGATCTGGTTCCGGCAGCCGGCTGGGAAGACCATTTATAGAATGGCAGGGGGGCCCCTGCTGTGACCCTGGCAGACGGGGGGTTAAAATGCCCGCCACTTTTCCCTGATCTGCCCATGTCCGAGACAGTCGACCCGGCCCCCACCCCCCAAAGCCCCCGTTTCGTCCACCTGCGCCTGCACAGCGAATACTCGGTGCAGGACAGCCTGATGCGGGTGGATGGGGCGGTGAAGATGGCCCACGCGGATGCCATGGCGGCCCTGGCCCTCACGGACCTGTCCAACGTCTTCGGCCTCATCAAGTTCTACAGTGCCTGCCGCAAGAAGGGGGTCAAACCCATCGCCGGCTGCGATATATGGATTTCCAACCCGGAAGCTCCGGACAAGCCCACCCGGCTGCTGCTGCTGGTGCAGGACCGCAACGGTTGGCGCAACCTGTGCGAACTGCTTACCCGGGCCTACCGCACCAACATGCACCGGGGGCGGGCCATGCTCAAGGCGGAATGGTTCGAGGGCGAGGCGGGGGCCGGACTGATCGCCCTGTCTGGGGCCCACCAGGGAGACGTGGGCCAGGCCCTGCTGAACGCCTCTCTGGATACCGCCCGGCAACTGGCCCGGGCCTGGGCCGGACGTTTCCCCGGCCGCTACTACCTGGAAATCCAGCGGGATGGACGGCCGGAATCTGACATCCATCTGGCCCAGGCCCTGGATCTGGCCGCCGAACTGGACCTGCCCGTGGTGGCCACCCACCCGGTGGAGTTTCCCGGTCGGGAGGATTTCATCGCCCACGAAGCCCGGGTGTGCATCGCCGAGGGCTATACCCTGGCGGACAAGCGCCGGCCCCGGGTCTTCACCGAAGAACACTATTTCAAGAGCCAGGCAGAGATGGCGGATTTGTTTGCCGACCTGCCGGAAGCCCTGGAAAACACGGTGGAAATCGCCCGCCGTTGCAACCTGACCCTGGAATTGGGCAAGAGCAAGCTGCCGGATTTTCCCACCCCCGGCGGCATGCCCCTGGACGACTATCTGCGCCAGTTCGCCCGGGAGGGCCTGGAGCGGCGCCTGAAGGGGCTTTACCCGGACGAGGCGGAACGGGAGAAGCAGCGCCCCACCTATGTGGCCCGCCTGGAACTGGAACTGAACACCATCATCCAGATGGGCTTCCCGGGCTACTTCCTCATCGTCGCCGACTTCATCAACTGGGGTAAGGCCAATGGCGTACCCGTGGGGCCTGGCCGGGGTTCTGGCGCCGGCTCCCTGGTGGCGTATTCCATCGGCATTACTGATCTGGATCCATTGGCTTACGCGCTACTGTTCGAGCGTTTTCTTAATCCTGAGCGGGTTTCCATGCCCGACTTCGACATCGACTTCTGCCAGGACAACCGCTGGCGGGTGATCGAATACGTGCGGGAGAAATACGGCGCCGATGCCGTGAGCCAGATCGCCACCTTTGGCGCCATGGCGGCCCGGGCGGTGATCCGTGATGTGGGCCGGGTGCTGGACCTGGGCTACAACTTCTGCGACCAGATTTCCAAGATGATCCCCTCGGCCCCGGGCAAGAACGTGTCCCTGGACGAAGCCCTGGAGCAGGTGCCGGAACTTAAGGCACGTTACGAGCAGGAAGAGGAGGTGAAGGAACTCTTCGACCTGGCCCGCAAGCTGGAGGGCCTGACCCGCAACGTGGGCATGCACGCCGGCGGCGTGCTCATCGCCCCGGGCAAACTCACGGATTTCTGCCCCCTCTACAATGCCGAGGGCTCGGATTCGGTGGTGTCCCAGTTCGACAAGGACGACGTGGAGAAGGCCGGCCTGGTGAAGTTCGACTTCCTGGGCCTGCGCAACCTCACCATCATCGATCTGGCCGTCAAGTACATCAAACAGCTGGACCCCAACTCGGACCTGGACCTGAACACCCTGCCGTTCACGGACCCGGCCGCCTACGACATCCTGAAGAAAGCCAACACCACCGCCATCTTCCAGGTGGAATCTGAGGGCATGAAGAAGCTCCTGGCCAAGCTGGAGCCGGACCGCTTCGAGGACATCATCGCCGTGCTGGCCCTGTACCGGCCGGGCCCCCTGGGTTCCGGCATGGTGGACGACTTCATCCTGCGCAAGAAGGGCAAGCAGGCCATCGACTACTTCCACCCGGATTTGAAAGCGTGCCTTGAGCCCACCTACGGCGTCATCGTCTACCAGGAACAGGTGATGCAGATCTCCCAGATCATCGGCGGCTACACCCTGGGGGGGGCGGACCTGCTGCGCCGGGCCATGGGCAAGAAGAAGGCCGAGGAAATGGCCAAGCACCGGGACATCATGCGAGAGGGGGCGGCGAAGAAGGGGTACGACCCGGAACTGGCCATGCGCCTGTTCGACCTCATGGAAAAGTTCGCGGAATACGGCTTCAACAAGTCCCACACCGCCGCCTACGCCGTGGTCACCTACCACACCGCCTGGCTAAAGGCCCACCATACCGCCGCCTTCATGGCCGCCACCATCTCCTCGGACCTGGACAACACGGACAGCGTCAAGGTGTTCGTGGACGATGCACTGAAGAACAAGCTGGTCATCCTGCCTCCGGACATCAACCAGTCCAGCTACCGCTTCGTGCCCGTGGACCGCAAACAGGTGCGCTATGGCCTGGGGGCGGTGAAGGGCACGGGAGAGGGGGCCATTGCCAACATCGTCGCCAACCGGGAAGAGGGAGGCGCTTTTACCGACCTGTTCGACTTCTGCCGCCGGGTGGACCGGCGCATCGTCAACCGCCGGGTCATCGAAGCCCTGGTGCGGGCCGGGGCCTTCGACAGTCTCCACCCCAGCCGCAATGCCACCTTGATGAGCGTGGGCCTGGCCATGGAATGGGCCGAAACCCAGCAGGCCCATGCCGCCCAGGACTCCCTGTTCGGCGACAGCATCCACACCGCGCCGCCGGATCTGGTGGCCGTGCCCCCCTGGTCGCTCAGGGAACAGCTCGCCCAGGAAAAGACCGCCCTGGGCTTCTATTTCTCCGGCCACCCCTTCGACGCCGACCGGCCCCTGCTCAAGGGCCTGGTGGACAAGACACTCAAGGACGTGAAGCCCCAGCCGGGCCCCCAGCTCATGGCCGGCGTGGTTTCCGCCGTGCGCACCCAGATGACCCGTCGGGGCAAGATGGCCTTTGTCACCCTGGACGATGGCGAAAACCAGGTGGACGTGGCGGTGTTCAACGAAACCTTCGACGCCAACCGCCAGCGTATCAAGGAAGACACCCTGCTCATCATCGCCGGCAAGGCCAGCCATGATGACTACTCCGGCGGCATGCGGGTCACTGCCGATGAAGTCCTGGACCTGGCGGCGGCCCGCACCCGCTTTGCCACCCAGCTGCGCTTGGTGCTTACGGAGAAGCCGGATGCCCATCGGCTGATGGAAGCCCTGGCGCCCCATCGGGACGCCTCGGGATGCCCTGTTAGCCTGGGCTACTGCAACGACAGTGCGTGTTGCGATCTGACCCTGGGTGCCACCTGGAAAGTGCGCCTGGCGGATGAACTGTTGTCTGCCCTGGAAGCCTTTGGCGAAGTGAAGACCGCCTACAGCGTGGTGTTGAAAAGCGGGCGGGAGCGGGGCGAGCGGGAGCGGGCTGTGGCTTGATCAGCAGGGTATCAAGGCCAGGTGGCTGTGCCGAGAGGGCGGATGAGGCATATTTTTAAGTAATTAACCCTATGGTCATCAGTACAATTCGGATGAATTAACCGTGGACCGGACTGTAACGGCCTGGGGTAGATAGGGGGCTGATAATGAGATTTGGGTTCTTGTTGCGACTGATGGCTGTGGTCCTGGCCTGGGGGCTGGCGGCTACAGCAATGGCGGCTCAGGCTTCGGTGCCTGAGAAGCGCATCGCCTACCTTGTTTCCGACGCCCGCATTCCTTTCTGGGACATCATGAAGCGGGGTATCGAACATCAGGCCCGCAGCCTCGGTTACCGACTGGACGTTTACAGCGCTGACAACCAGGCCAGGCGTGAACTGGAATCCATGGCCCGGGTAATCAGGGAGCGGGTGGATGGCATCATCCTGTCCCCAACCAATTCCTCGGCCGCCGTGACCCTGCTCAAACTGGCCAGCCGGGCCCATATCCCCGTCGTCATTGCAGATATCGGTACGGATGGGGGCGACTACGTGAGCTACATTGCTTCCGATAATTTCCAGGGTTCCTATCAGCTGGGCCATCTGCTCGCCCGGGCCTTGAAGGCCCGGCACTGGGAGCAGGGCGGCGTGGGCATCATCGCCATCCCCCAGAAACGGGCCAATGGCAAGGCCCGTACCGCCGGCTTCATGAAGGCCTTGGAAGAGGCCGGCATCCGGGGCGGAGCCCTGCGCCAGCAAGCCGATTTTTCCTATCAGGAAACCTATGATTTCACCCGGGAACTGATCGCTATCACGCCGAATATGCGCGCCCTCTGGCTGCAAGGCTCCAACCGCTACCAGGCGGCCCTGGATGCTATCGCTGACGCTGGCCGGAACGGACAGATGCTGTTGGTCTGTTTTGACGCCGAACCGGAGTTCCTGGACCTGATTCCCAAAGGGGTCCTGGCCGGCGCTGGCATGCAGCAGCCCTTCCTCATGGGCGAAGAGGCCGTGGCGGCCCTGGATGCCCATCTTCAGGGGCGCCCGGTGGAAAACGATAAAAAACTGCCGGTATTGGCAGTTTCCCGGGACAACATCCGCGTCCTCCTGCCCACTATCCGCCGCAACGTCCTGGGGGCCCAGGCCCGCTAAATATGGCCGTGCCAGCCTTGCAACGTCCCTCCCTGCTCTGGCTGCTGGCGGGCAGCATTGCCGCCATCGTCCTGGGGATTCTGAGCCTGTATTCGGTCTATCAATATGATGCCGAGCGTCAGCGCATGGCTGAGGTGATGCAGCGGGAGGTGGGGATCAGCCTGGCCCGGCTGACCCGGACGGTGGGGCCATTCATTGAGGCCTATGCAATCAATGAATACGACAAGCTGATCCAGAGCGAGATCGAGCTGCACCGCTATCTGGCTATCGTGGTGGCGGACCGGTCCATGGGCAAGATAATGGGGGAGGAGGTCTATTACAGTGGCAAGCTGCTTGGCGGTAATGGTCAGGTCGAGGACCTGGATACGGCCAATGCCATCCAGCAGGACATGCTGGCCAGGGCCTTTGCCAGGGAAACGAAGGCGGTGGCCAATGCCTCCGGAGAGGAAATCGGCCGGGTCACCATCTATTACACCGATGCAGGCATTCGCAGCGCTTCAATGGCGGTCTTGCGGGAGAGCATGATGACCAGCGCCATCCTGGCGCTGCTGCTCATCGGTTTCCTGTGGTATTTCACCCAGGGCGTGTTGTTGCGTCCCCTGGGCCGCATTGCCGCTTCCATTGCCGAGCGGGACAGCGATGGCATACCCATCTCGCCGGCACCGGACCTGGGCTACCGGGAACTGAGTACCCTGACCGACACCATCAACGGTATGTTGCGGGTGATCCGCCACTCCCGGGATACCCTCCAGGAAGAGCGTTCCCGTCTGCAGAACGTCATCGAAGGCACCCATGTGGGTACCTGGGAATGGAATGTGCAGACTGGCGAAGTCCGCTTCAGCGAACGCTGGGCGGAAATTGTCGGCTACACCCTGGCGGAATTGGAACCCCTGTCCATCGAGACCTGGACCCGCCTGGTCCACCCGGATGATCTTCAGCGTTCCCAGGCCAACCTGGCTCGGCATTTTACCGGCGAGCAGCCTTTCTACGCCTGCGAAAGCCGCATGCGCCACAAGGCCGGCCACTGGGTCTGGGTGCTGGACCGGGGCAGCGTCGCCAGCCGCACGCCAGATGGCAAACCCCTGTGGATGGCCGGCACCCACCTGGACATATCCGCCCGCAAGGAGGCTGAAGCGGAGCTGGACCGTTATCGCAGCCATCTCGAAGAGCTGGTGAAGACACGCACCGCCGAACTTCTCGAGGCCAAGGACGCCGCTGAGGCCGCCAGCCGGGCGAAAACTGTCTTTCTGGCCAACATGAGCCATGAACTGCGCACCCCCATGAACGGCATCATGGGCATGATCGAACTGGCCCGGCGCCGCATGGCGGACCCGGTGGGCCTGGATCAGCTGGACAAGGCCCGGGGTGCGGCAGATCGCCTGCTGGCGGTGCTCAATGACATCCTGGACCTGTCCAAGATCGAGGCGGAACGCCTGGTACTGGAAACCGTGCCACTGCACCTGGCCAGCGTGCTGGGCAACCTGTCCAGCGTGGTGGGGCAGAAGGCGGTGGAAAAAGGTCTGATTTTCAGAACCGAGTTGCCGGCAGACCTGGCCCGCCTGCCGCTCAAGGGCGACCCTCTGCGGCTGGGACAGATACTGGTCAATCTGGCCAGCAATGCCATCAAGTTCACCCAGCAGGGCAGCGTCCGGGTGGTCCTGGAACGTACGGACGAAAGTCCGACCCATGTGGGGGTGCGGTTCGAGGTGATCGACACCGGAATCGGCATTGCGCCGGAAACCCAGGCCCGCCTGTTTACCGATTTTGAGCAGGCGGACAATTCCATGACCCGCAAATATGGCGGTACTGGTCTGGGGCTGGCCATCAGCAAGCGGCTCGTCAGGCTCATGGGGGGCGAGATCGGTGTGCACAGCACTCCCGGGTCCGGTAGCCGCTTCTGGTTCACTGTGCGATTGGCAAAGCTGGCCGAGGGGCTTACGGTGGTGCCGGCCGGCACCGGTTCCGCCGACTCGGCCAGTCGCATCCGCGATGCCTACTTCGGCACCACTGTGCTGTTGGCGGAAGACGAACCGGTGAGCCGGGAAGTGACCACGCTGTTGCTGGAGGATGTGGGCCTGGTGGTCGAGCCCGCCGAAGACGGCCTCCAGGCCCTGGCCGCTGCCCGCCAGAAGCCCTATGGCCTGATCCTGATGGACATGCAGATGCCCGCCATGAACGGGATCGAAGCCACCCGTGAGATCCGCAGCCACAGCCGCAACCTCGCTGTACCCATCCTGGCCCTTACCGCCAACGCCTATGACGATGACCGGCAGCGATGCCTGGAGGCAGGCATGAACGACCACATCGCCAAACCGATCCAGCCGGACGTGTTCTACGAAACGCTGCTGAAATGGCTCAGCCGGCCGGCCGGCACTCCCCGGGACGGGGTGGCCTAATCCTGGCACTTGCGGCATGCTTGCCAGCCAGATCATGACCACCCGGATGTTTGGAAGATGAACCCGATGCACATCTGTTGCATGCAGGCCCGATTGCCTATGCCCGACCGGTTCGGGACGCCATGACGGGTCTGCAAGACACCCCGGACGTGGTCGAACAGGCCGAGGAGGAAGTCCGCCACCTGGCCAAGGTCCAGGGAGAGTTGTGGACCGATCTGCCCACGGACCTGTACATCCCCCCGGATGCCCTGGAGGTGATACTGGAGGCTTTCGAAGGCCCCCTGGACCTGTTGCTTTGGCTCATCCGCCGCAACAACCTCAACGTGCTGGACATCAACATGACCCAGCTCACCCGGCAGTACATCGACTACGTGGAGATCATGCGCCGCAAGCGCTTGGAACTGGCCGCCGAATACCTGGTGATGGCGGCCATGCTTATCGAGATCAAGTCCCGCATGCTCTTGCCCCGGCCGGCAAAACAGGACGAGGAAGGGGAAGAACATGACCCCCGGGCGGAACTGGTACGCCGTCTGCTGGAATACGAGCAGATGAAGCTGGCCGCTCGGGGCCTGGATGCTGTTCCCCAGCTAGGGCGGGACTTCCTGGCAGTGAGCGTGCATATTCCAGAGCTGGCCGCCCGGCGTCTGCCCATGGTCAATGCGGAAGACCTGCTGGACGCCTGGCGGGCCATCCTCAAGCGGGCCAAGCTGCATACCCACCACCGCATCGGTCGCCAGGAACTGTCCGTGCGGGAACACATGAGCCGGGTGCTCAAGCACCTGCAAGAGCACGGCCGCACCCTTTTCGATGCCCTGTTCGATCCCCAGACCGGCCGCTCCGCCCTGGTGGTCACCTTCCTGGCCTTGCTGGAACTGGTCCGGGAACGGCTGGTGGACATCGTCCAGAACGAACCCTACGCCCCCATCTACGCCCAAGTGGCGCTTGCCAACACGAACCCCGATGGCCCAGACCCCCTCGACCCTGACCTCATCCCAGACCCCCTCCCAGCCTAGCGATGGCCTGAACCTGCCCGAGATAAAGCGGGTGCTGGAAGCCGTGCTGCTGGCCGGCAGCGCCCCCATGACCCTGGCCGAGCTGAAGAAGGTCTTCCCCCTGGAACTGAACAACGAGCTATTGCGGGCGGCCCTGGACGAATTGCGGGGCGACTGGCAGGGCCGGGGGGTGGAGCTGGTGCAACTGGCGGAAGGCTGGCGGTTCCAGACCCGGCAGGAATATCAGCCTTATCTGGATCGGCTGAATCCGGAAAAGCCGCCTCGCTATTCCCGGGCCACCCTGGAAACCCTGGCTGTTATCGCCTACCGCCAGCCGGTGACCCGGGGGGACATCGAGGAGATTCGCGGCGTGGCGGTGAACACCCAGATCGTCAAGACCCTGGAAGAACGTGGCTGGATCGAAGTGGTGGGCCACAAGGAAGTGCCGGGCCGGCCGGGGCTGTACGCCACCACCAAGCAGTTTCTTTCCGACCTGGGTCTGCGGGCCCTGTCCGAGTTGCCGCCTTTGCCTGAACTGGCCAAGGACCTGGTGGCCTCTCTGCAAGCCCAGGAAGGGGAGGGACGGCTGGAGGAACTGGCGGCGGAGATGCCGCCTACGGAATGAAGCCGGGCGGTTTAAAGGGACGGCCTACCTGCCGGCCCGCTCGTGGACATCCTCCAGGAACTCCTGCAAGCCGTCCCTGGCCACCCCCACTTCTTCCAGGGCCTGGTTTTCGTAGTCGGCCCAGGCACTGTCGTCCTTCAGGGCGTGGATGTTGTAGAGATGTTCTGCCAGTTGCAGGATGGCTACCAGGGTGGCTGCCCGGTCGTTCACATTCACTGGCTCATGGTGCCAGCGCACGGCCTGACAGACATAGTCCGGCATCTTCCAGTGGCGGGCGGCCAGATAGCCCACCACGGCGTGGTCGGTGCTGAAGTGGGTGTCTTCGGCCAGGATGTCCGGCCAGATGTAGCCCTGGGCGGTGGTGAAGGGATAGTCGTATTTGGGTATGTGCTGGATGAGGATGGGCACGCCGCAATCCATGAACAGGGCCGCAAGATGGGCATGTTCAGGAAAGATGTTGCAGACGCTGCGCTGTTTCCAGGCGATGACGCTGGCGTAGCCGGCGATTTCGTTGGCCCGCTCCCAGAACCAGGGATAGAACTTCGATTTCCCGTAGATGGCCGCTTCCAGGCTGAGCCCCTGGGTCAGGTCCGTCACGGCCCGCAGGCCGACCAGGGAAAGGGCCTGGGTTACGGTTTCCGGCGGTTTGCGCAGGCCGTAGCTGGGTCTGGCCAGGGTACGAAACAGGCGGGCCGTGATGCCGGCATCGGATTGCACCACCCGGGCGATGTCTTCCATGTCCGAGTTGGGGTCGTCCAGCAGCGCGTAAAGTTCGTCCAGTAACGGTGGTGGCGAGGGAATACGCACGGCCATGGACAGGGCGGGATCGGTGAATTCCTGGGTCTTTTGCATCATGAGTTGGATTTTACTGACCCTTCCATGACAGGGACACATTCCAGGTCATTCTCTTCCCGGGCGCCGGGAAGGATAATGGCAGGCCATAGTCATAATGATCAGGTTGCAGCCATGCCGCGCTTTTCCCAAAAGGGTCGCCCACCGAAGGATGGACCCGAAGCCGATGAAACGGGCGAAAAGCTCCACAAGGCCCTGGCCACTGCCGGCCTGGGCTCCCGTCGTGACATGGAGGCGATGATTGCCGAAGGTCGGGTCGCCATCAATGGCCATACGGCCAAGGTGGGAGACCGGGTCAAGGCCGGGGACCTGGTCAAGGTGAATGGCAAGCTGGTGCGCCTGGTGTGGAAGCAGCAGTTGCCCCGGGTGCTGGTCTACCACAAGCCGGAAGGTGAAATCGTCTCCCGGGACGACCCGGAAGGCAGGCCCTCCGTGTTCGCCGGCCTGCCCAGCGTGCGGGGAGGACGCTGGGTGAGCGTGGGACGCCTGGACATCAACACCGAAGGCCTGCTGATGTTCACAACGAGCGGCGAACTGGCCAACCGGCTGACCCATCCCCGTTACGAAGTGGATAGGGAATATGCGGTACGCATCGTCGGCACCCTGACCCAGGAACAATTGGATCAACTTCTCAACGGCGTGGAACTGGAGGACGGCCTGGCCAAAGTGGAGGCCATCATCCCCGGCGGTGGTGAGGGGGTGAATCAGTGGTATCGGCTCATCATCCAGGAAGGCCGAAACCGGGAGGTGAGACGTCTTTTCGAACATCTGGGCCTGGTGGTCAGCCGCCTGATCCGTGTCCGTTTCGGCCCTGTTGCCATGCCGCCGCGCCTCAAGCGGGGCATGCGGGAAGAATTGCCCGAGCAGGAAGTGGCCGCCCTTATGCAATGGTGTGGCATGGATAAAGTGCCCATGAACCGGACTTCCACCCGCAAGAGTCGGGGCGGGGAGGGGGGCAAGGGGCCGGAAGCGGCATTCCGTGCACCCCGGCCTGGTGCGCCGCCCAAACCCCGGCCGACCCAGCCTTTCCGCAAGCGGGTGGTCAGCAAGCCCGGCAAGGGGGAGTAAGGCCGGGCCATGCTCAAGTGGCTCCTGACCCTGTTGGCCGTGTTGCTGGTGAGCGGCCTGCTTTCCCCCTGGTTGCGCCGCCTGGGCCTGGGGCGCCTGCCGGGGGATTTTCAAATCAAGAGCCGTTACGGCCTCTTGCCTTTTCCTCTGGCCAGCAGCCTGTTGCTGTCGGCCCTGTTGGGCGGGGCGGTCTTCTTTTTCTGATTATTGGCCGCCTGGCATAAAGCCCGACAGGCCTTGGCCTGTCGGGCTGGGGCTCAGCCTGGCAGGCTGAGAGGGTTGCCCACCCGTTGCCAGGCAAGCTGGACGGGGGCGGGCGCCGGCGCCGGGGCGCTACTGGTCACCGGAGTGGCGGGGGCCTGGGCAGGGGGGGCTTCCTGGGCGGCGAAGGCGGGGCCTGCCAGCAACAGCAGCAGTCCGGCCGTGAGCATGTGCTTGGTGGTCATGGTCTGTCCTCCAGGCATCAGTTCACCGCGTTGCCGGAAGCGGGCTGGGCGTAGGCTTCCCGCACCGCCTCGTAGGCATCGTCGTTCATCACCCGGCGCTTTACCGCCGCGCTGCCCAGCACTTCCGTCAACTCGTGCAGCAGGCCGTACTGGACTTCCTTGCTGAGGGGGATGCGGCAGGCCACTTCCAGGGCGTTCCATTTGTAGGCTGGGTGCTGGTCCCGGGCGTATAGGCGCTGGCAGGCTTCCATGAGGTACCAGCCCCGCTGGTGCCGGTCTTCGCTCTCCGGCTGGTTCATCAGATCCTCGAACTGGCTGCCCAGGATTTCGTTCTCGATGGCGGCGGAGAGCCCGTTGCCGGCATGGCCCAGGGCCTTGAGGGCGGCGTTCTGGTAGTCCCGGGCCTTGCTGGAGAAGGGGTCGGCTATGCTGTGGGCCAGACCGGCCCAGTGCAGCAGGCGAGGCCGTTCCGTGTCTTCCGGGGGCAGGGTGGCCAGCAGGTAGTCCGCCAGGCCCTGGGCGCTTTCGTCCTTGTTGGCCGTGAGCAGGTCGTAGAGGGCGCGGATGAAGGGGGGGCAGGGCTCCAGCAGTGTCACGTGGGACTTGATCCACAGTTCCCGGTCGATGTCCCGCAGGCGATCCTGGTTATGGGGGGCGATGTTCTTGCGGCTGGCGGGGTTTTCCCAGTTCTGCACCGTGGTGACGGAGACGCTGGCCAGCATGGCCAGGGCTTCCTGGGACAGGCCGTGGCGACGGCGCAGACCGCCAACCCAGTCGGCCTCGAATTCCCGCTGGCTGCTGTAGCGGCGGCGGGGGCTCAGCTGGCGGCTCTGGGACAACCATTGTTCTTGCAGGAAGGGCATGAAAGTTTCTCCTGTTTGCAGCTCACGGTGTTCAGGTTAGCGGTCGCCCGGGCTTCCCGCTACCAACCAGGTTGGGGAATCCGGTTGGCGTACCCGGTTGACCGTCCGGCTGGGCCGATCAGGTCTCAACCCGGACTGTAACGGCAGGGTGGCGATAAACCTAAATTGCGAAGCGTCCGGCAGGTGCCGGGAAGCTCCAGGAGGTCCACCATGTATTCCGAGAACCTTGTCGTCATGTTGCTCATGGCCGCTACCCAGGCCACTTCCCCTCAGGTCAAGGCACCGGTGGCGCCGGTGGTGGAAGATGCCCGTCACGCCATCATCCGATCGGTGAAGGAACCTGAACTGGTTGCCGCCCTCAGCTTGCGTGTAAAACGGCCCGGCATGCGGGTTCAGCCCGTGATATCCAGCCAGACCCTGTTTGCAAGCGCCCGTTGAAAATCCCTGCCGCACATCAGGGTGCGATATGAACCGGCGTCCGACGGGGCCCGAATGCGCCTTGGAAGGCGCTGAAATGCCCGGCGACCACAGTGCCGCAGTGGGGGCAATGGCCGTCGTCTGTCAGGTTGTAGGCCGGAATGGTGTACCAGTCCCGCTGGATGAGAGGTTGGTGGCAGCCGGGGCAATAGGTTGTGCCTCCTTCCGGGTCGTGGACGTTGCCTGTATAGACATACCGTAGGCCCGCCTCCATGCCGATGCGTCGGGCCCGGGTCAGGGTTTCTGGTGGGGTGGCGGGGATGTCCTGCATCTTCCAGTCCGGATGGAAGGCGCTGAAGTGCAGGGGGACATCAGGCCCCAGGGCTTCCTTGACCCATCCGCACAAGGCCCGGATTTCCTCATCCGAGTCGTTCAGGGTGGGGATCAGCAGGGTGGTGATTTCAACCCAGACCCGGGTTTCCTTGACCAGATACTCCAGGGTGTCCAGAACGGGTTGCAGCCGGGCGGCGCAATATTTGACATAAAAATCGTTCGTGAAGGCCTTCAGGTCCACGTTGGCGGCATCCATGAGGGCGAAGAACTCGGCCCGGGGGTCCGGGTGGACATAACCGGCTGTGACGGCCACGTTAAGGAGTCCCAGGTCGTGGCAGGCCCGGGCGGTATCCAGGGCGTATTCGGCAAAGATGACCGGGTCGTTGTAGGTGTAGGCCACGCTCTTGCAGCCCAGCTTTCGGGCTGTCCGGGCGATCTGTTCCGGGCTGGCGGCATCCATCAGCCGGTCCATGTCCCGGGCCTTGGAGATGTCCCAGTTCTGGCAGAACTTGCATGCCAGGTTGCAACCGGCTGTGCCAAAGGAAAATACGGAACTGCCGGGGTGGAAGTGGTTGAGGGGTTTCTTTTCGATGGGGTCCACGCAGAAGCCGGAACTGCGACCGTAGGTGGTGAGCACCATGCGCCCGCCTTCCATGCGGCGCACGAAACAGACGCCCCGCTGGCCTTCGTGGAGCTGGCAGTCCCGGGGGCAGAGGTCGCACTGGATGCGGCCGTCCTCCAGGCTGTGCCACCAGCGGGCGGGGTGGAGGGATTCTTCGGCCATCATGGCTGGACTTCCTTGAATTTTTCCACGGTATAGCGGGAAAGCCGCACCTCGTTGGACCAGTAATGGGCGGGCAAGCCCGCCTTCTGTTTCAGATGGCCAAGAAATTCCCTGGGATTGGGCAACTGTTCCCACACCTGGGGCAGAAACGTGGACCGGTGCCCCTCCGCTTCGAAAATCAGGCCGTCGATACCGGGGCGCAACTGGGCCAGGGCGTCGGTTTCATCGATGTAGGGCAGGGGTTCGGGGGGTGAGAGGAGTGAAACTTCCACCCGGATATGCTCCAGTTCCTCTTCCAGCAGGGGCGGGAAGCGGGGGTCCCGGAAAGCGGCGGCCTGGGCGTTCATTTCCAGATCCTGGCCCAGGGGTCGGTGGGCTTCCAGGGAGCCGATGCAACCCCGCAGGTGACCTTGGCGGGTGAGCGTGACAAAACAGGCCCCATGCTCATCGAGCCAGGGCGGGTGGGGCAGGGGCGGGGTGGGGTAGCCAAAATGGCTGGCGATGGCGGCTCTCGCTAAATGGGTCAATAGCGGGCCCCGCTCCGGGGATGGCGTTTTCATGGGGCCTCCGTGAAGGCAAAAGCGCCGTAGCCCACCACCCGTTCCCGGTCTCCGGCCGTGTCGCCGGAATTGCGCAGGTCCAGCAGATGGGGGTGAAGGCAGTGGTTCCGGGCCGCCAGACAAAGGCCGTTGAGGGCATGGGCACCGCAGGCCTGTTCCCCCACCAGGTCGGTACGCAGGTCCAGAATGGCCTGGGCCGTGGCCTTGTCCACCTTGTTTCCGGTGGTGTAGGGAAAGTAGTGGGACAGGTCCGAACTCACTACGATGACGGTTTCCTTGCCCCCCCACAGGTAATCGAGCACCTCCGCCACTTCATCCGGGGTTGCTCCACCCACCAGCAGAGGTACCAGGCGGAAGTATCCAAGCACCAATTGCAGGAAGGGCAGTTGTACCTCCAGCGCATGTTCCCGGGCATGGGCATCGGGCACGATATCCACCTGGGGTAAGTGGGAAATGGTGGCAATGGCATCAGAATCCAGGTCCAGTTTGCCGAGGGGCGTGGCGAAGTACTGTTCTTCCGGAAGTGCCAGGCTGCGTACCCAGACACGATGGGCCGGTCCCAGCAACACCACCCGGCGTATGCGCTTGCTCATTGGAGCCAGCAGGCGGTAGGCGCTGGCCGCGATGGGGGCGGAATAGACATAACCGGCATGGGGGACCACCAGGGCCTTGGGCTGGTAGCTGAACTGGCGGGCTGCCTCCAGGTAGCGGCCCACATCGCCGGTAAGTACCCGGGGGTTTTGGGGGTAGAACAGCCCGGCCACGGCCGCAGGTCTGGTACTTTGCATGCTTTCCTCCATTGTTGTGATCTCCCTTGATTAGAATTTAGGGCAATAAGGCCCATTGCACCAACCATGCCCCGTCAGTTCGCCCTCCTACCCGCCGCCGGCGTGGGTGCCCGCATGGGCGCCGGCCATCCAAAACAATACCTGGACATCCACGGGCATCCCCTCTTGTGGCATGCCATCCGGGCCTTTGATGACCATCCTGCCATTGCCTGGGTATTCGTGGTGCTTTCTGCTGAAGATGGCTGCTGGGAAGGTTATGACTGGACGGGTTTTTCCCGTCTGACCGTGTTGCGCTGTGGTGGTTCCAGTCGGGCGGAGAGCGTGCTCAACGGGTTACGAGCCATGGCGGCCGATGCCCAAGGTGTGGATGCGGAGGATTGGGTGCTGGTCCACGACGCAGCCCGTCCCTGCCTTTCCAGGCACTTGCTGGACAAGCTCATGAATGAGCTTGCTGATGATCCGGTGGGGGGCATCCTGGCGGCACCAGTGGCGGATACCCTGAAACGGGAAGGGAAGGGCGAAGGTCAGGCCGGCCGTATCAGGGAAACTGTGTCCAGGGAACGGCTATGGGGGGCCCAGACGCCCCAGATGTTCCCTCACGGCTTGCTCACCCGGGCCCTGGTACAGGCGGGTACTGCGGTCACTGACGAAGCCTCCGCGGTGGAGGCCCTGGGGCTTTCCCCCCGGTTGGTGGAAAGTGATCTCACCAATCTGAAAGTGACTTACCCCCGGGATCTGGAAGTGGCTGCCTGGCTGCTGGGCCGCGCCTGAGCTATCAGCGCTTTGTGGCCAGGCTGGAGCGCACGTCGAATCGATAGGTGTCGTGGCACCCAGAGCAATAGGTCATGGTTTCTGCCAGCAGTGTCTGGGTGACGGTCACGTTGCGCCGGGTTTCCGTTTCCTTGGCCAGGGCCCGGAAAGACTCGTTCAGGCCGATGGCCAGTTGGGTGAATTCCTCCGGAAGCCGCTCCTTCAACGACGGCGTGATCTTGTCCAGCAGGGTGCTGTTGGTGCGGGCGGCCAGGGCTGCGGCCTCAAAGTCGCCTTTGGCCAGGGCGGAATGGAGGTTGAACAGGCCGTGCAGGGTTTCCCGCATGGCATACAGTGTCTCATTGCGCTCCTTGGCTGTGACGGGAATGGGCAGGCGCACATCCCGGGAAGCAAAAGTTTCCGCGCCTACTGCCACGGATAGGCTGGTGTTCATGAGCAGGGCCATAACCAAGGCCGGTTTTGTGTAACGCATGTCTCTCTCCTTCTGCCGGGCAGGAGCCCTGTTTATTCAAGATAAGAATATCCTTATTTACTGTCTAGGGTACGGGCGAGTGCTTAACCTCCCTTTCGACGTGCGGTCTGGATACCCCGCAGGTGGCCCAGCCGGGCCAGGCAGCGGGTCAGTTGGGAAACATCGGAAACTTCCAGGGTGAAATCCATGTAGGCAGTGTCCTGTTGGGTAACGGTGTTGAGCTTCACCACGTTGACCTTATCCTGGGCCAGCACTTCGGTGACGTCCTTCAACAGGCTGGAGCGATCCCGGGCCACCACTTCCACGTCCACCGCAAAGATGCCTCCTGAGCCGGAACCCCACTCGGCCTGGAGCAGGCGGCCCTGGCGCTCTTCCGGCAGATGCAGGATCACGGCGCAGTCGGCCCGATGGACGGTGACCCCATGGCCCTGGGTTATGTACCCGACGATGGCATCGGGCGGTGCGGGTTTGCAGCAGCCCGCCATCTGGGTCAGCAACCCTGGTTCTCCTTCCACCAGCACCCCCGCCGCGCCGGCCCGGCGCCGAGGTGCAGTTACCAGGGGTTTCTCCGGGGCGGGGTTGAATTCGTCGTGCAGGGCCCGGTCCAACTGGCTGGGGCCCACATCTCCCCGGCCCAGGGCGGCGTAGAGCTCTTCCGCCTTGCTGAATTTCAGCCGGCTGGCCAGTTTCTCCAGGTTGACGTTGGTGAGGTTGAGGCGGTGGATTTCCCGGTCCAGCAGGGCGCGGCCTTCTTGGATGTGGGTGTCCAGGTCCTGTTGTTTGAACCACTGTTTTACCTTGGCTCTGGCCCGGCCCGTCTTGAGCACGCCCAGGTGGGGGTTGAGCCAGTCCCGGCTGGGGCCGCCCTGCTTCACGGTGAGGATCTCCACCCGCTGGCCCGTGGCGAGGGGCGTGTCCAGGGGCACCAGGGTGCCGTCCACCTTGGCGCCCCGACAGCGGTGGCCCAGCTCCGTGTGCACCGCATAGGCGAAATCCAGGGGGGTGGCCCCGGCGCTTAGGGCGATCACCTTGCCCTGAGGGGTGAGTACGAAGACCTCGTCCTGGAAGAGTTCATTGCGGAAGTGCTGGGCCAGTTCCTGGCTGTCGTGATGGCCGTCTTCGGTGGCTTCCCCCACCTCCTGGCGCCAGGCCAGCAACTGGCGCAGCCAGGCGATCTTGTCCTGGAGGGCGCCGCTGCCTTTGCCCCCCTCCTTGCCGCCTTCCTTGTAGCGCCAGTGGGCGGCCACGCCCATTTCCGCTTCCTGGTGCATGTCGAAGGTGCGTATCTGCACTTCCAGGGCCTTGTTCTCAGGGCCTACCACGGCGGTGTGCAGGGACTTGTAGCCGTTGCCCTTGGGCCGGGAGATGTAGTCGTCGAACTGGCCTGGAATGGGCTGCCACAGGCTGTGCACCAGGCCCAGCACGTGATAGCAATCTTTCATGTCCTGCACCAGCACCCGCACGGCGCGCACGTCGTAGACCTCGTCGAAGGACAGGTGCTTCTTGCGCATCTTGGCCAGGATGCTGGAGATGTGCTTGGGCCGGCCGGTGATGGAGTAGTCCTTCAGGCCGTCCCCGGCCAGGGCTTCGTCCAGCAGCTTGAGCACGTGCTCGATGTACCACTCCCGGTCCAGGCGGCGTTCGTCAAGGAGCTTGGCGATGTGGCGGTAGGTGTCCGGCTCCAGGTAGCGGGTGGACAGGTCTTCCAGTTCCCACTTGAGCTGCCAGGCCCCCAGGCGATTGGCCAGGGGGGCGTAGAGTTCCCGCACGTCGCCGGCGATTTTGCGGCGCAGTTCATCGGCTTCGGTCGCCACCTCCCGCAGGGCCTGGGTGCGTTCCGCCAATTTGATGAACACCACCCGGATGTCGTCCGTCATGGCCAGCAGCATTTGGCGCAGGGACTCGCTTTGCCCCCCTTCTGCGTTCAGCTCCGTGAACAGATGGTCCATCCGGGCAAGCTTGGTGGCACTTTCCACCAGGGCTGCCAAGGGGGCACCGAAGCGGTGCGTCAGGGTGTCCCGCTTGATGGCTTTGTCCGGAAGTCCCCAGAGCAGGGCGGCGGCCAGGGTATCAGCGTCGAACTGCATGCCCGCAAGGATGGCGGCTGTGCCCAGGGCATGACTCACCAGGGGGGCGCCGGTGTCTGCCTTGCTGTCGCGCCCCTGGTCTTCCAGCCAGGCAAGGGCTTTTTCCAGCAGGGCGCGCTGGGCGTCCGGGTACCGGTCCGCCAGGCTGTCTAGCCAGCCCGCGCCGGTGTCCGGCGCCACGGTGAGGGCGTGGGCGACCATCAGTCCCTGCTCTGGATCTCCCAGAAGCGCCACCAGGGCCGGTCCTTCTTCAGATCCTTGCCGGTGATGTAGGGGCTGTCGGGGAAATTCTTCTGGATCACCCGCAGGGTGTCGCTGCGCAGGTCTTCAAGTCCCAGTTTTTCGTAGCTGCGGGCCATGATCACCAGGGCTTCTTCAAGGGCGGGCGATTGCTGGTAGTGCTGCAATACGTGCTTGCCCCGGTTGGCGGCGGCCACGTAGGCGCCACGCTTGTAGTAATAGCGGCCCACGTGGACTTCGTGGGCGGCCAGGGCGTTGACCAGGTATTTCATGCGGGCCACGGCATCCGGTGTGTATTTGCTTTCCGGGAAGCGCTGGGCCAGTTCCTTGAAGGCGTCAAAGGCTTCCCGTGCGGCTTTGGGGTCCCGCTCGCTCATGTCCTGGTCGCTGAAGCGGGCCAGCAGGCCCTGATCTTCGACGAAATTGGCCAGTCCCTTCAGGTAATAGGCATAGTCCACGTTGGGGTGCTGGGGGTGGAGCTTGATGAAGCGCTCGCAGGCAGCCACGGCAGACAGGGGCTCGTTGTCCCGGTAATAGGCATAGGCCACTTCCAGCTGGGCCTGCTGGGCGTAGGCCCCATAGGGGTAGCGGGCTTCCAGCTTCTCATAGAGCTCGATGGATTTTGCGTAATCCCCCTCGTTCAGGGCGCCTTTCGCCGTGTTGTAGAGCTTGGAAGCGGACCAGTTCTTGGTGTCGTCGATCTGTTCCGGCAGCAGGCTGCAACCGGTCAGCAGGCCGAGCAGCATCACTAAAGCTAGAATTCGGTGCATTTTCATCCCCACAAAGAGCGGCGAATTATACCCGTGCCTCATGCCTGAACCGCGCCATCTCAACATTCCCCCGGAGCATGCCGGGCGCCGCCTTGATCAAAGCCTGGCGGAACTCATGCCTGAATATTCCCGCAGCAGGCTGGTGGCCTGGATGGAGGCGGGGCGGGTGAGGGTGGACGGGGCCCCGGTCCAGCGCAAACAGAAGGTCTGGGGGGGCGAGACCGTGGTGGTGGAACCTGAGCCCCTGCCGGAGGAGACCAGCCACCAGGCCGAGGCCATGGACCTGGAGGTGGTCTATGAGGACGCCGACATCCTGGTGATCGACAAGCCTGCCGGCTTGGTGACCCACCCAGGGGCCGGCAACTGGGAAGGCACCCTGCTGAATGCCCTGCTGCACCATACCCCCGGAGCGGCAGGCCTGGCCCGGGCGGGCATTGTGCACCGCCTGGACAAGGACACCTCCGGCCTCATGGTGGTGGCCAAGACCCTGGAGGCCCAGACCCAGCTGGTGCGGGATCTCCAGGCCCGGACAGTGAAGCGGGTCTACTGGGCGGTGGCCAGCGGGGTGTTCAAGACAGATTCCGGGCGGGTGGAGGCCCCCATCGGCCGTCATCCCACCCAGCGCACCCGCATGGCGGTGGTGGCGGATAACAGTCCGGCGGGCAAGCCGGCCCTGACCTATTGGGAGGTGCTGGAACAGTACGACCACTGTGCCTGGGTGGAATGCCGCCTGGCCACCGGCCGCACCCATCAGATCCGGGTGCACCTGGCCCATATTGGTCATCCCCTGGTGGGGGACCCGGTCTATGCCGGCAAGGGCCGCAACCTGGCACCGCCCTTCCACCGCCAGGCCCTGCACGCCGTCCGCCTGGGCCTGGTGCATCCCCGCACCGGCGAAGCCCTGGAATGGCACGCGGAGCCGCCAGAGGATTTCAGCGGGCTGATTGCAACCCTGAGAGGCGAAGGACCTGACGAAGATGCACCCTGACTGGCTGATTCCCGAATGGCCGGCGCCCGCCCGGGTGGCGGCCGTCATGACGACCCGCTCCGGCGGGGTGAGCCGGGCACCCTACGATGCCTTCAACACCGCCTCCCATGTGGGGGATGACCCGGCAGCTGTGGTGGAGAATCGACGCCTGCTGAGACAGTATCTGCCGGCCGAACCCCTTTGGCTGAACCAGATCCATGGAAATGCCGTGGTCGGGTTTGACGCCCCGGGCCTGCCGGATGCTGATGCCAGCGTGGCCTTCCGTCCCGGCCAGGTGTGCGTGGTGCAGACCGCCGACTGCCTGCCGGTGCTGTTCTGCGACACCGCCGGCACGGTGGTGGCGGCGGCCCACGCCGGCTGGAAAGGATTGGCGGGCGGGGTGCTGGAGACCACGGTGGCGGCCATGGGCGTGGACCCGGCACGTATCCTGGCCTGGATGGGGGCCGCCATCGGCCCGGAGAAATTCGAGGTGGGGGAGGAGGTGCGGGAAGCCTTCGTCAGCCAGCACGCCATGGCCGGCGTGGCCTTCCGCCCCGCACTGCCGGGTACCCTGGATGAAATGCCCCGCAAGTGGCTGGCGGATATCTATGCCCTGGCCCGGATTAGGCTGGCAGCGGTTGGCGTGGAACAGGTCTTTGGCGGCGGTTTGTGCAGCTTCCGGGACCGGAATCGCTTCTTTTCCTACCGGCGGGATCGAAATACCGGACGCATGGCCAGCCTGATCTGGCTGCAAGACCAGTAGAATTCCCTCCTTTTCGGATGCGGTAGTCCATGAACCTGCTCACCATGATCCTTCTTGCCAGCGCCGCCGGCGGCCTGCTGTCCGTGCTGCTGGCCAGCGTGGCACTGCGCATGCGGGTGGAATGGGTGCCGGTGATGGTGAGCTACGCCATCGGCGCCCTGCTGGGGGCGGTGTTCCTGGAGATCCTGCCCCACGCCCTGGAGCACGCCGAATCCTTCCACACCTTGGGGGCCGTGGTGCTGGCGGGCATACTGGGGTTTTTCGTGCTGGAAAAGCTGGTGCTCTGGCGCCACTGCCATACCGAGCACTGCGAGGCCCACGGCGCGCCGGCCCACAGTCATGGCCACGGCCACGACCATGGCCGCTCCGGGATGATGATCACCGTGGGGGACACGGTGCACAACTTCGTGGACGGGGTGATGATCGCCGCCGCTTTCCTGGTGGACGTGAAGCTGGGCATCGTTACCGCCTTTGCCATCGCCGCCCATGAAGTGCCCCAGGAACTGGGGGATTTCCTCATCCTGCTCCATTCCGGCTACAGCAAGACCCAGGCCCTGCTGCTCAACCTGCTGTCCAGCGCCGCCATGCTGGCGGGGGCGGTCATCGGCTACTTTCTGCTGGCGGACCTGCAGGAGGTACTGCCCTACATGCTGGCCATTGCCGCCTCGGGCATGATCTACGTGGCCGTGGCAGACTTGATCCCCGGCCTGCACAAGCGGGTGGAACTGGCCCACACAGCCCAGCAGGTGCTACTCATCGGCCTGGGGGTTTTTACCGTCTGGGGTGCGGGCACGCTGGCGGAAAGTTACATGGCCTCGGCGACGGGGCACAGCCTTCACCAGCACCCACAGGGGCAACACGCCCAGGAACAGGGCGATGGCCGCGCCCCCCAGCCAGTCGCCTCCCACGGCGACCACGACGGCCACCATGAGGATGACGTAGGCATAGCCCATGGCAACGATGTACATGACGATCACCCGAAAATTGACCCAGAAACCCTGAAAACCTCGAATCACCCGGAAATGCATAATGGCCATTGAACTTTACAACGACGGCAAGCATGTCTGTCTCATGTTCAACGATTTGGTGGACGACAGCGGCGGCGCGGCTGTGCAGGCCAACCAGTTCCTCATCGTCTCGGACGGGGAGGGGGCCCTGATCGACCCGGCGGGCAACATGACCTACAACGCCCTGATCATGTCCATGCACAAATACTTTCCGTTCAAGAACCTGAAGTACATCTTCGCCTCCCACCAGGACCCGGACATCGTCGCTTCCCTGAACAAATGGCTGGCCGCCACGGACTGCACCCTATACGTTTCGGCCCTGTGGGAACGCTTCGTGCCCCACTTCTGTACCGTCAACCGCACCGAAGGCCGCATTCTGGGCATTCCCGACCCGGGCATGGTGATCCCCATGCGGGACACCAACATCATTGCCGTGCCGGCTCACTTCCTTCACGCCGAAGGCAATTTCCAGTTCTACGACACCAAGGCCAAGATCCTGTTTTCCGGCGACATGGGGGCGTCCCTGGTGCATCACGATGCCATTGTCGAGCCCCTTACCACCAAGGAACAGGTCAAGGCCCACATCGCCAAGATGGATGTCTTCCACAAGCGCTACATGGTGTCCAACAAGGTTTGCCGCTTCTGGGTGAACATGGTTCGGGAAATGGACGTGGACATGCTGGTTCCCCAGCACGGCCGCTGGTTCAAGGGCAAGGAAGCCATCACCACATTTCTGGACTGGATCTATGACCTCCGCTGCGGCATCGACCGCTGCTCCCAGGACCATTACAAACTGCCCCTATGAGCGCCATCCCGAAGATCGGCTTCGTCAGCCTGGGTTGCCCGAAGAACGCCTACGATTCCGAACGCATCCTCACCCAGTTGCGGGCCGAAGGCTACCTGATCGTCCCCACCTATCAGGATGCGGACATGGTCGTGGTGAACACCTGTGGTTTCATCGATGCCGCCGTGGAAGAAAGCCTGGACACCATAGGCGAGGCCCTGCGGGAAAACGGCAAGGTCATCGTCACTGGCTGCCTGGGGGCCCGGGACAACGTCATCAAGGAAGCTCACCCCAGCGTTCTGGCTGTCACAGGCCCCCACGCCACCGAGGCGGTGCTGGGGGCAGTGCACGCACACCTGCCCCGGCCCCATGACCCCTTTGCCGACCTGATTCCCCCCGGCGGCCTGAAACTCACCCCCCGGCACTACGCCTATCTGAAGATTTCCGAAGGCTGCAACCACCGCTGCACCTTCTGCATCATCCCCAGCCTGCGGGGCGATCTGGTCTCCCGGCCCATCGGCGACGTATTGAAAGAAGCCGAGGCCCTGGCCAAGGCTGGCGTGAAAGAACTGCTGATAATTTCCCAGGATACAAGCGCTTACGGTGTTGACTTAAAGTATCGCACCGGGTTTTACAACGGCCGGCCGGTGAAGACCCGCATGCTGGAACTGGTGGAGGAACTGTCCAAGCTGGGTCTCTGGGTGCGCCTGCATTACGTCTATCCCTACCCCAGCGTGGACGATGTCATCCCCCTCATGGCAGAAGGCAAGGTGCTGCCCTACCTGGACGTGCCTTTCCAGCACGCCAGCCCCCGCATCCTCAAGGCCATGAAACGCCCGGCTGCCGCCGAAAACACCCTGCGGCGCATTGAAAAATGGCGGGAAATCTGCCCGGACATCGCCATCCGCAGCACCTTCATCGTCGGTTTTCCCGGAGAAACGGAAGACGACTTCGATGACCTGCTGGATTTCCTGGAAGCCGCCCAGCTGGACCGGGTGGGGGCCTTCTCCTATTCCCCGGTGGACGGGGCCAAGGCCAACGAACTGCCGGACCCGGTGGACGAAGACATCCAGCAGGACCGCCTGGCCCGATTCATGGACGTGCAGGCGGACATCAGCGCCGCCAAACTCAGGGCGAAGATCGGCCGGCAACTCACTGTTTTGGTAGATGAAGCTGGGGGCGGCCGGGCCATCGCCCGCAGTTACGCCGACGCGCCCGAGATCGACGGCGTGGTGCACATTGCCCAGGGCAAGGGGCTGAAACCGGGTGACTTCGTACAGGTGAAGATCACCCGTTCCGACGACTACGACCTGTGGGGAAAACCCCTGTAGTTACCCATCCTGCACCTCATTCGAATCGCCCCTGGTCCAGCTTCCCAGGTAAGCCGGCGCGGATTTCGTTGAAACGCAGAATGCGTCGCCCCTTGTGGTCCCGCAGGAATTCCTCCGCATCCGCCTTGCTGGCCAAAGGGACGAATTCGTGGCCCATGGGGCCCAGCACGTCGGAGCCCACCACATACCAGGCCTGGCGGGCATCGATGCGCTTCAGGTCGTAATACTCGGTGACGCCGATGCGGGCGATGTCCGCTGACCGGTGGCCCGGGGCGTAGCGGTTCAGGTCGAAAAGGTACTTGAACATGTCCTTGGCGCCGTCGAAGTGGTGGGCGTGGCCGTCCTTGTAGACCACGGTGGCAATCCAGGCCGGGTACTTGGAAACCACCATGCCGCATACCGGACACAGATCCCTGGGGGCCGGATCGGGGAAGCCACTGGCCCCGGCAGGCAGGGCCAGGCCCGCCAGCAGGGCGGCAAGCCCTGCAAGCCGCAAGAACATATCCCCAGCGTTCGCCATCAGCCGGTTTTCTTCATCATGCGTTGACGCCGCTCTTCCCGCTTTTTGCGGATCATGAGGGTATCGCTGGCCATGTCGGCATAACTGGCATGGAGGGCGGCGGCAAAGTTTTCCACCTCGCCACCATGTTGGGCCTGTGCCACCAGGGCGGCTTCCTTGCTGCCATAGGCGGTCTTGCCCCGTTTGGTCATCACACCCGGCAGGCTGCCGCCGATGAGGTAACTGGCCTGGCCCACTTCGATGAGGGGCTTGATCGCGTCCGGACTGGCGTTGTCCGGCGCATAGATGCCCTTGGGTTCCCGGTCCAGGTTGATGGCCAGGGAAATGGCCAGACAGTGGATGGAGCAGGTGCCATCCACCAGGTCGTCGGCGTACTGCACCAGATGCCTGGCGTGGTGGTACTGGGTGCGGTCCATGCCGCAGTAGGGGCACTTGGGGTATTTCTTCAGTTCATTATCCAGGGGGCTGGGGTCCTTCGGCGTCTTGGGAATGAACTGCAATGGGGTGCCGTCCGTGTCGCACTTCGGGACGGGTTGGGGGGCAGCTTGACTGGGAAGCGCAGCCAGGGCGGCGGCGGCCAGGGGAAGCTTGAACAAGTCGCGGCGTTGCATGGTTCTCTCCTTTGACTAATAGCAGCCGCATCACAGATGCAGCATGACGTGGAAAAACTTTGTCCCGGCCCACAGGGCGTCCAGGCCCAGATACAGGACCACCAGGCCCGCACCCCGGTGCAGCCAGCCCTGGGCCCGGGTGCCCAGCCAGTGGGCGGTGAGGGCGGCCAGGGCCATGGCCGGCACGGTGCCCAGGCCAAAGGCGAACAGCCAGGTTGCGCCGGTAGCAATGTCCGGGGCCGTGGCGGCTTTGAGGGTGAGGGAAAACACCAGGGAACAGGGCATCAGGCCATTGGCGAAGCCGCTCAAGCCGTAGGTGCGGGTGTCATGGCGCAGACAGACGGCATGATTGCCCGACTGGCAGACATTCCAGCGTCCCGCCAGCCAGGCAGTCCAGCCCCGGGGCAGCAAGCCAGCGCGCCAGGCCCCCACCCCCATGACCAGCACCCCGGCCGCCATGTAGAACAGACCCTGGACCCGGCCCACGCCACCCGCCAGGACGATGGCCTGGCCGAGAAGGGCGGCCAGGGCACCCAGCAGGGTGTAGGCCAGGATCCGGGCTGCGTGGTAGGCCAGGTGGGGCGTGGGGCTCAGGGGGTAGTCCGGCGGCCGCCCCAGGAACAATCCGCCTGCCAGGCCGCCGCACATGGCCCAGCAGTGGCCCGCCCCGGCCAGACCGGCCAGGAAGGCCAGGGGGAGGGTGAGCTCAGTCTGCATCCAGCAGGGCCTTCACCCGGGCCTCGAACGCCTCGGGGGTGGCTTCGCCCACGATCTTGCCCCGCACCACGCCCTGGCGGTCCAGCAGCCAGGTGATGGGCAGAACCTGGACGCCCCAGGCCCGGGCGGTGGCGCCCTCCGGATCCAGCAACACCGGGTAACGGATGCCCAGGGGCCGGACGAAGGCCCGGGCCGTGTCTGCATCCTGGGCCACGTTCACGGCCAGGATTTCCAGACCCTGGGGGGCCAGGCGGGTGTACACCGGCTGCAAGTCGGCCATTTCCGTGCGGCAGTAAGGACACCAGTCGGCCCAGAAGCGCAGGGCCACCACCCGGCCCCGGAAGTCATCCGGCACCCGGACCCGGTTCCCGTCCAGCACCTGGGCCGAGAAAGCGGGGGCAGGGGTGCCGTTGCCCGGGGCAGGGGCCCGCTCGTTGCCGCAGCCGGCCAGCAGGGCCAGACAGACCGGGAGCAGCAGGCGGTTGACCATCAGACGGGTAACGGGAATTTCAGCCATGTCACAACACCAGGTTTGAACGGCCGATGTACACCGCCACCGCCAGGGCAAAAAAACCCAGACAGGCTACGGCCACCCGGGCCAGACGGGCGGCCAGCAAGGGCCCTGCCTGGGCCAGGCTCGGGGCCCGGGTGCGGCTGGTCAGGCCTACCCCCAGGGCGGCTGCGGTACCCAGGAACAGGGGCGGATACAACACCCAGCCGGCGTAACCGTGCTCAGCCTGCAACAGGCAGAAGGGGCAATGGTGGTTGGGTTGTTCGTAGATATAGGGGGCAATGAAGGCCACCACAGCCCCCAGGGCGATGGGGAAATGCAGGCTCGCCAGCAGGGCGAAACCCCTTCCTAATCGCCCCCGGACCAGGAATGCCAGGCCTGCGGCCAGGGTCAGGGCCAGGGTGGTGGTGAACACGGGGGCGGCCAGGCCCACGGGCAGGGCAGCCAGTTCCGCCGCCGCGCCGGTGGCGGCCGGCCCGAACAGGCTGCCGCAGCAGGAAGTGATGACCTGGGGTTCGAGATTCAGGAAATAGGCCCATAAAAGCCCAGCCTGGGCCAGGGCCAGGGGGGCCAGTCCCAGCAGCAGGCGGTACTTGGCCCGTATCAGGGGGGTGTCCCAGCCCAGGTTGTCCAGGTGGTTGAGGACCAGCCAGGCGGCAGCCACAAAGAACCCCGCCAGCATGGCGTACAGGGCGGGCAGGCCCCAGGCGTTGGCTTTCAGGCTGCCCACGGCACACATGGCACCGGTGAAGAAAGGCGCCATGGCGTCGGCGGTATGCACGAAGAGGGCCAGGGCTGGCAGGCTCAGTACCAGGGACAGGCCCACCAGGGTGGACACCAGATAGGTGTGCCGTTCCAGGGCGATCTGCCGTTCGCTGCCCTGGTCCGGGCGCCAGTTGCGCAGCAGGTGGAAGGCAAAGGCCCCGGCCGCCGCCAGGGCCAGGGCATTCAGGCTGGCGGCCAGCAGCAGGGCCAGGGCCGGGGGCTGGAAGATCATGGCAGCAGAGCGCCGTCGCGGATGTCGATGACTCGCTCCACCAGCCTCACCTCGAACACCAGGGGGTCATGGCTGGAAAGGATGACGGTGCGTCCCTGGGCCCCCAGGTCCGCAAGCACGGCCAGGATCTGCCGGGACAGCCCGCTGTCCAGGTGGGCCGTGGGTTCGTCCGCCAGGATCACCGGCGGGTCGTTGATGAGGGCCCGGGCGATGGCCACCCGCTGGGCCTCGCCGCCGGACAACCACTGGGTCTCGGTGGCGGCCCGGTGGCCCAGGCCCAGGTCTTCCAGCAGCCCCAGGGCCCGGGCCCGCACCTGGCGGTAGGGGTGGCCCGTGGGGATGGCGGGCAACATGACGTTTTCCAGCACCGACAGGCCCCGGATCAACTGGAACTGCTGGAACACAAAGCCGAACCGGAGGCGGCGCAGTTCGGTGAGGAAGCGCTCCGGCAGGGCGGAAATGTCGCGCCCATCCAGGCGCACCCGGCCCCGGCTGGGCCGGCTGAGGCCGCCTATGAGGCCCAGCAGGGTGGTCTTGCCGGAGCCGCTGGGGCCCCGCAAGGCGGTGCACCGACCCGGCTCGATGGCCAGGCTCACGTCGTGGATGGCGGTGTATTCATTGCCCTGACCCGGGTTGAACACCTTGCTGACCTGGTGCAGCTCGATCATCCGCGCATCACCTCGTCCGGGTCCAGGGTGGCAGCCCGCCATACCGGCACCAGGGTGGCAGCGACATAGGGCAGCACGCTGAGGAAGGCCAGGGCCGCCAGCTGGGCCAGGTCTACCTGGGGCCGCAGGCTGAAGGCCGGGTACAGCACGGACCAGCCCTTGAGCACGGCGGTAAACAGGGGCGCATCGGCATGGAACACGTGCATCCAGGCCAGGCTGTAGCCCGCCAGAAAGGCCCCCAGGGATACCAGGGCCCCTTCCCAGAGTTTCATGCGCAGCACGTCGCCGGTATCCCAGCCCAGGGCCTTGAGAATGCCGATTTCCCGGCGTTCCTCGGCGGATAGGCCCGAAGCCTTGTCCCAGGCCAGCAGGGCGAAGGCCACCAGCACCGTGGAAAGCAGAGTGAGCAACAGCCCCTGGCGCCAGTTGAAGGCCGCTTCGTAGGTGCGGCGCATTTCGTCCCGTGCGATGACCCGGGCCCCGGGCAGGCGTTCCAGCACCTTCTCCGCCACCTTGCGCACCTCCCGCTCATTGCCTACCCGCAGGGCCAGGTCGGTGTAGACATCGGCGGGCAGGCCGAAAAAAGCCCGGTAGTCGGCGGCATGCAGCAGCAAGAGATCGGCGCTGGCCAGGTCGGAGGCCGGGGACAGGATGCGGGCCACGGTGAAGGCATAGGGCTGGCCGGCATAGGTGCGCAGGGAGAACACGTCGCCTGGTTCCAGCCCCCGGGCCCGGGCCAGGGCGGCGCCGATGCCCACCTGTCCGGGAGGGGGAGGGGCCTCCAGGGGCACCTGGAAGGTCAGGTTCGCGGCAATGGCCGGGTCGTAGTAATAGCCCCATAGCCGGCCTTCCAGGCCCCGCACGCCCCGCATCCCCTGAAGCTTGTCCAGCCAGGCCCCAGGCACCAGGTCCTGGCGGCCGGCGTTCAGGCGCTGCACCACCAGTTCCGGTGCGTCGGCCAACAGGGCCCGGGCTTCCCGGCGCAGGGCGTCGCCATAGAGCACCACCGAGGCCAGCAGGAACACCAGCAGGGTGTAGGCCAGGAACAGGCCCAGATTACGCCCCCGCCGCCGCCGCAGGCTGGCCACGGCGTAATCCACCAGGCCCCGCTGGCGTTCAATCCAGGCGCGCACGGGCGGGGGGCGGCATCAGGCTGCCGGCGGGAAAGTGCTCCAGTGCCATGGGGTGGTCCTGAAAAGCGGCATGGGGGTCGGCCAGGGCCCCGTTTCGGGCATAACGGGCTTCGTTGAACAGAGCCAGGTCCGTGAGCCCGGCGGCGGCCACCTGGGCCCGGGCATGGGCCCGCTCGGCCTCCGCCTGGTGGGGCGGGACATGGGAAAAGTACAGCAGGCTCGCCAAACACGTAGACAACAAACCCAGATACCCGCTGGCCAACGTGGAACCACGTAAGCCCGGTCTCTTGGCTTTCTCGTCGCTCACGTGCGCTGGCCTGGCATTCATCAGGCCATGCTAATACTCATCCCTGCGAGCCTGGGTGCGACATTTTGCCGCACGGGTCCAGTCCTGCTTCGGTAAGCTCAAGCCTCGGTCCGGGATGCCTATGGGGGCGGGCGTATAATGCCGCCAGACCTGATTCCCTACGCCACCCTACTATTGCAAGCCATGTCCGAAACCGTCTGGAAACCCCACGTGGTGGTGGCCGCCATCATCGAGCAGGACGGCAGGTTCCTGCTGGTGGAAGAGGAAACCAACGAAGGCCTGCGTTTCAATCAGCCTGCCGGCCACCTAGAGGATGGGGAAACCCTGTTGGACGCCGTGCGCCGGGAAGCCTTCGAGGAAACCGCCCACCATTTCGAGCCCCAGGCCCTGCTGGGGGTATACCGCTGGCGCCACCCCAAGGGTCACACCTACATGCGCTTCGCCTTCACCGGCCTGGTGACGGGCTTCGACCCAACCGCCCGGCTGGATGAAGGCATCCTGCGGGCGGTGTGGATGACCCCTGAGGAGATCGCCGCCCAGGCCGCCCGCCACCGCAGCCCCATCGTCTCCCGCTGCCTGGCGGATTACCAGGCCGGCCTGCGTTATCCCCTGGACCTGCTGGCCGAGTTGCAGTGATGCGCCTCGCGACTCCTGCCTTTTCGATCTCTCCCCCATGAGCCGCGTCGTCGTTGGCCTGTCCGGCGGTGTGGATTCCGCCGTCACGGCCTTGCTGCTCAAGCAGCAGGGCCATGAGGTGGTGGGCGTGTTCATGAAGAACTGGGAGGCGGACGACCTGGAAGAAGACTGCCCCATCGCCCAGGATTACAAGGACGTCCAGGCCGTGGCCGATTTGCTGGGTATCGAGGTGAGCCTGGTGAACTTCAGCCGGGAATACCAGGACCGGGTGTTTGCCTATTTTTTGCAGGAGTACCAGGCCGGCCGCACCCCCAACCCGGACGTGCTGTGCAACGCCGAAATCAAGTTCAAGGCCTTCCTGGACCACGCCCTCACCCTGGGTGCGGACCACATTGCCACGGGCCACTATGCCCGCCTGGAGGGCGCCTTTCCCCATCGCCAGTTGCTCAAGGGCCTGGACCCCAACAAGGACCAGAGCTACTTCCTCTATCGCCTCAACCAGCGTCAGATCGAGCGGGCCCTGTTCCCCATCGGCCATCTGCCCAAGCACCAGGTGCGGGACCTGGCCCGGCAGGCGGGTCTGCCCGTGGCGGAAAAGAAGGACAGCACCGGCATCTGCTTCATCGGCGAGCGACCCTTCCGGAAATTCCTGCAACGCTACATGCCCATACAGGCCGGCGAGATGCTCACTCCTGACGGCCGCCTGGTGGGCCGCCACCAGGGCCTCATGTATTACACCCTGGGCCAGCGCCAGGGCCTGGGCATAGGCGGCGTGAAGGGGGCGGAGGAGGGGGTGCCCTGGTTCGTGGCGGGCAAGGACCTGGAGAAGAACCAGCTCATCGTCGTTCAGGGCCATGACCACCCCATGCTGCTCACCCCCACCCTGGAAGCCGTTGACCTGAGCTGGGTTTCAGAACCGCCCAAGGCTGGCGGCCGCTATACCGCCAAGACCCGTTACCGGCAGCAGGACGCAGCCTGCACCGTGGAGGTAATTGAAGCCACCCGCCTGGTACTGCACTTTGATGAAGACCAGTGGGCGGTGACGCCAGGGCAGTCTGTGGTGATGTACGAGGGGGAGAACTGCCTGGGGGGTGGAGTGATTCAGGGGGATGGGAGTCGAGGCACGGTGGGTTAGCCGTTCCTCGCGCCTCTGCACGGCGCTAGCGTCACTATACGAACATGACCGGTCCCATCCACGGCCGTGGTGCCGTTTCCAATCCTGCTCATCGCTACGAGTCCCTGGACCGGGAAGCGGCGGATGACGGGTGGGTGCAGGATGATGTGGCGCAGGCCCTGCCGGAAACCCAGGTCATCGAACAACAGGCCCGCTCGGCCCTGAGTTTCAACGATTCCCCGGATATTCCCTTCGACCGCTCGGTGAATCCCTACCAGGGTTGCGAGCACGGCTGCGTGTACTGCTACGCCCGACCCAGCCATGCCTACCACGGTTTTTCGCCGGGGCTGGATTTCGAGACGAAGATCATCGCCCGGCCCAATATCGCCGAACGGCTGCGGGTGGAGTTGGCAAAGCCGGGGTATCAGCCGGCGCCTGTGGCCCTGGGGGCCAATACAGACCCCTGGCAACCGGTGGAGCGGAAGTTGGGCATCACCCGTCAGGTGCTGGAGGTGCTGGCCGAGGCCCGCCACCCGATGATGCTGGTGACCAAGTCGAGCCTGGTGGAGCGGGATATGGATTTGCTGGCGGAGATGGCCAGAGACGGCCTGGTCCATGCGGCAGTGTCCATCTGCACCCTGGATGCTGATCTGGCCCGCCGCCTGGAGCCCCGGGCTGCCAGTCCCGCCCGCCGCCTGAAGACCCTGGAGCGCCTGACCGGAGCAGGGATTCCCTGCGCCGTGCTCGCCGCGCCGGTGATTCCGGGCCTTACAGATACGGACCTCGAGCGGATACTGACTGCCGCCCGGGACGCGGGGGCCCGTAGTGCGGGGTATGTGTTGTTGCGCCTGCCCCATGAACTCAAAACGGTGTTCCAGGACTGGCTTGCCGTACACCACCCCCTGGGGGCCAATCATGTGATGAGCCTGCTGCGGCAGATGCGGGACGGGCGGGAGAACGATCCTGCCTTCGGCCTGCGGCAACGGGGCAGGGGGGTGTTCGCGGAACTCCTGGCCCGCCGTTTCGATGTGGCTCGCCGCAGGCTGAAACTGGATCAGGGTTTGGCGGCCCTGGATTCAAGTCGCTTTCGGCCCCCGGGGCGGACGGGACAATACAGCTTATTCTGAGGGGCCGATTCCGGTCTTGCGGTTTCTGTTGGTAGACCTCCTCTTATCCCCATATGCCCGCAGCCTGGTTTCCGCTTTGCCGGGCGCCATGTTCTACTTCGCCATCCGCAGCCTGTTGCTGCTTGAACTGCCCCGCTGGACATCGCACCCATGAATACCAATCTACAGGAAGCCATTCAGCGTCAACGCCAGATTCTGACGGGCTGGCTGGGGTCTTCCCTGGCCATTCTGGCAGAGGGATGCCGGGATGTCTGGCCGGATCGCCAGGCCCTGGAAAACCGCTTGGAAGAGGGCCTGGGGGAGTTGCCCTATTGCAAGTATCTCTATGTCCTGGACCACAAGGCCCGGCAACTCACCGCCAACCTGACCCGGGCCGGGCGGCTGGAAGAACACCTGGGCCGGGACCGCAGCGACCGGCCCTACATGGCTTCGGCCCTGGCCGGCAGCGCCTTTTCCCTGTCGGATGCCTACATCAGCCGCAATGCCAAGCGGCCGTCCCTTACGGCCGTGCAACGTATCGTCGATAGCCGGGGGAACGTGCTTGGCTACCTGGGGGCGGACTTCGACCTGAGGGAGCTTCCCAATACCCAGGCCCTGTACCAGCAGCCGGGCCACTGGATGCAGATGCGGGGGGACCCTTCCATCCGCGCCGGACTGTTCCTGCAGGAGCGTACCCACAGCCTCATGGACGAACAGATGGAGTCCGTGCTGGCCTTGTTGACGGAGCTGGTCACGGTGCACGGCGTGTTCCACGCCAAGCTGCACTTCTCCAGTTCCCGGGCCACCCTCTGGGTGGTGGACGACCCGTTTCGTTACCGTCTGCATGGCATCAACGACCTGACGGACCCGGATCTCTGCCTGGCCTATCCCCGGCGGGCCTATCCCAATGATGCGGCCATCCCCGTCGAGGCCATTCCCCGCATATTCCAGACCTTCCGGGACCTGCGATTCCTGGACGAAACCATCTACCTGCGTTCCGCTACCCTGAACATCTTCAACGGCCTGGTGGGGCTGACCTTTTCCTGCGACGGCTCCCACTACATGCCCTGGGACGAGTTCCTGGACAAGAGCGTGGGGTTCTGGATGGGCACGACGGCGAGTTGAACGGGAAGTTGACCTGGGAGGCGGCGAGTCCAGGCCAGTCCCGGCTCTACGGCAAGCTCATGCGCAACTGGTCGCCCTGCTGTTCCATGCGTACCCGCCGCAACACGTTCATGCCCAGCAGGGCTTCCGCGCCCATGTTGGGCAGCACCACGACCCCCACCTCCTGTAATTCGAAGGGACCGAAACTGAGCCTTTCGGCCCGAGTGGTACAGGCCTCCACGGGGCCGTTGGCAGTGCTGAAGGTGGCGGTGCGGTCACAGCCCAGGCCCGCAGCCCGGGCGAGGTGCTCGGAAATCGATACCGTGCTGGCGCCGGTGTCGATCAGGAATCGGACGTCCTGGCCGTTGATACGTCCATCTATATGGAAATGACCATCCCGGGTGCGCTGGAGCTCGATGCTGTCCGCCCCCAGAATCTGTGGGGGCGGCGTTTCCTGGCGGAGGAAAAAGGCATACAGCAGCAGCCCGATGGCCAGCCAGATACCCAGATGCAGGAATAGCCGGCCGGTCTGCTCCATGGCGACCGAAACTTACTTCTTGCCGTTGGTGGCTTTTTCGATCACCCGACTGGCCCAGTCCTTGGCACCCATGCCGAAGGCAATGGCAAAGGCCAGGCCCACGGCACCGAAGGCGATGATGAATGCCGCCGTCAGCAGTTCGTTGGCGATCTGCAACTGTTCCATGGCGATGAAGAACACGAACACCATCATGGCGTATTCGGAGAAGGTGGACACCGTCAGCGCCCCGTCGAATTCCATGTTGTTCAGCCAGGCGAACACCAGACGGTTGATGAACCGGGCCAGAATGGTGCCGAACACCAGTACCAGGATGGCGACGATGACGTTGGGGATGTAGAACACCACCTTGTTGAACAGGTCCGCCACCATTTGCAGTCCCAGGGAGTTGGCCACGGTGACGATCATCACCAGGATGATGAGCCAGTACACCAGGTTGCTGATGACCCCCGCCAGGGACAGTTCCAGCTCGGCGTGCTGCATAAAGGCTTCCAGGCCGGATTTCTCCGTAATCTTGTCGAACTTCATGGCAGTCAGCAGACGCCGTACGCCGCTACGGGCCAGCTTGGCCAGGATCCAGCCGATGAACAGCAGTAGCAGGGCGGCGATGAGCTGGGGCACGAAGCTGGCCAGCTGGGTCCAGAAAGTCGTAAGGGAGGCGACGAAGATGTCCACCTGTTCCATGACGTTCTCCATGGGCAATCCTTGGTAGGTAATTAATAGCTGAATTGTAGGGCTTAAGCCGTCAATTGTTCCCGGGTAAGGATGAAGACCGTGTCATTGCCCCCTTCCAGTTCTGGCCAGAAGAAGTCCAGATTGGGGTAGGCCGCCTCCAGGGCAGACCGGTTGTGGCCGATTTCCACCGCCAGCAGCCCACCCGGATTCAGGTGCCTGGGAGCATCCCGCAGGATGATGCGGGTGGCGTCCAGGCCATCCACACCGGAGCCCAGGGCCAACTTGGGCTCGTGCAGGTATTCCGGCGGCAGGGCGGCCACGGACGGGGCGTCCACATAGGGCGGGTTGGAAACGATGAGGTCATAGGTGGCGCCTGCCAGGGGGTCGAACAGGTTCCCTTCGAAAAGCTGCACCCGGTCATCCAGGCCGTAGTCCGCCACATTGAGGGCCGCCACCTGCAAGGCCTCGCCGGAGAGATCTACAGCATCCACGGCAGCTTCCGGGAAGGCCTCCGCCAGCAGGATGGCCAGGCAGCCGGAACCGGTGCACAGGTCCAGGGCGCTTGTCACCTCCCGGTCCAGCCAGGGCTGAAAGTGCTCCAGGATCATGGGTGCCAGGAAGGAGCGGGGCACGATGACCCGCTCGTCCACATAGAAGCGATAGCCCTGCAACCAGGCTTCCCGGGTCAGGTAGGCGGCGGGGATGCGTTGCTCCACCCGCTTTTCCAGGACGCGGGCCAGCCGCTCGCGTTCTTCCGGCATCAGCCGGGCATCCAGGAAGGGTTCCAGCCGGTCGATGGGCAGATGCAGGGTATGCAGGATGAGATAGGCCGCCTCGTCGAAGGCTTCGCTGCTGCCATGGCCGAAGAACAGGCCGGCCTGGTTGAAACGGCTGACGGCGAAGCGCAGCCAGTCCCTCAGGGTATGCAACTCCTGAACAGCCTTGTCATGCATGAAGCATCCTTTTCAATACGCCCTCATATACCCGGGCGAGCTGGATCAGTTCTTCTACGCCCACGTGTTCGTCGATCTTGTGGATGGACTCGTTGACCGGGCCGAATTCCACCACTTCCCGGGCGATGTCGGCGATGAAGCGGCCATCGGAGGTGCCGCCGGTGGTGGAGAGTTCCGCGTCCACGCCGGAGACTTCCTTGATGGCGCCGGACAGGGCGTCCACCAGGGGCCCCCGTGGCGTGAGAAAGGATTTTGCCCCCACTTCCCAGTCCAGTTCATAGTCCAGGCCGTGCTTGTCCAGAATGGCGTGGACCCGCTCCTTCAGGCTTTCTGCCGGGCTGGCGGTGCCATGGCGGAAGTTGAAGACGATGTCCGCATGGCCGGGCACCACGTTGGTGGCGCCGGTACCGGCGTGCATGTTGGATATCTGCCAGGTGGTGGGGGGGAAGTAGTCGTTGCCTTCGTCCCAGACCGTGGCGGCCAGTTCGGCGATGGCCGGGGCCACCAGATGGATGGGGTTTTTGCCCAGGTGAGGATAGGCGATATGGGCCTGAATGCCCTTCACCCGCAGCCGGCCGTGGAGGGAGCCCCGGCGGCCGTTTTTCATCATGTCGCCGAAGTGGGCCACGCAGGTGGGCTCGCCGACGATGCAGGCGTCGATGGTCTCGCCCCGGGCGGCCAGTTTTTCCACAACCTTCACGGTGCCATCCACCGCCGGGCCTTCCTCATCGGAGGTGATCAACAGGGCGATGGAGCCCGGATGGTCCGGGTTTTTCGCCAGGAAGACTTCCACGGCTGCCACGAAGGCGGCAATGGAGCCCTTCATGTCTGCCGCGCCCCGGCCGTACAGCACCCCGTCCCGTACCGTGGGCACGAAGGGGTCCGAGGACCATTGGTCCAGGGGGCCCGTGGGCACCACGTCTGTGTGGCCGGCAAAGCACACGAGGGGGGCCTGCTGGCCCCGCCGGGCCCAGAGGTTACTGACCTGGCCGCTGGGCACGGGCTCAATGATGAAGCCCAGACTGGCCAGCTTCTCGGAAAGCCAGTGCTGGCAGCCGGCGTCGTCGGGCGTGAGGGAGCGCCGGGAAATCAGTTCCCGGGCGTAGTCGAAGGTACGTTCCATGGGGTCTTTGTTTGTCTTATTTGAACAGTGCGGCGTAGCGGTCTTCCTTGAAACCCGCTTCAAACTGGTTGTCCCGCTCGAGGAGGGGACGCTTGATGACGCTGGAATGTTCCCGCATCACCGCCAGGGCGGAGGCAGCGTCGGTGACGCCGGCCTTCACCTCGTCCGGCAACTTGCGCCAGGTGGGGCCCGCCCGGTTCATCAGGGTCTCCCAGCCAAGCTGCTGCATGGCGGCCTTGAGTACCACCTCGGGCACGCCCTGTTTCTTGTAGTCGTGGAATTCGTAGTCCAGACCCTGGGCCTCCAGCCAGGCACGGGCCTTCTTGACGGTGGTGCAGTTGGGGATTCCGTAGACTTTCATGGCATAGTCGGCAGAGAAAAACGCGTCATTCTACCTGCCCAGCCATGCCCAGCCAGTTTCAGTACCACATCCGCCCCGCCGACTGGGACCGGGACCAGGTCGCCATCGCGGCAGTGCGGCGGGAGGTGTTCATCGTCGAGCAGTGCGTGCCGGAACATCTGGAATGGGAGGAAGAGGATGGTCGTCACCACTGGTTCGTGGCTGAAACCCGCCTGGGTGTCATCGGCATCGCCCGTCTTACTGACCATGGCCGCATCGGCCGCATGGCGGTGCGCCGGCCCTTCCGGGGCAAGGGGGTGGGCCGGGCCCTCCTGGAGGCGGCCCTGGCAGCGGCAAGGGCCGCGGGCATGACAGAGGTCTTCCTTTCCGCCCAGGTTCAGGCAATGGGGTTTTATGCCCGCCAGGGATTTTCCGCGGAAGGGGATGAATATCAGGATGCGGGGATCCCCCACCGCACCATGAGACTGGTTTTCAAGGAGTTGCCATGAATATCCGTGTAGGTCACGGTTTCGACGTCCACGCCTTCGCCGAAGGCCGCAAACTGATCATCGGCGGGGTGGACATTCCCCATGAGCGGGGCCTGCTGGGCCATTCCGACGCCGACGTGCTGCTGCACGCCCTTTGCGATGCCTTGCTCGGGGCGGCTGCCCTGGGGGATATCGGCAAGCACTTCCCGGATTCCGACCCCCGCTACAAGGGCATCGACAGCCGGGAACTGCTGCGCCACGTGGCGGGTTTGCTGGCTGAAAAGGGCTGGAAGGTGGGCAATGTGGACGCCACGATCGTCGCTCAGGCACCGAAGATGGCACCCCACATTCCCGCCATGCGGGCCCATATTTCCGCCGACCTGGGGGTGGACGAGGGGGCCGTGAACGTGAAGGCCACCACCACGGAAAAGCTTGGATTCACCGGCCGGGGGGAGGGCATCGCCGCCGAGGCCGTGGCGCTGATCCTGGGGGCCTGAGGACTTGGCCGCCTCGGATCAGATCCGCTGCTTTTTTGCCCTCTGGCCCACTCCGGAGCAGCGGGCCACCCTGGTCCGCGCCGCCCAAATCCTTCATCAGCGCCATGGAGGGCGGGTCATGGCGCCGGACAGCCTGCACCTCACCCTGGTGTTCGTCGGCCAGGTTCCCCTGGCGCGCCTGCCGGAGTTGATGGCGGCAGGGGCCGGCGTCCAGGCACCTGCCTGCGAAGTTCGCCTGGACCGGGCCTCCTGCTGGCGCCATAACCGCATCGGCTGCCTGGAAGCGAGAGGGGTACCGGATGGGTTGCGTGCCTTGGTGCAGGGTATCGAGTCCGGGCTTCGGCAGGCGGGCTTGCCTTTCGACGCCAGGGTCTATCGGCCCCACGTCACCCTGCTGCGTAATGGGGATTGCCGGCCGGGGATGGAGATGGAAACTACAGAAAAGGAATCTGCAGAAAAGGAAAATCCCGCGCCGGAGCCGTTGCTCTGGTCGGCGCGGGATTTCGTGCTGGTCAGATCCAGCCTGCGCCCGGAAGGGGCGCGCTATGTGGAGCTGGGCCGCTGGCCCCTCCTATAGGTAAACCACCTGCTGCAAGTGTCCCGCCAGGTCTTTTACCGGCAGGCGGGTGTAATCCCGGTCGATACTCTCCGATACCTTGCTCCTTACCTGTCCGCTCAGGCGTGTGTTGACCAGCCCCATGAAGGGGGCCGAGGCCACGAGGATGAGCCGGTCATACGCATTCTTGATCCGGCCTTCGTCCAGTTCGCGGGCTACTTCCTGGGCGAAGCGTTCCGCCTCGTGGTGCTTGGGGTCCGTGGCCTGGACGAAGGCGCCGTGGCCGGGACCCGAGTTGGATCCGGATCGGTCGCTCACCAGGGTCGAAGTCTTCGCCCGGCTTTGCGGATGGAGGAATTCCTTGACGAATTCCAGGCCCTTGTTGGGCCCCTTGTTGGCGAAGAGCTTGGCTTGGCTGGCATTGGCAACCATGATCCAGGTAACAGACATAACAATCCCCCTTGTGGGTTGGCTTGAGGATTCGGGTTTGCCGCAGAACACGGCAATTTCAAGCTAGCAGGGATGTCCGGGAGGTCAAGCCGGGTTTTTCAGGACAGCCCGGGCGAGGGCCAGAAAGACCTCGGGGCTCGGGTCCGTCAGGTTGAATACTGGCGAGTGGGGGGCTTGCAGGTAATTACGCCCTAGGGAACGGGTATAGGCCGGGTCATAGTGGTGCACGAGCAGGTCTGACACCAGTTCGTCCCAGCGGCCTGCCAGGCCCAGGTTCTTCCATGCATCGATGCGCTCCTTGCCCTGCAACTGCACCAGGCAGTCCAGCTGCCGGCCCAGGGCCTCCGGTTCCGCAAGGAAATGGGCGTATTCCTCTTTCAACAGGGCCACCCGCACGGGAATCTCCGCCGTCAGATTGATGCACGGGGCGGCCCGCATGTATTCCAGAAGGATTTCCGGGGTTTGCAGTTTGCCGATCTTCTTGCTTTCCGATTCCACAAACACGGGCCTATCGCTGGAAAACCGACGCAGCCGGTCCCAGACCAGGGTTTCGAAATACTTCTGGCTGGGCTGGGGCCGGTCCGGGTAGGCCCCCAGCACGGAACCCATGTGGGCAGCCATTTCTTCCAGGTCCAGCACCTGGGCCCCGCTATGTTCCAGGGCCCGCAGAAAACGGCTCTTGCCCACTCCGGTGGGGCCGCAGACCACCTGGAAGTGGAATTGGCCGGGAAGTTGGGGCAGTTGCTCGATGACATGGCGGCGAAACGCTTTGTAGCCCCCATCCAGTTGGGCGGCCGACCAGCCCACGGCCCGCAGGATGGTGGTGAAGCTGCCACTGCGGCTACCTCCCCGCCAACAGTAGACCAGGGGGCGGTAATTGCGGGGCTTGCTGGCGAAATAGGCCTCCAGATGGGCTGCGATGTTGCGGGACACCAGGGCGGCTCCGGCCTTTTTGGCCTCGAAGGCGGATACCTGCTTGTGCAGGGTGCCGATGCGGGCCCGCTCCTCATTGTCCAGCACCGGCAGACTGATGGCTCCGGGCAGGTGGTCTTCCTCGAATTCACCGGGGGAGCGGGCATCGATGATCTCGTCATATTCGTCCAGTTCCTGGACGGTGACCACGCCCTCCTTGCGGCGGGGAACAGGGGGTTCGGCGCACTTCATCCTGGCGCGCTCACCGCTCGGTCTTCATCAGGCGCTGTTTTTCCCGGGCCCATTCCCGTTCCTTTTCGGTCGCCCGCTTGTCATGTTGTTTCTTGCCCTTGCCCAGGCCCACTTCCAGTTTGACGCGGCCCTTGGTGTAGTGAAGGTCCAGGGGAACCAGGGTATAGCCCGCCTGTTGTACCTTGCCGATGAGCTTCTTGATTTCCTGGGCGTGGAGCAACAGTTTGCGGCTGCGGGTGGGGTCCGGTTTGATGTGGGTGGAGGCGGTGGCCAGGGGAGAGATGTGGCAACCCACCAGCCAGACGGCTTCCTTCTTCAGCACCACGTAGGCCTCCTTCAACTGGGCGCGACCGGCCCGGATGGCCTTCACCTCCCAGCCTTCCAGTACCAGCCCGGCTTCGTAGCGTTCCTCGATGAAGTAATCGTGGAAGGCCTTTTTGTTATCGATGATGCTCATGAAGTGGTCCGGGATAGAATGTGCGCCATTTTACAGAGCCGAGCGCCATGGCCGAAGTTGTTAAGTCCGTGCTGGTCCCTTATTCGAATCTTGAAATGTTCGAACTGGTGGACCGGGTGGAGGATTACCCCCAGTTCCTGCCCTGGTGCGGCGGGACGGAGCTCCATCACCGGGATGAGGCCAGCACGGAAGCCACCATCCATATCAGTTACCTGCAGGTGAAGCAGCATTTCACCACCCGTAATGCCAAGAAAGCAGGGGAAGAGATGCTGATTCAGCTCAAGAGCGGCCCCTTCCGCAAAATGGAGGGCTACTGGCGTTTCAAGGTGCTGGCGGAGAAAGCCTGCAAGGTTGAATTCGTGCTGCATTACGAGTTTTCCAGCAGCTTGCTGGAGAAGGTGCTGGGGCCGGTGTTCGGCATGGTGACCAACGGTCTGGTGGACGCCTTCGTCCACCGCGCAGAAAAGGTGTACGGAGAACGATGAGCCAGATCCAGGTGGACGTGGTGTATGCCCTGGCCCAGCGCCAGAAGGTGGTGTCGGTGTCCCTGCCGGAAGGTGCCACAGTAAAGGAAGCGGTGGAACGTTCCGGATTGCTGGCGGAATTCCCCGAGATCGATCTGGCCAAGAGCAAGCTGGGCATCTGGAACAAGCTGGCCAAGCCGGATGCGGCTCTGCGGGACAAGGACCGGGTGGAAATCTACCGGCCCCTGATCGCCGACCCCAAGGAAGTCCGCAAGCAGCGTGCCGCCGAAGGCAAAGTCATGAAAAAGGGCGGGGGCAGCGCAGAAGAAGAAACCCCGGCCGCGTGACCGGGGTTTCAGCAGGTCTTCCCGGGGGGAAGCCGCAGGATTACTTCAGCTCGGTACTGGGGTAGTTCTTCTGCTGCAAGGCGATCTTCACCGTGTCGGTGACCCGCTTGGCGAGCTTCATCACAGCGGCGCTGTCACCGGCTTTGGCGGCATCCTGGGCATCCTTGTAGGCCTTGTCCGTGGTGGTCCACAGGGCGAACTCGGCCTTGGCCTTCTTCCAGTCGGCTTCGGCGGCAGCCAGGGCGGCCTTGGCTTCCGGGCTCAGGGCCGGGGCGGCGGGTTCAGCAGCCTTGGCGGGCTCGGCAGGCTTGGTTGCGGCAGTCTGGGTGGTGCCGCAGGCAGACAGCATCAGGGCCAGCAGGGTGGCGGCCGCAAAGGGGACGGATTTGGCGAATTGCATAAGGATCTCCTCTTCTATGGGTGGATCGCTCTGGCTCACTGGTTATCCAGGGCACTCTCAAGCGGACGGACCATAAAGCCTGCCAAAGGACAGCGTCAATTCAAAAAATGCATTTTTCCCCGAATCTGGTAAAGAAAAACCAGAGGGATGCTGCGGCCTGTACTGTTTTTTGGCGGGAAGACCGGTGCGCAATACCTGAAGTGGGTCTGTATAATGCCGTTTTGCGCGAGAAGGCCCACCATGCGTATCCTCCAGAAAGCCCTGACTTTTGACGACGTTCTGCTCGTCCCCGCCAAATCTGACATCCTGCCCCGGGATGTAAGCCTTAAAACCCGCCTGACCAAGAAGATATCCCTGAACCTGCCGGTGCTGTCCGCCGCCATGGATACGGTTACGGAAGCCCCCATGGCCATCACCCTGGCCCAGGAAGGCGGCCTCGGGATCATCCACAAGAACCTGACTGCGGAGCAGCAGGCGGCCGAGGTGGCCAAGGTGAAACGACACGAGTCCGGCGTGGTGAAGGACCCCATCACCATCAGCCCCACCATGAGCGTCCAGGACGTGCTGGACATCACCCGCCGCTACCGCATATCCGGCCTGCCGGTGGTGGACAAGGCGGGCAAGGTGGTGGGCATCATCACCAACCGGGATTTGCGTTTCGAGACCAATCTGGACCAGACCGCCAAGGCCATCATGACCCCCCGCAAGAAGCTGGTCACGGTGGGCGAGGGGGCCAGCAAGGAAGAGGTCATCGCCCTGCTGCACAAGCACCGCCTGGAGCGCCTGGTGGTGATCAACGACAAGGACGAGCTGAAGGGCCTCATCACCGTCAAGGACATCAGCAAGTCCAGCGAACACCCCCTGGCCTGCAAGGACGACCACGGTCGCCTGCTGGTGGGTGCTGCCGTGGGCGTGGGCCCGGACAACGACGAGCGTATTGCCGCCCTGGCCGAGGCTGGCGTGGACGTGATTGTCGTGGATACGGCCCATGGCCATTCCAAGGGCGTGCTGGACCGGGTCAAGTGGGTCAAGAAACGTTATCCCCACATCCAGGTCATCGGCGGCAACATTGCCACCCCGGAGGCGGCCCTGGCCCTGGTGGACCACGGCGCCGACTGCGTCAAGGTGGGCATCGGCCCCGGTTCCATCTGCACCACCCGCATCGTGGCCGGTGTGGGTGTACCCCAGGTCTCCGCTGTTTCCAATGTGGCCGAGGCCCTGGCAAAGAAGGGCATCCCCTGTATCGCCGACGGCGGCATCCGCTATTCCGGCGACATTGCCAAGGCCATTGCTGCAGGGGGTAGTTGCGTCATGCTGGGTGGATTGTTCGCCGGCACTGAGGAAGCACCGGGAGAAATCGAACTGTTCCAGGGCCGTTCCTACAAGTCCTACCGGGGCATGGGTTCCCTGGGAGCCATGCAGAAGGGCTCCAAGGACCGCTACTTCCAGGACAACGAGGCCAATGCCGACAAGCTGGTGCCGGAAGGCATCGAAGGCCGGGTTCCCTACAAGGGCTCTGTGCTGGGCGTGTTGCATCAATTGATGGGTGGCCTGCGTTCCTCCATGGGCTACCTGGGCGCCAAGGACATTCCCACCTTCCAGAAAACCGCCCAGTTCGTGGAAATCTCCAACGCCGGCATCAAGGAATCCCACGTCCACGACGTGCAGATCACCAAGGAAGCGCCCAACTACCACGTGTGAGGCGCGAAGGGGGGTGCAAGGCGAAAGCCTACGCCTCTCCCTGCCTCTCGCCTGACGCCTATCGCCTCACGCCATCCCATGCACGCAAAAATCCTCATCCTCGACTTCGGTTCCCAGTTCACCCAGCTCATTGCCCGCCGGGTGCGGGAGCACAACGTCTACTGTGAACTGCATCCCTTCGATGTGTCCGAGCAGTTCATCCGGGATTTCGCCCCGGCCGGCATCATCCTGTCCGGAGGTCCCGCTTCGGTGACGGAAGAGGAGACGCCCCGGGCGCCCCAGGTGGTGTTCGAGTTGGGGGTGCCGGTGCTTGGCATCTGCTACGGCATGCAGACCATGGCTGCCCAACTGGGTGGCAAGGTGATCAACGGCACCCACCACGAATACGGCTATGCCGAAGTGCGGGCCCATGGCCATTCCCGCCTGCTCTCCGACATCCAGGACCGGGCCGACCCGGATGGCAAGTGCTGGCTGGATGTGTGGATGAGCCACGGCGACCAGGTGGAAAGCCTGCCCCCCGGCTTCAAGGTGATGTGCGAGAACGCCTCCACCCCCATTGCCGGCATGTTCGACGCAGACCGCAATTTCTACGCCGTGCAGTTCCACCCGGAAGTCACCCATACCCTCCAGGGCAAGGCGCTCCTGGGGCGTTTCGTGCATGAAATCTGCGGTTGCGGCCAGGACTGGAACATGCCGGACTACATCGCCGAGGCCATCGCCAAGGTCCAGGCCCAGGTGGGCAGCGACGAGGTGATCCTGGGCCTTTCCGGCGGTGTCGATTCCTCTGTGGTGGCGGCTTTGCTGCACCGGGCCATCGGCCCCCAACTCACTTGCGTGTTCGTGGATACCGGCCTGCTGCGCCTCAACGAAGGCCAGATGGTGATGGACATGTTCGCCCGCAACCTGGGCGTCAAGGTCATCCACGTGGATGCAACGGAACGCTTCATGAGCAAGCTGGCCGGTGTTTCCGACCCGGAAAAGAAGCGCAAGATCATCGGCGGCGAGTTCGTGGCCGTGTTCCAGGAGGAATCCGCCAAGCTGAAGAATGCCAAATGGCTGGCCCAAGGGACTATCTACCCGGACGTGATCGAATCTGCCGGCGCCAAGACCAAGAAGGCCCATGCCATCAAGAGCCACCACAACGTCGGTGGCCTGCCTGAAGACATGCACCTCAAGCTGCTGGAACCCCTGCGGGAACTGTTCAAGGACGAAGTGCGGGAACTGGGCATCGCCCTGGGTCTGCCCCATGAAATGGTCTATCGGCATCCCTTCCCGGGCCCCGGCCTGGGGGTGCGCATCCTGGGCGAAGTGAAACGGGAATATGCCGACCTGCTTCGTCATGCAGATCACATTTTTATTGAAGAACTGCGTGCAAGTGGTTGGTATGAAAAGACTTCCCAGGCCTTTGCCGTGTTTCTGCCGGTCAAGGCCGTGGGGGTCATGGGCGACGGCCGCACCTACGATTACGTGGTGGCCCTGCGGGCCGTGCAAACCCAGGACTTCATGACCGCCCACTGGGCCGAACTGCCCTACAGCCTGCTGGCCAAGGTCAGTAACCGGATCATCAACGAGATCCGGGGCATCAACCGGGTCACCTACGACATCACTGGCAAGCCCCCAGGGACTATCGAGTGGGAGTGATCAGCACCTTTCATCAGGGTGATTGGGCGGAATACTGAGCCCCTGCTAGCCGAGGTGATGCAGCCAGGATTCGGCTAGAGTCCCGACATGAGGCTGCATTTTCATTACCCCGGCACCTTCCTGAGATTTACCCTGCTCGGCTTCGTGGCCGCGGCGGTGCCTATCTTGGCGGGTCTGTTTTACAGTGTCCTGGCTCTGGACCGTTTGGCACTGGAAAGTCAGCGGGTCGTTTACCAGGGCATCCTGGCCTTGAACGGCAGCCGGGATCTGAGTGATGCCCTGGTGGGCATGGAACGGGGCATTCGCCAGTACGCCATCCTTGGCGATGAGGATCTGCGCCTGGCCTATGACCAAGCCCACCAGCGTTTTGTGGATACGGGCAGCCGGCTTAGGGACCTTGCCTGGGCACCTCCCCAGCGGCAATTGCTGACGGTCCTGCTGGACGGCGAGATGGCGCTGCATGACAAGCTCGCAGCCCACAAGCTCGATGCCCGAGCGGTCAGGCTGACGGTGAAGGACTTCGCAGAACTGGGCACCCAGGTGCAACAGTTCGCCCTCTCCGGAGAAAACTGGGTGGATCAGGAAGTGGCGGGTCTCCAGGCCCGAGTGGACAAGACCCGCCAGCGAGTGAAATGGATGTTGTTTGGCCTGGCTCCCTTGGGTGTGCTGCTGGTGCTGGGCATTCCCCTGCTGATTGCCAAACCTGTGCGCCAGATCGATGCCGCAATCCGAGGCCTGCGGGAGGGAGAGCTGTATAAGCCCATTCGCCTGGACGGACCCAGCGACATGCAATATCTGGCCCAGCGACTGGACTGGCTCCGCCAGGGCCTGCTGGATGCCGAGGCGGACAAGCGCCGCTTCCTCAGACATCTTTCCCATGAACTGAAAACCCCGCTGGCGGCCCTGCGGGAAAGCTCTGATCTGTTGTTCGATGGCAGCCTGGGCCCTCTGCGTCCGGTGCAGACGGAAGTGGTGGGCATCCTGCGCCAGAACGGTCTTCGGCTGCAAAAGCTGATCGAGGAGTTGCTGGCCTACCGATCCCTGCGGGAGGCGCCGTCCAGTCTCCAGGCCGTCGAATTTGCTTTCGAGCCGCTGCTGGACCAGGTACTGGAAAGCCATCGGCCCGCCCTTATGGCCCGCAATCTGGAGGTGGAGCGCCAGGGTACGGCCATGGCACTGGTGGCTGATCCGGAAAAAGTGCGGGTGATCATGGATAATCTGCTCTCCAATGCGATCAAGTTCTCGCCTCCTCGCGGCCGCATCCGGGTCGTTACCCGACCGACAGACGGGGCACGTATCATCGAAGTGGTCGATCAGGGACCGGGGGTGGACCCGGCGGACCGTGGCCGGGTTTTCGATGCCTTCTACCAGGGGCAGCCCCCCCGGGATGCGCCGGTGCGGGGTACCGGTCTGGGGCTGGCCATCGTGCGGGAACATGTCCTGGCCCATGGGGGAACGGTGGAGATCGCAGAATCACAAGGGCAGGGAGCCTGTTTTCGGGTGTCCCTGCCGCAACCAGATGGGGAGTGGAATTGAGCAAAGGCCGAATCACGGTCAGGGTTGGCTTGTTGGCGCTGATGTTGGGCGTATTGGCAGGGTGTGGCTTGCAGCCTCAACAATCGGATCAGCCGGGCACGTTGGTCCCCACTGTGCCGGCGCCGACGCCTGTGGAGGATCTGGCCGGTTTCATTGAGCACATGAGTCGCACCCCCGCTAGCGAATTGGGCCGGGTGCTGGAAGCCCTGAAAGCCCTGCCTGAATCGCAGCGGGATGGCCCTACCAGCCTGCGCCTTGCCCTGCTGCTGGGCCAGCCCGGCTTGCCGTTTCGTGATGATGCCGCTGCCCGCAAACTGGTCCAGGACTGGTTGTTCAGGGAACCGACTGCCGATCCGGGACTCCTTGCCTTTGCCCACTGGTACCGTGCCCAGCTGGGTGAGCGCGGGCGACTGGCGGCAGGCCTGGAAGAAGCCGGCATGCGGGCCCGGGAGGAGAAGAAGCGGGCCGACGCTTGCAAGGACAAGCTGGAGGCCTTGAAGAACATGGAGAAAAGTCTCATTGAACGCGACAAACCCTGAATCGACAGGTGGGCATCGGGTCCTGGTGGTGGATGACGATCCGGATCTGCTGCGCCTGTTGTCCTTGCGACTGGAGGCCGCAGGCTACCGGGTGGATGTGGCATCCAGCGCCGAGGAAGCCCTTGATTGTCTGTGGAAGGCCCAGCCCAGGCTGGTGGTTACCGACCTGCGCATGGGGGGCATGGATGGCATGGCCTTGTTCCATCGAATTCAGGCTACTTGGCCAGGATTCCCCGTGATCATCCTGACCGCCCACGGGTCCATACCCGATGCCGTGGAGGCGACCCGGCACGGGGTGTTCGGCTATCTCACCAAGCCTTTCGATGGCCATGCGCTGCTGGATGAGGTGGCCCGTGCCCTGCGTCTGGCCAGCGGTTCCGGTCACCAGGCGGCCGATGCCCCCTGGCGGGCAGGGATCATCTCCCGCAGCCCGGTCATGGAGGAGGTGTTGCGCCGGGCCGGCATGGTGGCTGCCAGTGACGCCAGCGTCCTCATCCAGGGGGAAAGTGGCGCCGGCAAGGAGTTGCTGGCCCGCTCCGTGCATCTGGCCAGTCCCCGCAGCAAGGGGCCCTTCGTGGCGGTGAACTGCGCGGCCATCCCCGAAGCCCTGCTTGAATCCGAGCTGTTCGGGCATGTTAAAGGCGCTTATACCGGCGCCTCTCAGGACCGTGCCGGGTTGATCCAGTCGGCGGCCGGCGGCACCCTGTTTCTTGATGAAATAGGAGACATGCCGTTTCCCCTCCAGGCCAAGCTTTTGAGGGTCTTGCAGGAGCGGCGCATCCGCCCCGTGGGTACGGACAAGGATGTGGCCGTGGACATCCGGGTGGTCTCCGCCACCCACCGGGATCTGTCCGAAGCCGTGAAAGCCGGGCGTTTCCGCGAAGACCTGTATTACCGCCTCAACGTGGTCTGCCTGCGGCTTCCCCCCCTGTGCGAGCGGCGGGAGGATATTCCACCCCTGGCAAACCAGGGCCTGGCCCGGCTGGCTGGCAAATACGACAAGCCCATCCGGGGGTTTTCTCCCGAGGCCATGGAATTGCTTATCCAGGCCGAATGGCCGGGCAATGTGCGCCAGTTGCTCAATGTGGTCGAACAAAGCGTGGCCCTTTGCACCACTCCCCTGGTGCCTGCCTCCCTGGTGGCGGATGCCATGCAGTTGAGCCTGTCCCAACCCGTTTCCCTGGAAGAGGCCAAGCGCCGGTTCGAGAGGGACTATCTGGTCAGCCTGATGCGCACGGCGGAAGGCAATGTCACCCGGGCTGCACGGCTTGCGGGTCGCAACCGCACGGAGTTCTACCGGCTCATGCAGCGCCATCAACTGTCGCCGGAAGCGTTCAAGGCCTGAATTCTGTCGCAGCCAGGCGACAAGAAAATCCACAGTGTTCACAAGGCGTTGCGTCAGGCCCCAGGATTTCTGTCGCCTCTAGACGACAGCTTGTGTTCAGGGGTTGGTGTGGGTTTATTTGTTAACCATATGATTAATATATAGAAAAAATTATTGGCATGGGGCTCGCTATGAAGTGATGGACCGTTTGGTCCACCTTCAATATCTACGGGAGTCCTCAAATGAACCTCAAGCACCTGAACAAGATTCTGCTGGTCGCCGCAGCCCTTATGGCGAGCGCCGGCTTCGTCCACGCAGCTGTGGACGAAGCCGCCGTGGCCGCCTTCATGAAAATGGACACGGACAAGGATGGCTATGTCTCCGTGGGCGAGGCCATTGCCAGTGAAATGAGCAGTGAGTCATTCAGCGCCGCCGATAAGAACCTGGACGGCAAACTGGACCCGGATGAATACGCTGCCATTTCCATACCGGCCAAGGCCAATTGAGGCCTTATTCCCTCTTTCCCAATGTCCATTCATCAGGAGACATCATGCAGCGAGCCTTTCTTTCACCGCTGAGGCATACCGCCCTGGCAGCCCTGCTAGTTATTGGGGCATCCGGTGCCCAGGCGGCCGACGAAGTCCTGTTGACCTCAGGCATCATGATGGGCGGCCCCCAGTTCGCCTCCTACACCTTCGAGATCTCGGATATCGGCAGCGCCTACAAGGCAAGCCTGCTGGACTACGCCATGCCCGCCAGCTTCGACTACCTGAGTCTGGCCGTCACACGGGGCGCCAGCCTGCTGGGAACCGTCACCGGTGGCGGCAGCTTCACTTTCTCCGCTCTGGAAGTGGGCACCTATACCGCATTGGTATTCGGTGATACGGGCGGTGCATTCGATGCCGGCAGTTATGGCATCACCATTTCCGCCGTGCCGGAAGCGGAAACCTGGGCCATGCTCGTCGCAGGTCTGGGCATGCTGGGCATGGTGGTCCGCAGACGAGATCAGAAACTCGCAGGTCTCCAAATCAGGGATTGAGTTGTCCCTCAGCTAGCTGGGTTTTGGGGTGGCAGGAATGCCACCCTTTTTTTTGCCCGCTTGCCGGTCTTCCCGGTTGCCAGGCTTGGCTGGAGCGCCATGCTTGCTCCCAGCCACAGTCTGTTGCACATTGAGGGCCATATCCAATCTGGCCCTTCAGAGGCTCGCCCTTGCACCGATGAGTAACGACGACTCTCATACCAAACAGCCCCATGTGCTGCGTTATCTCCTGATCGGCTTTTTTACGGTGGCCCCCCTGTGGGTGACCTGGCTGGTACTGGACTTTCTCTTCAGCCTGCTGGCCAGTACCGGTGCCCCCTTTCTGCGGGGTATGGCCCGGGCAGTCAAGCCCTTCTCGGATATCCTGGCCGACTGGCTGGTAAACCCGTTTGTCCAGTATGTGCTGGCCGCCCTGGTGACCCTAGTGGGTTTGTATGTGGTGGGATTGCTCACCTCCATTGTCCTGGGACGGCGCATCATTGCCGGGGCCGAGGCATTATTGGGGCGCCTGCCCCTGATCCAGTCCATCTACGGGGCCACCAAGCGGTTTCTGGAAACCCTGCGCAAGCCCCCGGTGTCCGGCCAGCGGGTGGTGCTAATCGCTTTCCCGTCGCCGGACATGAAGGCGGTGGGTTTCATCACCAAGGTCATGACCGATCCGGATTCTGGCCGCCAACTGGCGGCAGTCTATGTGCCTACTTCTCCCAATCCCACCTCGGGCTATATCGAGATCGTGCCTCTGGATGCAACTGTGGCCACGGACTGGAGCGTGGAGGAGGCCATGACCTTCGTCATGACGGGGGGCACCAACGCCCCAGACCGGCTGCGCTTCAACAACCCGCCCGGGAAAGGCGAGGTTTGATGCGGCCCGGTCTCATCAGTGCTGCCTACGTAGGGGCCGCCGTCTTCCGCGCTACCGCTTTTCTCCTGGTCTGGTGGGTGCTGGCGGAGGGGCGGGCTGACAGTTGGGGTGTGGGCATCGTCAGTGTGCTCCTGGCCTTGGCGGCCAGCCTTTACCTCCTGCCGCCGGGTAACGGGCGCCTGCACCCGGTGGCAGTCCTGAAGTTTGCCGGTTTCTTCCTGTACGAATCGGTAAGGGGCGGATTTCTGGTGGCTGTCCAGGCATTCCGCCCCCGTCTGGATCTTGCGCCTGCGCTCCTGGACGTGCCGGTCAGTCTGCCGGAGGGGGCGGCCCGTGTGTTGCTGGTGAATACCCTGAACCTCCTCCCAGGCACAGTGAGCGTGACTCTGGCCGGTAACCATCTGTGTCTGCACGTGCTCGACAAGCGTCTGCCGGTGGCCGAGGAAGTGAGGCAGGCGGAAGCACGCATCGCAGCCATGTTCCGGGGGGCGTTATGACCGGTCTGGAAGGCCCTCTGGCCCTGTTCCTGTTGCTCAATCTGGTGGCTGCCCTGATCCGGGCTGCATGGGGACCTACGGCGGCTGACCGCATGCTGGCAGCCCTGTTGTTCGGCACCACGGGGGTGGGGGTGTTGCTGCTCCTGGCCCATGTCGGTCACCGGGTAGCCATGCCCCTGGTGGACGCCGCCCTGGTGCTGGCCCTGCTGGCGGCCATCGCTGGGGTGGCCTTTGCCAGGCGTGCCTGGACGGGGAGGGGGCAGGATGGTGCTTGAGATCATGAGTGGCGCACTGCTTTTGGCTGGGACCGGGTTTTATCTAGCAGGCACGGTGGGATTGTTGCGTTTCCCGGATGTCTACGCCCGTCTCCATGCCCTCACCAAGGCGGACAACCTGGGGCTGGGCTTGTTGACCATGGGGTTGGCACTACAGGCGGACAATGGGGCCACGGCGTTGAAAATTCTGCTCATCTGGCCCCTGGTGCTCGCGGCCAGTGCAGCGGTGAGTTTCGTCATTGCCGGACGCGCCCGGGAACTTGGCATTGACCCGGCCGATGGGGATCGGCAGCCATGAGCGGGGCCTTCGATATCCTGCTGGCCCTTGCCTTGCTGTGGAGTGCCTGGCGCACCCTGACAACCCAGGACCTGGGCAGGGCCGTGGTGATGTTCATCGTTTTCGGCCTGCTCATGACCCTGGCCTGGGCCCGGCTGGATGCGCCGGATATCGCCCTGGCCGAAGCCGCCATCGGCGCAGGACTCACCGGCGCCCTGTTGCTTGACGCCCTGGGGCATCTGGGCCGGAAGGGGGGGAGGCGACGTCCGTGAAGGGGCACAACCTGCTGGTCCGCCTGGTAATTCCTATCCTCGCTCTGGTTCTCGGGGGTACCCTGGTGTTTGCCATACTGGATCTGGCTGCCGCACCGGTGGACCTGAGGGGCATGGTGGCGGCCCGGATGGCCGTCAGCGGCGTCACCCATCCGGTCACGGCCGTGCTGCTCAATTTTCGCGGCTACGACACCCTCCTGGAAGTGGCGGTGCTTTTGCTGGCCTTGCTGGGCATCCTCGCGGTGCTTAGGCCTGTAGCCACCACGCCTGTCTCCCGGCCAGGGCTTCCAGTCCTGGAAACCCTGGCCGGGATGGCCGTGCCCCTCATGGTCCTGGTGGCCGGCTATCTGCTGTGGGCGGGGGCCCACCGGCCCGGGGGGGCCTTCCAGGCCGGCGCGGTGTTGGCCGCCGCCGGGGTCCTTTTGCATCTGGCTGGGAGGTTGCCGGCCTGGGTTTCTCCGCCGATGTTCCTGCGCCTTGGCCTGGGCTTCGGTTTTCTGGTGTTTCTGACGGTGGCCGCGTTGCTCCTGGCAGAGGGAGCATTGCTGCGCTACCCGCCTGCCCATGCCGGCGTGTTGATCCTGCTCATCGAATCCGGCTTGACCCTCTCCCTGGGGCTGATCCTGGCAGGTCTCTATCTTGTGCTGGCCCCACCGCCCCGTCGTGAGGACGGTGGGGGTGAAGAATCGGGGGCGCCATGACCCCGGGCCTGATCTTTGCCCTGGCCGGGGTGGGCCTGTTTGTCCTGGGCCTGGGGGGCGTCATCCTGCTGGCCCAGTCCCTGCGACGCATCCTGGCCTTTAACCTCATGGGCAGCGGTGTCTTCCTGGTGCTGGTGGGCCTTGCCCAACGGGATGGCAATCCGGACCCGGTGCCCCAGGCCATGGTGCTTACCGGCATCGTCGTGGCCGTGGCGGCCACAGCCCTTGCCCTGGCTCTGGCCCGGCAATTCGGTGACAGGGAAGATGCCTGATCCCTTCCTGGACCCTTTGCCCTGGTTGATCCTCCTGCCCCTGGCCTGGGGGGCCCTGGCCTTTGTGGCCGGACCCGGGCGGGGAGGGGGCTTGGCGCTGGTCGGGCTGACGGGGCAATTGGGCCTCGCCCTGGTCCTGGCGGTCCAGGTGGTGGAGTCGGGGGCCCGGAGCCATGCCGTGGGGGGCTGGGGGGCACCCCTGGGGATCGATCTGCTGGCGGATGGTCTGGCGGTGGCCATGCTGCTGCTGACTCAGGTCGTGGCCCTGCCCCAGGCGGTCTATGCCCGGGCGTATTTCGCCCAGGGGGCGGGACAGTTCTGGCCCCTGGCGGGCTTTTTGCTGGCAGCCCTGAACGCCCTGTTCCTGTCTGCCGATCTGTTCAATATCTACGTCACCCTGGAACTGGTGTCTCTGGCTGCGGTGGGGCTGGTGGCCCTGGGGGGCAAACCCGGGCAGGTGGCGGCTGCCTTGCGCTATCTGCTGGTGAGTCTTACTACCTCCGGTGCCTATCTGATGGGGGTGGCCCTGATCTACGGCGTATACGGGACCGTCTCCCTGGCTACCCTGGCGCCCCTAGTCACCCACCAGCCCCCCCTGGCTGTCTGGCTGGCAGTGGGGCTGATGGGCCTGGGACTGTTGGCCAAGACTGCCCTGTTCCCATTCCATTTCTGGCTGCCGCCGGCCCATGGCGGTGCGGCAGCCCCGGTCTCGGCCCTGCTTTCGGCCCTGGTGGTGAAGGCCTCCTTCTACCTGCTGTTGCGCCTGGCCCTCGGGCCCTTCGTCTCCCTGGCGGCCGAAGCTGCCCTGCTGCTGGGTATGTTGGGGGCGGTGGCCATCTTGTGGGGGTCCTGGCAGGCATTGCGTACGGTTCACATCAAGATGCTGGTGGCCTGGTCCACCGTGGCCCAGTTGGGCTATCTGTTCCTGGCGTTCCCCCTGCTGGCCGCCGACGGCCTGGCCTTGCAGGCCGGCGTAATGCAGGCCCTGGCCCACGGGCTGGCCAAGGCGGCCATGTTCGCCGCTGCGGGTGTGCTCATGCTGGCTACCGGCCGGGATACCCTGGCGGGTCTGGCCGGGGCGGCCGGGCGGGTGCCGCTGACCTTGTTTGCCTTTGCCCTGGCCGGCATCACCCTCATGGGGCTGCCGCCTTCCGGGGGCTTTCTGGCCAAGTGGCTGTTGATCGATGCCGCCCTGCACCAGGGCCAGGTGGGCTGGGTGGTGGTGGTCATCGGTGGCGGTCTGCTGGCGGCAGGTTATGTGTTCAGGGTGCTACGCCAGGCCTTTCTGCACGGGCCCCCGGAGGCCCCGATTCAGCCTGTTCACCCCGTGTCCCGGTCCATGGAATGGGCGACCTTTCTGCTGGCTGCCGCCAGTGTGTTGCTGGGGCTCCGGGGGGTGGAACTGGTGGCACTGCTGGAAAGGGGGATGCCATGAGCCTGAATGAGCTGCTGCCCCTGGGGGTGCTGGCTTCGTCCCTGGTGCCGGGCTTGATCATCTTTACCCTGCCGGAGTCCCGCATCCGTGTGCGTACGGTCCTGAACCTGCTGGGGGCGCTGACCAAGATGATCCTGGTGGGGGTGTTGCTGGCCGGAGTGAGTGCCGGAGAGGACTACGGTTTCCGCCATACCGTGCTACCAGGCCTGGACCTGGTCTTCAAGGCGGACGCACTGGCCCTGCTGTTCGTCACCCTGTCCTCGGTCTTGTGGCTGTTCACCACACTCTACGCCATCGGTTATCTGGAGGGTGCCCCCCACCGCAGTCGCTTCTTCGGCTTCTTCAGCCTGTGTGTCACCGCCACCATGGGCATTGCCATGGCGGGCAACCTGTTCACCTTCTTTGTGTTCTACGAGCTGCTCACCCTGGCCACCTTCCCTCTGGTGGTGCACCGGGGCACCCCCCAGGCCATGAAGGGGGGCACGGTATACCTGGCCTATACCCTGGGTGGCGGAGCCTTGTTGCTGACCGGCATCGTCTGGCTGCATGGCCTGACCGGATCGGTGGATTTTGCCTATGGTGGCTATCTGGCCGGGCTGGACCCGGCTTATGAAGGCCAGCTGAAAATCGCCTTCCTGCTGCTCATTGCCGGGGTGGGGGTGAAGGCGGCCATCGTGCCCCTGCATGGCTGGCTGCCCCAGGCCATGGTGGCGCCGGCACCGGTATCCGCCTTGTTACACGCCGTGGCCGTGGTGAAGGCGGGGGCCTTCGGTGTGGTGCGTATCGTTTATGAGGTCTACGGGGTGGAATTCGCCCAGGGGCTGGATCTGCTCCTGCCCCTGGCCGTGGCGGCGGCCGTGACCATTCTATGGGGCAGTGTCCGGGCCCTGTTCCAGGACGACCTCAAGAAGCGGCTGGCCTTCTCCACGGTCAGTCAAGTGTCCTACATCGTCCTGGGCGTGGCCCTGTTCGGGCCCCTGGGTACGGTGGGGGGACTGGTGCACCTGGTACACCAGGGCATCATGAAGATCACCCTGTTTTTCTGCGCCGGCAACTTCGCAGAGACCCTGGGCATCCACAAGGTGAGCGAGATGGATGGCGCTGGCCGGCGCATGCCCCTCACCACCCTGGCCTTCTCCATTGGCGCTCTGGGGATGATGGGGGCGCCCCTGACCGCTGGAGCCGTGAGCAAGGCCTGGCTAATGGATGGTGCCGGAGCCAGTGGCATGGACTGGGCGATTGGCGTGTTGTGGACATCCAGCCTATTGAACGCTGCCTATTTCCTGCCCATCCTGTGGCGGGCCTGGTTCCGCGCCAGCCCGACCTCCTGGCCGGATGAGCACATTCCTGCCCGGGGGCGCCGGGAAACGGCCTGGCTCCTGTTGCTGCCCCCCCTGGTCACCGCTGCTGCTGTGCTGGTGGCGGGCATGTTCGCCGGAGCCGAGTGGAGCCCCTTGTCATGGGCGCTGCTGATTGCAGACAGGGAGTATCTGCTGTGGCGTTCCTGATACTTGTCTTCCATTTTTTACGGCGCAGGTCAGGGTGCGTGTCGTCAATTTGAGATGGGCGGCTTGCCTGGGGCTGCTGGGCCTGGCCTGCTTGGCGTCACCGGCTGTCTCCGGACCTGTGGCACTTCCGTTGCCACCGTCTGAGCACCGGACACCGGTGGATCTGGAGCGGGAACTCCAGGCCCCCTGGCAGGCCGGCGGCGAGATTCGAGTGTACGCCACCGCAGAAGGAAGCCTGCGTGCCGGGCGGCTTGCAGACCCTCCGGCAGACCCTGCCCAGGAACAGGCCCGCCGGGCAGAACACTTCGCCCTGGCCCGCAAGCTCAACTTGGTGACCGCCTGGCGGGTTGTGCCTTTTGCCATCCCCTTGCAGGAAAGCCAGGTGGAGCTGCTGGAACGCTTCGCCCAGACCGACGCCGGTGCGGTGTGGTTCCGGGAGATGGCCGACGATACCCTGCGACTCTTCAACCAGGGGTTTCTGGAAATCGACATGGCCCCCTGGCAGGCCCATCTGGAGGGAGCGCCGGCACCGGCCCTGTCCGCCCTGATCACCGGCCGGCTGAGCGATGCGGGCCTTTTCTCCCAGGAAGTGGCCCTATTCCGCATCTTCGCTTTTGACGGGATGGGGTCTCAGGCCGCTGCCGCCAGCGTGCGCATGGGCCGCCAGGGTTTTCGCTGCCAGTTCCAGATGAGCGGCGAGGCGGTGGACCCCTACGCCATCCTGTCCCACGAATTCGGCCACAGCCGCTACGGCGACCCCTGGAGTGCGGGGCATCCCATCGGCGAGGCCCGCACCGTGGCCCGTTATGAAAACCCGGTGCGCATGCGTAACGGCTACCCGCCCCGGCTCAGCTACTTCCTGCGCATTGAGCCAGGTCGCCGGCCAGTGACCCGGGACCCGTTGTTCGCACGGCTGCTGGCCTGGCAGACCGATCGCTCGGTGAAACTAACCGACCTGGAACCGGTGGAGCGCCTTTATTGCGAATGCACGGAAGCGCCGGGCATGTTGCAGGATTGTCGGACCCTGGCGCCGGACGTGTCCTGCGAATTGCGCTGGGTGGCGGTGCGGGTGGAGGCGGCGGGTGACCCGGTGCCTTAACCCGGGGAGTCATTCATAGTCTTCGGTATGCCGGCCATGCCGGTTGTCCCGATAGGCGTGTTCCAGTTCATCCTCGAAGAAGAACCGGGTGTCGCCGAAGGCGGGCTCCAGTTCATTGAGCCAGGTGGCCTGGGGGTTGCTGCGGGCGAAGAAGGGCCGGTGTACCCAGTCCGGGTTTCTGCCTTGCAGGAAACGCATCACCAGCACCTCGTCACCCTTTATTTCCGAGACGCCCAGTACCTGGATCTTGCCCGGATTGGCAGACATGCAGGGGCCGCGCACGGTGCGGGCCAGGCCGCTGACCCGCTGATAGGCCTGTCTGAAAATCTCCCAGGCCCGTGTCAGGGGGACGCTGAAGTAGTCGTGGGCCCCCGTATCCCGGGCCACGAACATGTAATAGGGTACGCAGCCCAGGTCTACCTGCCGGTTCCACATGTCCGCCCACAGCAGCGGATCGTCGTTGATGTGGGCCAGTACAGGGGATTGGGTACGGATCACGGCCCCGCTCTCCCGTACCCGGGCAATGGCCTGGCAGACCGGTTCCGGGTCCAGTTCCCTGGGGTGGTTGAAGTGGGCCATGAAAGCCAGTTGCACACCGCTTTGCGTCACGCGTTTGAACAGTTGCAGCAGGTCTTCGGCATCCGGGTCGGTGAGGAAGCGATAAGGCCAGTAGCTGAGGGCCTTGGTGCCCAGACGGATGCGTTTAAGTCCTGGCAGGCCGGCCTGGATCAGGGCATCCAGATAGGTGGCCAGATGGGCCGTGGACATGATCAGCGGATCGCCGCCGGTGAACAGCACATCCGTGACTTCCGGGTGGAGGCGGAGATATTCCACCAGCCTGTCCACTTCCCGGCTGGCAAACTTCATTTCTGTTGCCCCCACAAACTGGGGCCAGCGGAAGCAAAAGCTGCAATAGGCATGGCAGGTCTGCCCCTGGCGGGGGAAGAACAATACCGTCTCCCGGTACTTGTGCTGCATGCCATCCAGGGGTTCCCCATCCAGGCTGGGGATGTTGTGGCTGGTCTGGCCCGCCGGGTGGGGGTTGAGGGTTTGCCGTATGCGGTCTGCGGCGGTCCGGAGGCTGACTGTGTCGGCCCCCGCCCGCAGCAATGCGGCCATCTCGTCGTAATGGGCAGGGGCCAGCATGGCCCGCTGGGGAAAGGTGAGGGCGAAGAGGGGATCGTCGGGCGCCTTGCTCCAGTCGATGAGGTGATCCACCACAAAGCTGTTGGCCTTGAAGGGCAGTACGTGGCCGACCACTTCGATGTCGAATTTCAGGGCCTCCGGCAAGGCGGCCAGTTGCGGGATGGTGCGGAAGTTGTTGAGTCCGTAGGCGCGGTATTTCGGTGTTTCCTGCATAGGAATGGCATGCCCTTTCATTCAGTTGTTTTCTGGAGGCGGAATGGGGGCGCGCTGCCGGCCTTGTCCTGGCCGGCATATATCGTCAGGTGGGGGTAGGGGATTTCGATGCCGTGGTTGTCAAAGGCCTGTTTGGCACGCAGCAGAAAAACCCGTCTTACTGTCCATTGCTCAAGGGGGCGGACCTTGAAGCGGCAGCGCAGCATTACTGCGGAATCCGCCCAGGATTCCACGCCGGCAATCTCCAGATCTTCCAGAATCAGGGGGGCCAGGGTGCTGTCCTGGCGCATGTCTGTACCCACCTGGCGCATGACGTCAAATACCTGTTCTATATCCTCCCGATAGGCCACGCCGATGTCGATGACGGCGTAGGCAAAGCCTCGGCTCCGGTTGGTTACGGTGCTGATGGCGCTGTTGGGGATGATGTGTACGCTGCCTTCGTAATCCCGCAGTCGCACGTAGCGCAGTGTGATTTCTTCCACCAGCCCGCCCTTACCGGCGACCTCCACCACGTCACCCTGGTGGATCTGGTCTTCCATGAGCAGGAATAGGCCCGTGAAATAGTCTTTGATCAGGCTTTGGGCGCCAAAACCTACCGCCAGTCCGACTACCCCAGCTGAGGCGAGGATGGGTACGATGGAGATGCCGAGTTCCGAGAGCACCAGCATGCCGGCGATCAGGCTGATGATCACGGCCGCAAGATAACGGAATACCCGTCCAAGCGTATCCAGGCGCTTGATCTGCTCCGGATCGCTGGACCGTGCCTGCAGGCGCTGGCGCAGCAGGGGTATGGCTTTTCGGAACAGGGCCAGCAGAAGCCAGGCGAGAATCAGGATGACGGTGATGCGCAGCAACGTGCGCATCAACTCCTGCCATCCTCCGAGTACCCCGAAAAGGGAGGGCAAAGTATCCATACTCACCCCACGGTGCCGGCCAGGGGACGGAACTGTAGATGGTGGAACATCTGGAGATAACGGGCGGTTTCTTCCCGCTCCAGATTGCTGACGTATTTCCAGAAACCGTAGATGCGTGACAGGGTCATCATACGTTGCGCATACAGACGCCAGGTGTAGCGCGCTTCTACCCGGGCGCGGGCGCCCTGGGACAGGGTATGCCAGCGCTCCGGCTCCGCTGCCGACAGTTCGAGAAAGTCCGCCATGGCGTTGGCGGCCGCATTGCCGTCGTTGGGATCGATGTGGAAGCCGGAAATACCGTGCTGGATGATTTCCAGGGGACCGCCGTAACGGGTGGCGAACACCGGCAGGCCGGTTGCCATGGCTTCGATGAGGGTCAGGCCGAAGGCCTCGAACAGGGCCGGCTGCACGAAGGCCCCCCTCAGGTCCGCCACCACCCGGTAGATTTCTCCGGCCAGGGCCTTGTCCAGCCGGGCTCCCAGCCAGCGCACCTGGCCATCCAGGCCATGACGGTCCATGAGCGCGTGCATGAGCCCGATCTGGGCCCGTTCCTCCTCATCCTCCGAGGCAGAAGGATCCACATGACCACCGATCACCAGCAGATTCGCGGCTTCCCGCAACCGGGGCGAATTGCCGTACCAGTCCACCAGCCCCGTCAGGTTCTTGATCCGGTCGAGTCGGGCCAGGGTGAAGAGGAGGGGTTTTCCAGGGTCTGTGAGGAGGCCGCGCCAGGGCACGCCCGGTTCTGCACTGAACAGCAGTCGGTCGATTTCGCCCTTGAGGGAATGAAGGCGCCGGCCTTCATCCTCATAAGAGAAATACACCCGCTCGTCAGCCCCCGGGGAGATGATGTTGAAGCGGGGGTCGTAGGGGTCCACGCCGTGTACCACCCGGTAAAGCCCGGGCAGGGTGTAGGCCTGGTAGCTTTCGTACTGGCCGACGGCCTCGGCGGTGCCGGCGATTTCCTGGAACGTGCTGGTGACGATGAAGTCCGCGCTGTTCATGGCGATCAGGTCGGCGGTGTACTGGCAGGCGAAGTGGTACTGGGCGTCGTTGTCCCGCCAGTACAGAGCCGAGTGCAGGTATTTGGACTGCTCCAGGGCGTGGGCGATATTGCACTGGGTGACTCCGAGTCGCTGGGACAACAGGGATGCCACCAGGTTGCCGTCCGAATAATTGCCGATGATGAGGTCCGGACGGCCGCCGAATTCAGCCAGGGCGGCCTGCTCCACGTCCCGTGCAAAGCGGTCCAGCCAGGGCCATAGGGCGAAGCGGGATATCCATTCCCGTACCACCTCCCCACCGGGATGCCGGAAGGGCACCCTCAGGATGGCAGCTTGTTCGCAACCGTGGATGGGTTCCAGGAGCTGGTCGCAGGTGGTGCCGTCCGCGTCCGGAATGAGCCGGGTCACCACCAGGATGCGGGGGGCCACGCTGACCCCCTGTTCCGCCAGGCGGCTACGCATTTCCCTTTCCAGGGCGCGTACCTGGTCGAGGATGTAGACCACCTGACCGCCGGTATCGGGGCGCCCCAGGACGTTGTCCTGGGCAAACCAGCCGTGGGGGGACAGGATGAGCAGCCGGGTGATCATGGGAATGCGCGCCAGGAAGGCTTCCAGGCTGTGGGGCGAGGGGGCTTCAAGGATGTCGGTGAGCAGATTCATCGTGTCTGCCACCCGGCCCGCCGTATCTCCCCAGCCAGGGGCAAAACCCAGGCGGCCCAGGGTATCGGCCAGGTCTGCCCAGGGGGTGGCCGGATCCAGGGTCGTCAGGTGTGTCTCCGCTTCCCTTAACGCTTCCCGCAGGGTGGCCACATCGGACAGGTGGGTGTACAGCATGAGCTGCTGCCCTTCGAGGGTATGCAGGCGCAGGAAATCTAGCAGGCGGGCATGGCCCAGGGCCGGTTGCTGGAACATGGCACTGGAGAGATGACGGTTCAGGAACAGCACGCCCTGGCCGATGGAACGCATTTCCTTGAGGCGGGGAAACTCCCGGTTGAAGGGGGCAAAATCCACTTCCAGAAGGGTTTCTGCCGCCGATTCGACCAGACGCTCCTTGAAGGCCAGGTAGTCCGCTACGCGGACGGCTTCAGGTTCCGGTGCTTCCAGGTGACAGCGAAGATGGTGCCAGCGGCCGGCGCTTTCGCGCAGGGCAAAGTAGGCCCAGGGGGGGCGCAACACCGCTTCCTGCATTCGCTTTACCACAGATTCCAGCGGGCTGCCGGCGAGCATTTCCGTTCGTTCATCCGCTTCCGCCTTGAAGCAGGCCATGAGATCGGTATGCAGCAGCAAAGGGCGCTGGTCGGCAAAGCAGCGGCGCAGGAAGGACTGGAAGTCATCCTGATGGGCGATGGACCATTCCCGTAGCGTTTTGATCATGTGAAGGCCTCCTCGATACGCGGCGCGACGAAACGGTAATGGGCCATGCCTTCCAGAATGCCGGCGGCATGGCCGGCCCGGGCGAAGTAGATCCGCTCCAGCCCTCGAAGCGGTGCCAGTTCCGGGCTGTGATTGCCCACCACCACCCCCAGGGTGTCACCCAGCAGCATCTCCTCGTCGTTGCCGGAATCTCCCGCCACCAGGAAGGCACCCAGGGGCAGCCCCCACTTGTAGGCCAGGTAGCGCACGGCATGGCCCTTCGACGCCCGCACCGGCAACACGTCCAGATAGGCCTGGTGGGAGTAGATCAGCCGGGCGTGCAACCCTCGGGCCCGCAAGCGGGCGTGGATGTCCTGGGGATCGGGCAGGGTGTCCGGGTCCACGTTGTAGCTGAGCTTGAAGTCACGCTGGTTTTCGGCCTTCTGCAGCGTGAGCCCCGGCACCTGGGACAGGGTTTCCTCCAGATCGTCCCGGCGCCACAGATGGCGGATGTGATTGGTCCATCCTGCGTCCGGTCGCAGGCCCCGGCCATAGTGGATTTCACTGCCGACGGCGGTGATGAGCACGTCCGGCATGGGAACGCGCCACTGCTTGAGAACCGCCAGGGCGCTGTCTAGCGTGCGTCCGGTGGCAATACCGAAGCCCACATCCCGGCCCGTTTTGCGCAGCTCTTCCAGCAGCCCCGCCAGCCCGGCCCGGTCGCCGATTAGGGTATTGTCGATGTCGCTTACCAGCATGCGCTCCACCAGGGGCAGGGGGTTGGGTCCCGGGTGCAGGTAGGCGGCCAGGTCCCGCCGGGTCTGCTTGCGTCGGCGGCGCAGCATGAAGCGCAGGGACTTGAGATATTTCTCCACGTGGGCGTCCCAGGTGTAATGCCGGGCCACGCCGGCCAGGCCGCGGCGGGCATGGCGCTGCCAGGCCCGGGGATCGTCCAGCAGGCTCTCCAGGGCGGCGGCAATGGCCGATGTATCCAGGGGGTCCACCAGCAGGCCGTTGTCGCAATTGGCGATGATGTCCCGGGGGCCGCCATCGGCGGTGGCCACCACGGGCAGGCCGCTGGCGGCCGCCTCGATGAGGGTGAGGCCAAAGGGTTCGGTCAGGGCCAGGTTCACGAACATGCCCCGGCGGCGTGCTGCCAGCCGGTAGAACTGGGGGACATCCTCGGGCAGATGGTGCTTGGGCAGCGCGACGTGGCCCCAGAGATCGTGCCGATCCACCTCCAGTAACAGGTCTGTGAGCACTTTTGCCTGGTCTTCGTCCAGGCTGCGGATGTCATCCCGCTGCCCCGCCACGATGGCCAGGTTGGCCCGTTCGCGCAGGGTGGGTGAAGTCCCATAGGCGGTGATCAGCCGGGCCAGGTTCTTTCTTACTTCAGGCCGGCAGATGGTCAGTATGAGGGGTTTCCTGGGGGCCTTGAGGAAACGGTCGATGAGCCCTTCCACACGTTCTTCCACCGGCGCCTTGCCTGGCGGGGCAAAGCGGGAGGTGTCGGTACCCGGCGGAATGACGACCGCCCGGGCCGGCTGATAACTTTCATACAAGCCGTATTGTTCCGTGCTTTCCTGGGGGGTGCTGGTAACCACCAGGCAGGCGGTGCTCATTACGGCTTCCTCGGCGGCGATGCGGCGGCTGAAGTTGAATTGCCGTTCCAGGGCCTGGGGTTTCCGGCCGTGGGCCAGAAGACGCTGGAGTTTGCAGCGCCCCAGGGAATGGCCGGTATGCACCAGGGGAATGCCCAGCAGCTGGGAAAGCTGGGTGCCCACATAGCCGGCGTCGGCATAGTGGCTGTGTATCAAGTCTGGCAGGCGGCCCTGCTGGCGCAGGTGGTGCAGCAGCCGATCCACCAACTGGTCCAGATGGGGCCAAAGGCTTTCCTTGCGCAAGTAGCGTCGTGGCCCGAAAGGCAGCCGCAGCAGGCGGGCCCCGGGGCCCAGGGCTTCCTGCGGCCGGGCGTAATCCGGGGAAACCTGGGGATCATCCACAAGCCGGGTGACCAGATCCACCCGGTCCACGTCCGCATGGCGCCCCAGGGCCCGGGCCAGTTCCACGACATAAAGCGTCTGGCCGCCGGTGTCGGCATCCCGGCCCAGTTCCAGTTCGTGGCCACGGATCAGTCCATGGACACTGAGCATCATGATGTGGAGCGGTGTCATGGGCAGGCTTCCTTCCGGGGCAGGGCATCATCCAGGCCCCAGGCCTCGATGAACGGTGTATAGAAATCGGCCGATTCCGGTATGGCGCCCCGCTGACCACAGAGGGCTGCGGCAAATTCGTGGGCCCGGTCCAGGGTCTGGGGTATGGGCCATTGCCGCTCCAGGCCCAGCAGGAAGACTGCGGCAAAGGCGTCTCCGGCGCCGACGCTGTCCACCACATCCACAGCCTTGTCGGCGGCCGTCTCGTGGAGTTGTCCGGCCTTGTCCAGTAGCCATGCCCCCTGGGCACCCCGGGTGACCAGAAGATGTTGCAAACGGAATGCCCGTACCAGGGCCCGACCCCGGTCCAGGTCTGATGATCCTTCCAGTCCCAGCAGGGTGGCGATGCGGGTCAGTTCGGCGTCATTCAGTTTCACCGACCGGGCGAGTTTCAGGGACGACCGCAATACGTCCTCCCGTACCCAGGGATCGCGCAGGTTGACGTCCAGAAAGCCTTCCGCCGGACTGCTGGTCAGCAGATAGCGTAATGCCTGGCGGGATGGACCGCGTTGGGCCAGGGTGCCGAAGTAGATCCGGCCCGGCCGTCGGGCCAGGGCCACCATGCGGGCGATGTCCGGATTTATGTAGTCCCATGCCTGGTCGGGCGGGATTGTGAAACTGGGCTGGTCCCCGGCCTGGTTCAGGCTGATCTGGACGATACCGGTGTCATGCAGGGAGTCCTGCTGGATGCCTTCCAGGCTCATGCCTGCATCTTCCAGGGCCCCAAGCACACGTTGCCCCCGGCTATCCCTGCCGATACGGGTCACCAGCACAGGAGAGGGGCCCGCCTGACGTGCCAGGGCGCGGAGATGCCAGGCGACATTGAAGGGGGCTCCCCCCAGGACTTCCCGGTCCGGGAAACAGTCCACAAGCACCTCGCCGAAACACAGGATGGCAGAGGACGGCTCTTTACCTGACGGGCAGCTGGAATGAGTTCGAGCAGCGGCTGTCATGGGCGCAATTATGCACCAATAATATTTTGCATAAAAATATGTGGCGTTCAGGGTGGAGGGACAGAGCTTCCAAAGGAGGCTATGGCCCTATTTGAATAGAGGTGAGTGCCGGCGCAGATGCGTGCAGGAACCGGGGCTTGTCCTATGCGGCACAGCCAGGGGGTGCAGGTTCTAACTGAAAAGGGCGCGATGGGCCCATACTTTGCCCAGGCAAAGACAAAATGCCTGCCTCGCCCTAGGCGAGGGGAGGCATGTGCAAGATGGCGTACTGCTTGATTGCTGCGCTATGCAGAAACAGTGTGCGCCCGTGAAGGGGCTTCGCCTTCAGTCTTCTTCGGCAGCGGGTTTGTATAGGGCAGCGAGTTGTTGCTGAACCTGGGGCGGGACCGGCGCATAGTGGCTGAAGGCCAGGCTATAGGCGCCCTGGCCTCCCGTGAGGGATTTGACCCGGGACTGGAAACCCTCCAGTTCCGCCATTGGGGCCTGGGCCAGCAGGGTGAGCATGCCCCCTCGGCCGCTCTGGTGGCCGGTGATCTGACCCCGGCGGCCGGACAATTCGCCGCTCACGTCGCCGATGCTGGCTTCCGGCGTGCTCAGTTCAATGTCGACGAAAGGTTCCAGGACGATGGGTCGGGCCTTGCCGGCAGCATCCTGGAAGGCCTTGCGCCCGGCGGTGACGAAAGCGATCTCCTTGCCGTCCACCGGGTGGGTCTTGCCGTCGTAGACGGTGACCCGCACGTCCTGGACCGGGTAGCCGGCCAGGGTGCCGGCTGCCATGGCTTGGCGCACGCCTTTCTCCACGGCGGGAATGAAGCTGCCGGGAATCACGCCGCCTTTCACGGCATCGACGAATTCGAAGCCCCGGCCCCGTTCCAAGGGCTCCACCCGCAGGTAGACCTCGCCGAACTGGCCGGCGCCGCCGCTTTGCTTCTTGTGGCGGTGGTGACCCTCAGCCGCCTGGGTGAGGGTTTCCCGGTAAGGAATGCTGGGGGGATGGGTGTCCACCTCCAGGCGGAACTGTTCCCGCATTTTTTCCAGCACGGCGGCCAGATGGGTTTCCCCCAGGCCGCGGATGACCGCTTCGTGGGTGCCCGGGTCATGTTCTACATGGAGGGCTGGGTCTTCGATGACCAGTTTGTGCAGCACTTCCGAGAGCTTGTCCACGTCGGACTTGCGCTTGGGTCGCACCGCCAGGCCGAACACGGCATGGGGGAAATCCAGGGGCAGCATATGCACGTGGTCGTCTTCCGGGGCGTCGTGGAGCACGGCATCGAAGACCAGGTCGTCCACCTTGGTGACAGCGCAGATGTCCCCCGGCAGGCAGGCATCCACGGCTTCCAGCTTCTTGCCCTGCAGGCGATAGAGGTGGCTGACTTTGAACGGCTTGCGCAGGGCGCCGATGTACAACTGGGAATCCGGCGTCACGGTGCCCTGATGCACGCGGAATACAGCCGTGCGGCCCACATAGGGGTCCATTTCCACCTTGAATACATGGGCGAGCACGTGCTTGGCCGGGTCTGGCTCCGCAATCATGGGCCGCGCGTTTTCCCCTTCCCCCTGCAGGAACTGGGGTGGGTTGCCTTCCGTGGGGTTGGGCAGCAGGCGGGCGATGATGTCCAGCAGTTCCGCCACACCAGCCCCCTGGCGGGCGGAGACGAAACAGACCGGCACCAGATGGCCTTCCCTCAGAGCCTTTTCCAGCGGGGCATGGAGTTGTTCAGGGGCCACGTGACCCTGGTCCAGATAGGTGGCCATGAGGGCTTCGTCCACCTCTACCACCTGGTCGATGAGGGCGGCATGGGCGGCATCCACCCCCAGGAAGTCGGCTTCCCCGCCCGGGTTGAAGAAACAGTCGGTGACCGCGCTGCCCCTGGCGGCAGGCAGGTTCACCGGCAGGCATTCCCGGCCAAAAGCCGTCTGGATTTCCTCCAGCAAGGCGGCAAGATCAGCGTCCGGGGTGTCGATCTTGTTGACGATCACCATGCGGCACAGCTTGCGGGCCTGGGCCCAGTGCATCATGCGATGGGCGGTCAGTTCCAGGCCTTTCTTCGGGTCCACCACCACCGCTACCGTGTCCACCGCGTCCAGGGCCGTCATGGCCTGGCCCATGAAATCAGGAAACCCGGGGGTGTCCAGGAGATGGACCCGGCAACCGGCATGGGTCAGGTGGGTGACCGCCACCTTCATGGAATGCAGATGGGTTTTTTCCAGGGGCTCGTAATCCCCCACGGTATCCCCCCGCTCGATGCTGCCTGCACTGGCGATCGCCCCGGATCGGGCCAGCAGGGCTTCCATGAGGGTGGTCTTGCCGCTAGCGCCTGGCCCCACCAGGGCCAGGGTCCTGATCAGTTCGGATGCGTGCGTAGTCATGGCATTGCTCCTGGTGGGTTAACTAGGTCTAGTGTCCTCTTTCTGTAGAAACCCTTCAATTAGTGTTTGAGTGGAGCGGGTGTCAGATTTTGTTGTTATGGCGCAACACTTGACGAAGAGCCAGGTTCCGTCTTGTACGGCAAGATTGAGCGGGCAAAGAGCATATTAGAAAATGCTAATGACACTGGTGCTCATGCTTATTCCTTAAGCATTATCAGTGTTGTCTCCTCCATCCTCCTTCTAAGGTGGATTTACGCCCGGTCGCAAGACCGGGCTTTTTTTTTGCAGCCGGTGTGTCGACAATGGCACGGTCAAACAACGGGTCAGCCCATGTCGCAACCACTTTGGTTTCTTCGCCACGAAAACCGCATCGTCGGACCTTTTCCGGCACCCCAGGTGCGGGAATTCCTGAAGACCGGTGAAATCACGCCGGATTGGGAGGTCAGTCTGGATGAGGCAGACTGGCTTAGCATCCGGGACAGCGGCCAATTCGAAGAAGGGCATGCGGACTGGACCCAGGACAAGAGTCGGGAAGGGCAGAACTGGCGGGCTGAGCGGGAACAGGCCAGAAACCGCTGGTTGCAGGAGGATCAAACCCTTAGTAAGGCCCAGGTCCATGATCTGGCCCTGGAACGCCGGGCCAGGCAGGCCATGGCGGAACATCAGGCAGGCACGGACACGCTGATCCAGGCGGAAAGGAGCCGAAAACCCCCCATCGTGGCGGGTCTGGCTGCGCTTTTGCTGCTTCTGGGGGGGGTGTATTTCGTCGCCACAGGCCAGAAGGACGAACCTGCCATCCAGGCCGGCATCAGCCTGAAGGCAGATTGCGCGCAGGCCCCGGGAGAGGCGGTGAACTTGGCAGGCTGCGACAAGCGCGGCTTGCAGGCGCCCGGTGTGGTGGGCCGCAACATGCGCCTGGAAGGGGTCAACCTGGATAGCGCCAACCTGGCGGCAGCGGACCTCAGTTATGGGGCCCTGGCCCGGGCCAATTTGCGCAATGCCAACCTGAACGGTGCAAAACTGGTAGGCGTGGATCTCACTGGAGGGGATTTGAGTGGTGCGGATCTGCGCAATACGGACCTGAGCTATGCCGTGTTGAAAGGTGCACGTCTGGAAGGCACACGACTGGAGGGGGCCCGGCTTGCCAAGGCGGTCTGGATCACTGGCGAAACCTGCCCGGAGACGGCGCTGGGCCAGTGTCAGTGAAATTCCTGACTTCCCGGGACAATCCCAAATTCAAGGACCTGCTGGCCCTGGCCAGCCGGGCCCGGGTACGGCGGGAGCAGAGGCAAACCCTGCTGGATGGGGAACATCTGCTAACTGCTGCCCTGGAAGCAGGCTTGCTGCCACGCATGATGCTGTTTGCCGACCACAGTCCGGAGGCGCTGATGGACCGCTGGCAGGCCAGTTTGCCGGAAGTGCCTTGTTATTCCCTGGCCCGGGCCCTGTTTCGGGAGTTGAGCCCCGTGGATACCCCCAGCGGCCTGCTGGCCGTGGTGGATATTCCCCAGTCCCCGTCGGCTGTCGAAGATGGATCGGCCTTCCTGTTGCTGCTGGAAAACATCCAGGACCCGGGCAATCTGGGGGCGCTGATGCGGGTGGCAGCGGCAGCCGGGTGCCGCCGGGTCTGCCTGTCCAGCGGTTGTGCCGAGGCCTGGTCCCCCAAATCCCTGCGGGGCGGGCAGGGGGCCCAGTTCCAGCTTCAGATTGTAGAGAACGCCGATCTTGTGGCCGAGGCTGCTGGCTGGCCGGGCCCGGTCCACGCTGGCCTGCTGGGGGCGAAGTCCAGCCTCTATGACCTGGATCTGCGGGGGCCGACTGGTTTTGCCTTTGGCAATGAAGGGGCGGGGCTGAGCCCTGCCTTGCAGGCGGCTTGTTCACCTTTCAGCATTCCCATGCCTGGCCGGGTGGAATCGCTCAATGTGGCCACGGCGGCCGCGGTCTGCCTGTTCGAGGGAGTCCGCCAGCGGGGCGCTCAGATTTCCTGATCCGGCGGTGCAGGAAGGGACTGCTTGATCTGGGCCGCAATCTCCTCCACGGAGCGATGGGTGCTGTCGATGATGGGAATGCCTGCTGCCCGCATGCGTTTTTCCGCTTCCAGCAGCTCCGACTTGCAGGTGGCCAGGGCGGAATAGGGGCTGTTGGGGCGGCGTTCCTCCCGGATCTGGGCCAGCCGCTCCGGGGTCAGTGTCAACCCCCAGAGTTTGGGAATATGGGCCTGCAAGGCCCGGGGCAGCCCCGGCTGTTCAAAATCCTCCGGCGTGAGGGGGTAGTTGGCTACCCGTAGCCCGTATTGCATGGCCATGTAAAGGGAAGTGGGGGTCTTGCCGCTGCGGGATACACCCACCAGGATCAGGTCTGCGCCGGCGTATTTGGCCATGCTCAAGCCGTCGTCCGCATCCAGGGTGAAGTTCACGGCATCGATGCGGGAATGGTAGGTGCCGAAATCCTTCATGCCGTGGGCCCGGCCCCGCTTGGGCTGGGGGGTGATCTTCAGTTCTTCCACCATGATGCCCAGGAAGTGGCCGTAGATGTCCATCACCAGGGCCTTGCAATCCTGGAACACCTCCCGGGCGTCCGGGTCGGTGAGGGTGGAGAACACCAGGGGCCGCAGCCCGGTTTCTAGGCCGGCTGCCTGGATCTGGACCCGGGCTGCCCGGGTTTTCTCAATGGAGTCGATGAAGGGCAGGTTGACCATGTGAAATGTCTGCCCTGGAAACTGGGACAGCAGGCTTTTTCCAATGATTTCCGCCGTGATACCGGTGTGATCGGAGATGAAGAAGACGGGACGGGCAGGGGACATCGGCTACCTCGTGGAGAATCAGGTCAAGGAATCAGGGCACATCGGGACCGATATACAGCTCGTCCACCAGAGCGTCCACATTCTCCTGGGGCTTGCGAGAGCCCGTCGTGGGAGCGGACAGGGTATCCGCGTAGACCGCTTCCATGATCTCGATGAAACGGCGGGCCTGGGGGGACATGAATCGGCCCCTGCGGACCACCAGCCCGTAGCCCCGCTGGGGAAAATACTCGGTGAGGGGAATGCGGCACAGCTTCTCGTCGCCGGTGAGACAGATGTCGGTGACGATGGAAATGCCCATGCCCAGTTCCACGTATTTCTTGATCACTTCCCAGCCACCCGCTTCCAGGGTGACGGTAAACGTGAGGTTATGTTGCTGGAACACGTATTTGACGATGCGCCAGGTGGACAGATGGCTGGGGGGCAGGATCAGGCCGTAATGGCTCACGTCCTCTAGGGTCACCTTGCCGCCCTCCCTGGCCTTGATGGCAAGGGGATGGTCCTTTGGGGCGATGAGCATGGGGTCGAAGGTGACCACGGGCGTGTATTCGATGTCCTCCGGCACATCCAGCATGGAGCCCACTGCGAAATCGATCTCGTCAGCCCGCAGCATCTTCAGGCCATCCCGGCCGGTGACGTTGTGCATCTTCAGGGATACCCCGGGGTAGGCCGCCACGAAGCGCTTCACCGGCTCCGGAAGGATGTACAGAATGGTGGACTCTCCGGCGCCGATGTTCAGTTCTCCTGATTCGACCTTTCCGAAGTGAGCGGCGAAGTTCTCCTGAAGCCGATCGATGCCCTCCACCAGCGGGTCGGCCAACTGGTAGAGCACGTCTCCTTCCGGTGTGAGCTTAAGGTTGGGGCCCCGTCGTTCGAATAGGGTGGCGTTGAGTTCCCGTTCCAGGGCCTGGACCTGGAGGGAGACCGAGGGCTGGGACAGGAACAGCTTCTCCGCAGCCTTGGATATGCTGCCGTTGCGCACGACCTGTGTGAAGGCCCGCAATTGCTTGAGCCGACTGTTCTTGTAATACAGCGTCGAATCCTCGCCCATGGGGTCCCCGTGCCTATGTATTGAAAAACACAATATAGAAAATTGAAATAATTTCGCTATTCAATAATTAAAAAATTCTTAGACTCCGCCTCCAGTCAATTAAGACATTACGGTCCTTTAATTCCGAGTATTTCTGTCGGGATTACTTTGAGAAGAGAGCGCGAATGAACAGCATGCTGTTGGCGGGGATGTTCATGGCTGTACTGGGCGGAGTCCTTGCCTGGGTATTGGCCATGGCCAACAAGCGGCTCTACGTCTTTGAGGATCCGCGCATCGAGCAGGTGGAAGAACTGCTTCCCAAGTCCAACTGTGGCGCCTGTGGGACCGCCGGCTGCCGCAATTTCGCCGAACAGGTGGTGGCGGGTCAGATCGAACCCGCCAAGTGCACAGTCAACGCTCCGGCCATGAATGGCTACATCGCCCAGTTCCTGGGGGTGGAGCTGGGCACCCTGGAAAAGCGGGTGGCGCGCCTGGCCTGTGCCGGTGGCCGCCACGTGGCCCGTATGAGGGCCCATTACGCCGGTTTGAGTTCCTGCCGGGCAGCAGCGGTGGTGGGGGGCGGCGGCAAGGCCTGCGCCTGGGGCTGTCTGGGCCTGGGAGATTGCGCCACGGTGTGCGATTTTGAAGCCATCGCCATGAATCAATTCGGTTTGCCGGTGGTGGATGCCACCAAGTGCACAGCCTGCGGTGATTGCGTGGACGTGTGCCCCAAGGACCTGTTTTCCCTGGAGCCGGTTTCCCGGCATCTGTGGGTGGCCTGCAAGAACCATGCTGATGGCGACACTGCCGAGATGCAGTGCGAAGTGGCCTGTACCGCCTGCGGCAAGTGCGTGGCCGATGGGGCCCCGGGCCTGATGCGCCTGGACGGGGAACTGGCAGTGATCGATTACGGCAGGAACGCACTGGCGTCACCCAAGGTGATCGAGCGTTGCCCAAGCGGCGCCATCGTCTGGCTGGACGATGGCAAGGTCAGCAAAGGCCGTGAGGCGAAGCGCATCCTGCGCACGACCCCGCTGCCGATGGAAAGCGCGCTGTAGGCGGGGCTTTCCCTGTCCCGGCGCATTCGACGAGAGGAGAAGTCCGATGATCAAGCAACTGTTCGAGAAGCATCTGTTGGAAAAAGCCGGGGGCGGCACCGAGGCCAAGACCCAGGTGGTGAAATACCCCGGAGTGCGGGATGCCATCGACGGCAACACCGCAGTGATCCTTGTCGAACGGGAAGCTTCTGATGCAGCCGGCGCCTATCCCATCACCCCCTCCACCCAGATGGGGGAATACTGGGCCGAATCCGTTGCCGCCGGCCATGTGAACATTTCCGGCAAGCCCCTGATCTTCGTCGAGCCCGAGTCCGAGCACGCTGCCGCCGGGGTCACCGCCGGCATGGCCATGACCGGCTTGCGGGCCACCAACTTCTCCTCAGCCCAGGGTGTGGCCTTCATGCACGAATCCTTGTACGGCGCGGTGGGCAAGCGTCTGCCCTACGTGCTGAACCTGGGCTGCAGGGCCATCACAAAGGCCACCCTGAACGTCCACTGCGGCCATGACGACTACCACTGCGTTGACGACACGGGCTTCATCCAGGTGTTTGCCAAGAACGCCCAGCAGGCCGCAGACCTGAACATGATTGCCCGCAAGACAGCCGAACTCTCCCTCACTCCCGCCATTGTCGGCATGGACGGCTTCCTCACCACCCACCTGATCGAGCCGGTGTTGGTGCCGGAAAAGGCCTTCGTGGAGGAATATCTGGGCAAGGCGGACGACATCATCGACACCCCCACGCCCGCCCAGAAGCTGATCTACGGGCCCAAGCGTCGCCGGGTGCCCGCCATCTGGGACGTGGATGCCCCCATGGTGTCTGGCGCCGTGGCCAACCAGGACGCCTACATGCAGACCGTGGCGGCCCAGCGTCCCTATTTCTTCCAGCACATCCCGGAGATCATGGACCGCTGCATGGCCGAGTTCCGGGAGCTCTCCGGCCGCCGCTACGACCGGGTGGAAACCTATCGCTGCGAAGACGCCGAATACATCATCCTTGGCCAGGGCAGCATGACCGTACAGGCCGAAGCCGTGGCCGACTGGATGCGCCAGGAGAAGAAGATCCGGGTGGGCGTGGTGAACATGACCCTGTTCCGCCCCTTCCCCGGCGACGTGCTGGGCCATGTGCTCAAGGGCAAGAAGGGCGTGGCCGTGCTGGAACGCACCGACCAGCCCCTGTCCGAAGACCTGCCCCTGATGCGGGAGGTGCGGGCCACAGTGACCAAGTGTCTAGAAAACGCGGTCACGGAAGGCCCCGCCCCGTACCCCGGTTATTCCCGCTACAACAGCGCCAAGGAAATGCCCCGCCTGTATTCGGGCTGCTATGGTCTTGGGTCCCGGGACCTGCAACCTGAGGGTCTGGTGGCGGCGGTGGAAAACATGCTGCCCGGCGGCGCCCAGCGTCCTTTTTATTACCTGTCCGTGGACTTTGCCCGGGACCAGAGCGCCAATCCCAAGCAGGAAATTCGCCAGCAGGAACTCCAGGCGGCCTATCCCCGCATCCAGGAAATGGCCCTCAAGGGTTCCGTGAACCCCAACCTGCTGCCACAAAAGGCCATCGCCGTGCGCATGCATTCCGTAGGGGGCTGGGGCGCGGTGACCACCGGCAAGAACCTGGCCATGACCCTGTATGAGCTGCTGGGCTGGGACATCAAGGCCAACCCCAAGTACGGCTCCGAAAAGAAGGGCATGCCCACCACCTACTACCTGTCGGCGGCCCCGGAACCCATCCGCATCAACTGCGAATACACCCATGTGGACGTGGTGCTGTCCCCCGACCCCCAGGTGTTCCTGCACACCAATGCCGTTTCAGGTCTGGCCAAGGGCGGCGTGTTCATCATCCAGAGCAACCTGGATTCACCTGAAGCCGTGTGGGCCAGCTTTCCCACCCATGTACAAAAGACCATCGTCGACCAGGGCCTGCGGGTGTTCTACCTGGACGCCTTCAAGATCGCCAGGGAAGAGGCAAGCAACCCGGACCTGCAACTGCGCATGCAGGGCAACGCCTTCCAGGGGGCCTTCTTCCATGCGTCCGATGTCATGCAGCGGGCCGGCTTTGACGAGGAAACCTTGTTCAAGGCCATCGAAAGCCAGCTCAATGACAAGTTCGGCAAGAAGGGCAAGCGGGTGGTGGATGACAACCTGCGGGTGGTGAAGCGGGGCTATGAAGAAATCCACGAAATCCCCGCCGAGGCCAAGAAAGTCGGCGCCCGCCAGGCCCAGGTCGCCATCGCCCCCAGCCTGCCAGTGATGCTGAAGGCGCAGCCGGAAGGAGATGGAGGTACTGCTGACATCCATCGTTTCTGGGAAGCCACCGGCAGCTTCTACGCCGCCGGCAAGGGATCCGACAACCTGGTGGATCCTTTCATGGGCATGGCCCTGATCCCCGCCGTCACCGGCGTTTTCCGGGACATGACCCAGATCCGCTTCGAGCATCCGGAGTGGATTGCGGAAAACTGCACCGCCTGCGGCAACTGCTACACCCAGTGTCCGGATTCCGCCATTCCCGGCCTGGTGTCCGATGTGGCCGACGTGCTCAACACCGCCGTGCAGAAGGTGGAAATGGGCGGCCGGCCCACCCGCTTCCTGCGGCGGGCCAGCCGCACCATCGAGAAAAAACTCAAGGGCCACATCGAGAAGGACGGCGTGGACGTACGTGCCCTGTTCGACCGGGCCATGGCCGAAACCTTCGCCGAAGATCCCGCCCAAGGGGAAGACCGGGAAAAACTGGCGGCGGAATTCGAGCTCCTGAAGGATGCCATCGGAGGCTTCAAGTTCGCCGCCACCAAGCCCTACTGGACCACCCGGGAGAAAAAAGCCAAGGGCAGCGGCGGTCTGTTCTCCATCACCGTGAACCCCTACACCTGCAAGGGCTGCAACCTGTGCGTGGAAGTCTGCGAGGACGACGCACTGAAAATGGTCACCCAGACACCGGAGTCCATCGAAACCCTGCAACGGGACTGGAAATTCTGGCTGGAACTGCCCAGCACCCCCCAGAAGTTCAGCCGCATCGACGACCTGGACGAGAAAATCGGCGCCCTGGAAACCCTGCTTCTGGACAAGAAGAACTACAACTCCATGGCCTGCGGCGACGGCGCCTGTCTGGGCTGCGGCGAGAAGACCGCCATCCACCTGTTCACCAGCACGGTCACCGCCCTCATGCAGCCACGGGTCAAGGCATTCGTGGAGCAGATCGACGACCTGGTCATGGGGCTGGAGAAGCACATCCGCATGAAGCTCACGGAAAGCGTGGATTTCACGGACACCCGGGCGGTCATGGCTGCCGTTGACGCCAACCAGGGCCAAGACCTCACCCTGGCGGCCCTGTCCGAGCAACTTTCCGCCCGCAGCACAGGCCAGCCCATCGACCCCAAGTGGCTGAAGTGGGCCACCCAGCTCCTGGAAAAGCTGAAGGACCTGCGCTGGCGGTACGTGGAAGGCCCCACACAGCGGGGACGTGCGGAAATGGGCATCGTCAACTCCACCGGCTGCACCTCCGTGTGGGGCTCCACCTTCCCCTACAACCCCTATCCCTTCCCCTGGACTTCCCACTTGTTCCAGGACAGTCCATCCGTGGCCCTGGGCCTGTTTGAAGGCCACATGGCGAAGATGGCGGAAGGCTTCAAGGCCGTGCGCATGGCCCAGATCGAACTGGAGCGGGGCTTCAGCTTCGATGCAGACCAGGCCTTCTTCACCCACTTCACCTGGGAACAGTTCAGCGACGCGGAATGGAAACTCTGCCCCCCGGTGGTGTCCATCGGCGGTGACGGGGCCATGTATGACATCGGCTTCCAGAACCTGTCCCGGGCCCTGATGACCGGTAAGCCCGTCAAGGTGCTGGTGGTGGATACCCAGGTGTATTCCAACACTGGCGGCCAGGCAGCCACCTCCACCTTCATCGGCCAGGTGGCCGACATGTCCCCCTACGGCAAGGCGGTGAAGGGCAAACAGGAAGTGCGCAAGGAAATGAGCCTCATCGGCATGACCCATCGCACCAGCTATGTGCTGCAAAGCGCCATTTCCAGCCCCACCCACCTCATCGAAGGTTACATAGAGGGTCTCAACGCGCGCCGTCCGGCCCTGTTCAACATCTATGCCGTGTGCCCGGTGGAGCATGGAGTCGGCGATGACACCTCCGTGGAGCAGTCCAAGATGGCGGTGGAATCCAGGGCCTATCCCCTGTTCAAGTACGACCCGGACCGGGGCGTGACCTTCAGCGAGTGTGTGTCCCTGGAAGGCAACCCGGCCATGGAAACCGACTGGCCCGAGTACACCCTGGTCTACAAGGATGGGGAGGGGAACGAGCAGAAGATGGTGCTGCCCTTCACCTTCGCCGACTTTGCTCTTACCGAAGGCCGCTTTGCCAAGCAGTTCAAGAAAGCGCCAACCGAGACCTGGAACGAGGACATGGTGCTGCTTACGGATTTCCTGGCCTTGGCCGAGGATGACCGGGACGGCAAGTTCCCCTACATCTGGGCCGTGGACAAAAAGAACCGTCTGCAACGGGTGATCGTGTCCCAGGAACTGGTGAAGTCTTGCCAGGAGCGGCAGAACTTCTGGAAGCAGCTCAAGAACGTGGCCGGGCTGGACCGTCCCGCCGTGGACGAACAGGCCATTGCCGAACGGGCCCGCTCAGAACTTTTGCAGAAACTTACCGCCAGCCTGGCCAGCTTTGGTGCCGGCGTTGCTGTGGACGCACCGGCCATGGCTGCAGCGCCTGCCAGTGCCGCGAAACCGGCTGCCGGGCCGGACGGTTACGAACCCGTATGGATTGAAACTCCGGAATGCACGGCCTGCGACGAGTGCACCAACCTGGCTCCCAAAGCTTTCCAGTACAACGACCAGAAGCAGGCAGTGGTGATCAACCCCCAGGGCACCCCCTTCGCCAATCTGGTAAAGGCGGCGGAGAAATGCACGGCGGGTTGCATCCACCCGGGCACCCCCTGGAACATGAGCGAGCCGGGCATCGACAAGCTCATCGCCCGGGCCGCCAAGTTCAATTGAGCGCCTGAGCTGCCATGGACGCCCTGCACCCCCTGCGCCTCGTCAACCTTCACCGGAGTGGGGGTTGGCGGGCCTTGATGCGGCTCCATGTCCCCAGTCTATTTTCCCTGCGCAAGACTTTCGCCCACGGGGTCCACCCCGAGGGCCACAAGAGCACCGCTGGCACGCCGATTCGTCGGATGCCCTTTGCGCCGCGCATGACCCTCCCCCTCTCGCAGCACATCGGGAAGCCGGCGGTGCCCATCGTTTCGGTGGGCCAGGAGGTGGCTCGCGGACAGCTCATCGCCCGGGCGGACGGTTTCATGTCCGCCCCCTTGCACGCCCCGGCCGACGGTGTGGTCGAAGCCATCGAACCCCGGCCCACGGCCTCGGGGGCCTGGCTGGACAGCATCGTCATCCGGGTTTACGAAGCCTCGCCCCAGGTGCAGGCCTGGGGAACGCCCCGGGACATGGATTGCCTGAGCCCGGAGGAGATCGTCGTCGCCGTCCATGAAACCGGCCTGGTGGGTCTGGGCGGGGCCGCCTTTCCAAGCCACGTGAAGCTCACCCGGCCCCAGGACGGCAAGGTCCACACCCTGGTGGTGAACGGCTGCGAATGCGAGCCCTATCTCACCTGCGACCACCGCATGATGCTGGAACTCACCGATGACCTGATTGCCGGCATCCGCTATGCCCTGCGGGCCGTGGGGGCCAGCAAGGCGCTGATCGGTGTGGAGGACAACAAGCTGGATGCCGTGGAGGTGCTGCGGGCCCGGCTGCCTGCAGACGGTTCCATCCAGGTGAAGGCGGTGCAGACCAAGTACCCCCAGGGGGCGGAGAAGATGCTGCTCCACAGCCTGCTGGGTGTGGACGTGCCCACGGGCATGCGGGCCTCCCAGCTGGGCCTGGTGGTGAACAACGTGGGCACCCTGGCCATGATGGGCCGTCTGTTGCCCCAAGGACATGGTCTGACGGAACGGGTGGTCACCGTCACAGGGCCTGGCGTAGTGCGTCCGGGGGACTACTGGGTGCCCATTGGCACCCCCCTGCGCCACGTACTGGAATGGGCTGGTGCACCGGGTGCCCAGGCCCGGGAGATCATTCTCGGCGGCCCCATGATGGGCCAGGCGGTGGCCTCCCTGGATGTGCCCGTCACCAAGGGCGTGTCCGGCATCCTGGTGTTCGACGCCCGCCAGGTGGCGGAGGAGGGCAGCCGGGAACCCCGCCCCTGCATCAAGTGCGGCGAATGCGTGCAGGCCTGCCCCATGAGCCTCAACCCTTCCATGCTGGGTCTGCTGGCCGCCAAAGGGGAATACGAGCAGATGGGGGAACGCTTCCACCTTGGAGACTGTTTCGAATGTGGCTGCTGCACTTTCGTCTGTCCCTCGGATATTCCCCTGGTGCAGCAGTTCCGGGTGGCCAAGGGAATACTGCGGGAGCGGGCGCTGGAGAAGGCAGCGTGATGCTTTATCTCAGGCCGAGGGTCTTCATGCCGGGTTGTGCCCGGCTTTCCCTCGCCCTGTGGGGGAGGGCGTGGGAGAGGGAGGCGGCCGCCCAGGTCGCCCTTCAGTCAGCGAGCACCCGCCAAGATGGCTGATTTCACCCCCCTCACCGAAATTCGCGCCGCCCCTCACGTGAAGCGCAACGTGAGCGTGGAAAAGATCATGTTCCATGTGGTGCTGGCCCTGTTGCCCATCATGGCCTTTTCCTTCTGGCAGTATGGCCTGTCCATCATCGCCCTGGCGGTGGTGGTCACCGGCACCTGCCTGGCCACGGAACGCTTCTTCAACTGGATGGGTAATCGTCCTAACACCCTGTCGGACTGGAGCGCGGCCATCACCGGCCTGTTGCTCACCCTGGCCCTGCCGCCGTCCTTTCCCCTGTGGATGGGGGCGGTGGCTGCCTTCGCCGCCATTGCCCTGGGCAAGGCCTTGTTCGGCGGCATCGGTTACAACCTGTTCAACCCGGCCCTGGTGGGACGGGCCTTCGTCCAGGCAGCCTTTCCGGTATCCATTTCCACCTGGGTGCCAGCCTATTTTCCGGATCGCTTCAGCGGTTTCATTCCCACCAGCCTGACGCCGCCCCTGATGACCCCGCCGGACCTGAAGGCCTGGGTGGACCAGCACGTGGTGGACGGCTTCACCGGAGCCACCCCCCTGGCCCAGTGGAAATTCGAGAACAAGGTGGCCGAGGTGGGGGACCTGCTGTCCGGCATGGCCACCGCTTCGGTGGGGGAAACCTCCTCCCTGCTGATCATGCTGTGCGGCCTGTACCTGGCCTATCGGCGTTTCCTGGACTGGCGCATTCCCGTGTCCATCCTGGGCACGGCCATGGCCGTGGCCTACGGCTTCCACCTGGCGGACCCGGGCCGCTTTCCCCCTGGCACCTTCGTGATGTTCTCCGGCGGCCTGATGCTGGGGGCCTGGTTCATGGCCACGGACATGGTGACCTCGCCGGTGACCAACCTGGGGGTATGGGTCTACGGCGCCATCATCGGCGGGGTGACGGTGCTGATCCGCTACTTTGGCGGCCTCACCGAAGGCGTCATGTACGCCATCCTGCTGGGCAATGCCCTGACCCCCCTCATCGATCAGCTTACCCAGCCCCGGGTGTTCGGCCACAAGATCAAGGACCGGGAAGGGCACAAGTCATGAACGCCCCTGTCGCCCCGGCCCCCGCCACCCGCAGCACGGCCATGATCACCACCCTGGGGCTGGTGGCCACCCTGTGCGGCATTCTCATCGTCTCCGCCTACCAGGGCACCTTGCCGGCGGTGACCGCCAACAAGCGCATCGTCCTGGAGCGGGCCGTATTCAAGGTGATACCGGGGGCTACCCGCATCCAGAGTTTTTACGCGAGCCAGGCCGGCATCGTGCCCGCCGAAGGCCCTGCGCCTGATGGCGCGGTGAGTTTCCATGCCGCCTACGACGGAGCCGGCAAGCTGATGGGCGTGGCCGCCGAGGGGGCGGCGGTGGGCTACGCGGATGTGGTGCGGGTGCTCTATGCCTATGACCCGGCCCGCCAGGCCATCGTCGGTTTCGGCGTGGTGGCCCAGCGGGAAACCCCCGGCATTGGCGACAAGATCATCTTCGACAAGGCCTTCCTGGACAATTTTGTCGCCCTGGATGTGACCCTGAACCAGGAAATGAACGCCCTGGCCAACGCCGTCAAGACCGTCAAGCACGGCAGCAAGACCCAGCCCTGGCAGATCGATGCCATCGCCGGTGCCACAGTGACGTCCAAGGCGGTGGGCAAGGGCATCAACGACAGCGCCCAGCGCTTGCTGCCCTTGCTGGTGCCTAACATGAATAAGGTGATGGGGAATGGGGAATGGGGAATGGGAAAAACCTCGAAGGCGCCCACGCCCATTCCTCATCCCCCATCCCCCATCCCCGCGCGGAGCGCTCCATGATCCCCGGCCAGCAGGACCTCACTCCCCTGGAAAACTTCCTGGAAGGCGTCTGGAAGCAAAACCCCATCTTCGTCATGGTGCTGGGCCTGTGCCCGGCCCTGGCGGTGACGGTGTCCGCCGAGAATGCCATCGCCATGGGCATTGCCACCACCTTCGTGCTGACCTGCTCGGCCCTGCTGGTGTCCCTGATCCGCAACTTGGTGCCCAAGGAAGTCCGCATCGCCACCTACATCGTCATCATCGCCACCTTTGTCACGGTGGTGGATTACCTCATCGCCGCCATCAGCCTGGCGGTCTATGAGGCCCTGGGGGCCTTCATCCAGCTGATCGTCGTGAACTGCATCATCCTGGGCCGGGCGGAAGCCCATGCCTCCAAGAATGGCCCGGTGAAGGCGGTGGTCAACGCTTTGGGCATGGGCCTGGGGTTTTCCATCGGCCTTTTCGCCCTGGGCTCGGTGCGGGAGATCCTGGGGGCTGGCAAGCTGTTCGGCATCAGCCTGTTCGGGCCGGATTTCCAGCCCTGGGTGGTCATGGTGCTGCCCCCTGGCGGCTTCTTCGTGCTGGGCAGCTGGCTGTTGCTGTTCAACTGGCTCAAGACCCGGGATGGGGGAAGGGGAATGGGGGATGGGAAAACACCATCGGACCTCTCCCATTCCACATCCCCCATTACCCATTCCCAATCATGAACGACGTCACCCTGGGCCAGATATTCCTGTCCACCGTCCTGGCCAACAACTTCGTGCTGGCCATGTTCCTGGGCTTGTGCCCCTTCATCGGCGTGTCCGCCCGGCTGGCCACGGCCATCCCCATGGGGGCGGCCACCACCTTCGTCATGCTGGTGGCCTCCCTGTGCGCCTATGGGCTCAACGTGCTGGTGACCACCTTCGAGCTGGAGTTCCTGCGCCTCATCTCCTACATCGTGGTCATCGCCTCGGCGGTGCAACTGGTGGAGATGTTCATGAAGCGCTACAGCCCGGCCCTGTTCCGGGCCCTGGGCATCTACCTGCCCCTCATCACCACCAACTGCGCCGTGCTGGGGGTTGCGCTTTTCCAGACCGCCCGGGAATACAGCCTGCTCCAGTCCGTCACCTTTGCCGTGGGGGCCGGAGCCGGCTTTTCCCTGGCCCTGCTGCTCATGGGCAGCCTGAGAGAGCGCCTCAACCTGGCAAACGTGCCCAATGTGGTTCAGGGCACGGCCTTGTCCTTGATGCTGGCCGGTCTGCTGTCCTTGGCCTTCATGGGCTTTGCCGGGCTGGGGGCAGGGGAATGAGCACCTATCTGATCACCATCGGCCTGGTGCTGCTGATTCTGCTGGCAGGCATTCTGGTGGACCAGTTCTACAAGGCCTTCGCCCGCCGGCACCCGGAACTGGGGCCTTTTCGGGCGGAAAGCGGAGGATGTGGCGGCCATTGCGGCAGTTGCGGTGGTGGACGTTGTGAAACGGAAAGCAGCAACCGGTAACCCGAATATGACCGTAAGGCCATGTGTGGCCATGACCGGGGCAAGTGAAGCTATACAGGAATGGATGACCTGGCCGTTTGTGGCTGATGGATTTCGAAGCAATGATTGCAATGGAGACCGCAATGAACAGCACCGTGCAGCATGAGACCCAAGGCGTGGCCGAGTATGTGGCCCGATTCGAGACCCTGGGCATGGGGGATGTGGAGCGGGTAGGGGGCAAGAACGCCTCCCTGGGAGAGATGATCCATAACCTCACCGAACACGGTGTACGGGTGCCCGGGGGCTTTGCCACCACAGCGGACGCTTTCCGGGAATACCTGGCCAAGGACGGCCTGGTGGACCGCATTGCCCAGCGCATTGCCAGCCTCAACGTGGAAGACACCATGGCCCTGGCGGCTGCCGGCCGGGAGATCCGCGGCTGGATGATGGAATCGTCCCTGCCCCCCGGCCTGGAGACCGCCATCCGCCATGAACACCGGCTGATGTGCGCCGAAGCGGGGGAAGACCTGCTGTTTGCCGTGCGTTCCTCTGCCACTGCCGAGGATCTGCCGGATGCCTCCTTTGCCGGCCAGCAGGAAACCTTCCTCAACATCCGGGGCGCGGATAACCTCATCGACGCGGTGAAGCGCTGCTTTGCCTCCCTTTACAACGACCGGGCCATCGCCTACCGGGCCCACCAGGGCTTCGACCACGGCAGTGTGGCCCTCTCGGCGGGCATCCAGCGCATGGTGCGTTCCGACCTGGGGGCGGCGGGGGTGATGTTCACCCTGGATACGGAATCCGGTTTCCGGGACGTGGTGTTCATCAACGCCGCCTATGGCCTGGGGGAAACCGTGGTCCAGGGTTCCGTGAACCCGGACGAGTATTACGTCCACAAGCCCACCCTGAAGCTGGGCAAGCGCCCCGTGGTACGCAAGACCCTGGGGGAAAAGGCCATCCGCATGGTGTTCGCCAGCGAATCCGTGGCGGAACGTTCCACCCGGGTGGAAGACGTACCCGCCCAGTTGCGCCACCAGTATGCCCTGACGGATGAAGAACTCCTGGAACTGGCCCGCTATGCCATCACCATCGAAGATCACTATGGCCGTCCCATGGACATCGAATGGGGCCGGGACGGACTGGACGGCAAGCTCTACATCCTCCAGGCCCGGCCGGAGACGGTGAAATCCCGGGCAGGCAACGTGCAGGTCCGCTTCCGCATGCTGGAAAAGGGCCCCGTCATCACCCAGGGCCGGGCCATCGGCAGCAAGGTGGGCCAGGGCAAGGCCCGGGTCATCAAGGACCTTGCCGACATGCACCACGTGCAGCCGGGGGATGTGCTGGTGGCCGACATGACGGACCCGGACTGGGAACCGGTGATGAAACGGGCCTCCGCCATCGTCACCAACCGGGGCGGGCGCACCTGCCATGCCGCCATCGTCGCCCGGGAACTGGGGGTGCCTGCCGTGGTGGGTACCGGCAACGGCACCCAGGTCATCCAGGACGGAGACGAGGTGACCGTGTCATGTGCCGAAGGGGAGGACGGCTTTGTCTATGCCGGCCTGCTTCAGTTTGAACGCACCGAGACCTCCACCCAGGCCATGCCGGAAATCCCGGTGAAGATCATGATGAACGTGGGCAACCCGGAACAAGCCTTCCATTTCGCCATGCTGCCCAATGACGGCGTGGGTCTGGCCCGGCTGGAATTCATCATCAACAACGCCATCGGCATCCATCCCAACGCGGCCCTGGAATTCCGCAAGATGCCCGAAGAGGTGAAGGCCGCCATCGAGAACCGCACCCACGGCTACGCCGATCCGGTGACCTTCTACGTGGAAAAACTGGCGGAAGGCATTGGCACCCTGGCCGCAGCCTTCTGGCCCAAGCGGGTCATCGTGCGCATGTCGGACTTCAAGTCCAACGAATACGCCAACCTCATCGGCGGCGCCCAGTTCGAGCCCCACGAAGAAAACCCCATGCTGGGCTTCCGGGGTGCCGGACGCTACGCCAGCCCCCAGTTCCGCCGGGCCTTCCAGCTGGAATGCCGGGCCATCAAGCGGGTGCGGGACGACATGGGCCTGACCAACGTGGAAATCATGCTGCCCTTCGTGCGCACCCTGGAAGACGCGGATGCCGCCCTGGGCGTGCTGGCGGAAAACGGTCTGGAGCGGGGCAGGGATGGCCTCAAGGTGGTGATGATGTGCGAAATCCCCGCCAACGTGCTGCTGGCCGACCGTTTCCTGAAGCGTTTCGACGGATTTTCCATCGGCTCCAACGACCTCACCCAGCTCACCCTGGGGGTGGACCGGGACTCCAGCCTGGTGGCCGCCAGCTTCGACGAACGCAACCCGGCAGTAAAAAAGCTCCTGAGCGACGCCATCACCACCTGCAAGCGCATGGACAAATACGTGGGCATCTGCGGCCAGGGCCCCTCCGACCACCCGGACCTGGCGGAATGGCTCATGCAGCAGGGCATCGATTCCCTGTCCCTGAACCCGGATACGGTGGTCTCTACCTGGATGCGGCTGGCCCTGCGCTGACTAAAGCGCCACTCCCCCTAAAGCGGGCTGGGGTCCTCAGGACACCAGCCGCAGGGGTTCCCGTTGTTGGCGCAGCAATTCTTCCAGGGCGGTGCGGTTGATGGGGCGGCTGACCAGGTAGCCCTGGACTTCGTCGCAGCCCTGGCTTTCCAGGAACTTGAGCTGTTCGTCGGTTTCCACGCCCTCGGCGATGAGGTTGAGCCCCAGGCTGCGGGCGATGGAGATGATGGCGGTGATGATGGCGTGTTGCCGGTATTCCCGGTCGATTTCCCAGACGAAGGATTTGTCGATCTTCAGGGTGTGGATGGGGAATTTCTGCAGGTAGTTGAGGGATGAGTACTGGGTGCCGAAGTCGTCGATGGCGATGAGCATGCCGTGGGCGGCCAGGTCCTGGAGTTTTTGCGCCACCGCGCCCGGGTCGCGGATGAATAGGTTTTCCGTCAGTTCCAGTTCGATCCGGTTGGGGCTGATCTGGTAGGTTGCCATCAATTCGATGAAGTGCTCGACGAAATTGGCCTGTTCCAGATGGCGGGGCGATACGTTGACCGCCACCCGGTCGGGTGCAACGCCGGCAGCTTCCCAGGCCTGGACGGTGGTAAACACATCCTTTGCCACCCATTCCCCAATTTCGCCGATCAGGCCGGCTTCCTCCGCCACCGGCAGGAACTCGCCGGGGGGGAGCAGGCCCAGGCGAGGGTGGTTCCAGCGGATCAAGGCCTCCACTCCCTTGATGTGGCGGGTGGTGAGGTTCATCTGGGGCTGGTAGTAGATCTCGAATTCGTCGTTGGCCAGGGCGCTACGCAGGTCTTCTTCCAGGCTCAGGCGGTGCTTGGCCGAGGCCCCCATCTCGTGCATGAAGAAGGTGTGGCCGGTATTGCCGGCGATGCGGCCGTGGTATAGGGCGATGTTGGCGTGGCGGATCAGGGCGTCGGCGGTGTCGCCGTGTTCGGGGAACAGGGCGATGCCGGCGCTGACGGTGAGGAAGGCCTGCTTGCCGCTGACCTTGAAGGGTTCCGCCAGTTCTGTATTGATGCGGGCGACGATGGCCAGAACTTCATCCCCGTCCCGCAGGTTGGTGTTGAGCAGCAGGAATTCGTCGCCGCCAAAGCGGGCCAGGGTGTCGCCGCCCCGCAGGCAGCCCTGGATGCGTTCCGCCACCCGGTTGAGCAGTTCGTCCGCCTGGGCGTGGCCGTAGAGGTCATTGACGCTCTTGAAGCGGTCCACATTGAGGAACAATACCCCAAGGCGTTCCTGGTTGCGCCGGGCCTGGACCAGGGCCAGGCCCAGCCGGTCCCGGAACAGGTTGCGGTTGGGCAGGCCGGTGAGGGCGTCGTGGTTGGCGTGGAATCGTGCCCGTTCCTCGGCTTCCCGCCGGGTGGTCACGTCCCGGGCCACCATATAGAAATGGTCTTCACGGATGGGGCACTCGTGGGGTGAGTCCCCTTCCGTGTCGGCGGCGGAGAGGATGATCTCGAAGTGGCGGTAGCCGGTGTGGTCCTGGTTGCTGCGCAGGCGGAACTCCAGCACGTGCTTGGAGGTTTCGTTCAGCTTGTCGGCGGTGAAGGCGTACTGGGCCCGTTCCCGGTCGTGTTCATAGACCAGATCGGCGAGAAAGCTTCCCTTGATCTCCCGGGCAGGCAGGCCCAGCAAGGTCTCCAGGCGACTGTTGACGAAGGTGATCCGGCCAGACCGGTCCATCATCAGGATGATGTCCGGCGACTTGTCCACCAGGTAACGGTGCAGGCGCTCGGACCGGTCCAGGCGCTGCTGGAACTCCCGGTGTTCCCGTTCCGTGCAGCGCTGCTGGATGGCCCGGCGGACCACGTGGAGCAGCAGGGGGGGTTCAACGGGCTTGCGCAGGAAGTCCAGGGCCCCGGCCCGCAGGGCGTTGATGGCGGCGTCGATCTCGGTTTCGCCGCTGACGACGATGGCGGCGGTATTCAGGCCCCGGGCCTTGATCTCCTTGACGATCTCGTGGCCGCTCATGTCCGGCAGGTTGATGTCCACCAGGGCCACGTGGAAGGGTTGCACCGTCAATAGCTCCCGGGCGCCGGAGCCGGTATGTACCATCTGCACGTCAAAGCCGGCACCGGAAAGCAGCCGGTGCATGCTCTGGGCCAGGCGGATGTCGTCTTCCACCAGCAGGACGCGGCCGGTTTCCAGATAGGCCATGACACCTGGGTTGCGGGCTTCTGTGGAGGAAAGGGGGGGGAAAAGTGAGTCCATGGATGTCCTAGGGGCCGGGCTGGCCAGCAGGGAGCAAGATCTTGAAGCTGGTGCCCTGGCGGGACGATTTGCATTGCATTTTGCCCCCCAGTTCTTCAACGAGCTTGCCGACGATGGATAGACCCAGTCCCTGGTGCGCTCCCCCCTTTTGGCTTTGCACGGGCTGGTATAGGTGGTCCAGGACGTTGGCTGGCAGGCCTGGACCAGTATCGGAAACGGTGATTTCCACCGAGCTTTGGCCCATGGCGGATTGCCAGGCGGCCGAGGAAATATTGACGGCACCGCCTTCGGGCATGGCTTCGGCGGCATTGAATATGAGGTTGGTCAGCAGTTGCTTGACCTTGTCGCCGTTGACCTGGATAGCGGGCAGATTGGTATCCAGGTCCAGGCTGGTTTCCACCCGGGCCATTTCCGGTCGTCCCAGGCGGCAGAAGCGGATCACGTCGTTGATGAGGGCGTTCAGGTCCACGCGGGCGGCCGTGGTCTGGGCGGAAGCGTCGGGGTTTTTCATGTCCTGGAGAATGCGTGCCACCCGGCGCAGTTCGCTTTCCACCAGATCGAAGTCTTCCTGGGCCTGGCTCTTGTCGGCCATCTGTTCCCGCAGCAGGGCGATGTAGTTGCGGACCACCCCCAGGGGGTTGTTGGCCTCATGCACCACCTTGCGGGCATGGAGCTGGTATTCAGCCAGGGCCGCTTCCCGGCCGGACTGGGCCTGGTGCAACTGCGCCAGGGCTTCGCCCAGACGACGGCCTCCTTCCCTGGAGAAGGTGGTGATGAGGGCCTGGCGTTGCAGGAAGGCCTGGGCCTCGGCGGCATCCAGGCCAATGGCCAGCACCCCCAGAGCCTGGCCGGCATGGATGAGGGGCAGGCACAACAGCCGCTCGCGGCCGAGAATGCGCAATGCCTGGGCATCTGCCAGGTTTTCCTGATCCGGGTGCGCCCCTGCCAGGGTAGGCTGGCCCTCCAGGGCGGCGGCGATGGGCGAATCCTTGGCCGGCAGGCGGATGGCCAGTTCCGCCAGGCGGCTTTCGTCATCGCCCATGTCCTGGCCTTGCAGCAGGCCACCCTGGACCACGAACAAGGCCACTCTGGGGCTGGCGAACAACATCCGGGCGCTGCGCACCAGGCCCAGGAAGAGGCCTTCCCGGTCTGGTGCAGCCAGGGTTTCCGGCAGGCTGTTCTGGGCTTCCAGATGGGTGGAAACCAGGGTCGCCAAACGGGCCTGGGCCGGGTCATCAACGGCCGGGACGATCTGGGGCATGGCCTTGCGGGGCAGGATTTCCAGACCTAGGGCTTCGGCAACGTCCTTGGCTTCGGCTTCGGCGGCTTCCACCATGGCCTTTGCCTGGGCCACCGACACCTGCCACAAGGCAAGATCGGCATCCGCCACAGAGCATTCGCCCTCGTGGAGGTTGTTGAACAGGCTGGCGAGGGCTACCACCTGGGTCAGCAGGTGGGCATCCCGCAGGCGGGAGAGAGGTTCGTGGTGATAGAGCAGGGCATCGGCAAAAAAGGCGTGCAGATTCCATCGCTGGGCCAGCCAGGCGCCCACCTCGGCATGGGTGAGGCCAAAGGCCTCGGTTTCCGCATCCATGAGCCCCAGCTCGCCCGTGACCTCCTGGAAGATGGGCATGTAGGTATCCGCATCCACGGCCAGCAGGGCCAGTTGACCCACGTCGTGGAGCAGGCCGGCCAAGTAGGCCTCGTCGGCCTGGGGGTAGTTCAGATGGTGGGCGAGTTCCCGGGCAGTGAGGGCAACACACAGCACGTGCCACCAGTAAAAACGCATGTCGAAACCGCCAGCTGGCTGGAAGCGGCTGAACAATTCCGCCACGGACTGGTTCAGGGCAATGCGGCGCACCTGGGCTGCCCCCAGCACGGAAAGGCATTGTTCCAGGGTGGCAATGGGGCGCCCCCGGCTGTAATAGGCCGAGTTGGCGGTGCTCAGCACCTTGGCCGCCAGGGCCGAATCCCGTGATACCGCCCCCGCCAGCTCCGCCAGACCCACATCGTCCCGCTCTGCCAGTTCCATGATCTGCAATAGCGCCGCAGGCAGGCTAGGGAGCCTGGCCATGGCCAATCGCTGATGGATGTCCTGAGCGGGTCTCTGCATCAATAAAGTTTTCCGGCCAGTTGTTACAGCCGGATTATGGGCGCCAAGCTGCTATATCGGTATGAATCGATATAACTTTAAGTATAGCAGAAAGCCCGGGAGAATGGTGTGGTCTCTATACTGCAGGTGGCCGGGTTTATTGCCCCAGGGGAGGCGGGAACCCTTCAGCTGATCTGGTTCATGAACTCGTGAATCAAGCCAAGGCGTTTTTCCAGGCTGGGGCAGGATTTTTCGATGCGCAGTCGGTCCGGGCCGGCCAGTTTGAATTCCCGCCGGGTCTGGATGAGCCTGATCAGCTTCATGGGGTCGAAGGGTGGGTTGGCGACGAACTGGATGCTGGTGACATCAGAACCGGACTCCAGACGTTCGATCCCGAAGCGGCGGGTTTCCAGCCGCAGGCGATGCACTGCCATAAGCACCTGGGCGGGTTCCGGCAACAGGCCGAAGCGGTCGATCAGCTCTTCCTGCATGGCCGCCAGTTCGTCCAGGGTTTCTGTGCTGGCCAGGCGTTTGTAGAGCACCAGACGTTCGTGGATGTCGGCGCAATAGTCATCCGGCAACAGGGCGGGCAGATGCAGGTTGATCTCTGTGGTGACGGCCAGGGGTGCGCTCATGTCCGGCTCCTTGCCTTCCTTGAGTGACTTCACCGCACTATTCAGCATGTCATTGAATAGATTGAAGCCAACCTCCTGCATTTCGCCGCTCTGGCTGTCGCCCAGCACCTCGCCGGCACCCCGGATTTCCAGGTCGTGCATGGCCAGGTAGAAGCCGGAGCCCAATTCTTCCATGTTCTGGATGGCCTCCAGGCGTTTCACCGCCCCCGGGGTAACCTTCACGCCCTCCGGTGGCGTGAGCAGGTAGGCGTAGGCCTGATGGTGGGAGCGGCCTACCCGACCTCGTAGCTGGTGCAGCTGGGCCAGGCCGAACTTGTCCGCCCGGTTCATGAGAATGGTGTTGGCCGTCGGCACGTTGATGCCCGTTTCGATGATGGTGGTGCACAACAGCAGGTTGAAGCGCTGGTGGTAGAAATCACGCATCACGTGTTCAAGATCCCGTTCCGGCATCTGGCCATGGGCAACCTGGATGCGGGCTTCCGGCAGGAGTTTTTCCAGGGTTTCCCGCATGTTTTCAATGGTTTCCACCTCATTGTGGAGAAAATAGATTTGCCCGCCCCGCTTCAATTCCCGTAGGCAGGCCTCCCGCACCAGACCTGGGCTGAAAGGCTGCACGAAGGTCTTGATGGCCAGTCGCTTCTGGGGGGCGGTGGCGATGACGGAAAAGTCCCGGATGCCTTCCAGGGACATGGCCAGGGTGCGGGGGATAGGGGTGGCGGTGAGGGTCAGGATGTCCACCTCGGCCCGCAGTTCCTTCAGGCGTTCCTTCTGGCGCACGCCGAAACGGTGTTCCTCGTCAATTATCACCAGGCCCAGGTTCTTGAATTCGATTTCCTTGCCCAGGAGCTTGTGGGTGCCGATCACCAGATCGATGCGGCCGTCCTTCAGGCCCGCCAGGGCGATGCTGACTTCCTTGGCGGACCGGAAGCGGGATAGCTCCGCCAGGCGCACGGGCAGGTCGGCGAAACGGTCCGAGAAGGTCTGGAAATGCTGTTCCGCCAGCAGGGTGGTGGGGCATAGCACCGCCACCTGGCGGCCCGCCGACACCGCCACATAGGCGGCCCGCAAGGCCACTTCCGTCTTGCCGAAGCCCACGTCGCCGCACACCAGTCGGTCCATGGGCCTGCCTGAACGCATGTCGGCCACCACGGCGTCGATGGCGGCCAGCTGGTCCGGTGTTTCCTCGAAGCCAAAACCTTCGGCAAATGCATCCAGGTCATGGTCGCTGACCGGGAAGGCATGGCCTTGCCGTGCTGCCCGCTGGGCATAGAGATTGAGCAGTTCGGCGGCCGTGTCCCGGGCCTTTTCCATGGCCCGGCGCCGGGCTTTTTCCCACTGGCCGCTGCCCAGACGGTGCAGGGTGATGTTGTCAGGGTCGCTGCCCAGGTAGCGGGAAATGAGCTGCAACTGGGAAACCGGTACGTACAGCTTGTCTTCACCGGCAAATTCCAGGGTCAGGAATTCCTCCATGCCATTGCCCAGGTCCATGCCCGTCAGGCCCCGGTAGCGGCCGATGCCGTGCTGTGCATGGACCACCGGGTCCCCCAGCTTCAGTTCGGTCAGGTCCTTGAGCAGGCCTTCTGCCGTGCTGGTGCGCTTGCCTTCCCGGCTGCGGCGGGTCACGGGGCTGCGGGCGTAGAGCTCGGTTTCCGTGAGCACCGCCAGCTCATTCTGGAGGTCGATGAAGCCAGCGGCCAGGGGGCCGGTGGTGAGGACCAGGCCGGCAGGCGTGGTTGCCGGCCAGCCTTCCATCAACGCCGGCCTGATGCCGTATTCGGCAAGTGCATTGGCCAGGGTTTCCCGCCGTCCCTGGCTTTCGGCCACCAGCAGGGTGCTGCCCTGGAACCCGTCCAAATGGACTTGCAACCGTTGATAGGGGTTGTCCGCCTTGCGGTCCACCTCCACCGCAGGCGGGGCCTGATAGGGCAGATAAGTGGTTTCTGCCGAGGCTCCAAGCTCCAGCCGGGCAAAGGGCCGCAACAGCCCGAAGAACTGGTCCGGCGGCAGGAAGAGGGCGTCCGGCGGCAACAGGGGGCGGTGCTTGTCCCCCGCCAGCAAGCGGTGGCGGCTCTGGGTGTCCTGCCAGAAGCCTTCCACGGCGGCCTGGATCTGGCCGTGAAGCACCAGGCGGGTGTCTTCCCCCAGGTAGTCGAACAGGGTAGCGGTGTCCTCGAAAAACAGGGGCAGGTAGTACTCCACACCCCCCGGCGCCAGCTTGTTGGACACGTCCTTGTACACCTGGCTCTTGGAGGGGTCCCCTTCGAAGCGGTCCCGAAAGTTCTGCCGGAAACGGGTCACCCCGTCATCGTCCAGGGGCACTTCCCGGGCCGGCAGCAGGCGGATTTCAGGCACCTTGTACAGGGTGCGCTGGGAATCCGGATCGAAGGTGCGAATGGATTCCACCTCCTCGTCGAACAGGTCGATGCGGTAGGGCAGGGGGGCGCCCATGGGGAACAGGTCCACCAGCCCGCCCCGCACTGCATACTCGCCGGGTGAAAGCACCTGGGACACGGCGCTGTAACCAGCCGTGGCCAAACGGCTCCGCAGACGCTCCACGTTCAGCTTGTCCTTGTCTTTCACCAGAAAGGTATGGGCATTGAGATAGGCCGGTGGGCACAGGCGCTGCATGGCTGTGGCGGCAGGAGCCACCAGCACGTCCACCTGGTCGTCGTGGGCCAGCCAGAGGGTCGCCAGTCGCTCGGATACAAGATCCGGGTGGGGTGACAGGGGGTCGTAGGGCAGGGTTTCCCAGTCCGGCAGCAACCGCACCCCCAGGCCGGGCTGAAACCAGGCCATCTCCTCCACCAGCCGGCCGGCTTCCTGGGCGGTCTGGGTGAGGATCAGGAAACGTGCCCCCCGGGCCATTGCGGCAAGGGCCAGGCTGTCGGCAGAGACGGTCGGGAGTGCAACGCGGGAACGCTGGCCCGGTGCCGGAAATTCGAAACGTGACATGGAAAACTGCGGGCTGGAAACGGGTACGGGCGGGATAAGGTCTGGAGATGGTTGTCTGAGCGAAAAATAAAAAATCGGCCTGCATGAAGCAGGCCGGCCCCATTATCCCAGACTCATCCGCCCGGAGGCCGATTCAGTTCCGCGATTCCCCATTGCCCGCCGCCGGCGGCCTTGCTGCGGTACATGGCCCTGTCCGCCGCCGCCAGCAGTTCGTCCAGGGTCTGACCGTGATCGGGGTAAAGGGCCACGCCGATGCTGGCCCGCACCCGACCTTTTTCGCCCTGGGGATCCGCAATGTCGTCGATGTGGGCGATCAACCGGTCGCAGAACTGGCGCACGGCTTCGTCGCCTTCAAGGCCTGGACACAACAGGGCGAACTCGTCACCGCCCAGCCGGGCCACCACGTCGCTATGCCGGGCCGTGGCCAGCAGGGACTGGCCCACCTGCTTGAGGAATTCGTCGCCTGTGGCATGGCCGTAGCGGTCGTTGACGGGCTTGAAGCCATCCAGATCCAGGGCCAGCACAGTCAGGGCTCCGCCATCGGTTCGGGCCAGATGGAGCGCATCCGACAAGGCTTCCCGGAAGGCGGTTCGGCTGTAAAGGCCGGTCAGCTGATCGTGTTCAGCCATGTCCCGCCAGCGCTGGCCATCCTTTTCCAGCAGGTGGTATCGCCGCACCAGCCCCACGACAATCACCAGGAAGTTGGCCAGCGCCAGGACGAAGGCCGAGGTCTGGATGATGCGCAGGCGGCCGATGCTGCGCACCGAATCCTGCTCCAGGGCCGTGGTGAGTTCATTCATCTTTGCCAGGATTTGCCGGTTGTGGCGAGTCATGTAGGCCACCGTCGCCGTGCGGCTCGCTTCCGTGAGAGTGCCGCTTGTCAGGAACTCCTGCATGGCCTCATCCAGGGGCGGCACGAGCTTCATGGCCGCCTCCAGGGGGGCTCTGCCCGGGTTTAGGGTTCCCACTCGATTCAACTCCACTGGCCTGCCATCGCCCCCAGGCGTAGTTCCGCCCCGGGCGAAGGCCGCCAGTGTCTGGCTGAACACGCCATAGGCCTTGCCTAGCTCGGCGAGGGCTTCCTCACGCACTTCGGGCGTGGGGGCGTGATGGGCCAGCAACAGGGATTTGGTGATCTGCTGGGACAGCATGCGCTGACGCCCCGCCAGGTTGATGGCGACTGCGTCCCGGGCCACGTGCTCCGCAATCCAAAGGTTGATGAGCAGCACACTGAGGTCCAGCACCACGAACAGCACGACCGCCGTGATCAACCGGCTGGGCGAACTGAGAAGAAACTGGACAGTGACGGGCATGGCGGCCGCAATCCTATACCAAAGGGCATAGGAAATTACCTAAAGGGTTATCAGGGTATAAATGGACTAGGTCCCGTCTCTCCCCTGGGCTTGGTTCATGTGCATCAGCCTCTGGGCCAGGGTATTGATGATGCGCCTGGAAAGCGGCGCGGAATAGCGCATCAACTCTTCCAGCATGGCCGGGGGCAGCACCAGGGCGGTCACTTCGTTTTCCGCCCGCACGCTGGCAGTGCGGACTTCGTTGAGCAGATAGGCCATTTCTCCGATCAGGTTGCCTTCATCCAGTTCAACCAGCTTGCGCTCGCCCCCGTCGAGTTGTTTATAAACCCCCACCCGACCGGCATAGATGTATATGGCCTCCCGGGAATGGTCCCCTTCCCGGATCAGTGTTTCCCCGGGTGCAAAACGCTGGCCGTACTTGGCCAATAGCCGATTACCCCGGGAGAACACCAGGCTTTCCAGCTTGCCCGCCCCACCCCCGGGGCTGTTTCCGGCCAGGAACAGTTTTTCCAGGGCCGCCACGTCCACCTTGGACACGGCGTAAAGAAACTGGGCCCAGAAAAAGAACGTCACACAGGCCAGATAAGCACCGATGAGGACGAATACCACCCCCCCCAGGGCTCCATAGATAGCCTGATACTTCTCCAGCCGGAAGAAATGCCCGAAGCCTAGGAACAGCAGCGCCAGGGTCAGGGTGGCCAGGGCGCTCACCACCAAGGTGGGGCGCCGGGGTGGATGGGCCAGGGGCAGGCGACGAAAGGTCAGATAGACGAGTCCCCATACCGCCAGCAAGGCCAGGCCCACGTTCAGCCCCTTGAGCAGGCGGGTCTTGCCCAGGCCCAGCAAATCCATCTGCAAAAAGAAGTTCAGGCTGGCCTGGGCCAATACCGCCATGGCCACCAGGCCGAACACCAGGGGAATGATCAACAGGGGCAAGGCCCAGCTCACCACGAACTTGCGCTTGGCCTCGTCCGGGAAAATCACCCGGAAGGCGGATTGCAAGGCATTCAGCAAACCCCGGGACGAGAGCAGCAGGGTGAGCAGGCCCACGCCGCTGGCGGCCACCTGGGCTTTCTGGGGTATCACTCCCAGTTCAGTAAGGTCTTCCAGGTTGAACTGTTCATACAGGGCAGCCAGCAACATCACCGCCAGATTTGAGGTTTCCGCCAATTGGGCCAGATACTGGATGCCGTAACTAAGCAAAAGCACCAGGGGCGCCGCAGACAGCAGAAAGTAAAAAGCCATGGCCGCCGCATGGTTCTGGAGCTCGTTTTTAACGAACAGCCGCCAGGTGGTGTAGGCCGCCTGGGCCAGCCACTCCAGGCGGTTTGCCTGGCGATCAGTGAGACGCGGGCGCAGGGACATCGAAGGAGACATGGCGGATGGCTGGGTAGAGGCAGGGGCAGGCGGTAAAATGCCGTCATTTTTCATCCAGGGAAAGCCCCATGTCCTTGATCAAACCCTTCCCCGCCCTCCGTCCCGCTTCCGGCCGTGCCGACGACGTGGTGGCGCCTCCTTATGACGTGCTCAATACCGCCGAAGCCCGGGTGATGGCCGAAGGACGCCCCTGGAGCTTCCTGCACATCTCCAAACCCGAGATCGACCTGCCCGCCGACACCGACCCCTACGCCCCCGTGGTGTACGCCAAGGCCGCCGAAAACCTGAAAAAAATGATCGATGCGGGCGTCCTGCGTCAGGACGTCACGCCCTGCTATTACGCCTACCGCTTGATCATGGGCCAGCACGTGCAGACCGGCCTGGTGGCCGCCGCCAGTGTGGCCGACTACGACACCAACCGTATCCGCAAACACGAATTCACCCGCCCGGACAAGGAAGACGACCGTGTGCGGCAGATCGACGCCCTCAATGCCCAGACCGGCCCCGTGCTACTGGCCTATCCCCATGCCCCGGAAGTGGACAGCATTATTGCCGCCGCAACCCAGACCGAGCCCGTCACCGACTGCGTGGCCCCGGAATCCGGCGTGCGCCACACCCTCTGGATGATCGACGACGCCACCACCCTGGCCCGGCTCACCGCCCTGTTCGACGCCATGCCCGCCCTCTACATCGCCGACGGCCACCACCGCTCCGCCTCCGCCAGCCGCATCTGCGCCGCCCGCAAGGCGGCCAACCCCGCCCACAGCGGCGACGAGGCCTACAACTACTTCCTGTCGGTGATCTTCCCCCACCACCAGATGAAGATCCTGGACTACAACCGGGTCATCAAGGACCTGAACGGCCTCTCTGAAGCTGCCTTCATGGCTAAAGTGGCAGAGAACTTCATGATCGAAGCCGTCGACGGCGCTGTCAGCCCCGCCCACCCCGGCGAGTTCGGGCTTTATATGGGCGGCCGCTGGAGCCGGCTCACCATCCGCGGCGACCTCATTCCCCTGGCCGACCCCGTAGGCCGTCTGGACGTAAGCCTGCTGCAGAACAACCTTATCGCCCCTGTGCTGGGCATTACCGACCCCCGCCGGGACAAACGCATCGACTTCGTCGGCGGTATCCGGGGCCTGGCGGAGCTGGAAAAGCGGGTAGACAGCGGCGAAATGGCCCTGGCCTTCAGCCTTCATGCCACCAGAATGGAAGACTTGATGGCCGTTGCGGACGCCAACGAAGTCATGCCTCCCAAGTCCACCTGGTTCGAGCCCAAGCTGGCCGACGGCATGGCTTCGCATATTCTCAAATGAAAACATGCGGTTACAGCGTCATCCAGTCGCGAGTTCCAAATCAACGTGACTAAAACGTGACTCATTGGGTACTGCATCCAATATCGCTACGGCGTTCCTCACTCGCTCCGGTGCCAAGTGAGCATATCGCTCAGTCATCGCGACTGAGGAATGCCCAAGTAGATCACGCACCTCGGACAACGGCACGCCAGCCGATACCAACCAGGCTGCGCATGTATGACGCAAGTCGTGGAACCGGAAGTTCTCGATTCCTGCCTTCTCGCAAGCGGCGAGAAAGCCCTTGCGTGCGTCATTGATGCGTTTCCCGTTCTGCTTGCAGAACACCCATGGTGAGTCGGGGCAATGAGTCGCTCGGTATCGTGCCTGAGCTATGATTGCCTCGCGTGCCGTTCTGTTCATCGGCACGCTTCTCCGTTTTCCGCTTTTGGTGTGATGCGCTTCCAAGTGGATCAAACCAGCATGAAGGTCGACCCGCTTCCACTCCAAGCCAAGCATTTCTTCCCGTCTCATGCCCGTGTTGAGAGCAAGTGTGAACAGGTCCGCCAGGTATGCTGAGCGTGATTCTTTTGCTGCCGCCAGCAGTCGGACGGATTCATCACGGGTGATCCACCTTACCCTCGCCTCGGGCTCTTTGAGCATTCGGCCGGTGACTGGGTTGGGTAACCCCCATTCCAGCTTGTTGCGGACATGGTTGATCGCTGCTGACAGCACTTCAAGCTCGCGATTGATCGAGCTATTCGCCAGCCCATCCTCCCGGCGCCGGTAGATATGGGCGGCAATATCCGCAGCTCTCAGTTCTTCCATGGCCCGACCAGCAAAGGACGTGCGCAACTCCTTGACGAAACAACGGATGGACTCAGCACTGCGTCGATTTACTGCCTCGCGCATGTACTCCACCATCACGTCCTCAAAACTACGCGATGGCTCCCGATTCCAATGTTTGACCTCGTGGGCCTCCAGTTTCCACTTGGCTAACAGCGCTTCCGCTTCTCTGCGGCCTGCGGTTGATTTACGGATGCCAGTAGAGCATCTAACTCTCTGGCCGCTTGCGTCGGTGTACGACGCCCAGTAGTACGGAGAGTCAGAACGTTCGAAGATCCCGTCCTGGTCTCGTTTGCGTTTTGGCATGTGCCCTCCTTCAGCACACCCTGCCCCGCGCTTAAATTATGCGCGGATTGCGTGTGACGTTCTACCCATTCGCGGACGGCATTCGCCGGCAGCATGATGCGGCGGCCAACCGATACGGTCGGCAATTCCCCGCGTTCCACCATTCGGCGAACTGTTCGTGTGGAGACTTCCCCAAGCTGGTGCGCGGCTTCCTCCAGACTCCAGAGCAGCACTGTCATGGCCGTTCCAGATATTTGAGTGTTATTCCCGCCATAGGGACTGAATTCAGGGCTTCAGTTGGGTCGTTCGCCTTGTTCATGATGCGTACCTGCCTTTGTAAATACCTCGCTGGAAAGTATAAACATATGCAATGGTATACACAAAGCGTTAATTGGCGGACTTGGTCAGGTGCTTCGCTGTAACCGCGTTTGCCACCATGAACGGCCTAGATGTACTTCTTGTAATACTTGGCTTGAAGCCTGGCCAGGGCAGCGCAGGCAAGTGTCGTCGGAACAAGGATCAACAACGGATCCACATCGCCAGGCCACCACAGGTAGGCGGCCGACACCACGGTTGCCATGGTCACCTGAAAGTATTTCGCGCGGTGATAGACCGTCGACGATTCGCGCCCGGCGCCGAACTTGCGCCGGGTGCGTTCGATGGCGCCATCCACAAAGGCGAGCAGGTAAATGAAGCCGATCCAGGGCAGGTAGGAAACCATGATCGCGGCGCGGATCGAGATCACCTGAGAGCCGGTGAGCGTTCTGGTGATGGCGAAGTCCATTGAGCGGACCCCACGCTGTACAGCCTGATCAGTCATGCCCAACCGGGATTGATCTTCCTCCATGTGTCTCAACAGCCCCAGTTTGCGATAGAACCATTCCGTGATGAAGTCCGCCCAGGAGATTGCCCGGTCATGGGTCGATCCCATGAAATCCGGAGCGGCGGCCGCCCTGGCCATCTCGCGGTCGATGATCACGGCAGGGGCTTCGAGTCGATCCTTGGCATCCGCCAACACCCACACATCGATGGCCATGCGGCCGACCAGGATCACGAAGAAACCGATCGCCAGGAAGGCGGCGATCTTGAAGGGGGCCGTGATGGCCTTGGTAACCCCGATGTCTATCGCCGCGCCATCTCCGGCCATTACCAGCCACTCCCTTTTCCTGGGACGGTTAACTCCCCTTGCGAGGCCGTTCCATGCGCGGTGGATAGGGCACGCATCTGGTGGGCCATGTCTTCGATATCGGTGGGGACGTCCACCTCGTCCAGGGTATCCGCCAACGGGATGCGGATTTTCCAGAGCTGGCCGCCGTCGATCAGGGCGAAGGCCTGGCCCTTGGGCAACTGGACCAGGTCGGCCGGCGTCAGCATGGGCAGGCGCTCGATGGTGATGCGGTCTTCATTGCGGCTCTGGAATTCGGCGAAATCGGTGGGGTCGTTGGAGTCGCTGGCCATGGACGCCACCTGGATGCTGGGTACCTCGACCTCGGGCAACTTCTCGGTCAGGATTTCGGCGGTTTCAGTGTTCTCGACCCGCAGCATGATGCGGGTGTTGAAGTTGCCACCGATCTGCATGGCCTTGGCGGCATCGCCCACCTTGGCCTCCACGTCGTGCCAGGTTTGGGTATAGGCCGTGACCTGGTAACCGGCGCCGCCGGCCTTGTTGACCATGGGCACGAACGAGTCGCCGACCAATTCGTTGAACTCGTCGACATGTAGCGCCAGCTTGCGCTTGCCGGGCGAAAGCTGACCGGCGCCGACGCCGAACTTGTATATCTGGCCGGCCACGCTGGTCAGGTCGGCGAACATCGCCGTGCCGATCGCGCCAGCGACCTCGTGATCCGAGAGCGAATCGAGACCGATGTAGACCACGGCCCCCTGGTTGATGACGCCCATCCAGTCGATGATCGGGCGACGATCATCCAGATTCGCATAGTCGGGCGAGATCAGGTCGGCGATCTTGCCCGTGGTCAGCTTCTCCAGCAGGGGATACAGGCTCGATACCAGCTTCTCGAAGTAGGTCCGGTCGTTGCTCAGGACCGAGCGCAGGGCGTCGGCCACGGGGTCGCGCAGTTCGTTGTCGCGGATGAACCCCATGATCGCCATCGTCCGCAGGGAACGGCCGCTTTTCTTCGAGGCCTCGTTGAGCAGCTTCGCCTGGGCAGATTCCAGTTCCGTGACCTCGGCCTGCCAGCCCGGCCGGACTCGGTCCAGCCACCAGGTGAAATAGCGCACCGCCAGAGACTCGGTATCCACCGCGTAGGCATAGATGCTCTGGAAATCGGGCCGCTCGCCCAGGGTGGTCATGGCCTTGGCCAGGACGTTGACGAAACGCCAGACGAATTCCTTGAAGGCGGCCGAATTGCCTTCCGAGGGCAGGGGCTCGGCTGTCCGGGTGGCCACTTCGGTAATGCGCGAAAATGCCCCGATGGGGTTGTAGCGGGCCGAGATGTGCGGGAACCCGAGATGGAAGACATGGAACGTCCGGCCGGCGCGGCGGGCCTCGACATACATCCGGATGAGCAGGTCGGCGTCGCCCTTGGGGTCGAAGGCGATCACCACGTCGCCTCGCCGGATGTCCTGGGTGATCAGAAGCTCCGCGAGCCTGGTCTTGCCCACCCGGGTCGTCCCCAACACCAGGGTGTGTCCGACTCGGCCGGACAGCGGCATGACGACGGCTTCTTCGTTCGGCTCCACCCCATGCAGGGCCGGATTGCCGCCGATATCGGGCAATGGCGCCCACCGGTTCCACCAGGCCTCCCGACGCACCAATGCGCGCAGCCTTTGGATGTTGGGGTTGGGATGATGCTCGTACTTCCGCTCGAAGCGTCGCAGGGTCCGGTACAGCCAGGATGGCTCGACGTAGCGCCGGTTTCTCGGCTGCATCGCATCGTTCAGCCGGCGCGTGTGGAGCGCCGTCCAGCGAAACCCCATGCCCAGGAACAGCACTTCATTGCTCCAGGGAAGGTCGTTTGGTTTCAGGGCATACCGCTTTAGGAGGCGCAGGTTGCCCTGGTAGCGAATCACCTCCCAGGCCTGGCTGGCCCGCCAGGCCGATCCCGCCAGCAAGACGAGGGGCATGCTCCAGGACAGTTCCGGCCCCACCGGGATCCAGGGCGGGGCGGCGGCCATGACGGCGGAGCCGATGAACAAGCTTCCCGCCGAAATCAGTTCGACGGGAGGGCGCAGGCGATTCTCGATCGGATAGCTCACGGCTTTTCCGGTTTGTCCGCGCCGACATGCTGGCTCCAGTAGCGCAGGCGCTCGTTGGCCGGCGGCACCGGATTGACGAACTGCTCCGGGTTGCGCACCAGAAAGCCATTCAGCAGGCTGCCACCGCTATCGCCGCGCCGGATCACCTGGAAACGATGGATGTTGCGACCGCGCGCGGCGGGCTGGTGCCATCCAGCCTGGGTAAAGGCCATCTGGATACCCATGCCGAGCTTGTTGGGCTCGACCTCGCCATCGACACCGGTGGCTTGGTCGCCATAGGCCTCGGCGAAGGCACGGAAGACCGCGGGCGAGACCAGCAACATCATGGTCTCTTCCTGCTCCCTGAGATTGACCCTGACGAAATGCACCAGCGCCGTGGTGGTGTTGTAGGGCAGACTGCCATCGGCCAGTCCCTGTTGCAGCCAGCCCATGAAGCGCAGGGCCGCGTCCGATGGCGTCGCGCAGCTCTTGCCACCGGTCTTCTTCGAGGCCTCCTTGGGGAGGACGACATGGGGAACCACGGCCCCGGTGAGGAGCGGGGGTTCGGCAAGTCGGGAGGGAGGGGATTTTTCGGCGCTGGCGGAGTCCTCATCGTCCAGAAATTCCCCACGGTCGGCCTCCGAAGAGGCTGATGCCGTCGGCTCAGCGTTGTCTGACTTTGGAACTTCGATGGGTGAGGCTTTGGAGTTTCCAACCGATTTGCGCGTCGGCTTGGGTGCTGCCCCGGCCAGGCTCTGGACACTCGGCAGGCGGGGCGCGTTAGCCACGACGGGAGTCTCATCGGAGATAGGCGGGCTGGAAAGGGCCTTGTTCTGACCGCCCGGATCATCTGCTCCTAGTGTTGCAGGCGACGCAGAGGCCAATGTCCCGGCCTTGACCCGGATCCGACCAGCCAACACGGTCGGGTACAGTGCTGGTTCCGGGTAGAGCAGCTCCAGGGGAAAGCGCAACAGCGCCCCCAAGTAAAAAGTCTGGCCACCCGTGAATTCGATATGGGCGCCCCACACGGCGCCCTGGGTGTCCGGGTTGACCTTGCAGGCCCCATATTCCTGCCAAGTGTCGAAGAGCCGGTCGTTCATCGCCTCGCCCGGTACCGGCGCGTCTGGATAGGACAACCTGAGCCAGTCCCGCACCTCGTTGGCCAGCCGCACGGCGGCGAACCAGACATCCGAGCCATCGCAGAAACCGGCCGCACCCGGCCGGTTCAGGGGCAGGCGTCCACCCTCCGCCAGCATCGAGCGCAACGCCAGCATCAGTAATTCGATCAACGGGGTGGTCTTGGCCACCGCGAAGCGGACCCTCGACCCCGTGGCCAAGTTGCGCCGGACGCTCTCCGCTTCCGCCGCGCGCACGATCTCAGCGATCGGCCCTTGTGTCTCGCCGGACAGGTAACCAAGCAACTGTCCAAGTAACGTGGGATCGCTGCCGAGCCAGAGGCGCGTAATGGTGGGCACAAGCCGCTGTATCAGCTGAATGCCCAAGCGCTGATGGGCCTGATAATCGCGCTCTGTGGCGCGCGGAAAATCCACTACATAGGCCGAGGACTTCGCTTCAATCATGGACCCCATCAGGGCCTGCCAGGGTGCCCCGGCCGGATGTGAATCGGAGAACAAGGTCACCCGCAAATCGGATACCGGCTTGCCGATATCGTGCAGCAGGGCGGCGATATAGATTCCCACCGTCCATAAGTGCTGGGTCCGACCCTGGGTCTCGATATCTGCTCCAGGGGGCAGGATGCGGCCTTGACGCAACTTGGCCGCATACTGCAGGGTTTCCACCGTGTGCACGAACAGGCCACCCGGCTCGGCGTGGTGATGGGCCTCTGAGGCGGGAAGTTGCTGAACCATCTCCGCCACGGCCTGGACGACAGGTACTACATGGGTTTGCCAAGTCGGATCGGTGAGACCGGAATCGCGTCTGACCTCGATGAGTAGCGGCGCCACGCCGGTCATGGCGATGATCCGTTCGGCATTCAGGACGGGGAGGGCGGTCGCGGGCCAGCGTGCGGGGGAGGGCGGAAGAGGCGGGTTGGGTTCGGGGATATCGCCATGACCTGGGCGGCGCTTCAGCCACCACGTCGCGGCGACACCCAGAGCAATCGCCGGCAGAGCACCCAGGACAAGCTCAGCGGACTCCATGCGGGCGCACCCGGTTCAGCAGATGGCGGGCGGTCCAACGTTTTGGGCAGGGGGACTTGAGCATGGCGGGCAGCTTAGGCCCTGGATTGCTCAGGAATAAGTGCAAAGAATTGGACGAATTCTACGGATGGTCAGTGTGCAGAATGGCTGCCCATTTTTTTGTCGCACGCATCATCATGTAGACATTGGGCGTGGAGTTGTCACGGAATTGACAGTGCAAACCCACCTCTCTAAGCTGTCGAACGTTCGTTCGATTGCTTGCCAGATACCCACCGACCAAGACTACCTGTCCCAGCTCCAGGATTACTACGCTGACCACCGCGCCTTGCCTTCCATGGCCAGTCTAGGGCAGCTGGTCGGCTTGCGCTCCAAGTCCTCAGCGGCGGCCCTCGCGAACCGACTCAAGCTGGCCGGCTACCTCACCACCACCCCGGACCGCCGCCTGGCGCCAACCGAGGCTTTCTTCGCCAGGCCCGTGATCGATACCGTGCGGGCCGGCCTTCCGCAGCCGGCCAACGACGCCGGTTTCGATGGTCTGGCCATCGACAGCTACCTGGTCGCCCGGCCAAGCCGAACAGTGCTGCTGGTGGTTAAGGGCGACTCCATGGTCGAGGCTGGCCTGATGGAGGGCGACCACATCATCGTCGACCGCACCCAGCCAGCCGCCATGGGTGACATCGTGGTCGCCATCGTCGACAACGAATTCACCGTCAAATACCTGGCCAAGGATAAGCGCGGCATCTTCCTGAGGCCGGGCAACCCGGCCTATCCGCCCATTCGTCCCCAGGGTGAACTGGAGATCTACGGCGTCGTCACCGGTAGCTTTCGAAAGTACCGATGAACACGCCTTTCCTGCTACCGGCCGTGTCCTGCTTTCCATGTTCGGTTGCCACAGTGCGGCCTGATGTTCAGCAGGCGGTCATGTCTCAATACTGAAGTGAATACGCGCGACATCATTCTCAGTGATTATCCCCAACCAGATGCTGACACGGCCGATGATTAAGAAAACCATCTGACGGGGGGATGTACGGACGATTTTCCGCCAATGCACAAGATCAATGCTGGATGGTGAGGGGTAATCTTCAGGATGTGTATGCCATTCACCAACATAATCCAGTGTCTCGTCGGTTTCATGCCAACGCTGAACTGCCAACAGCGTGTGATGTTCTGCGCGCCTCACGAAGCCGAACCGGCGGCGCACATCTTCATGGACGGGAAAGGTGGCTTCAGTGATATGCGTGTGAATCCCACGCCGATACCCCATCAGGATGCCGCCGGATTCCGGTGTTGTGGCCTTGACCTGTCTGAATTCTTCTAGCCGATGCAGCAAGGTTGCCTCGATGAGGAGCATCGCGCCCTCCGGCCCAAGCGGCATAGGGCTATACATCTTTTGATCCGCACGCTGGGCATGTCTCAAGCCGTCTGACATCCTGGTTTTTCACGGTGTATACCTCTGCATTGGCGGATGGCGCCGTTCTGAATCTTGGACTTGGATTACCTGTACTGAGCCAGTCGACCATGACCTCTATGCACAGTGCGGCTGCTGACATGGGGGCACTAACGGCATAGGGTGTGAACCCACTACAGGCAAGCTGCTTGCGCTGTGGTTCAGCCTTGAGCACAGGAAAGCGTTCCTGCCTATAGTTCTTGTGATCAGCCTGGAGCAGACACCGGAAGCAAGCCAACTCTCGTCCTTGAGCCCAGAACGTCTGCACGCACTCACCGTTTCCTCGGATGCGAACGTGCAATACCGGAGTATCAATTTCCCGCTCAAGACGCATTGCATTGATCAGCTCACTGATGATTTCCTCGCCAGTTGCATCGATCACCAAGTCAGCTCTGAATAGATCCCTAAGATCCTGCACATTGGCGACACGGGGGCGTACCTTTGAAAATGGAAATTGGCGCGTCAATTCCGCCGACAATGCCTCGGCCTTCCTCTTGAACAAGGATGGGTAGCCCAGAGTATGCCGCCCCAGATTTTCGGGCATCATCAAATCGGGATCCACGATATCTAGTTGGCCACAACCGGTACCGGCACCCAGTCGAATAAGGCCAGGCGCCACGTGCGAGCCAATCGCACCTGCGCCAACCACTACGATCCGCTTGTCCTTCAGAGTCCCATAGGTGAGATTGCGACCGTGTACAAAATCGGGGCCGAACTCGGTCAATACCAATCGGATGATTCCGCGCGACCCTTCATGTGAATGCAGGTACTGACGGTATAGCTTGGGCTTTTTCTGGGTGCCAAGACGATGGACTGGGTTGAGGTCGAATCCAAACCCCAACCAGCCCAGCGGGGTATGAACCGCGAACGTCGCCATCTTGTACTGGAGGTATTGAGGTTCCCGCTCCAAGACACGCTGAATCTGGTGATAGAGAGGCCTGTCCCAAACCCGAAGCCAAGCAAAAAGCTCACTTACGTTGGACGGGATTGCATCAGGTACCGCAGGGAGTGTGTCCGTACTAAATAGCCAGCATGGGCATTCCGTGCTGGCAGGTGGTTCCGCGCCCAATGCTCGCGCCAGCGCCTCGACTTCCTCTTTGTGATTCGTGATGACTGCGCGCGCTGCCGTACCAAGAGAAACGAGCCAGTAGTTCGAAGACTTCGATGCTTGGTCAACCGTGCCTATCAACACTGGCAAGACTGCTTCAGACCCCCCAATGGCCCAGTGCAACAGAAACTCATCCTGGATGTCGTCATAACGATAGTCTGGGTCATGGCGAATTCGATCCAGTACATATCGAGCTTGATCCAGACACTGTGCAATGGATTCGGCGGGATCATATCTGTCCAATACCGCGGCGCCCTTGGCAAAATAGCAAAGGTCCCCCTTTGGATCGACGTGCGGCGACAACGACGGAAGTACATCCAAGTGATCCAGTACCCGGATCGTCGGGTATTCAAGGAAATCCCAATCCGTGATGGAAATTCTGACCTGGATGTCACCGCCTTTGCACGCGAGTGCTCCTTCGAAGGATCTGGTTCCGCGACTGTAACCACTGGGTTTGAAACCCCACGACCGCAGGAGTCGCAGCGCCTCGGCAAGCCCGAATACCGAGACGTGGGTCATCCCTCAACCGGCGCTGGTTGGTTTCACCACTGGGCGCGATACACGCTCAGCCGCGATCAGGCGAATGGCGTCCTCGCCCGAATCAGGTTGAACGAGATCAACACGGTTTGGCACCCGTTCACCTAACTGCCCCTGGAGCTGGATGATCGCCAGCGCAGACTGGTGAGATGCCTGCATGCGGGCGGATCGGAGAGCCTCCGCAAGCGCGGCGGCCCGTTGCGCCGCGTCCTCTCTGGCCAACGTGTCCAAACGCTTGTTGAAGTCTTCCGTGCCTTCGGCAATGGCCGGTTCTCGGACTTCGCCTCGCAAGGCTGTGGCCAGCTTCCTGGCAGCCTTTTCCAGAGCGAGATCGTCACGTCCAGCGTGCGTTTCGAAAGCTTGTGCCACGGCTACCATCAGGCATACAGAGGTCGGTCCGGTTCCGTCCTTCCACTGGTAGTCGCGCCACGCCTTGAGATAGCGGCAAATACGCCTAAGCTGATCGGTGTATTCCAGGACTCGGTCCAGGAACCACCGCGTAATTTCTTCCGGGTCTGATACCTTCCACTCACCCGCGCGCGTAGCCATAACGATGTCGACCATATCCTCCCACTGTTGTTGGGAGAACTCAGCATCATCGAAACTTTCGACGAACACATCGCGAGCCCCGTCGCTCATTGCACGCGATAGAGCGGCCTTTTCCAGAATTTGGGTGAACTCGTCTTCGGGAGCGGCGTAGAGCGGAATGTCGATGTGCGCCCAGGTATTGATCTGCACCCGGATACACGTCTCCTTGCCGTGATAAAGCGTCCAGCCCTTCTCTTTGCAGAGACCAGACAGTAGCTGCTCCACCAACTCAAAATAGAGCCTCGCCATGGCGCGGGGCGGGCCGCTTTCCTCCCAAACGGTTATGGGAAGATAGACGCCGAAGTCCCAGTCCATTTCCTGCGGTGGATGACACGCGGGTTGAACGCACGTCTTATAAGACCATGACCCCTGGGTCCGGAATCGAGGCGTGACGGCTTTATCCATCCCCAAGACCCTGGTGGTGGCCTCCCGAATTCGTGGACGTAAGTGATCGCGGATCGCATCTTTTGCGGCGATCAGCACATCGGTTTGTTCCTGAGTCGGGACGATACGATCCAGGAAGACCTTGTCATCGGTGGTCGTGTAGAAGAGACGGTTGAGCTTGATCATGGCTGGGTCCTCATTTGCTAGCGGACTCGCCATGGAAGAAGACCGGCTCGGAGGGCGAGTGCTCCAAGAGGACGTGAAAAGCTGGGCTGCTGATGAAAGTCTTCGACCGTTCTGAAGCCGCACCAAGTAGAACCTCACGTGCATGATGGTCCGCCTTATCGAGCCCAACCGCCTTCGCGCGTTCGTCGGTAAGGTCATCGTCGAGGTGCACGTAGCGCTCCCCAAGCTGGTGGCGAAGCATGAAATCAGTTAGCACTTCGTTCGCAGATATGGTCAGGCCAAACAGGCGGCGCGGCATTTTGAGAAGAGATCCTCCACCCCAGTCGAGCACACCGCCTTCTCGGTTCCTGCTGGGATCCACGGTATAACGAGACGACATGGTACCGACCGACAACAAACGGACGTCCTCGTTATCCTTTTGGAAGAAGATATGCGCTTCGTGTAAACCAAGAAGCCCCGGTGCGTTGGCGAAAAGGCCGCCGTCGACGTACTGACAGTTGTTGAAGACATGTCGCGGAAAAAATGCCGGCGCCGCACTGGTGGCCATGGCGACATCAACGATACGGAAATGATGGTCACGCTTGAAATTGTGGTGATGGGATGTCTTGAACATCACCGGCGCTCCAGTTGAGTAATTCACGCTGGGCACGATGACCGGGTGTTTGCAGGCGCCAAGACATCGTTCACCGAAAAGCTTGTCATTTACGAGCAAGTTGTTGAGTGCTTCCGGTGAATAGGGCGAGCGCAGGTAACCGAAAAGCGACCAGCGCTTCTTAAAAATCTCTTCACCATGGTCGACGAACAAATCCACGATGCGCTGGGCCGGGATTTCTAATGCCAGGGCCAGCGCCAGAATCCCCCCGATAGACGTTCCTGTTATCAGGTCGAAGCGCGTTCCGATGGGCGCATCGATCTCGTTCTCAATATCGGCAATGATCTTCGCTGCATACAACCCTCTGTATCCACCTCCGGACAACGCTAGAATCTGGAAGGGGTTGGCACGATCTGTATCCATGGTCTACCTCCCTAACACGGGGGATTGGCACTCAAGCCGGTAGAGTGCTAAACACACTATACATATGTGTAAATGTTAGTCAAGTAACTACATGTAGCGTTATTCCTTCTCGTGGTTTGGTTGGGTGCTAGCTGATCAACCTGCGGCGGTCAACGATATTGCGTTGTTCCCGGATGGCCCACGGCCTTGCCAGTGAGAGGTAGTCCTGAACGTGGATCAAGGGCAGAAATCAGACCGTGGTAACGAGCTTCCGAATGGAAGCGCCTTGACCGAAAAACTGACATGAATACGCCCCCCTTTATCGCCCTTTCCGGTAGGCCCGTAATTCCCTTCAATTTCTGTACCCCTATGTCACCCTTTCGGGCCGAACGCGAGATTCTTAGCGATCGGCCCGCCCTTTGGATCGGGCCGTAACACTTGGATGTTGCCTGCCGTCCCTTCTGCCCCTTCCGAAATCGCAGCGTGATCTTCCAATAATTCCGTCTCGTTTTTGTACGAATTTCCCGTGGTGCAGGCCTCTATCGTGAGCCCACCCAAACGACAAGAACGACGGGATGTACAAGCGCGCCCCTCTTTACCTACTACCGATCAGCCTGGCGATCATGGCGGGGAATGCCCGCGCTGTGTGCTGGCATGACGCCGCCAAGTCCTACGGACTGGAACCGCTGGAATTGGGGGCCATCGCTTGCGTCGAGTCGCGCCTGAATGCCGGCGCCATCAGCCCGGTCGGCGCGCGCGGCGTCATGCAGGTCATGCCTTCCAATGCTCATGCCGTGGGCATGCATCCGGACCTGCTCTGGGATGCATGCACCAACATCTACATGGGGGCCTTTGTACTGGCGCAGATGAAAGCCAGGTATGGCGATACCTGGGAGGCGGTCGGCGCTTACAACGCGTCTTGCACGAAGTTGAAGGGCGCCGCCTGCCGCAAGGCTCGTACGCAATACGCCTGGCTGGTCTATCGCGCCCGGCAGCAGCTTGAGCGGACCGGCAAATGCACCTGATGGACCGCGGAGACAAATCGGTGAGCCCACCCTCCGGCAAGAAGGTCACGCCGGGCTTTCGGCCCATTCTGGTTTCCGAAGAGGCCTTCGACCGGCTGAAGAAGCTGCAAAGGCTCGCATACGGTCATGACAACGACCCGAACGGGGTTCGCTTCGATCTCAAGGATGTTGCCTCGGCCGTCGTGCTGGAGGCCTTGCTGATTGACGGCTTTCCGGCACGGGCCATGGACCGCGCAGCGCGGACCGTTCTCGATTCCTTCCACCACCTCTCCAAGGAGAACGCAGTATGAAGCTCGTCAACGCCACCCTGAGCCGCATGAGCCAGGCCAAGGCCGCCATCGACCGCAATACCACCGCCTGGTACGTCGGCGGTGTCGTCGGCCTGACCGGTATGGCCAACAACGCCCTGGCCATCAACCTCGACATGAACAACGTCGGCGCCGCCACTGGTCTCGGGCCGGTATCGACCGCGATCCAGCAGTTCGCCGACATGAACACCGGTCTGAAGGCCCTGGTGATCATCATCGGTTTCTTGGTGGCCTTGATCGGTCTGGCCGCGCTGCGCAACTTCGCGCCGGTGCTCGGCTATGTGGGCCTGGCCATCTTCGCGGCCGTCGGCCTCACCGTCGCCTTCGCCATCGCCGGGGCGGTCATCTGAGCTATGGACGGCAGCCGCATCCTTCGGCGACTAGACGATCCCTGGAAGCTCGGACTCTGGGAGCTGGACGTCGCCGGGACCTTCGTCTTCTTCCTCTGCCTGGGCTTCATGAAGGGCACGATGGGGGCGTTCTTCGCCGCCATCGTGGTGGGCTATTTCGTCTGCTCGCGGATCTCCAAGCTGAAAGCGATGCGGCACACCGGGTTCCTCTGGCATTTCCTGTTCTGGTGGCTGCCCCAGGAGGCCATGTTCATTCCACGCGACCTCCTGCCACCTTCGCACTACCGCGAGTTGGTCGGTTGATCGAGGGGAAGGAACCATGAAACGCGAAGCCTACGAAGCCGATGTCCAGATGCTCATCCGGCAGAACCGTTTTCTGTGGCTCACCCTCGGGGGCATCGTCACCGCCCTGGTCCTGGCCTTGCTGGTAGCCTGGGCGGGCATGGGCGCCACACGCACAGTCGTTACCCCGCCGAAGATCGAAAAATCCTTCTGGATCACCGACAACACCGCCTCCGGCGAATACATCGATCAAATGGCTCAGTGGATTTCCTACCTGACCCTCGACGTCACCCCCGACAACGTCCAGTACAAGTCCGACCTGCTGTTGAAGCTCGCCCACCCGGACTACCACGGCGCGCTGCAACAGAAATTGCGTGTCAACGCCGAGAAGATCCGGCGCGACAACGCCGCCACGTCCTTCGATATCCGCACCGTGCGCGCCGCACCGGATGCGCTGGCCGCGGTCCTGACCGGCCAGCTCAAGGTGCTGATCAACGGCACGCCGGTCAAGAACGAAATCCGGCATTACCTGGCCCGCTTCGACCTTGATGGCGGCAAGGCCCAACTCATCCAGTTCAAGCAGGTGAAAAACGATGACGTCAAAGCCGCTCTCGCGGATGCCGCGCTCGATGACGAAACCGACGGCAGTTTCTAGCGCGCTGGTCCTCGCGGGCCTGTTGTACGTGGCTCCGGTCTGGGCGCTCCAGAAGCTGGAGGTCAAGCCGGACACGACAGTGACGGCGCGCATCGCCCTCAAGGAAACGTCCAGGATCAAGGTGGACGGCCTGGCCATCGTGGACGTCTTCGGGTCGGTCTATTCGCCGGACAACACCGCCGGCGAGTTGATGGTGGCGCCGGATGCCGCGAGCGGCGAGTTGTATGTCATGCCCTCGGTCATGGCCACGCCGGGGAAGCCGATCAACCTCTTCATCAAGACCGAGAAGGCGACCTACACCCTGTTGCTGACGCCGGTCGACATCCCGAGCGAGACGGTCATCCTGAACGATCGCCTGACCAAGGCGAGCAGTCAGGCGGGGCCGCCGCCGACCGGCGAGGCGCCGGATTGGCTGCGGCAGATCAAGAACATGATGCTGGTCCTCACCGGGGAGTCGACGCCGCCCGGCTATGTCTCGGTCCCGGTCGGCAAACCCGTGGGGCTGTGGCAGGAAGCGCGTTTTCTGGAAATGCGCCGGGTCACGCACCGCCGCCTGGCCGGTTCCGTATTCGACCTGACCAATGTCTCGGCGGCGCCCATGGCCCTGGACGAACGGGAATTCTTCGACGCGGGCGTGGTGGCGACCGGTATCGCCAAGACCCAATTGGCGCCGAACGAATCGACCCGCGTCTATGTGATCCGGGAGAAAACGGGTGAGTAGCGGCCAGAGCAAACCTTCCGCGGCGCCCGGACTCAGCGGGCTCAAGAACGCCCGCTATGCCCAGTTCGCGGTCATCCTGGTCGCCGTCCTGGCCCTCTGGGTGGGTTTCGTATTCCTGCTTTCTTCCGACAAGAAGCCCAAGGTCCAGAGTGCCAACACGGACCCCGGCAAGGTGGCGGTCAAGGCCATTACGGCGCCGGGCGAAGTGGTCACCGATGCCCAGCGTTGGCTGTACAAGGCCGGGGACGACATCTCCACCTTGAAGGGCCGGGTCAAGGAAAGCGAATCGCTGAACAAGGAACTCCAGGCCCGGCTTGCGGCATTGGAGGCCGAGGCCAAAACAAAGCCCTCCGGGCCGGCTGCGGCCAAGTCCTACGATTTCCCGCCCGGTACGCCCTCGAACCCTGGACAGGGTCAGCCGGTACCGAAGTTCATTCCGCCGCCCGTCTCCAATACGCCACCGACGGGCGTCGGCGCACAGGCATCCACGCCGCTCCAGCCAGCTTTACCTCCACCGCCTAAGGCGGGCATCGGTCACGTCAGCCTGGCCACTGCACCCGTGCCGGGTGCCGGTGGCAGGGTGCCAGGACTGGCACCGGGCGCCGCGGTCAGTTCCACGGCGGCCCCCTCGTCGAAAGGGGGCGTCGCCGGCGCATCGGCCAAGGAACGCGAAGCCGGCAAGTCGTTCCTGCCCATCGGCCTGGTCAAGGCGAAGCTCCTGGGCGGCCTGGATGCACCCACGGCGGGGGCGGCCCAATCCAGCCCGCTGCCGGTGTTCATGCGCCTCGAAGACCTGGCCTGGCTGCCCAACCATTGGCGCGCCAACATCAAGGATTGCCTGGTCACGGCCGCCGGCTACGGCGATCTGTCTTCCGAGCGCGCCTATTTCCGCTTGGAAAAGCTCTCCTGCGTGCGCCATGACGGTCGCGTGCTGGAGCAGAACATCTCCGGTTCGGTCTACGGCGAAGACGGTAAGCTGGGCCTGAGGGGCCGGCTGGTGACCAAGCAGGGCCAGATACTGGCCAACGCGCTCTTGGCCGGCGTGGTCTCGGGCATCGGCCGGGGCGTGGTCTACCAATCGTCCACGGTCGGCACTACCGCGCTCGGCACCGTGGTAACCGATCCCGATCCTGGCATGGAATACCAGTCCGGGATCGGGCAAGGCGTGAGCAACGCCATGGACCGCCTGGCCCAGTACTACATCTCCCTGGCGGACAAGACCCACCCGATCATCGAGATCGACGCCGGCCGACTGGTGGATCTCGGCTTTACCAAGGGCACGGCCCTGGATGTGCCCCTGCCGGAAGACCCAGACCTGCTGGCGATGCGTTCCGGCCCCCGTAACGGGCCGAGGAGGGTGGTGGAATGAGGCTCATCGCATTGCTCGCCCTCTCGTTCTTGTCGTTCGCGGCCCTCGGCGATACCGCCGCCGACGTCAGGACACGTCTCATGGAGCGTTACCCATCCACCCCGGTCGACACAGTGCGACCGACGCCGATTACCGGGCTGTTCGAGGTCGCCATGGGCCGCAAGATCGTCTACGTCGACGCCACCGGGCAGTATTTCCTGTTCGGGCGGATCTTCGATCTGCCTGGCAACCGCGACCTGACCGAAGAGCGACTGCGCGACCTCTCACGGCTGGACGTGTCCCTGATCCAGCCGGATCAAATCCTGGAGCAAGGGGAGGGCAGCCAGGTCGTGTATGTGTTTTCCGATCCGGCCTGCGGCCATTGCCAGAAGCTGGAGCAGACCCTGGCCGCCATGACGACGCTGAGGGTCCGGACGATCCTGTTACCGCTGCAACCGGGTTCTTCGGACCTGTCCAGGGACATCTGGTGCGCATCTGACCGCCAGCGGGCCTGGTCTGCCTGGATGCTCAAGGGCGCCCGGCCCGATCCGGCACCGGAGTCCTGCCAAGCCGACGTTCTGTCGCGGAACCTGGCATTGGCCAAGGGCTTCGGCATCCGGGCTACGCCGGCGCTGGTCTCACCGGATGGGCGCGTCTCCCTGGGCGCCCTGGAGGCGCCTGCGCTATCCGCCTGGCTGAACCCCGATCAAACCGCCGTCTCTACTGTCGCCACCGAGGTCAGCCCATGAACTACCGCCATCTCATTCCGTGCTTGCTGCTGCCCACCTTGGTGGGCTGCGCGGGCAGCCTATCCGGCCTGGATGGCTCGAAAAAGCTCTCCTGTCCGGTCGGCGAGGGCGTGACCTGCAAGCCCATGTCCCAGGTCTACGAGGAGTCCGCCAAACCGGCAATGGTCGATGACTCGGACGATCAAACCGCCGTGACCCGACCGCTGCCTCCGCGCAGTGTCGTACACGTGCCGCCCGGCGCGGAGAACGGCCCGGTGCCGCTTCGCACCCGACCCAGCGTGATGCGTATCTGGATCGCGCCCTGGGAGGACGCCGACGGCGACCTGCACGAGGGCGCCTGGATCGCCATGCGTCTCGATGACGGCCGCTGGAACATCGACCACGTGCGGGAACGCATCCGCGAAGGCTACGGCGCCGCCCTGGTGCCGCCGCCGGTGCAGGAAAGCAAGCCGGCCGCTCAGTCCAAACCGTCGTCGGTCGCCGCCGACGTGGCGGATGTGCTGCCGAAGAACCTGCTGCCCGGCTCGAAGGCGCCCGCGGAACCGTTCTTCGATACCAATGCCGACTGAGCCGGGAGCAGACCAATGAGTACCGCGACCGAAGCCCTGCCCAGCTGGCTGGAATGGGTTTCCCGGCTGTTCGCGCCCAAGGCCGACGTGGATGCCGGCGACCCGCTGCAATTCTCGTCCTATCTGCCATATCGGGGCTGGGATGAAGAGGCCCAGTTGTTCATCCTGGGCAATCAGGTCGGCTTCTGCCTGGAGCTGGCGCCCCAGTCCGGCTCCGACCAGTCCATGGCGGACATCCTGGAAGGGCTGATGCACAACTGGCCGGTGGGCACGGGCATCCAATTCCACCTGTTCGGCACGCCCCACATCTACCGCCGCCTGACCCAGTACGCGAACATGCGGCTGGCCGACCCGGACATCAAGGAACGCTCCGACCGCGAAGGGCGGCCGGTTCGCAACGAGAACATCTACCGCAAGCTGGCCCGGCGCCGGGTGGAACACCTGTCCCGCGCCGCGCATCAGTCCCTCACCCGAGGCAACATCTACATGCTGCGGGATTACCGGCTGGTGGTGTCGGTGACGGCGCCGATCCGCTTCAACGAACGCGCTCGCGTCGGCGAATTCCTCAACGCCCGCGCCGGCATGGAAACGACCCTGCGGGCGGCCGGCTTCCCGTCCCGCGTCTGGGACGCCTCCGACCTGGTCAACTGGTGCGCCGACTTCGCCAATCCGCACCGCCTGCATACCGAATTGCCGCTGCTCAACTACGATGAGGGACGGCTGCTCAACGCCCAGGTGGTGGACTTCGACACGGTCCAGCTGGAGCATAGTCGCGGCATCCGCTTCACCAATACCCGGCACGACGACCTCACGGTCGAAATGCGCGCCTACGCCGTGAAGGGCTACCCGGAACGCTTCAGCCTGGCCCGCATGGGCGCCTTGATCGGCGATCTGACCCAGTCCTCGCTGCAATATCCCTGTCCGTTCCTGCTGACCATGGGCGTGTATTTCCCGGATCCGTCCGGCACCAAGGCCATGGTGATGATGAATCAGGCGCGGGCGACCCAGAACGCCGTCTCGAAGATGGCGCCGCTGATGCCCGATTCCCAGGACAAGAAGGCGGACTGGGATGAAGCCCTGCGTGTCGTCGACGGTGGTGGCGGTCTGGTGAAGGCCTATCACACGCTGCTGCTGTTTCCCGAGGAGGAGTACGCCTCGACGGCCGAGAAGGCCGCCGAATCGATCTGGCGCGACCAGGGCTTCCAACTCTGCCACATGACCCACATCCATCGGACCATCCTGCTGGCCTCGCTGCCGATGACGCTGCACGGGGACATGCAGAAGCTGCTGACCCGGTTCAAGCTGCCCTCGACCAAGAGCTACGAGAACGTGGTTTCCCTGGCGCCAATGATCGGGGAGTGGCGCGGTACGCCCACGCCCATGCTGATCATGGGCGGCCGACGTGGCCAGCTGACCGCCCTGGATTTCTACGACAACCCCGAGGGCAACTATTCCGTCGCCATCATCGGCACGCCGGGCTCGGGCAAGTCGGTGCTCTTGAACGAGATCGCCTGGTCTTACCTGGGCGCCGGGGCGAAGGTCTGGCAACTCGATCTGGGCAAATCCTTCCAGAAGCTCGCAGAGAAGACCGGCGGTCACTTCGTCGACATTCACGCCGGCTCCGGGCATTGCGTCAACCCGTTCACCCACGTGGTCGATTTCTCCGACGACTTCGCCATGCTGCAAGCAGTGGTTGCCAAGATGGCCTCGCCGTTCACCGACCTGGAGGCCTTCCAGTACCAGGCCATCGGTACGGTCATCACCCGGATCTGGAACGAGAAGGGCCGGGATACCACCATCACCGACATCCGCGACGTCTTCGCCAAGGGCTGTCTCAACGAGGGCGAACCCGAGGACGCCCGCATCCGCGACCTATCCGTGATGCTCTCGCCGTATTCCGCCGGTGGCGCCTACGGCGAGTTCTTCGACGGGCCGGCCAACGTCCAGTTCGACAACGACCATTTGGTCATCGAACTGGAATCGCTCAAGCGCTCGCCGGCCCTGCACCGGGTCATCATGATGGTGCTGCTGTTCCGCATCACCTCGGAGATGTACTTCAACCGCAACCGGAAGAAGCTCCTGATGATCGACGAGCTGAAGCAGCAACTGGGCAACGCCGGCGATTCCACCCTGGTGCTAATCATCGAGGAGGCGGCGCGGCGAGCCCGGAAATACGGCGGCTCCCTCATCACCGCCACCCACATGGTGGAGGACTACCACGCCAGCGAGGCCCTGCACACGGCCTTCGCCCTGTCCGACTACATCATCGTCCTGCGGCAACGCCGGGAATCCATCGAGAAGCTGGCCCAGGAAGGCAAGCTGCACATGGACGAAGGCCGCAAGCGCCTGCTGTCGTCGCTGCGCATGGAAAAGGGCGCCTACGCCGAGGCCTACCTTTACAGCACCATGGGCGAGGGCATCGTGCGCCTCATCATCGATCCGTTCAGCCTGCTGATGTTCTCCAACCGGCATGAGGACAACGCGCCGATCGACGAGCTGCGCGCCCAGGGCCATTCCCTCGACGAAGCCATCGAGATCCTCCTGGAGCGTCGCGGCGGGAGGGCGGCATGACCCTGCGCGACTGGCTGCTGGTCCTGCTGGCCAACTCGACCCTGGTGCTGGGCGGCATCGTGCTCTACGACACCTTGCGTGACGCCGGCAGGCCTGTGTTCGGCGTGGTCGATCTGGCAAGCGTCTATCGCGAGAAGGAAGAGACCTTCGCCAAAATCATCGGCAACGACAAGACGACCGAGGAAGAGCGCAACAAGGCGGTGGCGGCGGCGCAGTCCTTCGCCAAGGCGCTGCCAGCCGTGCTGGCGAGCCTGTCGCAAGAGTGTGGCTGCGTCGTCCTGATGGGCAACGCGGTAGTCTCGAAGACAACGCAGGTACACGACCTGACGCCGCTTCTACGCGCCCGGCTCGGGATGTGACGCGGGGCCTTGATGACGGCTTCTCCACACCCTCAGTCAGTTCCGGCGCCACGCGGGCGCCTCGCTAATTGGCGGTTCCGAGTCGGCGGCGAGCTGATGGAACTGCTGCGTCTACCGCTGCGTTACTGGAAGGCCACGCTTCTGTTCCTTCCAGTGGCCGTCTGGCTGGCCATGCATTACCGGGTGAACCTGAGCCCCTCGATGCCCTGGACACTGGCCAGGGTGGAGTACGGTCGGCTGCCGCACCTGGGTGAGCTCATGCTCTATGAGTATCGGGGCACCATGCGGGATCTGCCATCCCACACCTTCTTCAAGGAAGTGGCCGGTATTCCCGGTGACGTCATCAGTCTGGAAGGGCGGGCCGTCTGGATCGGGGCCTGTTACATGGGCCTGGCCATGCCGGCCACGCGCGATGGCAAGCGCCTGACGCCGATTGCACCGGGCGTGATCCCGCCGGGATATTTCTACGCCAAGGGCGAACATCCGTCGTCGTTCGATTCCCGCTACCGGGAAAGCGGCCTGGTGCCGTTCGATGCCGTGATCGGCGTCGCGCATCCGGTGTTCTGACAATGCGCGGCCTGTTCGTTCTCCTCCTGGTACTGCCCGGCTGGTCCCCGGCACACGATCTGGGTGCCTTCGGCAAGACCTATCCCATCACCGAGCCCGATTTCCTGGCCGAGATCCAGGACATCGCCAAGCAGAAGATGGCAAACGGCGAATGGAAACGCCTGGAGGTCGATGCGCGGGAACGCGGCAAGCGCTACTTCGAGCGCCCGCCGGCCGTCACGGGCCTGCGCACGGCGACGAAGGGCAGGGTACGGCGGTTCGACCCCAGCATCACCCTCTCCGAGAATATCCGCGATGCCGACGGCCGTCTGCTCTTCGCGGCCGGCACCACCGTGAACCCGGCCGACATCGCGCCGTTCCCCGGCGCGCTGCTCTATCTGAACGGCGACGACAAGCGCCAGGTTGCCCTGGCTGAGAAGCTCGTCAAACAGAAGGGCGATGCCCTGAGGGTGATCCTGGTCGACGGCTCGCCGGCCGAGCTGATGCGCCAATGGGAACGGCCGGTCTACTTCGACCAAGCCGGCGCCGGGGTGCGCCGCTTCGGGCTCGACACCGTGCCGGTGCTCATCATTCAGAAGAACCCAACCGACCGCTTCCTGACCATCGAGGAGATCAAGCCATGATCCGGGCCACGCTCGCCTTGGTTGACGGCTTGCTCATGTCGCCCAGCCCGCTCCTGGCGGGTTCCTGCGAAGGGGAGTTCCCCAACCCGGTCACCGACATCTGCTGGCGTTGCATCCTGCCCTTGTCGATCGGCAGCGCCCGCATCGCCAACATCGGCAACCAGACCGACATCGACAACCCGGGCAACCCGATCTGCACCTGTGGCAGTGCCCCGCCTCATATCGGCGTCACCCTGGGCTTCTGGGAGCCGGCCTTGCTGGCGGAGGTGCCGCGCCAGCCATACTGCTTCCCCATCCTGGGCGGCTTGCAGATGAACACCGGCGGCTACCAGCCGACCCAGCACGCCCGTTCGTCCCAGACGCCGGCCAAGCCGACTTCGACGGCGTTCTACCACGCCCACCACTACACCTTCCCGATCCTCTATGCCCTGGGCGTGCTCCAGGATCACCCCTGCCTGGTGCAGAACAGCATCGATATCGGCTTCATGACCGAGTTCGACCCGACCTGGAACGATCCGGCCCTGTCCAGTTGGGTCAATCCGGAGGCCTTCCTGTTCGCCAACCCGGCCGCCCTGGCGGCCTGCGCGGCCGATTGTGTCGCGGCCAGCGTCGACAAGCCGCTGGCTGCCACGCCTTGGTGCGCCGGTTGTCAGGGCAGCCTCCACCCCATGCAGGGCTTCGTTCCGCACCACACCGGCGGTGTCGCTACATCGCTGCTACTGACGCAGCGACTGGAAGCCAAGATGCACAAGTTCGGGGTGGCCTGGCGTTATCACGGATCGGACGCTCTGTGCGGGCCGTACCCCTCGCCGGTGATGGATCGCCAGGCCTACAAGACCCAGATGCTCTACCCGGTACCGAACACCCGGAAGATCAACGGCAAGTGCTGCCAGAACCTGGGCGAGTCCTCGATCCTATGGGGCTCGGCCAAGGAATTCCCCATCGCCGGCGAGGACTTCGCCTACCTCCTGTTCCGCAAGCGGAACTGCTGCATGATCTTGTTCTGAGGTGGCCATGAAGAACTTGACCAGCCTCACAATCACCGCTCTGGTAGCCACCGTCCTTGCCACCGCCGCCCGGGGCCAGGATCAGGTTGACTGGCAGTCCCGGATCGACGCGGCCGTTCGCGCCGCCGAGCAGGCCGACACGGCGGCGTGGCACCAGCGCGGCGAGAAGGCCATCCAGTCGGCCGAACAGGCGCCGGCACCGGGTATCGCCAACTGGGACAATCTGCCGACCTCAGCATCGCCCGCATCGGACGTCCTGCCGTTTGTCGAACTTTTCCAGGGTTACCTGAACCAGCAAGCCCAAGGGCAACCGGCGCCGGGTGGTCTGTCCGTCTTCGTTTCCCTGTCCATGCCGCGCGGCAGCCTGGAGTTGCTGGTCGCCGAGGCGGAGCGAACCGGCGCGACCCTGGTCCTGCGCGGCATGGTTGACCGCTCGATCTCCAAGACGATGCTCGCAGTCCAGAAACTGATAGGTCCGCGGCAGGTCGCCTGGGCCATCGATCCGGATGCCTTCGCGCGCTTCCGGGTGGAGAGCGTCCCGGTCTTCGTCATGACCCGTCAGGGCGCCCGTATCGAAGGTTGCGGCGACGAGGCCTGTTTTACCCAGGACGACTACGTGCGCCTGGCCGGCGATGTGAGCATCCCCTATGCCCTCGACGCCATCGAGCGATTGGCGCCTCTGTTCCGTGATGACGTGGCGAAGGCGAGGGCAGGGCGATGAGGAAACGATTGGCGCCGATGGCGCTGCTGGTCTGCGCGGGTCTTGCCCACGGTGATCCGATGAGCGAGGCCCGCGCCGTCGGCCAGGGATCGGTCGATACGATTTACGGCGGGATCAACTACTCCGGGTCGGCCTGGACGCAGGACGCGGCACAGGCCTCGACCGGCGGCAATGCACCCTATGGGGTTGATCCGAGCACCGCCAGCACGCAAGGCGCGGCCCTGCAAGCGGCATGCGCCTCGAACCCGGCCTCACGGGCCGAATGTGAGGGCTTGAACGCCAGCGCCGACACCGCGAATTCAGGCGTCTACCAGAATGCCGGCCAGATCGTGCCGCAGGACGTGTACAAGTTGAGAGAGGGTCAACTGCCCATCGATTCAGCGCTGGCCGATACGGGGATCGCTGGTGCGTACTCCGCTTGCACTACCCAGACCGTCACCCAGGGCCAGCAGTATTTCGACGAGCAGTATTGCCACGACTATTACCTGCGGGTACTCGACCAGCCTTGCACCAAGACCCTGGACGTGGAGCTTGTCTGCGAGTCGAGGGTGGTGCCGCGGGTGAATACCGCCACGGGGTGGTACTGGTGCGGGGGCTGCGCCTACAACCGGGATGGGCAGTGGAGCACCTACAAGGACCAGGTCACGAACCTGTTGCAGGCGCTCGGCAATCAAACCCAGTTCGCCGGCTCGTTGACCGCCGGGGACTATTGGGGCGTGGTCGGCACGGGCGGCGCGGCGATGACGTTCAAGGTGAACGGGCATGCCTACGGCACCGGAACCAGCTTCTGGTATTACCACATCCATATCGGACGGGGGATTTCGTACGGAATCTGCGTCAACAATAGCCCGACCTTCCAGCAATCGGGCTGCACCGGCGCCATCAACGATTCGATGGTCGATCTGTCCGGGCAAGCGGACTGCCCCAATCCGACCTGGCGTCCGCCGACGGAGGATTATCCCGGCCACTACTATTGCCCAGGGGCGACGACGATCTCCTGCCCAGCCGGTTCGGAGGCGCAGGTCATCGACGGAAACAGCACCTGCATCGGCGATCTCCAGTGTAGCGAGCGTGATGACTGGCAGGATTCCTGTGCCGGTTATGCGTCTCGCGTCCCCCCGGGTTTGCTGCCTCCGGATGGGGTCAATCCGGACGGCGGGCTGGTGCCGTTCCCGGTCGCCACCGGCCCGGGCCCCAAGGACAAGTGCGAGCGCACCACCTCGGTCTGCACCCAGCCAGGGGAGACACGGGACATCGATGACCATCCGGTCACCCGCGACTGCTGGCAATACACGAACACGTTCACCTGCCTGGACCTCGATCCGAAGTCCGATTGCGACCAGCCCCGCTGGGGCAGTTGCACCACCCTCGGCACCAGCTGCATCGACAGGGACGAACTGATCCCGGACTTCTGCACGGCCGAGCAGACCCGGTTCTCCTGCATGGTGGCGGACACCACCCGCGAGGAAACCGTCACCGATTGCGGCACACAGGTCTATCAGGACTCCAGCGGCGCGGTCTGGGACACCGGCCACGAGCCCGATAACGACCTGGCCTCGGTCGTGGCATTCATGGAGGCCGGCCGGGAGGCGGGCGGCTACATCGACCCGGATTCATTGGAGTTGTTCAAGGGCTTCGACAGCCGCTGCAAGAAGAAGCTTTTCGGCCTGGTTAACTGCTGCAACAAGGGCGGCACCAGCTCCGGGAGCATGTTCTCCAATTCCGCCATCGCGGCGGTCTCGGCCGGCGGCCAGGCAGCCGCCTCTACCTACACCTTCGATGCCCTGTTCGTGTCGGACGCGCCGAACTGGGTCATCAACGGCTTTTCGTCGGTGTTCGGCTCCGGCACCAGTTCGGCGCTCGCGGGCCTGCTGGCCGGCCAGGTCTCGGTGGAGAGTTTCCTGACCTCCCTGATACCCGGCCCCTGGAGCATCGCCATGCTGGCCCTCCAGTTCTCGGGGTTGCTGAGTTGCGAGGACCGCGACATCGAAACGGCGCTCAAGCGCGATGCCCGCTTGTGCGTCGATCTGGGCGGCTACTGCTCCAAGAAGGTGCCCATCATCGGCACTTGCCTGGAACGGACCTACAGCCATTGCTGTTTCAACTCGCTGCTCGCCAAGGCCATCAATACCCAGGGCAAGGCCCAACTCGGGATGGGGATGGGCAGCGCGAAGCAACCGAACTGCGGCGGCTTCACCGCGGCGCAGTTGCAACAGCTCGATCTGGCCGCCATGGACCTGTCCGAGTTCATGGATCAGGTCAGGCCGCAGGGGGTGTCGCCGACAGCCACATCCTGCTACTTCCAGGGAGAAACCTCATGTCCAGCCGTGCATTGATCGTGATCCTGGCTTTGCTCGCCCAAGACGCCATGGCCCGTCAAACCGTGTCCAGCCTCAAGCCGCTGCTTGTCGAGGCGCTCAGGAAGGGAAGCGCCGAGGGCTTGCTCGCAAATCCTGATGCCAAGGCCTTCAGCCAGACCTTCGGAAGTACCGCGCCCATCCTGATCGACGTCGTCCGCATCGGCTCGCACCAGGAGGCGGGCTGTGGCCGCCTGCGCGTGACGACGAGCCAGGCCGGTGTCGTGGAGCGTGATCAGAAGGGCCATGCGCTGCCCGCCAAGGACCAGCGCATGGTGTACCAGGTCAATTTCTGTGGGAGCGGCCGTTTTCCAATTGGGGAGGAGGGCAGGTGACGCGCGCACGTCTGGGTGTGCTGGGCGCGCTTCTCTGTAGCGCCTTCGCCTCGGCACAGCCGCTGGAGGCCAAGTCGTTTCTGCTGGACAAGGAACGGGGCTGGTTCTGGTACGAGCAGGCGCCGGCACCCGTCGAGACCGCGCCGAAACCGAAGGGCGAAGCGGGGCAGGCCACCGGCAAACCGGTCGAGGTTCGGATGTATGAGCAGTTCAAGGCCGGCATGGAAGAGGCTCGGATCGTCGCCATGTTCAATCCTACCCAGGCGAACGTGGAGCGCTACGTCCAGTACCGCACCGCCCTGGTGAAGCTGGCCGATCAACTGGCCGAGGCGGGCCAGCGGGTGGTCTGGGCGAACCCCGAATACGATTTCACCCAGGCGCGGCCGGTGTCGGCCGTCGGCCTACAGGTGCATGACGCGGAGAAATCGGAACAGCACCGGCGGACCTTCGACCGCCTGGCCAAGACCCACGTGTTGTACTTCTTCTTCAAGTCGGACTGCCCCTACTGCCACGCCTTTGCACCGGTCCTGCTGGGTTTCTCGCAGGCCACCGGGATCAAGATATTTCCGGTGTCGCTCGATGGCGGTGGTTTGCCGGAGTTTCCCCAACCGCATAAGGACCATGGCCAAGCGGCGGCGCTGGGCGCCACGACCGTGCCGGCCGTCTACCTGGCCAATCCATTGACCCACGAAATCACGCCGGTCGCCTTCGGCATCCAGTCCGAAACGGAACTGGTCGACCGCGTCATGGCCATCGCCAATCCGGGTATGAGCGGCTTTGTCGATGCCTTGACGCCCATTCGTTCCCTGGAGGGATTAGCACCTTGAAAAAGACTAAGGAAGCACGTGAAACCGGTTTTGGAAATCGACCGTTGCTCCCTCACCCCTACCCCTCTCCCAGAGGGAGAGGGGAACTGCTCCCTTCCCCCTCCGGGGGAAGGGCTGGGGATGAGGGAGCAACGTATCTATCACTTATCCGCATCCTCGTCGTCGCCCTGGTCATGGCCTCATGTCCGCCGGCCTACGCCGAGTCGCTGCAATCCCAGGCCGAATCCATGTTCACCGGCATGGCCAATGTCACGGCGCCCCAAGCCTTCAAGGGCCAGACCATGAACACCTACACGGCTGGCTCCATGTTCGTCCGGGTGCCCAACAAGACCTACCAGTTGCTCGCAGCGCAAGCGCCTTACCTGCGCGCGGGCAACGGCTGCTCCGGCATCGACGCCTTCGCGGGCTCGTTCAGCCACATCTCGGCCGAAGGGTTCAAGGACATGCTCAAGGGCATCACCTCGGCCCTGCCGGGCGTCCTGTTCCAGTTGGCCATCAAGTCGGTGGAGCCGCTCCTGGGCGACACCATGGAATGGTTCAATTCCATCGCCACCATGGTCAACCGGGCCAACATCTCCAGTTGCGAGGCGGCGAAGATGGCGGTGTACGAGGGCTATCAGATGCTGGGCATGGCCACCGCCAAGAACTGCGAGCAGATCGCCTGGCTGACCGGGAAGGCCAGCGACGGCGCGGCTGCGCGGGAGTATTGCAAGAACACCGGCAACGTCGACACGGTCATGGCGTCCGCCAACGCCTCCGCCGACCCCAACATCAAGGAACTGCCGCCCTTCCGGGGCAATCTGGTCTGGCAGTCCCTCAAAAAAATGCCCCATCTGGACGACTCCGACCGCGAAGTCATCATGTCCGTGACCGGGACGACGATCTACCCCCAGACATACACCGACGGCTCCAACCATCCCGGCTCGCTGGGCCCGGCCGACCTGAAGACCTCCACCTTGCTCTACGCCGACGGCGGGCCGTGCGGGGCCAACAAGATCCAGCTGCTGAGCTGCGGCGGCGACACGACGGATTGCCTGAACCCAACCTATTCCTGCCGAGACTTCACCTCCATGAGTCAGCGGGTGGCGGACATCATGGCCTCCCTGGCGGGCAAGATCAGCGCTGGCAACCAGTCGCCCACGGTGACCGAGATCAACTTCGTCAACAACGTGCCGGTGCCGGTTTACCGCATCCTGGCGGTCGGCGGCACGGTCAACAACAGCGCCATCTCGGAATCGTTGCGCGCCCAGTTCAACGACTACGTGGCCGTCGAGTTCGTCCACGCCATGATGTCGCGCATGGTCAACGAGGCGATGAACGCGGGCTTGCAGAATGCCAAATTGCTGCCGCCACAGACCGAGCAGTTGAGAAACCACATCGACCTGGCCCGCCTGTTCATCCAGCAACTCAATGCCGACCGCCAGGTGGCGGCGCAGAAGGCCCAGGTGGCCACCACCATCATCCAGCAAGTCGCCCAACTGGAACGCGACCTGCGCGCTGCCATGCCGCAGCAGGTCCGTGACCTGTTGGCCTATTCGGCCCTGCGCTGACCGGGGAGCAACGTGGCCGGGTACACCCTGTTCAGCTATGGCGACGTCGACACGCTGGCGTTGATCTTCAATGCCCTCGCCGCCATGACCGGCGGTTCGAGTATGGCCGGCGCCATCGCCATGGTGTTGATCCTCGGCTTCTTCGGCGCCCTGATCGCCATGGCGGTGATGAAGCACCTGTACGGGGTCCACTGGCTGATCGCGGTGTTCCTGATCAACGGCGTGCTCCTGGTGCCCAAGACCACCGTCCAGATCGTCGACAAGACGGCGATGCAAGCCCCGGTGCTGGTGGACAACGTGCCCTGGGGCATCGGCGCCCTGGCGTCCATCGTGACCAGCCTCGGATCGGGCCTCACCGAGATGTTCGAAACCGCGTTCCAGGTCCTGCCGGCGGCGCTTTCGGGTAATAGCATCGTGACCCTGCCGGCCGATCTGACCTATGAGAAAACCGGGATGATGTTCGGGGCCACCTTGATCCGTGAGGCCGCCAAGACCCGCTTTCAAGACCCGGTGTTCGAGACCGACTTGGTCAACTTCATCGCCAACTGCACCATCTACGACATCTCCCAAGGACTGATCGACGCGAACACGTTCAACAACGCCAAGGACCTCTGGCCGTTGATGGCCAATACCAACCAGGCCCGGTTCACCACCCTGCATGGTGCCAACGGGGCGGTGGATTCGTATGCCTGCCCAACGGCCTACGCCTCCCTCGATGCCGCCATGGCCAACCAGGTGACGCAGCAAATCACCAATATGGCGGTATTCGTCAACCCGGCCCTGAGAGCCAATCTCGGCCAATCAATCACGCCGGCGATGTCGAGCGCCGCGGCGGCCGATCTGGATGCCCAACTCATGGCGGCCTACAACCGTTCCGCCTTGGGCGGCGCGGCCGCCACGACCGCGCAGATCATCCGCCAACATGGCCTGATCAACGCGGTGAACGGCGCCGGCGCGATGTTCAGCCAACGAACCAACGATCCCTCGGCGCTGATGCTCGGCATGGCCCAGGCCCAGACCACGGCCGCGCACAATGCCCAGAAGATCGTCGGCGGCAAGATAGCCGAATCGGCGCTGCCGCTGCTGCACAACGGCATCACCGCCATTGTCTATACAGCCTTCCCGCTGGTGATCCTGATCGCCTTGCTTCTGGGTGGTCTGGGCGCGATCCGCGTGCTCAAGATGTACAGCCTGTCCCTGGTCTGGCTGGCCATGTGGCCGCCGCTCTATGCCGTGGTGAATTTCCTGCACTCCACCAAGGCCGCCAAGGCGACGGCGCTGGCTGGCTATGCCAACAGCGTGCAGGGGGTGACCCTGGCCACGGCGCCGAGCATCTACGACACCACGATGTCCGAACTGGCCATCACCAGCTGGCTGCTGGTCTCGGTGCCGGTCATCGCCAGCGCCATCGTCTTCGGCATGGACAAGCTGGCCAACGCCGGTATCGGCTTCATGACCGCAATGGGCACGTCGGCCAGCTTCGGCTCGCGCCAGGCCGGCGACTACGCGGGCAACCTCAGCCTGGACAAGATGGACCTGGCGCCGAACTACACCAGTGGATTCATGAGCCAGTACGGCAATGCCCTGGGCACCAGCACCTCGGACATGCTGACCGGGGATTACCGGTATCGTGCCAACCTTGGCCAGTCGGCTGCCTCGCTGGGCACCTCTACCGAAATCGGTAGCCGCCTATCCACGGCGTCGGCCAACGCCGAGCGGCTGGCAACCCAGGAATCGGAGGCCGCCCAGAAGGCGGATGCGGCTACCCTGGCGCATATCCTGGGCGAAACGCACAGGGAAGGGGTGGATAGCGCCTACGGCAAGGGCGCACGCCATGGCGACAGTGCCAGTCTGGGCACCAAGATCGACAAGGTTCATGAGATCACGGATCAGCTCAAACGGGATCTGGGGATTACGGATACAAATACCGCTTCGAGCGCACTGAATTTTGCATTGGGGGTGGGATATACCAGCGCTTCAGGTCGCCAGAAGGCGGCCGAATCGGTCAAGGAAATGCTGCCGGTCAAGGCGGGACTCGATTCCCGTGGGCAACAGGCCAATGAAAACACGGTCAAGGTCGCACTGGACAAGGCGCGTTCCGCCGCCATCAAGGCGGGCATTACCGACACCCGCTCGCTCACCGAGGAATACGTCAAGACCGAGGACTTCCAGCATCGCATCAGCCAGGGCGACGAGCGGGCTCGGCAAATACAAGTCTCGCACCAGGAAGCCCTGACGCACACCCACGCCGCCCAGAAGTCCCACGAACAGTCTCAGGAATACCGCCAGAGTGCCGAGAAGGTCATGGCCATGGCGGCGCGGGGTGAGATCAATTGGGTGCCCGAATTCCACAATTATGTCCGCCAGCACGCCCTCAACGCGCCGGATGAGCATGGCATCCGGGACATGGGTGAGTTGACCGGCGAGAAGGCCGCCTACTGGATGAGCAAATTCTTCTCCGAAGGGGAGATGGGGCGCGCCCTGGACGGCTCGCCTGCCTGGATGGAGCGGGTCGGGTTTACGCCGACCCGGCATCCCATGGCGCCGGAGACGAACGCCGATCTTGGGTCACGCTACGCCGGAATGGCGGCGCCGATGATCGATGGCCAGGCAGTGACACCGGAAACGGTAAGTCAGCAGAACCAGTTCGAACGGACGCTGATGCCGGGTGTTCCCGGTTACCAAGATCCGGAAGCGAAGGGCAGGGCGCTGGAGCAAAAGGTCACGGCCGGCAAGGCCGCCAACCAGTCGGCCGAGGCGGCGGTCGAGACCGAGATCGGCAGAAAAGACAAACAGCTTGATCAGCAGTACCAGACCAAGACTGAGAACCTGAACTGGGCCAACGAGGCATTCGGAACCGACGGGGTGTCGGATGCCATCAAGAAAGGCGCGAAGAAACCGGGAGCGACAGGGAAATGGTAGTGGGAGAGCGAGCCACGAGGTCAGTCTTCATCGTGCCTGTGATACATGTTACCGACGAAGTTTCGGTAGGCCGGGTTCGTCACGATGTCATCGTCTCCCAGATGATCATCGGGCTGGCCAGCGGCGCCATCCGAAGCGCCAAATCGTTCAACCAGCTTGATGACGGCCCACGTCACCAGCACCACGCCGATGAGGATGGCGAAGCGCAACGGGGTCATGTCGTCCCACGTGTACCAAGCTGTGTTGTCCATGAAGTTCTCCCGGTTTCGTCGATTTCAAGCGGTTTCAGTTTAGGCCTGCGTCATGTGGCATGCAACGCATCGGCAGGCCCCATGCCTCTTCAACGAAAGGAAATACCATGAAAACACGCTTTGTCACGGCTCTCATTGCCGTGGGCCTGCTTCCCTGTAGGACCACCCAGGCGGCCGAGCTGTCGGTGCCGGCCATCGTCAAGATTCAGGACTCGATGGGGGTGGCCGCGAGGCCCCAGACGCCAACTGCCGAGCACGGGAAAATTTTGAAAAAGGGGGATGTCTGCTGGACGCGCGGCTTGCTTACCGAGGTCTGGAATTGTTCTTCTCTTGGAGGGGTAACCATCAGTCAGGTCTACGATCACGGTTGGCGGGTGGCGGACATGAATGTCGGCGTAAATGGCTCGCCGGCCTTTCTGGTGATCGAAGAACAATGAAGCCCTCCATCCTGGTCCCATTCCTGGTCGTCCTGGCAGTCTCGGGCTGCCAGGCTATGCCCCCACAGTCCAAGGACGCAGACAAAGGGGAAGAGGGCAAAGCGTTTGTCCTGGAGCGTGGGATCGACCAGATTCGAGACGCTGACTCAGGCGAAGCCTTCCATGTGATTTGTAAGCCATGCGCGAAGCCGACTATCAAGACGCGATACCTGCCCCCTCTGCCGGCGGCCTTGACTATTGCACCCGCTATGTCTGTCCCAGCGAACCCCGTACCGGTCTTGGTTCAGGAAATGGTGCCAGCGCCGGTTCCAACTCCTGATACGAAATCGGCAGGTCAGCCGGCCGTGTTCAAGCACTTGGTGCCATTCGCATTCGGCCGTTCAAAGCTAGGTCCACAAGGTCGCTCGGCCATGGATGCCATATTGGCGGTAGCCAGGGGGGCTACTCGCATCCATGTGCGGGGTTATACCGACATCATCGGGTCAATGTCGATCAACAAGCACTTGGCCATGGCCCGTGCTGCCGAGATTCGGTCATACCTGATCAATGGGGGGGTGACTCCCGACAAGATAACGATCAGTTACTGCATCGACTGCTTTACCGATAGCAATGAAGCCAGCGCTGGTCGTGCCGCCAACCGGCGTGGTGTCGTCATATCGCAACAAACATCTGAGGCCATGGATATAAGTTGCTTGGGTCATCGAATGTGTGCTGTATCGGTGAGCCCGAGTTCATCTCCGACAGGAAGGTGATCAAGAAGAACCGATTCCATCAAATTGGCAATTAGTCCACACATGAGATGAGATCCAACTTGAGGTCCAACTCATGGCCTCAACTTTGTCGATGTCATCAATTGCTCTTGGCCTTGCTGCGTTGTTTCGAGTATGCCAATCCCGAAACTGGATGGCCTCAATGGTCGGCTGCTTTTACAGCTGCTTTCACCTGTACGCCCGTTATTTGATCGGCTTGGCCTCCACCAGTTTGAATACGCTGTCATCCTGCGCCCTACATGTGCCATGAAGATCGGGCAGGTGGCTCACCCACTCGCAGTCCAAGTGGTCGCCATCCCTGGACTTCAGGAGGGCTTGACCTTTTTCGATATGCCGACGATGGACTTTGGACACATTCCGGTAGACGCCTCGGCATTCCACATTCAAGCAACGTTCGCTATCCCATTTACCCACATAGCGCTTACCGTCCAGCATCACCTCCATGGAATTGGCTTGGAGCCAACCGAGATGCAGGGTGCCGACGGCCTGCGTCGCATCGCTTGTATCCTTGAGCGCCACATTCGACGCGCAACCGGCCAATAGCAGCAAAGGGAGAATCGTCAACAGTTTCATGGCAATGTCCTTCAAGTGAGGTTTCAGAGTGCGACCCGACGCAAGCGCAGGGCGTTGGCCACCACCGAGACCGAGCTGAAGCTCATGGCCAGGGCAGCGATCAGCGGCGACAGCAAAAGGCCGAAGAGCGGGTACAACGCCCCGGCGGCGATGGGTACGCCCAGGGCGTTGTAGAGGAAGGCGAAGAGCAGGTTCTGTCGCATGTTGCGCACCGAGGCCTCGGACAGGCGGCGGGCGGCGACGATGCCACGCAGGTCGCCCTTGACCAGGGTGACCTGGGCGCTGGTCATGGCCACGTCGGTGCCGGTGCCCATGGCGATACCGACGTCGGCGCGTGCCAGCGCGGGAGCGTCGTTGATGCCGTCGCCGACCATGGCGACAATGCGGCCCTGGCCCCGCAGCCGTGCCACCAGGGCATCCTTGTCCTCCGGCTTGACCTCGCCGTGGACCTCGGCGATGCCGAGTTCGCGGCCCACGGCGTGGGCGGTGGTGAGGCCGTCGCCGGTAGCCATGACGATTTCCAGGCCGCTGTCACGAAGATAGGCCAAGGCCTCCGGCGTGGAGGCCTTGATCGGGTCGGCGACGGCGATCAGGCCGACCGCCTGCCCTGCCACGGCCAGGAACATGACGCTGGCGCCCTCTCCACGCAGGGCCTCGGCCCGCTCGCCGAGCGGCCGCCAGTCGATCCCGTCGCCCTCCATCAGCCGGGTGTTGCCGATGGCCACCGCCCGGCCGTCGACGACGCCGCGCGCGCCGATCCCGGAGGCGGACTCGAAGCCCTCCGGTGCGCTGAGGTGAAGGCCGCGCCGACGTGCCTCGGCCACCAGGGCGTGCGCCAGAGGATGTTCGCTGCCCTGGTCCAGGCTCGCCGCCACCCGGAGGACCTCCTCCTCGCGCCAGCCAGCTGTCGCCGCCAGGCCGTGGAAGGCCGGTCGGCCCTCGGTGAGGGTGCCGGTCTTGTCGACGATCAGGGTGTCCACCTTGCGCAAGGTCTCGATGGCCGCCGCGTCGCGGAACAGCACGCCATGAGTGGCGGCCTTGCCGGTGGCGACCATGACCGACATGGGGGTGGCCAGGCCCAGGGCGCACGGGCAGGCGATGATCAGCACCGCCACCGCGTTGATGAGGCCGTAGGCCCAGGAGGGCTGCGGCCCGAACAGGCCCCAGGCAATTAAGGTGAGGAGCGCCACCACGACTACGCCGACCACGAAATACCCGGCCACCACGTCGGCCAGGCGCTGCATGGGGGCACGGGAACGCTGGGCCTCGCTCACCATCTGCACGATCCGGGCCAGCACCGTGCCGCTGCCCACCTGGTCGGCGCGCATGACCAGGGCGCCGCTGGTGTTGAGGGTGGCGCCGATCAGGGTATCGCCGGGGGCCTTGGCGACCGGCATGGGCTCGCCGGTGAGCATGGATTCATCCACCGCGCTCTCGCCCTCCAGCACCGCGCCGTCCACCGGCACCTTCTCACCCGGCCGAACCCGCAGGCGGTCGCCGGGATGGACCTGGGCGAGCGGGATGTCCGCCTCGCTGCCGTCCTCGTTCAGGCGCCGGGCGGTCTTGGGCGCCAAGCCCAGCAGGGCGCGGATGGCGGCGCCGGTTTCGGACCTGGCCTTGAGTTCCATGACCTGGCCGAACAGGGTCAGAGAGATGATCACCGCGGCGGCCTCGAAATAGGCCGGCACCTGGCCGTTGACCCGGAACGAGGCCGGAAATAGGCCGGGCGCCAGGGTGCCGACGACGCTGTAGGCATAGGCCGCAGCCGTGCCCAGGCCGATCAGCGTCCACATGTTGGGGCTCCGGCGGATGACCGACTGCGCCCCGCGCACGAAGAACGGCCAGCCCGACCAGAGTACCACCGGGGTGGCTAGGGCCAGTTCCAGCCAGGGGCGGGCCGTCCCCAGGAGCGGATCGAACAGGTCGCCCGTCATGGTGACGGCGGCCACCATGATCGTCAGCGGCAATGTCCACCAGAAGCGGCGGCGGAAGTCCGCCAGCTCGGGGTTTGCCTCGTGTTCGGCACCCGGCTGCACCGGCTCCAGGGCCATGCCGCATTTCGGGCAGGTGCCGGGTCCAACCTGCCGAATCTCCGGGTGCATCGGACAGGTGTATTCGCCCATCGCCGGGCGGATCTCGGGGTGTGCGGATTCGGCCACAGTCAGGTAGCGCAGTGGCTCGGCCAGGAACTTGGACAGGCAGTTTGCGCTACAGAAACGGTAGGTCTGCCCGGCGTGCTCGGCGCGGTGCGGCGAGTCCGGCGCCACGGCCATGCCGCAGACGAGATCCCGATCCTGTCCGGCGGCCATGGCCCCGGAATGGCTATGCCCGGCATGGTTCATGGCGTCCTCCCGGCATCCGTGTCGACAAGGTGTAGACGCGGCAGGAAGGCCGGCGTTCGCGCCTGGTAGTCGCGGTAGGCGTCGCCGAATTCGGCCATGGCATCCCGTTCCTCCCGCCTGGCGAGGCGCACATAGACCGCGAGCAGGACCGGAAACATTGCCACAGTCGGCAGGGTCGGCCACTGCAACAGGAAGCCGAACATGATGAGGATGAAGGCCGCGTACTGGGGATGCCGGATGCGCGCGTAAGGCCCTGTTGAGGCCAGGCGGTGCTCGCGCTGGGCATGGAACAGCACGTTCCAGGCCGAGGCGAGCAGCCAGAAACCGCCGAAGATGAAGATATTACTGAGCAGATGGAAGGGTCCGAAATGCGGATTTGCGCGCCAGCCAAACATGACTTCCAGCAGATGACCGGCGTCGTGGGCCAGGAAGTTGACGCCGGGGAAGCGCTGCCCCAGCCAGCCGGACAGCAGGTAGAGGGTGAGCGGAAAGCCGTACATCTCGGTGAACAGGGCGACGATGAAGGCCGAGTACATGCCCAGCCCACGCCAGTCGCGGGGGGCCTTCGGCTTGTAGAAGCTGAAGGCGAACAGGATGAACACCGCCGAGTTGAACAGCACCAGGTACCAGAGCCCGTAGGCCGGCGAGGCACTCATTGATCACCCCCTTTGCCGCCGTGGCCGTGCCCGCCATGGCCGAACAGGTGCATCAGCGGGCAGGCGAGCAGGAGCAACAACGGCAGGGCGCCCAGCAGGTGGGCGCGGTGCTCGGTCCAGAGATAGAACGCCGCCACCGCGGCAAAGCCGAACCAGGCCAGCTTGGTCCGCAGCGACATGGGCGGTGTGCCGTGACGATGCCCGTTCATGGCCATCTCCGTCCACGCGGCCTCAACGCTGAGGTGTCCGCCCGTGTGATCCGGCACCGGGTGGAGGCGACGAGCAACAGGCATGGGATCCGGTGTGCGCATGCGCCTCCGCATTGGCCCGTTGCCAGGCGACGAAGCCTGTCCAGATTTGTTTCAGCCAGTTCAGCATTTCAACCTCCTTGCGCGGGTCGGCCACGGCCTTCCAGGTCGGCGCGCTGCTTCAGATACGTTACGCGGTCAATCTCGCCCTGGGCATAGCGTTGTTCCAGAATGCCCAGGGCGCTCTTGTCTCGACGCTCCTGCCTGTTTTCGAAGAAATGACGGAGCACCAGGATGATCAGGACGAAGGGCAGCAACCAGACCAGGAGCATGCCCAAGCCGCCGATTCCCATGCCGATATGATCGATTCCGTACATGGCTTGTCTCCCGGGACCTGGTGTGCTCGAAGATCGCCAGACGCTTCACTTCCTGATGTTGTGAAGCACCGAGCCGTACGTGTCGCCCTGGCCCTTCTCGGGGGCATGGCTGTCGCCTTGGGTGTGCGGGGTATGCGTTCCCTTGTCCTGGAGGACCGAGCCGTAGGCATCGCCCGACCCCTTGGCCGGCGCGTGGCTGTCGCCGGGTTTGTGAGGGAAGTGGCTGTCGTGGACGTTCAAAACGCTCTGTTTCGTGTCGGGGCTGTTGTCCATGTCGTGGGCGAAGGCCGGGGCGGTCGACAGAATGAGGGCGGTGAGTGCGATGAGAGTTTTCATGATGGTTTCCTTTTCACGGGTTGATGCAGGCAGGTTGTCCGCCCGGCGAGTCGGCCCGCCGGGCACCAGGGATAAGCGATTCACCGGTCATTGAGGACCGAACCGTAGGTGTCGCCGAAGCCTTTTTCCGGGCCATGGCCGTCACCTCCCTTGTGCGGCACGTGGGTTTCGCCGGCCTGCACGTCCAGGATGATCCAGCCATAGGTGTCGCCGGTGCCGCGCTCCAGCCGGGCGGGCGAGTAGCCGGTGCCCACGAAACCGCTGGAATGGTCGTTGAGGATGCTTTGCCGCATATCGGGGTTGTCGTCCCAGTCGTGGGCGAAGGCGGAAGTGGCGGCGAAAGCCAGGACTGCGAAGGGAATGAACGCTTTCATGATCGACTCCTGTGAAGTTGAGGTGAGGACATCACGCTTCGTGATGTTGGAGTCAGTATGGACAGAGGAGTCCAACAGGAAGCTGATACGGTGATTACAAATGCGTCATGCGGGGAGTCGGTGGCGCTGCATGGCGATGGGGCATGGGTCAGCTGTGCCCCCGCCCCAGAATAAGCATCAGGCCGCCCCACCGTGGGGGCCAAGTCGCTCTTGGGACGGCCTGGCGAACGACTTGAGAGGGCGGCTTTCAGGCGGTTTTCCAGGGCGTTACACTGGTTTACTCAGGGGCGTCTCCCTCTGCCCTGGGCATGACGTAGGAGTTACCGCATGGCATACGGCCTGAACAAACTGCTGCTGCTTGGCCTTTGGTCGTGGACCCTGGCCGCGCTCGCGCAGGCGCCGGACTGGAACACGCGGGTCTACAAGCTGGTGGCCACCCAGGCGGACGGTACGACGGAACTCGGTTCGGCGGTGCCCTTGGGCGGTGAGCGGCTGGTCACGAATTGTCATGTGCTGCGTCAGGCGGTGCGTATCGAGGTGCATGTGGACGGCGCGGTCATGCGCGCTGAAATCGGTCGGCGCGATGCCTATCGCGATATGTGTTTGGTCACGTTGCCGGGCCTCTCCGCCCCGCCCATGCCGATGATCGAGGTGGGTGAGAGCCGGGTGGGGTTGGATGTGGTCGCAGCGGGCTGGCCGGGAGGCGAATTGGCCGTGAGCCGTGGTCGCATCATCGGACTGCATCATTGCGAGTGCGATGGCGGCAGGGTAATCCAGACCTCGGCGGCCTTCGACCGGGGCGCCAGCGGTGGTGGACTGTTCGACGGACGAGGCCGTCTTGTGGGCATCTTGACCTTCAAGGCCAAGGCGGGCGGCAACTTCCATTTCGCCCTGCCGGTGGGCTGGCTGAGGCATACGGCCATGGGCACGCCGGGGGTACAGCCAGCCGACTCCCCCGCCTTCTGGGAAAAGCCGGGTCGAGAGAGCGGCTATTTTCTGGCAGCCTGCGACCTTGGCGCGCAGGAAAAGTGGCTCGCCCTGCGGCGCCTGGGCCAGGATTGGATCAAGCAGGAGCCCAGTAACCCCGAAGCCTGGATGGCATTGGGACGTGCCGAGCGCGGCATGGGACAGACGGAGCACGCCGTGGTGGCTTTTCAGCGGGCGTTGATGCTGGATTCGACCCACACCGAGGCCGGGTGGGCGCTGCGGGAGATGGAATTCGACCTGGACCGCGCCATCGGGGAACCCGACGGCCTGTGAACGCCCCCCCTCCCACAGGGGGCAAGTTACACGGGGCGGCCCTTCGTTTACTTGAGCGCTACCCAGTTCCGACGACCGGTCACTTCAATTGGAAGCGCATGTTTCCGGTGCCCTTGCCCGGTACGGTGACCACCGCCACCGCCTTGACGCCCTTGCCGGACTTGAACGAGGTGGCCGCGCCCAGGGCGCTGTCGGCGACCTGCTTGAGTTCCAGTTCTTCCTTCTTGCCGCCACCCAGCAGGGTGAGCTTCCCGCTGCTGCCCTGGGCCGGCAGCATGTCGGCGTGCAGGCTGAGATAGACCTTGGCCTGGCCGTCCTTGATGACCAGTTCGGCTTGGAAGATCTCGGCATCGGCCACCACACCACCCCAGCGGGGCTTGCCGTGGTCGTCGTGGGCGAATACCGGCTGGGCCAGCAGGGCGGAGAACAGGAGGTGGAGGATGGCGTGTTTCATGGAGGATTCCTTTCAGGGGGAAGTGGATCAAGGGGATCAATAAGCCTCGCCGCCATGAGCCATTTCAGCCAGCAGACGGTTGAGCGGTTTTTCGCCGAACAGCCAGAACATCACCGGGGTGAGCACTGTGTCCAGTAGGGTGGAACTGATGAGGCCGCCGAAGATGACCACGGCCACCGGATGCAGGATTTCCTTGCCCGGCGCGTCGGCGGCGAGGAGCAGCGGCACCAGGGCGAAAGCGGCTACCAGGGCGGTCATCAGCACCGGGGTCAGGCGCTCCAGGGAGCCGCGCACGATCATGGCGCGGCCGAAGGTTTCATTTTCGAAAGCGCACAGGTTGATGTAGTGGCTGATTTTCAAGATACCGTTGCGGGTGGCGATGCCGGTCAGGGTGATGAAGCCCACCAGGGCTGCCACCGACAGCGGCTGGCCGGACAGCCAGAGGGCGACGACGCTGCCCACCAGCGCCAGCGGGATGTTGCCCATGATGATGGCGGCCAGCACCGCCGAACGGTAGCGGCTGTAGAGCACCAGGAAGATCATGGCCAGCGACACCAGGGCCAGCAGGGCAATCAGGCGGGCGGCGGCCTCCTGGGCCTGGAACTGGCCTTCCAGGGCGGTGAAATAGCCTTCCGGCAAGGGCCGGGCGGCGAGTTCCGCGCGGATGTCGGCGATCACCTTGGTCATGTCGCGGCCGTCGGTGTTGGCGGAGACGACGATGCGGCGGCGCGAATTTTCGCGGCTGACCTGATTCGGGCCGTCGCTCTCCTCGACGCGCGCTAGTTGCGCCAGGGGCACGCTGCCGCCGGGCGTCTCGATCAGCAGGCCCTTGAGCGCCTCGGGACCGCGGCTGCCCTCGGGCAGGCGCACGATGAGATCGAAGCGGCGGTTGCCCTCGATGACCTGGGTGATGCGCTCGCCCTCGATCATCTGTTCCAGTGCCCGCAGCAGGGCGCCCGGCGCCACGCCCAGGCGCGCCGCCTGTTCATAATCCACGTGGATCTTGACCTGGGGGATGAGCACCTGTTTTTCGACCTGCAGGTCGGTCACGCCGGGAATTTTCGCCAGCCGCATCCGCAGGTCTTCCGCCAGGCCGCGCAGGGTGTCCAGGTCGTCGCCATAGACCTTGAGGGCGATCTGGGCGCGTACCCCGGAGAGCAGGTGGTCGAGGCGGTGGGAAATGGGCTGGCCGACGTTGCTCGTCGCCGGCAGCACGGCCAGGCGGGTGCGGATGTCGCCGATGATTTCATCCCGGCTGCGCTCGGAGGCCTTCAGGTCGACGTCGATCTCGCTGTAATGCACCCCCTCGGCGTGCTCGTCCAGCTCGGCCCGGCCAGTGCGGCGGCCGACCTGGGTCACCTCCGGCACCTCCCCGATGAGCCGTTCGGCCTGGACGCCGATGCGGTTGGACTCGGCGAGCGAAGTGCCGGGGTTGAGTAGCACGTTCACGGTCAGGGTGCCCTCGTTGAAGGGGGGCAGAAAGGATCGCGGAAACTGGCTGATGGCCGCCACCGCTGCCAGTACCAGCAGCATGGCGGCGGCCAGCAGGGTGCGGGCATGGCCGAATGACCAGTGCAACAGGCGTGTATCCCAGGCCTTCAGCCTGGACACCAGCGGGCTGTCGCCGTGGCCAAGCTGTTTCATTTTTGGCAGCAGGTAATAGGCCAGCACCGGCGTCACCGTCACCGAGACGAACATGCTGGCCAGGATGGAGACGATGTAGGCCACGCCCAAAGGCGTGAACAAACGCCCCTCGATGCCGGGCAGGGCGAACAGCGGCACAAATACCAGAACGATGATGAAGGTGGCGTAGACGATGGCCGAACGAACCTCCAGCGTGGCCTTGGCAATGACCTCGGCCACCGGCCTGGGCATGGCCTGGGCGGCGTTTTCCTTCAGGCGGCGCAGCACGTTCTCCACCCCCACCACGGCATCGTCCACCAGTTCTCCGATGGCGATGGCCAGTCCGCCCAGGGTCATGGTGTTGATGGTCAGGCCGAAGTACTTGAACACCAGCGCCGTCACCAGCAGGGAGACCGGGATGGCGGTCAGGGAGATGAGGGTGGTGCGGGCATTGAGCAGGAACAGGAACAGGATGACCGCCACCATGATGGCGCCGTCCCGCAGGGCTTCCTCCACGTTGGTCACCGAGTGCTCGATGAAGTCCGCCTGCTTGAACAGGAAGCGCGGTGCCTCGACACCCGTCGGCAGGGATTTGGCCAGGTCGGCCAGGGCCTTTTCCACCTCGCGGGTCAGGGCCACGCTGTCGGCTGAAGGCTGTTTCTGCACCGACAGGATCACCGCCGGCTTGCCGTCGTAGCCAGCGTCGCCGCGCTTGATGGCCGGGGCCAGTTTGACCTGGGCAACCTGGGAGAGCGGAATGGGTTGACCGTTCTTCACCGCCACCACCAGGTTTTGCAGGTCCTCGATACGGCTGGTGCGGCCCAGGCCGCGGATGAGGTATTCGCGGCCCTGGGCCTCCAGGAAGCCGCCGCTGGTGTTGGCGCCGAAATCGGCCAGCGCCGCTTCCAACCGCTCGCGCTCGATGCCCAGCGCCTGCAATTGCGCCGGATCAATCTCCACCCGGTATTGCCGCACCTCGCCGCCGATGGGGATGACCTGGGCCACACCGGGAATGGTCAACAGTCGCGGGCGCATCACCCAGTCGGCGTACTCGCGCACCTGCATCGGACTCACTTTGTCCGGGTCGGCGGGCAGGGCGATCAGCAAAATCTCGCCCATGATGGAGGAGATGGGGCCGAGCTGCGGCGCGATGCCCTCGGGCAATTGCTCGCGCACCAGGTTCAGTCGTTCGCTGATCTGCTGGCGATTGCGGTAGATGTCCGAGCCCCACTCGAATTCCACATAGACGATGGACAGGCCGATGCCGGACACGGAGCGCACTCGGGTCACGCCGGGCATGCCGTTCATGGCGGATTCCACCGGGAAGGTGACCAGCTGCTCCACCTCCTCCGGGGCCATGCCCCCGGCCTCGGTCATCAGGGTCACAGTGGGCTTGTTGAGGTCGGGGAAGACGTCCACCGGCATCTGCTTCAGGGTCACCGCGCCATAGATGATGAGCAGCAGTGCCACGCCGAGGACGATGAGACGTTGCCGGAGACTGGATTGGATGATGTGTTCGAACATGATGGAGTCAGAGCCGGAAATCAACGCACCTGGGACAACAGGCTGGCCCCCTCGGTGACCACCCGGTCACCGTTCTTGAGACCGTTCACCACGGCCACCGTCGCCGCGTCATGGGACTCCACCGTCACCCGGCGGGAGAGGAAGCGCTCCGCGCCGTCGCGCACCCACACCGCCGCCTCTCCGGCGCCGGTCTTGACCAGGGCGCCACGGAGCAGGAGCGCGCCGGTGTGCTGACGGCGTGTGCCGGCGATCACCTTGAGAGGCTGGCCCACCGCCACCGGCGCGTCTTTCGTCTTGATGCGGAACAGCAACGGTAGAGCCTGTTCGCGCAATTGCCTGCCGGCGCCAATGAATTGCAGATCCAACACGCTTCCGCCGGGCAGGGGCGCGGTGGCCCCGGCAATGTCCGCCGCCTGAGCCGGGTCGTAGGCCAGGGCCTCCACCGCCAGGCGCGCCGGGTCCACCACCTCGAACAGGATGGCCCCGGCCTCCACCACCTGGCCGGCCACCACATGGGTCGCGGCGATTACGCCGGAAACCGGAGCGACCAGCGCTTCCGCCGTGCCGACGCTGGCGCCGATGGCGGCGCGACGCTGTTTCAGCGCTTCCCGTTCGATACGGGCGGCCTCGATCTCCTTTTGCGGCACGGCCCCTTCCAGTTGTTCGAGACGGGCCAGGCGCTTTTCGGCGATGGCTTCCTGGGCCGCCAGCTCGGCAGCGAGCGCGCGCTGGTTGCCGCGCTCGATGCTGTTGGCGGTGGGGCGCAGTCGCGCCAGTACCTGCCCCCTGGCAACCCACTGTCCCAGCGTGGGCAAGGGCCCCTCGACGCGGCCTGGCTGATCGGCCTGGACCCGGCCGCCGGCATTGGGGTCGGCGATGACCTTGCCGTTGAATTCCGCCGTCGCGGCCATGGTGGTGATCTCGGCGATGCGGTGGCGCAGGCCGATCTGGCGCTGCACCGCCTTGGGCACGAACAGGCTGCCGTCCGGTAGACGCCTGGCCGCGACCGAATCCGTGATAACGGCGGGTTTGGTCATCGTCGGGGGCGCCACGGAGGTCGATTTCGCATCCTGGCTATGGTCTTCGTCGCCATGGGCGCGGGCATGACCGGAATAAACCGCCACAAAGGTAAGCGCGGCCAAAACGATGTGGGGCACGGGCATCCGAAGCATTTGAATCATTGGGGGACTCCCTTCATGGCCTTGCGGCGGCGGGCGAGCACGAACCCCACGGCCACGAGCAACACGCTCGCCGCCCCGCCCCACACGGCCCATTCATCCCAGGAATGCACGTGTTCAACGGTGACCTCCGGCTCGGTGAGATCGAGACTGGCGGCGAGCAGATCGGCGGTGTCGCCGGCCTGGACGGAAAGGGTCAGCGGGTACTTGGCGGGCTTGGCGAAGGCGTCGCCCGGCAAGGCGTACAGCCCCGGCTCGGTCTCCTTGGCCACGGCCTTATATGTGCCGCTTTCCAGCTCGATCACGGCGCCGGTGACCGGGGCGTTATCGGCGTAACGGTCCAGATAGAGCAGTATCCGGCCGCCCGTCTTCAAGACGGTCAGCTCAAAGTCTTCGCTCTGCGCCACGGCGCGCGGCGCGATATCGGCGGGCGCAGCAGGTGCGGCATCGTGGCTGTGGTCTTCACCACCGTGGGGCCAGGCCATGGCGGGCAGGATGACCATGGCAAGCAAGGCAAATAGGCGTTTCAAGGCAGCACTCCCAGAATTTGGTTGAAACGGGAAACGGCCGCGCCAAAGGCGACCCGACGCGCGCCCAGCAGGGCGTCGGCCTCCAATGCGGCGGCGCGGATGCGCAACAGGGTGGTGACGTCCGACTCGCCCAGGGCGAAGGACTTCTCCGCCAGGCGCAGGCTGTCGGCTGCGAGCCGTTGGCGTTCGTTCGCCATGAGGTGCTGGCGCTCTGCGCTGTCGAGATCAAGATGGGCCTTTTGCACGTCAAGGTCCAGCTGCTGCCGGGCCAGCGCCAGCTCGGCATCGGCCTCGGCCAGCTCCGCGCGTGCGGCGGCGTGATCGGCACGCACCTGCGGCCCGGAGGAGAACGGCAGCCTAAACTGCACACCGAGGGCATTGCCATAGGGTTCGGCGGCATCGCCCCGCTCGCGCACCAGGCGCAAAGCCAGTTCCGGTGCTTCGCGCCGGGTGGCCTCGGCAACCTTGAGCCTGGCCTGCGTCGAGCGCACGGCGGCGTCCAACGCCGCAAGGCGCGGGTGATCCGTCACCGGTTCGTGGCGGGTGTTTCTGGATGGAGACGGCCTTTCTTCCCCGAACGCAGCGGGGGCAACCATGCCGGTGAGCTTGAGCCAGACCTGTTCCGCCGCCTTGAGGGTGAGTTCCGCCTGGCCCGTTTCAGCTTCCGCCGCAAGGCGCTCGCCTTGGGCCAGGTTGGCATCGATGCGGGAAAGATCGCCGGCCCGAAACCGGCGCAGCACGTCCGCTTCCAGCGTACGGGCGGTGGTCAGGCGGCGTCCGGCCAGGTCGAGGGCATTGCGCGCGGCGGCCAGGTTCCACCAGGCCTCCCGCACCTCGCCCGCGACTTCCAGACGCAGGGCGGCCCGGCGCGCGGCGACCCTGGCCACGGCTGCGGCGGCCTCATCCCGGCGCGCTGTCTTCTGGGTGGGTAGCCAAAGCGGCGCGGACAGTTCGACCTCCCACTCACGCCGGCCCCGGTTGCCGGTCAGGCCGTCATTAACATGCCCCAGGGTGAGGCTGGTCGGCCCCGGTGTCAGGCCGGCCGCCACCTCGCCACGGGCTTCGGCCTCCGCCGCGCGAGCGTCGAGGGATCGCGCCTGGGGGAAGCGTAGCCAGGCTTGTTCCAGCGCGGCGGCCAGGGTGTCCGCATGCGCGGACAAGGCGGGCGCCAGGGAAAAAAGCAGGCCGGCAAGGAGCCAGCCAGCCGGCCTGCGCACCGTCATTTCGCTTTGCCCATCTGCTGCATCATCATCTGCATCATGTCCATGCGCTTTTCCATCATCTCCATGCGCTTGGCCATCATGTCATCGGCGCCGGCGGCGCTTTGGCCCATCATGCCGCCACCCATCATGCCCATGCCGCCCGGGCCACCCATCATGCCCATGCCGGACCCCATCATGCCGCCCTTGCCACCGGACATCATCGGACACGAGCCATCCTGCATCATGGCTTCCATGTCCTTCATCTGGGCTTCCATGAGTTGTTTGCGCTTCTCGGGATCCTTGCTCGCACGAATCTCCATCATGCGCGCCCGCATCGCCTGCATTTTGTCTTGCGTGGCGGCGGGGGCCGCTTGAGCCGGGATGGGTGCGGCGGCTGTTTGTCCGGGGTGGTGGCCACTGTGTTCGTCCTTGGTCGCGTCGGCGGCCATCAGGGGGACGGGCATGGCCAGCGCGGCGGCCAGGGCGAGCATCAGGGTATTGCGTTGCATCGATTTCATGAAAATCTCCTGTGGGTGGAAAAAACTGTTCCTTGAGACCGCATCAACGGCCAAGTTGCAGGGCGGTGACCGTCAACGCGCCGTCCTGGCGCTCGGCCACGAAGCGGATGCGGTCGCCGGGTTTGATCTGGCTGAGCCAGATGGGATCCTTGACCCGGAACACCATGGTCATGGCGGGCATATCCAGGTTGGCCAGGGGACCATGACTGATGGTGACCTTGCCGACATCGGCGTTGATCTTCTTTATGGTGCCGTCGGCCCAGGCGGTGTCCATGGCTTGTCCGGCGGGCATGGTGTGGCCATTGTGGTCGTGGTCGGCAGCCAGTGCCTGAAATTGGGGTGCCAGGAAAAGGCCCGCGATGAGGGTGAGTGTGGTGGATTTCATGCCATTCTCCTTTCAGTTCAATAACGGGCGTAGGTTTGGGTGCCGCCATCCCGCTTCACCAGCAGGACGTCGTAGGCATCCTTGCGGTTACCCTGTTCCATACCGGGCGAGCCGATGGGCATGGCTGGGACCACCAGGCCGCGGGCGCGTGGCTTTTCCTTGAGCAAGCGCCGGATTTCCTTTGCCGGCACGTGGCCTTCCACCAGATAGCCGTTCACCTCGGCGGTATGGCAGGAACCGTGGCCGGGGGGCACGCCCAGGCGGTACTTGTGGCTCACCACGTCGTCGGTGTCATGGGCGCGCACGGTAAAGCCATTGGCCTTGAGATGGTCGATCCACTTGTTGCAGCAACCGCAAGTCGGGCTCTTGTAGACATCGATCACGGGCGAGGCCGCCCAAGCGGGCTGGATCAGGACGAAAAGCAGCAGGGTATGGAGGATGGGGGGTTTCACATTGCACTCCTTGTCGAAGACGATTCCAGTATCCGGTTTTCATCCGCACGCCAAGCTGACGCGCGGATGACATTTCCGTCATGGATGCACACGAATCCGGCCGCGCATGCCCGCCTCGAAATGCCCCGGCACCAGACAGGCGAAATCGAAATTGCCGGTGCGGGTGAAAAGCCAGACCAGTTCGCCGGCCTTGCCTGGTTCAACCGTTACGGCGTTGGGATCGTCGTGCTCCATTTCCGGGAACTTGCGCATCAGGGCCGCGTGCGCTTTCAACTCGGCCAGGGTGCCCAGCACCATTTCGTGCTTCATCTGGCCGCCGTTGACCACTTTGAAGCGGATGGTCTGGCCGCGTTTGACCCGAATCTCGCTGGGCGAGAAACGCATGTCGTCGCTGGTGGCGATCTCGATGGTGCGGTCTATTTTGGCGTGGTCACCCGGTTTGCCCAGGGCCGAGGCATGGCTCGGCGAGGCCTGGGCGGCGCTGGTGGAGAGGGCGATCACTGCGAACAGAATGAGAACGTGCTTGCGCATGGCGCTTCCTTTTGGGTCAATGGCTTTCGTGGCCAGTGGGTTTGCGGGCCTTCAGGGTGTGTTCGTCGGCGGCCGGGCCGGACTGGCGTTCGGCGCTCGGCGCGTCACAGCCCCATTCCCACGCCACCGTGCCTTGCGGATGCTTGAACCAGCCCGGATCGCGGTAGTCGCCGGGTTTCACGTCGTCGCGTACCTTCACTACCGTGAACATGCCGCCCATCTCCAGCGGCCCGAACGGCCCCCAGCCGGTCATCATGGGCAAGGTGTTGTCCGGCAGGGGCATTTCCATCTCGCCCATTTCCGCCATGCCCTTGCTGCCCATTTCCATGTAGTCGGGCACCAGCTTGCCGATGCGCTCGGTGATGTCGTGCTGGTCGACGCCGATCAGGGTGGGTACGTCGTGGCCCATGGCATTCATGGTGTGGTGAGACTTGTGGCAGTGGAAGGCCCAGTCGCCCGGTGCGTCTGCGATGAATTCGATGGCACGCATCTGGCCCACCGCCACGTCCGTGGTCACCTCCGGCCAGCGCGCCGATTTCGGCACCCAGCCTCCGTCGGTGCCGGTCACCTCGAAATCCACACCGTGCAAGTGCAGCGGGTGGTTGGTCATGGTCAGGTTGCCGGTGCGGATGCGCACCCGGTCGCCAGTGCGGCACACCAGCGGGTCAATGGCCGGGAACACCCGGCTGTTGAAACACCACAGATTGAAGTCCAGCATGGTGTTGACCTTGGGAGTGGCCGCGCCCGGTTCGATATCGAAGGCGTTGAGCAGGAACACGAAGTCCCGGTCCACGCGCATGAAGTCCGGGTCTTTCGGATGCACGACGATGAAGCCCATCATGCCCATGGCCATCTGCACCATCTCATCGGCGTGTGGGTGATACATGAAGGTGCCCGATTTTTTCATCTGGAATTCGTAGACGAAGGTCTTGCCCGGCTTGATCTGGGGCTGGGTCAGGCCGCCCACGCCGTCCATGCCGTTGGGCAGCAGGATGCCGTGCCAGTGCACGGCCGTATGCTCGGGCAGCTTGTTGGTGACAAAGATGCGGATGCGGTCGCCTTCCACGCATTCGATGGTGGGGCCGGGGCTGGAACCGTTGTAGCCCCACAGCCGGGCCTTCATGCCCGGCGCCAGCTCGCGTACGACCGGCTCTGCCACCAGGTGGAATTCCTTGACGCCATCCTTCATGCGCCAAGGCAGAGACCAGCCGTTGAGGGTGATTACGGGGTTATAGGGGCGGCCCTCCCTGGGCGCCAGCGGTGGCTGGGTGGCGGGGTCGGTGAATACGGGGGCTTCGGGCAACGAGGCCGCGCCGACGCGGGTAACCAACCCGGCACCCAAAACGGCGGCACCGGAGCGGCTGAGGAATTGGCGGCGATCCATGATTTTGTCCTTTCTCAGTGACCGCCGGCCGCTTCGGCCGCGGGCGTGCTTTTCGAGATTGTCATGGCGCCGGCGCCGCGACCGTTGAGGGTGATCTGGAGATTGCTCTCCGCTACCCAGAATTCCTTCTGGGCCTGGATGGCGGCATTGACGGCCGCCACTTGGGAGCGGGTGTCGGCGAGCAGATCCCAGACACCGATCAGCATGCCGTTGTAGCGCAGCAGTGCCTCTTCGGAGAGGCTTTTGCGCAGTGGCACGATCTCGTCCCGATAGCTCGCCGCCAGTTCATGGGCGGCGCGGTAGCCCGCATAGGCGTCGCGCACCTCCGATTCGGCGTTCACCGCCAGCTCGGCCACCCGGTGCATGGCCTGGGTGTACAGCGCCTCGGCCTTAATCGTGCGCGCCCCGCCCCAGTCGAAGATGGGCAGGGACAACTCGATTTCGTATCCCCGCGCATGGGGTTGCCCGGACACGTTGTTGTTCAAGTAGCTCACTTCCAGCACGTTGACGAAGCGGGTGGCCTTGACCAGGCCCAGGCTCTTCGCCAGTCCATCCAGTTCCCGCTTGGCCACGTCGAGATCGAGGCGACCGTCCATGGCCCGTTGCAGGACAGCTTTTTCCTCCATCAGGCTGGCGGGCAGGTCCGGCAGGCGGTCCGGCAGCGTGAAGCCGCGCTGCGCCCCGGAGAGCCCCAACACCCGCGCCAGACGTTCACGGGCGGCGCTTTCCGTCAGGCGGACGCGGGTCAGTTCGGCACGCGTTTCGGCCTGGAATAATTGTTCCCGCTGCTGGCGCTGGCGGCTGAAATTGCCCACGTCGGCCATGCGCTTGGCCAGCATCGCGCCGGCCTCGGCGGCGGCCAGCACGTCTTCCTGGTATCGCGCCGCCTGGCGAGCGGCCACGGCCTCGAACCATGCCTGGCGGGCGGCCTGGGCCAAGCGCATCACCTCTTCAGCAACCCGCAGCTGGGTGGCCTGGAAACGGCGCTGCTCGATTTCAGATCGCGTGGACAGGGTCAGCAGCCCCATCAGATCGAACAGAAACTTGCGTTCATATTCCCGCTCGCCGCCGCCTTCCAGACGGGCGAAAGTAAAGCCCGGATTGCGCAATCTTCCGGCCTGGACGAGATCGGCTTCCGCGATGCCCAGGTCAGCGAGGCTGGCTTGAAGACCGCGGTTGTTCAGGAGGGCAATCTTCACCGCGCGTTCCGCGTCGAGCTGCCCGTTCAGGAGCCGTTTCACTTCCGCTCCGGCATTTTCGCCGTCCTGTTCGGTCTTGATGGTTTGCGGGGCGATGCCCTGGCGCTCGCGTGTGATCGAGGCCACCTTGTCGAGTCCGCCGTCCTGGCTGAAGCTGGCGCAGCCAGCCAGCACGGTCGTTCCCAACAGCAACAGCGGCAGCCGGATTCGCATTCCTTTCTGACTTATGGATTGGGTCATGCCTGATCTCCATGGGTTATTCATCGGTGAGGCCATTGTTGATAAGGGCATCCGTCATGAACCTGACGGGTGGATTACAAAAATGTCAGGTTTGATTCGCCTCCCCATGTCTGTGGCAGGATGTCTCCATTGCGCAAGGAGGCATGTATGAAAATTCTGGTGGTCGAGGATGAACCCAAGACCGGTGATTACCTGAAACAAGGCCTCACCGAGGCCGGTTTCGTCACCGATCTGGCCCGCGACGGCTGGGATGGACTGGAGATGGCCAAGGCGAATCCCTACGACCTTTTGATCCTGGATGTGATGCTGCCCGGCCTCAACGGCTGGCAGGTCCTCGAAGGCTTACGTCGCGCCGGCCTGGACACGCCGGTGCTGTTCCTGACCGCGCGCGATCAGGTCGAAGATCGGGTCAAGGGCCTGGAATTGGGCGCAGACGATTATCTGGTCAAGCCCTTCGCCTTCGCCGAATTGCTCGCCCGCGTACGTACCCTGCTGCGCCGGGGGCGGGGCGGCCTGGAGCCGACCGTGCTCAAGGTCGCCGACCTGGAACTGGACCTGCTGCGCCGACGGGCGAATCGCGCCGGCAAGAAGATCGACCTGACGGCCAAGGAATTCGCCCTGCTGGAACTGCTGTTGCGCCGCCAGGGCGAGGTGTTGCCGAGATCGCTGATCGCCTCCCAGGTCTGGGACATGAACTTCGATTCGGATACCAACGTCATCGACGTAGCGGTTCGCCGTCTGCGCGCCAAGGTGGATGATGGATTCGAGCCCCGTCTGATCCATACCGTGCGCGGCATGGGCTACGTATTGGATGACAGCGAGCGTTAGCGCCGGATTGAACATCGAGAAGGATTTCATCACATGACGATCACAACGGACGAGAGCAACGAACTGTGTTTCGGTTGCGTTTACTACCCGCCCAATCTGCCTCGCCATGCCTATGAGCAGGCGGACTGGGACATGCTCCAGGCCCGCTCATGCTCGTTCGAACATGAACCGGGTGACGCGCATTGCGTGGCCACGCGCAAAACCAGTTGCACGCTTGTGGATCTGGTACCCAGGGCCTCCGCGCAATGAAGTCCCTGTCTCTGACCGCGCGGGTCAGCCTGTTATTTGGCTTGGTCGTCACCGTGGTTCTGTTCAGCCTGGGCTGGCTGGTGGCCTGGTCGGTGGATCGCCATTTCCAGGAAATGGATCGACACGAACTGGAGGGTAAACTGGCCCTGGTAACCAATCTGTTGGCCAAGGCGAACTCATCCGATGCCCTGGATGGCGTACCCAAGGAGCTGGACGACGCGCTGGTTGGCCATGATGGGCTTTCGGTCACGCTGGTCGATGCCCAGGGCAACAAATGGTTCGCCAGCCGCGACCTGGATTTCCCCTCCGAGCTTTTCCGGGCGCCATCAGACCATGGTCTGACCGTTTGGCGGGAAGGCGAGCAGGGCTTTCGCGGCCTGAAAGCGACCGTGACGACCGGCGACGGCCGCACCCTCACCGTCGCCATCGTGCTCGACATCAGCCACCACTTGCATTTCATCGACACCTTCAAGCGCGGCGTGGCCCTCGCCATGATTCTGGCTGCCCTGCTTACCGCCGGTCTGGGCTGGCTGGCCGTGCGGACCGGTTTGCTGCCCTTGCGGCAAATGATCGAACTGGCGACCGGCCTGTCGGCCAACCGCCTTGATCAGAGGCTGCCGGAATCAGGGCTGCCGCCTGAAATCCGCAGCCTGGCCGTCGCCTTCAACGCCATGCTGGAGCGTCTGGAGGACTCCTTTGTCCGACTGTCCGAGTTCTCATCCGACATTGCCCATGAACTGCGTACCCCGGTATCCAATCTGCTGACCCAGACCCAGGTCGCGCTTTCCCATCCCAGAACGGCCGCCGAGTATCGCGAAGTGCTGCAATCCAGTGCCGAGGAGTATGAGCGTCTGGCCCGGATGATCGGCGACATGCTGTTCCTGGCCAAGGCGGACAACAAGCTCCTGGCGCTTAACCATGAAAACGTGGATCTGGGCGAGGAAGCAGGAAAATTGGTCGAGTTCTACGGCATCCTGGCCGAAGAACAAGGTGTCAGGCTTGAGGTTGCCGGATCGGCCACCACGCGAGGCGACCGGCTCATGTTGCGGCGGGCCATGTCCAACCTGCTGTCGAATGCCATCCGGCACAGTCAGGCTGGCGGCACCGTGGCGATCAGACTAAGCGGAGATGCTACCCACGCCACACTGGTAGTGGAAAATCCCGGTTCAATTCCCCCCGAGCAGTTGCCTCGCCTGTTCGACCGTTTCTATACCGGAGACCCTTCCCGCCGCGCCGGTGGCGAGGGGGTCGGGCTTGGACTGGCGATTGTGCGTTCCATCATGAAGACACACGGGGGCTCAGTCGACGTCACGTCACAGCTGGGGCTTACTTGCTTTGTGCTGCGTTTGCCAGGTCAGGAAGACCAACAGTCAACCTGACGTGAAAGTCGCGGCAGCGGCTCTCGTTGCCTCCTTCAATGAGTGATCGAAGGGGCATATACCTGCCCCTCGTGGACCCAAGAGAGAAATCTTGCGATCAAGCAAAGATTCAAGGATGACCACTGGGAAGCACAATCTAATGCTCTGGATTACCCCCTAGCACGAATGCCACGTCCAGTCTGGGTCGCCCCAGCACCGCCAATTCCAAAAGGCCAGACGTTGCTCTCGCCTTTTTTACGTCTGCACACCGTGCTAGTGCTAGTGCTGGTGTTGGTTCCTGGATTCGTGCGAAGGGCGGCACCAACCCGAAAACCCTGGTTTCGGCGGCTTTCCTGCTCTCTGTGCTCTCCGTTCTCTGTGCCTTTCGTACGATCCCCAGTGTTTACGCGGGTTCCGGGCCGTGAGTCTGAACAATATATTGGGGGTCGAAGGCGACAAGATCCGTTTTGCCGATGTCCATCAAGGGTAAGCAACGTAGCCCGTTGCTCCTGACCTTGCGAGGTCGCTTGGCGTGTAAATCACGACCCAGTCTGTGTTGGGTCAACGGATGGGCTGCTCCAGCCTGCACACCCACTATTTGGTCGGCTTGGCCTCCTCCAGACGGAACGTTCTGCCATTCTGAGTCCGACACGAGCCCTTAACATCAGGTAGGTGGCTTACCCACTCGCAGTCCAGGCGATCGCCTTCCTTGGTCTTCAAGACAGCTTGACCTTCCCTGATATGCCGTCGATGGACTTTGGACATGGTGCGATAGGCACCACGGCATTCCGCGTCCAAACAACGCTCGCTATCCCATTCGCCTACATAGCGCTTGCCATCCAGCATCACTTCCATGGAATTTGGCTGCAGCCAAGTCAAAGTTAGCGTACCCACTGCCTGCGTGGTGTTTGAGTCGTCCTTGAGGGCCACGTTGGAAGAACAGCCAGCCATGGCAATCAGGGGCAGGATCAGCATCAATCGTTTCATTTCGATCTCCTTTCGATGGGTAGGTGTTGTCGGCATCAGCGCAGTACGAAGCGCACGGTCAGGGCGGGTTTGCCTGGCAGGTTCACGAGAGCCACCGCCTTGGCTCCGGTTACCTTGAACTGGCCCATGGCCTCAAGCTTGTCGCCAGCGGGCTTGAGCGCGACTTCCTGTTTCACGCCACCGGCCAGCAGGGTTAGCTTGGCGCTGGCCTTGGCGACATCGACCGGCTTGCCGTGGTCACGCACATGGAGGCGCAGGCTGTCCGGCTTGGCGACCAGTTCGAAGTCGATGTCCTTGGCCTCGGCCACCACGCCGCCGTGCAGGGCGGTGTGTTCGTGAGCATGATCGTGACCGCCGGCCGCGAAGGCGCCGTTGCTCAGTCCGAAGGCCAGGGCGGTAAGTAGATGGATAGGTTTCATGGTGTTTCCTTTCCTTGGGGGATGTGAACGAAGGTTGGCATCACAACGCCTCGGCATCGCGGTCGGCGAGCAGACGCTCGGCATCCCGGCGCCCGAACAGCCAGAACAGCGCGGGGGTGAGATAGGTGTCGAGCAGGGTGGAGCTGATGAGTCCGGAGAAGATGACCACGGCCACCGGGTGGAGGATTTCCGTGCCGGGTCGTTCCGCCTCGAACAGCAGCGGGGCCAGGGCGAAGGCGGTAACCAGGGCGGTCATCAGCACCGGCGCCAAGCGCTCCAGCGAACCGCGCACGATCATCGTGTGATCGAAGTCCTCGCCTTCGCGGCGCATCAGGTTGATGTAGTGGCTGACCTTGAGGATGCCGTTGCGTACCGAGATGCCGGCCAGGGTGATGAAGCCGATAAGCGCCGCCACGGAAAGCGGCTGCCCGGATAGCCACAGCCCCAGCACCGCGCCCACCAGGGCCAGCGGGATGTTGGCCATGATCAACAACGACAGCCGCGCCGACTTGTAGCGGCTGTAAAGCACCACGAACATCAGCGTGAGCGACACGATGGACAACAGGCCGACCAGCTTCGAGGCCTCTTCCTGGGCCTGGAACTGGCCGCCCAGGGTGACGAAGTAGCCCTCGGGCAGTTTCGTGCCCCCGACCGCCTTGCGGATGTCGGCCACCACCTCGGACAGTGCCCGGCCCTGGGCGTTGGCCGAGAGGACGATGCGGCGCTTGCCGTCGTCGCGGCTGATCTGGTTGGGGCCGTCGCTATCCTCGATGGTGGCGATGCGCGACAGGGGCACGCTGCCGCTCGGAGTGCTGAACTGGATGCGACTTAAGCCCTCCACCGTGCGCGCCGATTCCGGCAGACGCATGACCAGGGCGAAACGCCGGCCGCCCTCGACGATCTGGGCGGATTTCTCGCCCTCCACCAGGCCTTGCAGCATGGCCAGGATTTGCGGCGTCGGCACGCCGTATTGCGCCGCTGCCGCATAGTCGATGCGCACCTTGATCTGGGGTGCGAGCACCTGCTTTTCGATTTGCAGGTCGGCCAGCCCGGGGATGCCGGCAAGCTTGCCGCGCAGCAGGTCGGCCTGGGCGCGCAGGGTATCCAGGTCATCGCCGTAGATCTTGATGGCGATCTGCGAGCGCACACCGGACAGCATGTGGTCGATGCGATGCGAAATGGGCTGGCCGATTTCGATGGCGGCGGGCAGGTTGATGAGGCGCCCGCGGATGTCGGCCTTGATGTCGTCCAGCGGTCGGGTCAATTCGGCGGCAGGCTTGATGCCCACGTCCAGTTCGCTGACATGCACCCCCTCGGCATGCTCGTCCAGTTCGGCGCGGCCACTGCGCCGTCCGACATGAACCACCTCCGGCACCTGGCGCACCAACACCTCGGCCTGCCGCGCCAGGGCGGACGATTCGGCCAGGGTCACCCCAGGATTCAGGCGCAGACCGATGAGCAGGGTGCCCTCGTTGAACGGCGGCAGGAAGGTGGTGGGGAAGAACGGCACCGCCACCGCCGCTACCAGCACCGCCGTAGCCCCCGCCGCCAAGGCTGCACGGGGTCGGTCCAGCACGGCTTGCAGGCTGCCGCGATACCTGGACTTGAGCCAGGCCAAGAGCCGCGTATCGCCGTGGTCGAGGGACTTCATTCGGGGAAGGAGGTAGAACGCCAGCACCGGGGTGATGGACACCGACACCACCAGGGAGGCCAGGGTCGAGACGATGAAGGCGATCCCGAGTGGCACGAACAGCCTGCCCTCCATGCCGGGCAGGGCGAACAGCGGCAGGAATACCAGCACGATGATGAGCGTGGCGTAAAGGATGGCGGAACGTACCTCCAGGGTGGCGTGGGCCACCAGCTCGATGGGATGCAGGCGATGATCAGGGTGCTTGGCCCGGTCTTCCTTAAGCCGTCGCAAGACGTTCTCGATGCCCACCACCGCATCGTCCACCAGGCCGCCGATGGCGATGGCGAGTCCCCCGAGGGTCATGGTGTTGATCGACATGCCGAAATACTTGAACACCAATGCGGTCATGAAGATCGACACCGGGATGGCGGTGAGTGCGATCACGGTCGGGCGCAAGGTGCCCAGGAAGAAGAACAGGATCACCGCGACGAACACCGAGGCGCCGATCAGCTTGCCCTTCAAGGTATCGATGGAGGCCTCGATGAAGCTGGCCTGGCGGAAGGTGACACGGGGCTCGGCCATGCCCGCTGGAAGTCCCTGCTTGAGCGAGCCCAGGGCGTCCTCGATGGAGCGGGTCAGCCCGATGGTGTCCGCCGTGGGCTGTTTCTGGATGCCCAGGATCACCGCCGGGCGGCCCTCGAATCCGGCGTCGCCGCGCTTGATGGCCGGGGCGAAGGTCACCTCGGCGATCTGGCGCAGCAGGATGGGTTGGCCGCTGCGCGCAGTCAGCGCCAGATTCTTCAGGTCTTCCAGGCGCGAGGTGCGGCCCAGATTGCGGATCAGATATTCCCGGCCGTTGAGTTCCAGGAAGCCCCCCGACGAGTTCGAGGAGAAGCCGCGCAGGGCGCCGTCGAGTTGGTCGTGATTGACACCCAGTTCCGCCATGCGCACGGTATCCGGCTGCACCTGGAACTGGCGCACCTCGCCGCCGATGGGGATGACCTGCGCGACGCCGGGGATCGCCATGAGGCGAGGCCGGAGTACCCAGTCGGCGTATTCGCGCACCTGCATGGGGGTGATCTTTCCCGTGTCGATGGGGATGGCGATCTGCATGATCTCGCCCATGATCGAGCTGATCGGCCCCATGCGCGGCGTCACCCCATCGGGCAGACCTTCTTCCATGGAGGTGAGGCGTTCCGAGACCATCTGCCGCGCCCGGAAGATGTCGGTGCGCCAGTCGAAGGTGACGTAGATGAAGGACAGTCCGGCGCTGGACACCGAACGCACGCTCTCCACCCCAGGCAGGCCGTTCATGGTGGTCTCCAGCGGGAAGGTGATGAGTTGCTCCACCTCCTCCGGGGCCATGCCGCCCGCCTCGGTCATCAGGGTGACGGTGGGCTTGTTGAGGTCGGGAAAGACGTCCACCGGCGTCTGCGTCAGGGTGAATGCGCCGTAGGCCATCACCACCAGGCTGGCGATGATCACCAGCAGCCGGTTGGTCAGGCTGTTGTCGAGTAGCCACTTGAACATGATGGCGCCCCTACCTGACCTGATTGACCAGCGTCGCGCCACGCACCACCACCCGGTCGCCCGCCTTCAGGCCGGTGGTCACCGCCACGTTCGCACCGTCCAGGGGTTCCACCGTCACCGTGCGCGGTTCGAAGCGTTCCGGCGCGGTCTTGACCCAGACGATGGCCTGGTTGGCCGGGTTTTTCACCAACGCCGCCGCCGGCACGCGATAGCCCTGCACGGTGCTCCGGGTCAACGCGAAGACCTTGACCGGCTGGCCCAACGCCAGATTGGCCAAGGCATTGCCCTCGCCACGGAACATCAGGGGCAAGGCCTGTTCGCGCAGGCTGCGGGCAGCGCCGACGAAGGCCAGCGGCACCCGCGCATCGCCTACCGCCAGGCTGCCGGAAACCACGTCCAGGGCCTGTGCGGTGTCGTAGGCAAGCGCTTCGACGCGCAAGCGGTTGGGATCGACCACCTCGAACACCGCCTCGCGTGCCTCGACTACCTGCCCAGCCACGGCATTGCTCATGGCGACCACGCCTGTGACCGGCGCGACCAGGGCATCGCGGTTGGAGAGTCCGGCACCCAGGGCGGCGATGCGCCCGTTGAGGCTGTCGACCTCGCTCTCGGCCGCCTCGATCTCCTTTCCCGGGATGGTGTCGGCCAGTTCCTTCAGGCGGGTCAGCCGCTTCTCGGCCAGACCCTTGGCGGCACGCAATTCCGCCAGTTGAGCGGACTGGTTGGAGCGCTCGATCATGCCGGCGGACGGCACTACCCAGGCCAGCACCTCGCCTTTGTTGACCCGTTGTCCGAGGCTGGGGAAGCCGCGCGGGCCGGGCTCCAGCCTGCCGGCGATGAGGGCCTGAACCTTGCCGCCGGCATTGGGGTCCATGACCACCTTGCCGGAGAGTTCGAAGGCACGGGGCAGCGCGCCTTCCTCCACTGGCTGGGTGCGCACACCAATCTGGCGTTGCGCTGGCTTGGGCATGAAGACGCCGCCATCGGGCAGCCGCTTGGGGCCGCTACTGTTGGCGGCCGGAGAGGCGTCGCCGTGGTCGTGGCCCTCACCGGCATGGGCACCGGACACCAAGGCCAGGCAGAAGATGGCTATAAGGGCGAGCGGTTTCATGCGGCACCTCCCAAGCGTTGGCTGCGAAGGCGACGGATCAGCGCGGCCAGGCCGGCCAGTGCCGCGCCAGCGATGGCGGCCCAGAGGGCGTATTCCTGCCAGCCATGGGTATGCGCGGCCTCGGCAGCTTCGGCTTCGGCGTGGATATCAAAATCGCCAGCCAGTAGGTCGGCCTCCTCACCGGCATACACGGTGGCGGCAACCGGGAATTCCCCCGGCGTGAGCGGCTTGGCCAGGATGGCCTCGAATTCCCCTTCACCGTGGACCTTCACTGGCACCTTGATGCCGCCGAGTTCCAGTTCGAGCTTGGCGTCCTTGACCGGGCTGTTGTCGGCGGCATGGTCGAGCCAGAGGGTCAGATGTTTGCCGTCGAGCACGCCGACCAGTTCGAAGAGATCGGACGTGGCGGCAAAGCGCGGCAACGTGGAGCCGGCAGTGGCGGCGGGGGCGTCGCCATGGTCGTGTCCATCACCGGCCCAGGCTGGCGAAGCGACGGCCAGGCTCAGGGCCGCCAGGATATGTTTGGGGTTCATGGGTGTTTCCTCCTGAATTATTCGGGTAGCAGGCCCAAGGCCTGGCGCAGGGCGGAGACCGATGCGGCCAGTTCGACGCGGGCACGGGCGGCCTCGCGTTCGGCCTCGGCCGCTTCGCCCTCGATGCGCAAACGGGTGGGCAGGTCGGTCTCGCCCAGGCGGAAGGATTTCTCGAAGAAGCCGCGCGACTCGTTCGCCAGCCGCGCCCGCTGCTCGGCGGCAGCCAGCCAGGCACGGGCCGCTTCTTCGCGCTGACGGGCGGCGTCGATCTCGGCGGCGATGCGTTCCTGTTCGACGGCCAGTTGAGCCTCCACCTCGGTTTCCTCGGCGGTCGCCGTGGCGACACGGACGCGCTGCCGGCTGTCGGAGCCGAAGGGGATGCGCACGCCCAGGGTGAGGGTGTTGGACCAGGCATCGCCCGCAGCCGCACGGTCGCGGGTTGCAGCCAGGCGTAGTTCCGGGTTGGCGCGGCTTTGCACACCGGCCAGGTTGCGAGCGGCGCGGGCCGTCTCGACACGGGCGGCCATATCCTTCAAGAGCGGATGTACGTCCCCCTCGTTGGCTTGGGATGGGGTGGGTTCGGTGGCAGCGGATACAGCACCATTCACCGTTACGCCCGTAAGGCTGCGCAGGCGCTTGGCCGCTTCGGCCAGTGCCCCGCGTGACCGCGCGACTTCGGCGACGGCCCCAGCCACGGCGGCGTCGGCCTGGTGCCCATCGGCCCGCGACAGGTCGCCCGCCTTGATCCGCCGGGCCACGTCGGCGGCCAGCCGTTCGGCGTTTTGCCGGCGGGCCTCGGCGGCCTCCAGATCGATACGCGCCAAGGCCAGGGACCACCAGGCCTCGCGTACTTCGCCCGCCGTACGCAGTTGTGCAGATTCCAACCGCCATTCCAGCGCGGCGCCTTCGACTTCGGCCAGGGCGCGTTGACCGGCCCGCTCGCCTGGCAACCAGAGCGGCATGGCGAGGCCGACCTCGTATTCCCGGCTGCCCTGGTCGTGATTGAGCTGGTCGGTTTTGTAGGAAACATCCAGGCTGGGCGGCTCCGCCAGCCAGCTGTCGGCCGTCTGCCGACGTGCGCCGACGGCATCGCGTCGCGCCCTGGCGGCACGCGCCTCCGGCTGACGTGCCCAGGCGGCCTTGAAGGCCTGTTTGAGAGTTGGAGACGTTTCCACAGCCTGGGCAGGGGGAATCAGTGCGGCAAATGGGATGGCCCATGCCAGCAGCCAGAGGGAAGCACTTCCCCTAAAGCGGAACACAATGTTCATTTGAAGCCTCGTCCTGATGCGGCCGCCCACGTCGAGGGCAGCCGGGAATAACGCAAATACTTACGTCAAATCCGGCGAGGTAATCGCGACAACGAGGGAATCGAGGGACGCGCCAACCTGCCGGAGCTTCAGGCGAGGTCGACTAGAGGGGGGCGAAACAGGGAGCTTGGCGGCGGGGTGGGCAGGAAGGCCCGGTAAGCCATGGCAGCACGGACTTGCGAAACCGGAAGCATGGGCGAATCGGCGTCGATGACGGCTTGCGCGAAATGCGCGTGGCAACTCGGGCAGTCGGCATCGAAATCGCTATTGCCGGAATCGCTGTCCGTTTGGGCAGCGCTGGCCTGATGTTCATGCGCGTGGTGGCCGATGTGCTGCTGGGCTGGACCATCCGTTTCGTGCAGGCAATAAGCTGCCACCGCCGCAGTGGTCCACTGCAGCGGCAGGATAAGCAGGAAAAGGATGGCTACAAGCTTGCGCATGTCGGGGAAGCTAACACAGCGCGCGCGTGCCGCACAACCGCAAGACCTGGGTGGCTATCAGGGTGGCGGGCATGGCCAGGGCGAACATCAGGGTATTGCGCTGCATCGATTTCATGTCCCCCGTGGGTAGGAAAAGTCGCTCATTGAGACTGCCTCAGCGGCCGGGTTGCAGCGCGGTAATCGTTAAGGCGCCATCCAGGCGTTCCACCACGAAACGGATGCGGTCGCCGGGTTTGACCTGGTCGAGCCAGGCGGGATCCGTAACCCGGAACATCAAGGCCAAGGCGGGCATGTCCGGATTGTCCGGATCCAGGTTGGCCAGTTGGGCCAGGCGCACATTGCTGACGGCGATCTTGCCGATATTGGAGTTGATTTTCTTCACGGTGCCGTCGGTCCAGACCCTGTCCTTGGCTTGTTCGGCATGCATGACGTGGCCGTTGTTGTCGGCGGCCAACACCGGAAGTTGGGGCGCCATGAAGAGGCCCGCAATAAGGGTGAGCGTGATGAATTTCATGCCGTTCTCCATTCAGTTCAATCATAAGTTTGGGCATTACCATGGTCCATGGCGGAGAAATTTCCGCCCTATTGGAAGCGGGGGTTACCCCCGCTTCGCTGTGCATTTGCTGACCCGGAAACTGGGGGTTAATGCAGAGGAACAGCCAGAACCAACTCGGCACGCGCGTGCCGCACAACCGTGACCGAGGCCGTCAAGGCCAGAGTCGCCATCACGCCCGCCACCAGCAGATCGGGCCAGGCCGAGCCGGTGCCGAATACGCCTAGGGCGGCGAGGGCCACCGCCACGTTGCCGATGGCGTCGTTGCGGCTGCACAGCCAGACGGAACGCATGTTGGCGTCACCGTTGCGCCAAGCGTAAAGCATGATCGCCACGCCGACATTGACCGCCAGGGCCAGCAGGGCCACCAATCCCATGGTCATTGGCTCGGGCGGGATGCCCAGTGAGGCGGCCCAGGCGGTCTTAGCCAATACCAGGATGCCGTAGACGCCCATAGTGACGCCCTTGACCCAGGCTGCACGTGCCCGCCAGGCCAGTCCCATGGACAGTACCGCCAATGAGAGGCCGTAGTTGGCGGCGTCCCCCGCGAAATCGACTGCATCGGCCAACAGGGACACCGATCCGGATTGCAGGCCGCCGCCGATTTCCACAAAGAACATCACGGCGTTGAGGACAAGCGCCACCCACAATACACGCCGGTAACGCGGTGACACGGCGGTACTGGAGGACTCACAACTTCCGGTGCAGGAGCAACCTGACATGGTTATGAATTTCGGTGATGAGATGGCCGCATTGAAAACCCTGGAGCCGCTCCGGGGTCAAGAGGGTAAAGTCATGTTCTTGATTTGGAGTGAGCCATGCGCATCGGTGATCTGGCGAAAGCCACCGGGGTGGATATCGAGACCATCCGCTATTACGAGAAGGCCGGACTGCTGCCCGAGCCCGGACGCGAGGCCAATGGCTACCGTGCCTACCAGCAGGCTCATCTGGAACGACTGGCCTTCATCCGTCATTGCCGGGCATTGGACATGCCCCTGGAGTCGATCCGACGCCTGCTGGATTTCGTCGCCCACCCAGAGGCGGAGTGTGGCGACATCAACCGGCTGATCGACGAGCAATTGGCTCGTGTGCAGGCGCGGCTCAACAGCTTACGCGCACTGGAGAGCCAACTTGCTGCGTTGCGGGCGCAATGCGGAGAAAACCACAGCGCACGGGAGTGCGGTATTTTGCATGAATTGGTGGCAGCAGCACATGGCGAGGCTTGTGCATGCCATTTCGATGCTAAATCTGGCAGTCATTATTTACTCATGGGGAAACAAAAAAACCGCCCATGAGGGCGGTTGAAGACCCCGAGTTGCTCGGGGGTGGGGATATCATTGAATAGACTCTACACAACAGTTTAGCTGATCAAACAATAGAGGCATGGCGGTACACCTCCTCATCCCTCTGGCGATTCACGCGTTACCACGCACAGACGATCCAGCCGGGTGTGCAAGGCCACGATTTCCTCCAGGAGTCCATAGCCAATGTCCGCCAGGAGCGGGTTGTCGGCCCGACTCAGATCCAGCAGATCCTGCTGCAATAACTGGGCCGCCTGAGCGGCTTTATCGAGCCGTTCTTGATCCGGATTCGTCAACATCATCACCTCCAATTCTGTAATGAACCCCGGCACGCCTTGAGGCGCGCCGAGGAAGATCAGGCCACCAACTGCCTGGCCAGTGCCACTTCGATGGAATCACCCGACTGGTTCAACACGTCCAGCCCCGACTCGGGCATGTCGCCCGAAGTCGATTGAGCCACGGCGATCTTCTTCGCCATCAGCTCAAGGCAGGCCAACTGCGCCGTGCCCTGGTAGCCCAGGAAAACCACGTCCACTGCTTGCTTCTGGCCGATCCGCCAGGAACGGCGGGCGGCCTGTTGCAGGGTGTAGACGTTGTACCCGGACTGTAGGAACACGATGGTCGGAAACTCCAGCAGGTCGAGACCGGTTTTCACCAACTCGGGGTTGGTTATCAGCACGTCGATGCCGCGGTCGACTTGGTCGGCGACCCAGTCTTCCCGCTTCTCGGCGGCCACGCTGGCGCTCAGTGTCGCCACTTTGATGCCCTCCAACGCCAGAAGCGCCTTCAGCCTCGCCGTGGTGTCACGGGTGCCCGTGTAGACCGTGTAAATCAGGACACGACGTCCCCTGGCTTTCTCGGCCTTCACGCGCTCAATGAGCATGCGCTCCTTCGGCATTGGCTCCGAACCGTCGAACAGCGCCGGCACATGAGCCAACACGCGGTCGCGACGATGCGGGTGGACGACGTGCTCCTCGCGGAACGCGCAATCCGGCCACGCCAGTAAGGCGTTGAGCACCACCCCCAACAGGCTGTGGTCCCCGGCACGCAAGGCATCTTTCAATGCCTGTTTCAGTGCATCTTCCAGCTTTCGATACCACTCTTGCTGGATCGGTGTCATGACCACCCCGTCGAAATGTTCCTCGTAGGGAGGCAGGACATTGCCGCCGATCTGCTTGAGCTTCAGGAACGCGCTGATCGGCACCACATAGCGCATGATGCCGTTCGGGCCGAAGCCCGGTCCCTTGGTCGCGCGATGCATGGTCTGTCGACCGCGCGCCGTGCGATGGGATCGGGCTTCGTCGTCACTTTTGGACTTGTAGATGTCCTTGATGACGCCATGGGCGCGCAGAAAGCCCATGGAGGCCGGCCCGAGCGAGCCGCGCCGCGAGTAGCCGAAACCGTCCTCCATCATCGCCCTGGGTTGTAGCCGCCAGAGCAAATAGAAGAGATCGTCGGCATAACCGCCCATCAGCGTTCCGGTCAGGAGCAGCGTTTTGCTGCATTTCCTGGCCAGCACGCCGAAGGCCTGGCCCTGGGCGGAGCCCTCGTTCTTGAACTCGTGACCTTCGTCGACGATGAGCAAGCCGAAGTAGCCCTGGGGCAGATAGCGCTTGATGAACTCGGTCGGCTGGTAGCCGCCTTGCCCAAAGCTGAACTCGGAGTTGGCCATGGCCCGCTCCATTCGGGTCGCCTGGCGATCGGAGAAGAACAGGTCGCCATCCTCGTCCATCAGGTTGATGAACTCGTAGACGTTGTCCTCCAGCATGTCGCCCAGCATCGTGGCGCCGAACTTGTCCAACAACCGGCGCGCGGTTTTCGTGCCAATCGTCGGTAGCTGCTGCATGGCCGCGAGCACCATCTCCTCCCGCGACTTCGCCGAGGCCTGCGGACGGGTCAACGTCCACAAGGCACCATGGCAATGCGGGCAGAAACGGCGTTCCTTGGCCAAGTGCATTTCCGCCAGGGCGGGATTGAGGGGCGCATCGTCCCCATCCGTCACCCAGGCGTAGCAGCTCGGACAACAGGCGACCCGAGCCCCGCCAGGGATCGTCGTATCGCCGGCCTCGACCGTTTCCACGACGCGCTTGATGATGAAAGACGGCTTCCAGTGGTAGCCCATGCGCATCCGCACCCGGCCCATCACGAAGAACTCGGGATGAAGTGGCGCTTCGCGCATCTGCCGTAGCGTCAGGAGCTTCTTGAGCGTGTCTGGGCCGTTCAGCACCCAGACCCGCGCATTCGGCACCGTCTGCTTGATCTCCCGCCGCCACTTGTAGACCAGGTGAGGAGGGCAGATCACCAGGCTGCGTGGATAGCCTTCGGCATGGGCGACCGCGGCGGCCGCGATGGCCATCATGGTCTTGCCCGTGCCCATCTCGGCGTTGATGATGCCGGCCGGATCGTTTTCATCGAAGAGCAACGCGGCCATGGCTTGCACCACTTCGCGCTGGGCAGGGAAGGGCGCCCGGGTGAGGGCATCCATCACCGCCTCCCGCCGTTCATTCGGTACTCCGGAATAAACGGGTGGGTTCTGCCTGCGAACGGCTTCGAGCAGGCCCGAGCCGAACGATGAGACGAACTCCGATAGCGACAACACCCCAGGCTCCGCGATCGGCGCGATGTCGCCATCGAATCGTTCTTCCTGCGCCTGGACGCCCTCGTTGGTCCGCTGATAGTAGGCGGACACGGCCACGTCCTTGCTGCGCGGTCGGAAGTACCGATCCACTTCGATGCGCGGCGCCGAGCCCGCCATGCCGGACAAGCCGGCATGCAGTTCGGCCAGCTCGTCGATGGAGACGGTGCCCCATTCGTCGTAGTCCAGGCCGGTAACGAAGCCGAAGCCGATCCGCTCTTTGGCGTCGTATTCGGTCAGCCACCAGGTGGCCGAGCCGAAGGCGTCGAAGAGCTTGCAGATGACCCATTGTTCCGGGGCATCGGCAGGCTTCGGATGCGCGGCGATGAACGCCAGGATGTCCGAATGCAGCGGGTTTTCTTCGCCCACCGGTTGGGTGGACGTCGTGACGTGAAGTTGATGTGTGACTTGCATGGTGTTCTCCAAATAAGTGCGGAGACACCCTGCCCCTGGCGGGGACGGCATCCCCGCGAGGGCGGTAAGAAATGAACAGGTCAGGCCGCGAGCGACAATTCCTGCGGGGTGGTTTCACTGGCTTCGGCCTGGCGCGTGAGCACCTGGTTTTTCACCAGAAGGGAAATGGCTTGGGTGAAGTTCTCTCCCAAATCGATCAGCGAGGCCTGGATAGGCCCCAGGGCCGGCCAGGTAGCCTTGGCGTTGAGATCGGTGATGATCTTTTCGCCCAGGGCGGCCAGCACCGGCTCGCACCAGGCTTCGATCAGCGGCACCGGAGAGATGCGCTGGATCATCGCCCAGACCGATTGCCGGTGATCTTGGCCATCGTTGCCGAAAGTCAGTACCCAGGCCCGGCCGTTGGCCGTGTCCGGGTCGATGACCATTGGGTCGTAGATGAAGACGTGCGACACCGGCCCGAACAAAGACCGGCGCGGCAGCTTGCCCGCCAGCTTGGTCAGCCGCGAGGCATCGCCGATGAAGGCGATACCCCGGTGGTCTTCCCCTGCCGGCGCTTCGGGATGAAGCGTTACCACGCCCGCCACGCCGTCGCCGGGCCGAGGCGGGGCCTTGACCGGCTTCAACGTGATGCGGTCGACACCGCCGGACGTTACCGGCAGCGAGAAGGCCGCCAGCAATTGCTGGATGGCGGTATCCCGGCCGTAGAGCGATGCGAACATGAGCTGGCCTGCTTCGTTGCGGACCAGGGCGTCGAGAAAGACATCCGAAAACTCCCGGATGCCCCACAAAGGTACAGATGCGGACATGATGATGAGCCTCCAAGGTAGTGGGGCTCTTCCCGGTGGGGGCGAGCCCCACGGGGGTGATGAATCACCGATCGGATGATCGGCTTGCTCCCGGCGCCAGACGCCGATCCGGTTTCAGGGATGACCGGACCTCGATGCTTACGGCATCGGCGAGTCGAAAACCGTTCGACCAGCGGTGGTGCCAGTGCCAGTTACGGCCAAGCGGCCAAGGGCCTTTCCGAAGCACCCGCCAGGCAGGCGCTTCAAAAAGACCCCTCGATGAGGGGTAAAGGGAGGAGCCACATGAAGCTCAGCGTATGGTGAGCACGTCCCCGAAGGTCATGCTCCCGGCCGTGAAATCGATGGCCCGGATCACCGGCACGAAGCGATCGGTCAGGATGCGCGTCTCGGAGACGTTGCCCTTCGCGTCGGTCTCGTGCTGTACCGAAACCTCTTTTTCCTTGTAGGTCGAGCCCTTGATGAGATAGGTGCGGCCATCCTCGGCGTCCACGAAACCGCCGATCTGGCCCGCCGCCAACCCGAGCGCCAGGTGCCAGTCCGACAGCATCCGCAAGGGACGCCGATGGACCTGGGCCTGAGCGCTGAAGGTGCGCGGGAAACTCGGCCACAAAGTGCTGGCATGATGCTTGGCGACCTCGGCCGCCAGTTCCGGACCATTCAGGCGAATCGCCTGGAAAACCAGGTCCTCGCCAACGGGCATCTCGGGCACCAGCAGCGGCGCATGCGGCCAGGCCTCGGGCAATTCGGCTGGTGGCGTGTCTCTTGCCGCCATCAAGGCCTCGACCTGCCCCTTGGACGGGGCGGCGGCGCGGCGCTTGATGCCGAAGACGACCATCTGCTTGAACTGCCGTTCCGGCGCCGACCAGGCCGTGAGGTGGGTGAAGTGGCGGCACAGATAGTTGGCCATCTCCTCGCTCATGACCGTGTGCGGCACGATGAAGACCAGCACTCCGCCCGCCTGGAGCCATCCCGCCGTCTTGCGCAGGAAGAGCAACTCCAGCCGTTCGCTGTGCTTGCCATCACCGGTCTGCCCGGTGTCGGCCACGGTATGGCCATAGGGTGGGTTCAGGAACAGCAACCCGGTCGATCTGGCCGATACCCAGGCATCGTTCATATCGGCATGGAGCACGGTATCGAGCAATTGCTTGGCGTGCCAGGCACGTTCGGCGTCGAACTCGATGGCCAGGGCTTCGACGGCGGCGCCGGCCTCGGTCAGGGCATGCTTGACCTCGGCCAGGGCGACGCCCTCGCCGCAGCACGGGTCCGCGATGCGGACCCGTGTGCCGGCGATATCGAGCGCGTTGAGGATGCGGGCGAGGGTGACCTCGTCGGTGGGGAAGTAGCCATTTTTAATAAAATTGCGGGCGAGCCGCGAGAACATGAGTCCCATGGTTGTCTCCAGGAAATGCGGAGACAACCTGCCCCAGGCGGGGAGGATATCCCCGCGAGGGTTGAGTAAAACAGCTATGTCCCGGACCTTGCGGCCGTGCGTGTTTCAGGGACTGACGCGCCTCGAAAAGCCTTCATACGATGTAAGCAGGACAGGGCTGATCGGGATCGATCGGCCCTGCCATGAGCTCGCCGGTATCGGTGTGGTAGACCTCCACCCAAAGCCCGCGCCGATGAAAATGGCGGGTCTTCGCGCTCGCGGACGAACGATCCGGGCAGTAATCGAAATCGGCCAGGTTGTCCCTGGCATACCCTTCGCGCGTACGCGGGTCGCTGGTGCTGGCCTCGACGGTGAATTGCATGTTCACGCTCCTGGAAATACGACCAGCCCGCGACGGGGCCGGTACGATGGATTGAACTCTCGGTGGTCGAGTTAGGCCGCCAGGCGCTGATCGACTACCTTGGCCAGGATTCGGGGAGGAATGCGGTACAGACAGCCACCGTATTCGCCCACGAGGCGCCGACCTTGTTTCGAAACGATCTTGACCTCGGGGATGGCAAGCCCCTCGAAGATCAACACATCGCCGATATCGACCTTGCGTTTGCGCGAGGCATGCCAAGCGCGGACCTGGGCGCGCCAATCCGCATCGGCAACCGGCGCCATGTCCAGGTAGGACAAGGGACAGGTGTTGTAGCAAGGCCCCATGCTTTCGCACAGATCCTTGTAACCCCAGCCTTCGCCCTTCCTGCCGGGCGCCAGCAAGTCGCAGCCGATATAACGATAGGGCTCCCTGTAGGCCATGGGCGGCTTCGGATCGGCGGGAGTGACCTCCCATACCGTCCAGAGCACATTGCCCACTGCCGTGTGACGCAGGCATTCCCAGCGGGTGCCATCGGCCTGCGTAGCCGACCGGGTGCGCTCCTGGATGAGCTGCCGCCGGTTGCTATCGAATGTCACGGTCCATCCCATGATGATTTCCTCCATGCTGAGCCGAAGGAAACGCAGCCCCTCCAGGGCGGCGAAGCACCCCGGCGGGTTGAGATAAAACCCCTTACGGGGCGGATTTGATGAAGTCCCGGACCTTGCGGCCGTGCTCGTTTCAGGGACTGACGAACGGCGATCCTTGACGGGGATCGAGCGGGCTGTAACCGACAGCCGGCGGTGGAACACGGATGGCGCTCGGCATTTCCTGGGGCGTTGAGGCAACGGCCCAGGAAAGGCCCCTCGATGAGGGGCCAAGTTGAAGAAGGATCAGCCTTCCGATTCCGCTTGCCATACACCGGCGACGAATTCGGGATCGAGATCCACGCCATGAGAGATGATCGTGGCCAGGGTGGTCGAGCCACCGCTCTGCGGCACCTCGACTGCGCCATCGTCCACATCGTTCATGTCGTAATCGAGCACGACGAGTTCCACCGGCCTGTCGGACGACGCGCCCTGGACCAGGCCGCCCTCGACACCGACCACGACGCGGGGCCGGGGCGACTCAGGCATCCTGGTCGGATGGCCATCAACTGCCATTCGAGCCAGCCGATATGCGGTTTCAACGAGCGATTGCTCATAGTCGCCAGGCGTCGGGCCGTTCAGACCGCGCATCGACTCCGCCACCACCAGAAGACGACAAGCCTCCATGGCGTTCGCCGTGCGGCGTTGCTGGAGAACGCTGGCATCCGGTACCGGCCAGGCAGCCACCGTGGCCAACACCTGGAAGTCCAGCGTTTCGCCTTCCTTCTCCTCGTAATCGTCGAAGAGGAGGGGCATCGCCGGGGTGTCGTCCCAGATCGTGCCGGCATCGAAAGCGGCCTGCGCCTTGGCGAGGGCCTCTTCGTCGCTATCGGACAGAATGCCGACCTGGACGCGGTGGGCGTAATCGATGGTGTACTCGACGATGCGCAGGTTCATGACGTGCCCTCCTGTGCCAGTTCCAGTTCCTTGGCGCAGAACAGCGCGATACGTTGCTTGGCGCGGCGTGTGGCTTCGAGCTGGACATACCAGTACCCACCCGACTCGCGGCCAAACATGTTTTCACGGACGACGACGCCGATCCGGCCAGGATACTGAGGTCCGCCGAGGCGGTCTTGCTGGCGCTTGACCATGACCCGGGTACCGATGGCGATGGCTGATGATTCACTCATGATGTTCTCCAAGACAATGCGGAGACACCACGCCCCGCAGGGCAAGGCGCCCCGCGGGGTGATGAAAAAAGCGGTCAGATCAAACCTCGTTCCGCCATGGAAAGGGTTTGGTTGCCGGCGACAATGAAATGATCCAGAACCTTGACGTCGACCAGGGCCAGCGCCGCTTTCAGCTGATCAGTCAACCAGCGGTCGGCCTGACTGGGCTCCATCGTTCCGGATGGATGGTTGTGGCAGAGGATGACGGCACAGGCGTTGTATTCCAGGGCGATCTTGACGACCTCCCTGGGATAGACGCTGGTTTGAGTCAGCGTGCCGCGAAAGCACTCTCGCGAGGCGATCAGCCGGTTCTGCGCATCCAGGAACAACACGACGAAGGCTTCGTGAGGCAGATGTGACAGCGAGGTGATCAGATGGCTGCGCACGGCCCCCGGTGAGGACAACGCATCCCGATGACGCAAGGACTCGGCAAAACCCCGCGTAACCAGCTCGCGGGAAACGTCGAGGAGCCGCCGGACATGGTTCCATCCATCCTCGGGCGCGGATTCACAAACCAGATGATCCACCGCCGCCAGGCTGAAAAGTTGGTACAACGATCCCTGGTTTTCCTGCAAAAGGTTCTCGGCGGCTTGGGTGCCGACCAGAACCCCCAGCAGATCAAGGTCCGACATTTGAGAGGAGAGAGGCATGATGAACTCCAGTGAAGTGGAGACACCTTGCCCCGAGCGGGAACAGTGTCCCCGCGTGGGTTGAAGTAAGGGTGCGAAAGATCAGAGAAGCCTGGCTCGGACGGACGCTCAGGCCGGTATCCAACCTCCGTTGACCAATGCTCTGGCGGCTTCCAAATAGGTCGGATAAACGTCTTCGGATACCCTGCAATAGCACTGCAAGTCCTCGTCGTCGGCATAGCCGGCAATGAAATAGCCTCTGCCGGGGGCGAAACCGACAATTAGCTCAGGTCGAACTTCAATATCCATTTTTGTCTCCTTGGTGCAAAGGTGCGGCAAGCTGAATGCCTGCTACTTCGGGAGTGTGAAGAGTGGTCAAATCCAACCGGCCCGATGCAACACCGGCCGAATCAAGCTGAAATACAGGGTGAGCCCGAAGGCCGCGCACAGGGTGAATGCGAACATGGTGGTTCCTCCAGAAAAGCGGAAACACCATGCCCCTGGCGGGGAACGGAATCCCCGCGTGGGTTGAGATGAAGTCCCGGACCTTGCGGCCGTGCTCGTTTCAGGGACTGACGAGCGGCGATCCTTGACGGGGATCGAGCGGGCGGAAACCGTCTGCCGGCGGTGGAACAACGACAAGCCAGGCTGGCTTTTCTTCAGGGTTGTCCCTCAAGAAAAGCCCCTGGGTGAGGCGCGTGGCATCCACCAGGGCGAAGCTTCAGAGTTCGTACTCCAGCTGAGTCCAAGCACCCGATTCGAGTGCCGCCTCGGCGGCCTCAAGGGTGGGGAAATATTCTTCCGACTCGCGGCTGTAGGGTCCGTCCTTGGGATGAACGGTGCCGATGTAATAGCCCGCAGCACTCCGACAAACCTGGAGGGGCAGGGCGACGTTGAAACACTGTTTGGCCAGATGGCCGATCTTCTGGGGTGACATGCTTACTCCCTTCTATTTTCTTGATTGGAACTGGGTTCCGGTTGCAATTATGCCGCGCGCCTCTCGGTGCGTACTGTTTCAGCGGCGTCAGTACATTTCGGGTGGCCACAAGGGCCGGGGAAACACGGCATCCGTCAGCCGGCTCGCCGGAACCGGCTGACGGATGCCCTGGGGGCGAGATGCAAACGGAGTGGGTGGCTGAAATCGCGCCTCCTGGCGGCCACGGAACAGGCGCCGCCGCGTCCGGCAAGGGGAGGCCTGGACGCGCAGTTAAGGGATGCGGTTTGGGAAAGCCGCCAACCAGGCTGCAATCGCCGCTATTCGGGCTCACCCTGGAGGCCTCATTCAAGCCGCCCGGGTGAACCCGCCTGAGCGGGTTCGGAGGTTGAGATTACTCAGCAGGCATTTCCCACATTTGCGTGCTGGCATCGAACCGGTAGCCATGTCCCTTGAGGGCATCGCGTTGAGCCCGGAACAGGCCGCGATCCACGGTGGGATCGAGCTTGACGGCTTTGCCGGCTTCGATGAGGTCATGGGTTTCGGCATCGAACAACGAGGTCTCGGTTGGCGCCGCCGGCAGCGCGTCGGAAACGGGCGTGACGGCAGTCTCTTGCACCGGGCGGTTCTCGTTCGCCGGATCGGGTTCGACCGACTCCGGCAAGGTCTCGGTATCGGGCGTTTCGGGTTCGCTCTCGACATGGATCGCCGACAGCCTGGCCCGCACTTCGACCCAGACCTTCCCGCGCCAGGTGTAGCTGGACGGGAAAATCTCCTCGATGACGAAAGTCCCGTCGTAATCGCCGGGGCTGTACTGGTCGAGAATCGCGTCCTTGACCTTGAAGGTGCCCACGCTGGTGGACAAGTCGCCGACGCAGAAAGAACCCTTGCTGCCGTTGACCGCTTTGATGCTGAGTGTTCCGTTGATGCTGATCATGATGTGCCTCCAGGATGAAAATGAAGCCCAGCCGGAAGGCGCCATTCCCCTTGGGGAGCGGACGCACTCCCGGTAGGGACGGGTAAAACACGAAGCCAAGCGGAGAAATCCGAATGGCGGGTAGGGCAGGGTGCTGCGAGTTCGCCTGGGATCAGGCGGCAAACCGCATTTCAGCGAAATCGACGGGCATGCCGTCTATCTTCGCGGAGGCGATCTTGAGCAACCGTCCCTTGATCGAAACACCGGTCTGGCCCTGCTTGGGACCGGACTGGTAGACGAAGGTCTCGGGATAGATGTCACCCAAACGGAAGGCAACCGTCACCTTCGGTTGGAGTTGCCCCGATTCCACGGACACCTTAGCGTTCGACAAAGGAGTCCGAAATGCCCAATCACAAGCCCCCCTACGCGGCGGCCTTCCGCCAACAAATAGTTGAGTTGGTCAAAGCCGGCCGAGA